>CALQQB010000001.1 GCA_943332615.1 Phenylobacterium deserti
CATCGCGCTAATCGGGGCGGAGAACATCGCGGTGGCCGCGCGCCGGCCCGGCATCGTGGCGGTGATGTTTGCCGGCCTGCTGGCAGCCATGCTGGGCCTGAAGCTTATGGGCCTCGGAACCCTGCCCTTCCTGCTGATCCTGGGGGCGGGGCTCTTCAGCGGCAGCTATCTGATGGTCTCCGGACGGCTTACCGACGCCGGGCGCCTGCGGATGGTCATCACCCTCGTGTTCGGGCTGATCCATGGCTTCGGCTTCGCAGCCAACCTGCTGGAGATGCAGCTGCCGCCCGAGCGCCTGCTAGAGCTACTGCTGGGCTTCAATCTGGGTGTCGAGGTTGGGCAACTGACCCTGGTGGTCGGGGTGAGCCTGTTGGTGCTTGCCCTGCGGCGGGTCAAATGGGCCGCGCCGCGTCCGATCGTCGTCGACCTGGCGGCCAGCGGGCTGATGGGGATCGGCGTCTTCTGGTTCGTGACCCGCAGCTACTGAACGGCTGTCCTGTCGGCGACCTCGATCACCAGGGCCATGGACGAATCGCCCTCCGCGCAGCCCTGGAAGAGCCCCAGCCCGCCGCCGCGCAACGCAAGTTCCTCGATCAACTCGACGATGGCGCGCAGGCCGGTCGGTCCCTGCGGGTGGCCCCAGATCAGCGAGCAGCCATAGTTGTTCATGTTAATCAGGTCCGCGCCCGTTGCGCGCGCGAAGGCGATGTCGTTCACCGCGAACGGGTTGTGCGACTTGATCGCCGCCGGGTCGCCGATGCCGACGCCGGCATTTGAAAGCGCCGCCTGGCTGGCGTCGATGGGCGCCTCGGGCATGAAGCCCAGCTAGGCGCGGCCCTGGCCGAAGCTGCGCAGCGTCACCCGGATCGACGGGGTCTTGGACATCGCGTTGGCCCGTTCCGGGGTGGTCAGCACAAGGCCGACATTGACGTCCGCCGGATGGGTCTGGGTGCCGAAGCTGCCGTGCCGCCTTCGCGGGCCGGCCTGAGCTTGGCGAGGCCCTCGGCGGTCGTTGCGAAGACGCCCTCGTCGCCTTCCATGATTGCCTCCTCGCCGGTGAGGTTCGGCTTCGGTACCGAGAAGGGCAGCGTCATGTAGTGCTTCTGGAACGCCGGGTCGTCCGCGAGCGCGTCCTGGTACTGCTCGTAGCGGCGCACCGTGACGTCGTTCTGCTCGGAGGCGGTGATCTGGAACTTGCCGGCCACGTTCTCGGCGGTCTCCATCATCGAGTGCCCGCCGATGGCGTCGTGCATCAAGTTGTAGGTGACATGGTCCTCCGACTGGCCGTAGCCGCCGGGGCGGCGCGGGGCGGGATAGCAGATGTGCGCTCCGTTCGAGCAGCGGTCCGCCGCCAGCAGCAGGGCTTGGTCGGCGAGGCCCAGCTGCACCTCCGAGGGGCCGCGAACACCACCCGCGCGCCGGTGGCGCAGACCTGGTTCAGCATGTGGCCGGGCGTGCGTTCGGCCCCCAGCTCATGGAGCGGCCAGGGCGTGCCGTAGAACGACTGCTGCTGGGCGTTGGTCATGCCACGACGCCGGTGTCGAAGCTGGCCGGGTCGATGTTGCAGGCGGCGAGCTCACGCTTGGCCACGTGGGCGGCGAAGCGCATGGCGTGCAGATGTTGCAGCTTGCCCTGCCACCTGGCGAACGGCGTCGACCAGTAGGCGCCGTAGGGGATCTCAACGCGGTCGAAGTCCATCGGAATTCCCCCTATTCGGGCTGGGCGAAGAGACGGCGCAGCTCGTCCTTGCGCAGCTTGCCCGAGGCGGTGCGCGGCAGGGCCTCGATGAAGCGGACGTGGGCCGGATGCTTGTAGCGCGCGATCAGCGGCTGACAGTGCGCCTGCACGTCGGCGGCGGCCAGGTCTGCGCCGGGCTGGGCGACCACGAAGGCCACGCCCACCTCGCCCCAGCGCGCGTCGGCGACGCCCACCACGCCCACTTCACGCACACCGGCCAGAAGGCCGATCGCATTCTCCACCTCGGCCGGATAGACGTTCTCACCGCCCGAAATGTACATGTCCTTCCAACGGTCGACGAGGAAGAGGTAGCCCTCTTCGTCGCGGTAGCCGGCGTCCCCGGTGTGGAACCAGCCGTCCTCGAGCGCCTTGGCGGACGCTTCGGGCTGGTTCCAATAGCCTGGCGTGATCGCCGGGCCCCTGAGCCAGACCTCCCCCGTCGCGCCCACCGGAACGGCGGCGCCGTCGGCATCGACGATGCGGATCTCCATGGCCGGAACCAGCAGGCCCACGGAGCCCGGCTTGGCGCGCGTCGCGTCAGGGTCGATGGGCATATGGGCGACGGTGCCGGCCTCGGTCGAGCCGTAGCCGTTCACGACCGTGACCCCATCGGCGAGAAGAGCGTTGCAGAGCGCCGTAGGCAGTGGTGCTCCGCCAAGGAACAAGCCCTTGAGGCGTGAGAAGTCCGCTGTGGCCCAGGCGGGATCGTCGCGCAGCATCTGGGCGATCTGCGGCACACCGAAGAAGTGGGTGACGCAGAGCACTGGGTCTGAGAGCCGCGCCAGCGCCCCGCCGGGCGTGAAGCGGTCGGAGAGCAGCAGGGTCCCCCCGCACTGCAGGATGCAGCGGCAGGTCGCCATCAGGCCGACCGTGTGGAACATCGGCGTGTCGCAAAGCATCACCGAATGGCGGCTGACGTCGCCGATGGCGGTGAAGTTGAAGGCGTTCCAGAAAATCCCGGCGCGGGTGATCATCACTCCCTTGGGCCGGCCGGTGGTGCCGGAGGTGTAGAGGATCACGCAGGGGGCGCCGGGCGCGCCGGGTCTCGCGGCGGCGGGTTCGCAGGCGGCGAACTCGGCGCGGACGCCGGCGGAGGAGGCCAGGACCGCGGCCGGCCAGGCCTTGCCGGCGGCTTCAGCCTGGTCGGAGAACTCTGCGTCGAAGAGGATCAGCGCCGGCTTGGCGTCGTCCGCCAGCTCGGCGATCTCGGCCGCCGTCAGCCGCCAGTTGAGCGGAGTGAAGATCGCGCCCGACCGCTCGCAGGCGTACATCAGAACCAGGCTTTCCAAGCCGTTGCGGGCGATGGTCGCCACCCGGGCGCCGAAAGGCTCGACCACCCGGGCGGCCAGCCAGGCGACGCCCTGCGCCACCAGCCGGTCGAGCTCGCCATAGGTGAGGGTCTCGCCGGTTCGCAGGTCGACGCAGGCGCGCCGTCCGGCGAGCGCGCCGGCGTGGTAGGCAATGGCGTCGAGATCGGTCCAGGCGGCAGGCGCGCCTACGGCCGCCGCCTCGCGCACGCCATCCATCCCGGTCTCCCATGCTGGTGTGTTGCGAAAATTGTATATGACTTATAATCATCTCGGTCTAGCGCTGGCTCGGAGACACGTCCATGGACCTCTCGCTGACCGATGGTGACCTGCCCCGAGGGGCTTGGGATTGCCATACCCATGTGTTCGGGTCGTTCGAGGCCTACCCCTTGCGGCGGCCGGGCCCGGGCACGCCCAATCCCGAGGCTGCCATCGAGGCGCTGATGGCGATGCACGCGGAGCTGGGGATCGCCCATGGCTGCCTCGTCCAGCCGGTGGAGTACGGGTGGGACCACAGCTATCTCCTGCACGCGCTGGCCGCTGCCGAGGGCGCCTATGTGGGCGTGGCCATGGCCGATCCGGATCTCGGCCGGGCGGCAATGGCGCGGTTGGCGGCCGGCGGCGTCGGGGCGCTGCGGTTCATGTTCTTCGATCAGGCCAAGCTGACCCCGACGCGCGACGCGCTGATGGGAGGCGTCGCCGCGGCGCGCGACCTTGGCTGGCGCCTGCGGGTGTTGGGCTCGCCGGCCAACCATCCCGAACTCTTCGCCGTCCTGGAGGCCGTCGAGGACGTGCCGATCCTGCTGGAGCACATGGCCATGAGCGGGCCCGGACCGGTCGGCGAGGGCCTGGCGCGGATGCTGGCCAAGCCGAACGTGTGGCTGATGCTCTCGTCGGGCCACCGGCGCTCGCGGGAGCCGCCGCCTTGGCGGGACATGGCCGAGACATGCGCGGCTCTCTACGCCCTGGCGCCGCGTCGCTGCGTGTGGGGCAGCGACTGGCCCTACCTGGGCGCGGGCCCGCGGATCGACGAGCGCGATGCGCTGGCCCTGCTGGCGAGCTACCTGCCGGACGAGGCGGCCTGGCGCGCGGTGATGGCCGGCAATCCGGCCGCCTTGAATGCCTAGCGCAACTCGAAACCTAAGCTCTCCAGGGCGGCGCGCAGTCGCTCGCGGCCGTTCAGTCCCTTCAGCACCCCGAGGCGATCGGCGACGATCTTCGACCAGGCCACCTCCGCCATCCCTTGCGCGCGCTGGAAGCCGCTGAGTGTGACGTCGTAGCGGGCGACGGCCTCGTCCGCCTGCGCCGGGTCATAGGTCTCGCGATGCAGCACTGCCTCCTGCGGAAGGCGGGGCTTCACCGACGTCGGACGTTCCGGGTCGGGCTTGCCGACGCAAAGGCCGAAGAGCGGCATCACCCGGGGCGGCAGGCCCAGCTCGGCGGCCACGGCCTGCGGATGGTTGCGAATGCCGCCGATATAGACCGAGCCCAGGCCCAGCGACTCCAGCGCCGCCACCGCGCTCTGGGCGGCCAGCGTCGCGTCAACCACCGCCACCAGGAAGCTCTCGACATAGTCGATGCCTTCGCGGCCGCCGCCGGCCTGGGCCGAGAGCCGCTCGGCGCGGGCGAGGTCGGCCAGCCACACCAGGAAGAGCGGCGCCTGGACCACGTGCTTCTGGTCGCCCACCAGGGCCGCAAGCCGCGCCTTGCGGTCGGGCTCCTCCACCGCCACCACGGTCCAGACCTGCAGGTTAGAGGAGGTGGAGGCCGACTGGGCGGCGGCGACCAGGGTCTCCAGCGTGCCCGGCGCCAGCGGCTCGTCGAGGTAGCGGCGGACCGACCGGTGGCCGAGCAGGGTGCGGATGGTCTCGTTGAGCCGCAGCGGGGCGGCCGGCGCGTGGTCGCCATAACGCTCCCGCAGGAGGCCTTCTGGAGGCGGGGCCATGGTGAGGTCTGGCATGGTCAGTCCTTGGCCGGCCGCTACGAGCCACGGCGCTGGGGCGTCTGCGGTGCGCTGGACGGGATTGCCCGCGCGGCGAAACAAGCTTTTACTTATGCTCTAAATGCATCTCGTGACAATTGCCTCAAGATGTATCGGACCCGCGGAGAAAGCTCAGCCATGCGTCAACCCCGGACCGCCGTTCTGCTGGCCCTGGTGCTTGCGTCAGGGGTCCCGAGTTTCGCGGCCGCCGCCAAGCCTTCCACGGCGCACGCGGCGGCTAGCATGCCGGACTGGAGCGGCGCATGGGCCCGCGCCAGCGGCGGGTTCTACGAAGCCAGCCCGGGGGCTACGGCTTTCGATCCGAAGCTGCCGCCCCACTCCGTGCCGACCCACCCGCCCTACAACGCCAAGTTCGAGGCGATCTTCCAGGAAAACCTCAAGCGCATCGCCGCGGAGCGCTATCCCGACCCGATCAGCATCTGCGGCACGCCGGCCGGTTGGCCCCGGCTCCTGGGCACGCCCGACGCCTACGAGTTCGTGGTGCGTCCCGAGCAGACCTGGATCCTCAGCGAGAACGGTCCCAACGTGATGCGGATCTACACTGACGGACGCGGCCATCCGAAGCCGGACGACATGTGGCTCACCTACACCGGCAACAACGTCGGGCACTGGGACCGCGACACCCTGGTGTTCGACTCCATCGGCATGAAGGGCGTCGGCTCGGTGATCCTCGGCCGGGGTGGCGTGGTGATGAGCGACAAGCTGCACGTGAGCACGCGGATGCGGCTGATCGCCCCGGATCGGCTGATGATCGCCATGGTGCTGGACGATCCCGACGCCCTGACCGCGCCCTGGCCGCTGACCTTCACCTTCACGCGCCTGCCGAAGGGGAGTTGGGTCTACGACTACGCTTGCGCCGAGAACAACCGCAATCCGATCCGGCCCGACGGCAAGACGCTGACCTTGGACACCAACGGCAAGGTGGTCGACACTTCGCCCTGACCGCAGTTCAGCCTATAGTTCATATCATTCGTATATATATACCTTGACCCCTATCGAGCCGCATCTGAGAGTGGTGAAGGTCGCCGCTTCAACCCGCGCAAACGCCCCGGGAGCACATCGTTGTCAGAACCAGAGTCCGCTAAGGGCCCCCTTTCAGGCGTGGTCGTCCTAGACCTGACGCGGGCGCTCGCGGGGCCGTTCGGCACCCTGCTGCTGGCCGGCCTCGGCGCGACGGTGATCCGGCTGGAAGAGCCGAAGGGCGATGGCCGCGAGAGCGCGCCGTTCCTCGGCAAAGGCGGCGCCAGCCTGCGCCGCATGGCGCCGGACGATGTCTCCATCGCCCACGTGATCCGTCACCGTGGCAAGCAGTCGATCACCCTCAACCTGAAGCACGGGGATGCGCGGCGGATCTTCGCCGACCTCGCCGCCCACGCCGACGTGGTGGTGGAAAACTACACCCGCGGCACGGCCGAGCGGCTAGGGGTCGGCTACTCCCAGGCCCGGGCCGTGAAGCCGGACATCATCTATTGCTCGATCAGCGGCTTCGGCCAGGAAGGCTCGGTCGGCGGCGGCAAGGCCATGGACGGGATCATCCAGGCGCTCTCCGGCATCATGATGACCAGCGGCGCGGCAGAGGATCCGCCGGTCCGCATCGGGGTCCCCTTCGCCGACCTGGGCACGCCGCTGTTCGCGGTGATCGGCATCGTCTCGGCGCTGTTCCATCATGCGAAGACCGGCGAGGGCCAGCACATCGACGTCTCCATGCTGGGGGCAATGACCGCGCTACAGGCAGCCGAGCCTTTCAAGGTCCTGGAGGACCTGGGCGTGCCGATGCGGACTGGCAACACCGTGCCGCGCCTCTCGCCCTTCGGGGTCTATCCGGCCAGCGATGGCGACGTGGTCATCTGCTGCTCGGGCGACCTGAATTTCCACAAGCTGATGACCGTCATGCAGCGCCCGGACCTGGAAGCCGACGCCCGCTATGCGAGCCAGACGGCCAGGCTGGAGAACTACCACTCGCTGGACCTGCAGGTCGCAGCCTGGACCGCCACCTTGCCGATCGCCGAGATCACCGAGCGGTTGGACGCCGCCGGCATTGCCGCGGCCGAGGTGCGCAACCCCGACCAGGCGATCCGCGACGAACGCGTCCAGGCGCGCGGCGAGGTTGTCGCCCTGCAGCACCCCGATCATGGCGCTACCCAGGAGATCTACGGACCCGGCGTGCCGATCGTCTTCTCGCGCACCACGGCCGGCCTCGATCCGAAGACCGCCAAGCTCGGCCAGCACAACTTGGAGGTCTACGCCCAGATGCTCGGCTACTCGGCTGAAGAGATCGAACGGCTGCGATCCGAGAAGGCGATCTAGATGGCCAAGGCAGCAGAGCCGGCGGCGAGCGCGGACGTCCTCTTCGGCGCGCCGGGCGCGGCGTGGCGTCCCTATCAGATGTTCCTGCTCGGCGTACTGCTGCTGGTGGCCATGTCGAGCTATCTCGATCGCCAGATCATGTCGTTGCTGCAGGAGGCCATCAAGAAGGACCTCCTGCTCAGCGACTGGGAGCTTGGCCTGGTGAGCGGCCCGGCCTTCGCGCTGCTGCATTCGATCGCAGGCCTGCCGATGGCCCGGCTCGCCGAGCGGATGAACCGGCCCCGGCTGCTTTCCGCCGCCATCGTGGTCTGGTCGACGATGACGGCGTTCTGCGCGCTCGCCACCAACTTCGTGATGTTGGGTCTCGGCCGAATGGGCGTCGGCATGGGCGAGGGCGGCTGCAACCCGATCTGCCACGCCCTGGTGGCCGACAACTTCTCCGTCCGCCAGCGCGGCAAGGCGATGGCGGTGCTGTCCGCGGCCTCGCCCCTGGCGGCGATCTTCGCCCCGCTGATCGCTGGCGCGGTCGCCCTGACTTGGGGCTGGCGGGCGGCATTCGTCGTCGTCGGCCTGCCGGGCCTGCTGCTGGCCGTGCTGGTCTGGTTCACCCTGAAAGAGCCGCGCGCGGCGCGCACGGCGGATTCACCGCCAGCGCGGTCGTTCGCGACGGACCTGAAGTGGCTGTTGGGCAACCGCGCCTTCGTGTTCGTCTTCCTCGCCGGCGCCTTCCAGGGCATCGGCGTTCAGGGCACCGGGATCTTCACCGCCTCCTTCGTGATGCGGGCCTACCACCTGAACATCGCCGAGGCCGGCGGCATCCTGAGCTTCCGGGGCCTCGCATCCCTGGGCGCCACGGCGCTTGGCGGCTACCTGGCCGACCGCTTTGCGGGCCCTCGCGGGCGGTCCTACGTCCTGGTGCCCTGCATGGGAGCCGCGCTGGCGTTCAGCTTCTTCTTCTGGGCGTTCACGGCCACGCACGCGGTGATCTCGATCGGTCTGCTGATGGCGGGCGCCTGCGCCGCCGAACTGAAGAACGGCCCCAACTTCGCGGCCATCCAGAACATGGTGCCCTCGCACATGCGCTCGACGGCTGTGGCGGTCTTTTTCCTGGCCGCTACTGTGGTGGGCACCGCCGTCGGCGCGTCGCTGGTGGGCGGGATCAGCGACATGACGGCGGCGCGGGTCTTCCCAGCGAATCTCGGCGACTACGCGGCCTTCTGCCCCGGCGGCAGGTCCATCGCGAGCGCGGGGCCGGCTGCGGCGGCGGCCTGCGCGACGGCATCGGCCGAGGGACTGCGCACGGCGCTCGCGGCCATTTCCTTCGCCTTCCTCGGCTCGTCGATCTGCTTCTTCCTCGCCAGCCGCAAGATCACGATCAACACCGATTGATGGAACCGCCGATGACCGCCCTCGATGTGCTGCGCAGCCACCATGCGGACCCGCACAAGGCCGCGCTGGCGTGGAAGGCCAAGGGCGGCAAGGTGGTGGGCTACCTCTGTGACAATGTCCCCGATGAGCTGATCGCCGCGGCGGGCTTCTTCCCCCTCAGGATCAGCGGCGATCCGGACGCCGACGGCCAGGCCGTCCGGCAATACGTCGACACCCTCTACCCACCCGACGTGACCACGCGGCCGGGGTTTGCGACCGCTATGCTGAACCGCCTGCTTGACGGTACCTACGGCTACCTCGACTTCCTCATCGTCCCGCATAACCGCAACGCCATCCAGGCGATCTACCGCTCGCTTCGCGATGCGCGCAAAGCCCATCCGGAGCTGCCGGCCTGCGAGATGCACTACCTCGACAAGGCGTGGTCCTCGTCCTTCATCTCCGAGACCTACAACCGCGACCAGGTGGTGAAGCTGAAAGCGAAGCTCGAGGTCTGGGCCGGCGCCGCGATCACCGATGACGCACTCCACGCCGCCATCGCGGTCGGCAACGAGAACAAGGCGCTGCTGGCCAAGATCGCGGCGCTCAGGGCGGCGACCCCGCCGAGGCTCTCCGGCGTCGACGCCCTGCAGATCATCGGCGCCTCGATGCTGATGGCCAAGGCCGACCACAACGCGCTCCTCAGGGACTTCCTGGCCAGCGCCGACAGCCTGCCGGAGCGGGCAGGCCCGAGGGTCTTCCTGGGCGGCAGCCCCATCGACCACACGCGTATCTGCCAGGCCATCGAGGCCACCGGCGCGACCGTGGTCGCCGAGGACCACTGCTGGGGCAATCGGTCGTTCGACCTGCCGGTGGAGGGGCCGGCTTCGCCGATCCTGGAGCTCGCCAGCCGCTTCCACCGCAAGCCCGCCTGTTCGATCACCTTCCCGCTGTCGGAGACGGTGGCCGGCTGCGCGCGCCGCGCGGCGGCGGCGGCGGCCGACGCGGCGATCTTCTATGTCATGGACGAGGACTGGTCGCAGAACTGGGAGACGCCCAACGAGGTGCGGGCCATCGAGGCGAACGGCACGCCGAGCCTGCATCTCAAGCAACAGGCCTATGATGGCGGCGACCCGAGCGCCCTGACCGCGGTCGTGGCCGAATTCCTTGCCGCGGTCCAAAAGCGCGCTCCG
The DNA here is from genome assembly GCA_943332615.1 of Phenylobacterium deserti. Taxonomy (GTDB): domain Bacteria; phylum Pseudomonadota; class Alphaproteobacteria; order Caulobacterales; family Caulobacteraceae; genus Phenylobacterium; species Phenylobacterium deserti_C. The sequence continues at coordinate 9,912 of CALQQB010000001.1, forward strand.
CGCCGTGCGCCGGCCGAAGGGGCGACGGCATGAGCTTCTCTTCCGCCCAGACCCGCCTGCCCAGCGTCGATGCCGTGCGCACCCACCAGCGGGTGTGGTTGGACGACACCCGCAACCGCGTGCTGGCCGGCGAGCACTTCGCCATCTGCAACGCCGACGACTTCGAGGAAGTGTTCACCACCTTTGGCATCCCGTCGCTGGTGATCAACTATTGGAACTCGGTGGTCACCTTCTCCGAGCGCAAGGGTGACCACTACGACGCCGTCCTGGCGGAGCACGGCTACGTCCCGAACCGCTTTGCCCATGGGTTCGGCACGGCGCTGGATCCCAGCCGGGCGCCCTGGGGGGGCCTGCCGAAGCCGACCCTGATCGTCGGCACCACGCGCGATGAGGCGCAGCTGCGGGTCACCGAACTCTGGGCCGAGGCCTTCGGCTGCGAGTGCTATCCCCTCGATTTCAGCTGGGTGTCGCAGTTCAGCCACGAGCTGCCCGAGCGCTGGTGGGAGTTCCACCGCGACCGCAGCGAAAGCATGCTCGACCTGGCCCGCGTGGATCTGCGGCTGGAGCAGATGAAGGGGCTGATCGCCCACCTGGAGGCGATCACCGGAAAGGCCTTCAGCCTGGCGGACTTCCGCGCCGTGATGGAGCGCCTCAACGAGCAGATGAACTATTGGGAGATGGCCCGCGACCTGGTCGCCGCCGCTCGCCCCCTGCCGGTCACCCTGCGTGACCAGATGGCGCTCTACCAGGTCACCTGGCAGCGCGGGACGCCCGAGAACCTGGCCCTGGTGAAGGCCTACTACGACGAGGTGAAGGCGCTCGTGGCCGAGGGCGCGGGCTGCTACGCCCAGGAAGAGTTCCGCGTCTACATGGCCACCAGCGGCAACGACCCGATGTACCATGGCTACCTGCGCGAGCGGCACGGCGGGGCGATTGTCTCCAACCGCTACGCCTGCATCGCGCCGATGTACGCCAGGACGATCGAGAATGATGATCCCCTCCGCGCCCTGGCCGCCCGCCAGCTCTTCCTGTTCGACAAGGAGCCGCACTGGGAGGTCCATGAGGCCAAGCGCTGGGGAGCGGACGCGATCTTCGGGATCGAGCCGGAAGGCGCGCCGCCGTCGCGTTACAGCGAGGTCTGCGAAGCCGCCGGGTTCCCCTACCTCGGCCTGCCCAGGGACGCCGATGACGCCGACATCCGCGCGCGCATCGACCGCTTCGTCGACACGCGCCTGAACGCCCGGGCGCCCGCGGCGCAGTGACCCCTCCCGCGGACGCGCCGCCGGCCGAGGCGGGCTGGGTCCGCACCCTCTGGGCGGTCGCGCTCGTGCAGGCGATCATGACCGGGTCGTTTACGATCATCGGGCCGACGATCCCACAAGTTCTGCCCCAGCTCGGCGTGGAGACGGTCGGCGGCGTGCGGGCCTGGACCGGGGTGCTGATGGGCGTGACCCCACTTATGGCCGCCCTGACCTCGCCACTATGGTCCAACGTCGCCGACCGCCTGGGGCGGAAGCGGATCATCGCGACAACCGCCGTCGGCAACGCGTTGCTGGCGCTGCTGATGTCGGTCTGCACGAGCGCGCCGCAACTCCTCGTCCTGCGCCTGGCCATGGGTTCGCTCAGCGGGTTCTCGGCCGCCGGGATTTCCCTGGTCGCCGGCCGCGCGCCCAGCCGGCGGCTCGGGTACGCGCTGGGGTGGCTCTCCACCGGCCAGCTTCTCGGCATGCTGATCGGGCCCGTCGCCGGCGGGATCATCGCCGACGCCTTCCACAGCGCGCGCGCCCCGTTCCTGCTGACCGCGACCATGTCGCCGATGGCCGCCGTGCTGGTCATGCTGGTGGTGCCTAAGGAGCGCCCGGCGCACAAGGACAAGGTGGCCAGGACCGTCTGGCAGGACCTAGCCCTGGTGGCGCGGTCGCCGCTGCTGGCCCCCCTCTTCCTGGCCATGCTGCTGGCCCAGCTCGCGATCCGCAGTGTCGATCCGGTGATCGTGCTCACCGCCCAGCAGCTACTGGCGGGCAACCTGCACATGGCCTCCCTGGCCGGCTTCGCGGTCTCGGTGACCGGGCTTGGCAACCTGGCGGCCTCGCCATTCCTCGGGCGGCGCAGCGACGTCATCGGCCACCGCAAGGTGCTGCTGATCTCGCTGATCGGGGCGGCGGCCCTGACCATGCCGCAAGCGGTGGTCGGCCAGTTTCCGCTGTTCGTCATCGAGCGCTTCGGGGTGGGGATGTTTATCGGCGGGGTGCTGCCGACGCTGAACGCCCTCATCGGGCGCACCGCCGCCGACGCTGACCGCACTTCGGTCTATGGCGTGATGAGCTCGGCCACCTTCCTGGGCGGCTTCGCGGGACCACTCGCCGGCGGCATGGTCTCCGCGGCTTTCGGCCTGGGGTCGGTGTTCGTGGTCTCAAGCCTGCTCATGGTCGCGGGCCTGGTCTGGATCGTCCGCAAGATCCCGGCGGACCGCAAGGCCTGACGCCCGGGTGGATCCCTTCAGGTCTGCACCCAGCCCTCGTACATCGGGGCCACTTGGCTGTTCCAGGGGTGAATGGCCTTCTGCGCGAACCGCCACTCGCCCTCCCGCCGCTCTAGGAGGTCGTCGTAGTAACCCATGTTGACCACCGTCGCCGGCGAACCCACCGTCCAGGTCTCCACCTTCCAGTAGGAGAACGTCCGCCAGCCCTTGCCCTCGCGGCGGTAAAGGATGGGGAAGATCCGGTGCTGTCGGCCCCCGAAGCCCGGACGGCCGGAGGCGGCGGCGAGGAAGGTCCGTATCCCCGCCGGGGCCGTCACCTTGCCGACGCTGCCGCTTTCGAACACCGCGCCGGGCGCGAAAGCGGCGGTCATGGCCGCGACATCGGCGGTGTCGAGCGCCGTGGCGTAGGTCATCATCAGCGCTTCCATGGCCGCGCGCTCGTCGGAGGTCGGCGTGTCGGGACCCTGGAGGCCGCCCGGGACCGTGCGCAGCAGGGGCTGATCGCCCAGCGGCGGCGCGGGCCTGTCGCTGCGGATGTGGTGCAATACCTTGGACTTGATCTTCCAGCTCACGCCATTGCGCACCACTTCGTCGACGTAGGCGCCCATGGAGCCCATCTGCACCGGCTTGCCGACTGGCGCGCTCAGCGCCTGGTAGTAGGACGTGACCCTGTAGCCGTCGCCGGAGGCCTGGAAGAACATCGGCCGGATGTGATGCTGCCGGCCCCGGAACAGGGGGTTCTTCATAGCGTTGGCCGCGAACCGATAGATGCCGTCTCGCCCCGTGAAGCGCTCGCCCGCGGCGTTGGTCACCAGCCCGTCCTCGGTGAAGCAGGAGGCGACCCCCTCGGCGTGGCCGCGGTCCATGCTGTAGCCGTAGAACAGCAGGCAGTCCTGGATCGCCAGGCGGTCCGCCAGGCCGATGGTGTCGCGCGGGATGGGTTTGGGCATAGCGGTCCCCCTCAGAGCTTGGCGACGGAAACGGTGGTGCTGTCCCAGCGCGTGATGACCTTCTCGGCGATGCGCAGGTGCTGGCCGTCGCGCACGAAGGTGTCGGTGAACAGCCCCAGCTGCTGCATCGCCGGCGCCGGCGCGCCGGCCGTCCAACTCAGCCGCGACCAGTAAGTGGTGGCGACGAAGGCCGAGCCCTTGGCCACCAGCTTGTTCAGCTGGATGTAGTGCGAACCGCCGGGCCCGATCGCCCGGATCGCCGAGCGCAGGAATGCCGGCGCGCCGCCGTCAGCGGGCCGCCACAGCCGTCCCTCGATGTCGCGCACCGTCGCGTCGCGGCTGAACGCCCCGGCCGCCATGGCCATGTCAGCATTGTCGAGACCCCACACGAAGCGGCTCTGGGTGTCCTGGATCGCCGCGCGAACCTCTGCGCTAGGCCCTTCCGCCGCGCGGGCCGGGCCCGCCGCTCCGGCCAACGCCGCGCCGAGCGGCAGAGCCGCGGACAGTTCCAATATCTGACGGCGATCCATGGCGCTCTCCGGCCTTGACCCGCGCTCTTCGGCGCGCCCCTATTGCGCGAAAAGTACGAATGTACGAACTATAGTCAATGGCGAACGGCGGGGGGATTGTGGGCGGATCAAGCTGGGTCGCGACAGCGGCCGCTCTTATCGTCGCAATGGGCTCGGCCGCGTCCGCCGCCGCAGAGCCGTTGGTGATACGCGAGCAGGGCAGTTTCTTTGTTGCCGGCGCGCCGGTTCGCCTCGAAAATCCCAGCGCGGACATCGCTGGTCCGCCCGGCCGCGCGGCGCCGAACACGCCCGGCGCCTGGACCGCGGGCCAAGCCTATGTGAGCTATCAGATTCCCGACCGGCGCAGGCTTATCCAAGGCCGGCCGGCGCCGGCCGTCATCCTGCTCCACGGCTGCTGTCTGACGGGAAAGACCTGGGAGACCACGCCTGACGGCCGCGAAGGCTGGGCCACCTATTTCGTGCGCCAGGGCTTTCCGGTCTACGTCGTCGATCAGGTGGGCCGAGGCCGCTCCGGTTTCAACCCTGCAAAGCTGAATGATGCGCGCATGAGCGGGGGCCGTTCGATCGCGCCCCCGGCCCGCGCCAAGACCGAGGAGTCCACCTGGGAAACCTTCCGGATCGGCCCGCGCCCAGGGCAGCTTTATCCCGGAGCGAAGTTTCCGATTGAGGGCAAGGATCAGTTCTTCGCCCAGATCGTCCCTGACATGAACGACTGGGCCGATGGAGACCCCTATCGGCCCAGCGTGGAGGCGATGGTCGCGCTGGCCGCCCGGATCGGGCCGGCGATCCTCGTCGTCCACTCCCAGTCCAGCCGCATGGGCTGGAGGATCGTCGAAGCGCGCCCGGACAGGGTCCTGGCGCTCATCCAGATCGAGGGCGACTGCAGCCCCGACGCCGCCCAATTGGCGAGCGTCTGGCGACGGGTTCCGGTGATTTCGGTCTGGGGCGGCTACATCACCCCGGAGAACTGGGGCGATCGTGAGGACGCCTGTCGGCGAACGATGAGCGACATCGCGCGGGCAGGGGGCTCTGGAACCTTCCTGAAGCTAGACGAGGTGGGCTTGCCGGGCCACGGCCACATGCTGATGCAGGATCACGGGAACCTGGACATCGCCGACAGACTGATCGCCTGGATCCGGCGCGTGCTTGGTTGACGGGTGTGGACACCTTGCCGACCACAGTGTCGATCATGGCCTAACTGGCTCGTGGCGGTGCAGGCAGTCTGTGGCCAACTGTCTCCGGTGCCCGCCTAGGGCGTTGCGACGATTTCGACCTGGCGGCGGGACAGCCGCCTGACGTCATTCTGGATGCAGTAGAGAATTGCGGCTTCTCATACAGACACAGGCTGTTGGTACTATCCGGTGGACTGGACCATTTCGCCTCGTAAGTTCGAGTCCTGCCGGGCCCACCAGCGCTGCTCCATGGGTGTCCAGGTGCTTGGGCATCCAGCAGGCGTCGGGCGCGACTGGGACGATCATCGCGCGCCTCAGACCGTCAGCGCCTCAACGACCGAGTCCAGCACGGCGCGGGCCTTGGCGCGCATCTCGTCGTCGGTTGCGTCCTGGATCGGGTGATCGACCAGCACGTAGCGCGCGCCCTCCATGCCCAGCGCCTTGCGTTGAACTTCGGCGGCCTCGGCGAACTCGCTGGAGGCGATGGAAACGGCGGGAAGACCCTGGATCTCAAACCATACGGTGTCGTGCAGACTGCACGTCGTGCATGATCCTCAATCGGCGAGGGCTTCCACCAGGACGCTGCATTCCGACTTGATCCGCAGCCGCAGGTCCGAGGGGCAGGGCTTGGCGAAGGTCGGCTTGGCGTAGCGCCTGATCTCGACCTTGGGGTAGCGGGCCGCCAGCAGGCTCTGCAGCTCGTCCAGCAGGACGTTGCCGCGCGGCTTGCTGATGTCCAGCAGGCCGATCACGCCCGAGATATCGCCGGTCCGCGCCGTGATCTGTCGCGCCACCGGCACGCGCTCGTCGGTGGGATCCAGAATTGTCGTCATCGACGTTCTCCGAACTTCTGCGGCGACGCTATCAGCATTCGATTTTCCTGGAAACGACGGCTGAGCCTGCCGCCCCGGTGACCCAGCCATGGAAGGCGGCGGAGAACTTCCCGGCCTCGGAACCGGCGACGACGATGTGGATAAACTTGTCGCTGGCGAACTTCGGGGCCGGCGCCGCCAGTTGCGCCTCGGTCATCTTGGCGGCGGCCGCCAGGGGAATTCCGGCGCCGGAGACCTCATTGGAGACCATTTCGCGCAATGGTCGCGACGTCACCGCCTGGATCCGCTCGCGCAGGCGGACTTTGGCGTAGTCGCCCTCGCTGGTCAGCGTCTTGACGTGTTCGGGGCAGACCACCAGCAAGGCATCGACCGGCATCCGGTGGATCTTCGACAGGAACATGCCCTCCAGGCCCAGGCCCAGCGTGCCGGCGATCTGGTCGGGCTTGCGGGAATCCTGATCGACGATCTGCACAGGGCCGCTGGTCATGGCGAAGGCGGTTACCACCGAGTCCTCGCGCTGGAAGCCGCGCTCCACATGCAGGGGGTCCCAGGGCGAGCCTTCCTCATACTCGGCGAAGCACATGGTGAACTTCATCGGACTCGAGAGGGTTGAACGGTCCACGCCACCGGGGCGGGCGCCGCCCAGGTTGCGCACCACCAGGCGCAGGGCGCGGCCGATGGTGGCGTTTGCGCGGTTGCCCGTGCCCAGGGCGCCCAGCTTCATGTTCATGCCGATCCGCGCCCGGATCGGGCCATTGATCACCAGGACCGGCGAGGCGCCCATGGTGGTGGCGGTCACGCCATGCATGTTGAACGCGTCGGTGCAGACGGCCTCCACGGCGGCGATCACCACGGGCAGATATTCGGGCCGGCAGCCGGCCATCACCGCGTTGATCGCGATCTTCTCGACCGTCGCCGGGGCCATGTTGGGGGGCACCACCGCCACGATATCCTGGGCATTGCGCGTCGTGCCGGACAGCATGCGCAGCACCCGCTCCGGGGTCGGCGGCACCAGCGGCAGGCCGTCGCTGAAGCCCTGGTCGAACATGAACTCGTCGATGTCGTCAGCCGGCGCGATCTCGATCCGCCGCGCCCGGATCGGGCTGCCCTCGGCCTCGGCCAGCAGCCGGTCGTGGATGTCGGGGTCCAGGTGCTTCGAGCCGCAGCCTGGCCGCCAGTCCGGCAGCGCCGACCAGTGGACCGCCGCGGGCGGCGCGGCCAGATCGGCGGCGATCTGCCGGGCGAGCGCCTCCCATTCCTGGCGCACGAATCCTTCCAGCGGCGCTCGCGGTGCGCCGTCGGCTCCGACCCAAAAGACCGCCGGCACGATCTCGAAGCCCCACGCCAGCGAGGTCCTGAGGGCGCTGTCATCCAGGATCGGCAGGGTCAGGCCGTGGCGGTCCTTGAGGATCGCATTGCCGTCGGCCGTCTGTCCCAGCATCCAGATGTTGGCGACATCGCCCCAGGCTTGATGGAACGCCTCCAGCACCGGCGCGGTCAGATTGCAGGTGTTGCAGTCCTCCTTCACGAAACAGATCAGGCTGGGCCGTCCCGTGGGGAACTGCCGGGTCTCGCCCGCCATGTCGCGGAGTGAGAAGGCCAACGGGGTCGCGCTCATGGGGCCGTCCTCATCTTGGCGTCTGAGCCCAGGCTCGGCCCGCAGGGTTGGCGGAGGTGGATGGGAATCGAACCCACCACACGCCTTTGGGACGTGTCACTGGTTTTGAAGACCAGGGAAGCCACCAGACTCCAGTCACCTCCAGAGCGGCTGACACTAGAGCGGGTTCCGTGGAACGCCGAAGCGGTTTTATGCGTCCACTACCCGCCGAATGTCGCTCTCGCGGACCGTGGCGCCGCGGGCGTCCAGTGCCTCCAGCACGGGCACGATGAATTTCCGGGACGTCCCCAGCGCCGCGCGCGCCTCGCCGGTGGTGAACGCGGCCGGCGACGGGAAGGTCCGGCGCAGGGCATCGAGCGCGGCGTCGAGCGCGTCCACGTGGAAGGTCAGGGTCTGGCGGAGCGCGTGATTGCGCAGCGATATCAGGCGTCCAGAGGCGATCAGCAGGCTCACCAGCACCGCGTCGCCGGTGTCGGCGCCGACCAGTGCGCCGGCGTCGGGCGGCGTCACCCCGCCCTCGCGATACGCCGCCTCGATCTGGCCAAGCCGGGCCAGCGCGGCGGGCGACAGCGCCGCGAACGGATCGTAGCCGGGCAGCGAAACCTGCCCACCCTCCAGACGGATCTCTCCGGCGGCGGCGAGGCGCTTCTCAACATGGGCCACGAGATCGCTTCGGGCCGATCGCGCGAGGTGGCTCCGGATCGGGCTCAGCGACACCGATGGCCGGGCGGGCGCCTGACGATGGGCCTCGGCGAGCCGCTCCAGATAGGCCTGCCCTAGGTCGGTGAGCGCGGTGCGCGTAGCCATCAGGTCGTCGTCCAGGGTATCAAAGGTTCCGCTCAGGTGATTGCGGACCTCGGAGACAGACTGCCGTGACAGTCGCGCGGCCTCGGCGAGCGACAGGGCGCCACCGTCGCGCAGTTCCAACTGGGCGGCGATCGGCCCCAAGTCGCCCGCGAGAACCGCGTCCAGCAGGGCGCACCGCTGCTCGATCCGACCGCGCAGCGGTATCGCCGCAGGATCCAGCACCACGACGCCCCCGATCGTCTCGGCAGGAGATGGCCGACGCAGGATGCCGCGCTGCCCGGCGTATGCGATCACGGGCGCCGAGAACCGCAACTGCGCTAGGCCACGCTCGCCGGGCGCGATGACATTCGCGCCGATGATGCGCACCTTGGCGATGTCCTGCCGGGCGCCCCACATCACGCGCACCTCGTCCGAAGAATTCAGCGGGCGGGCGCTCTGCGGCGAGATCGCCAAGTCGACATCCACCAGCAGGCTGCGGTCATAGGCGCCCGGCGTGCAAAGGACGTCGCCGGGTCGGACCTCGTCCGTGGAGACGCCGCGCAAGCCCACCGCGACTCGACCACCGGGCCGGGCGATCTCGGGGGTCTTGCCGTGGACCTGCAGGGATCGAATGCTGACCCTTCGCCCCGACGGCTCGAGCACGGCCTCCTGGCCTGCCGTCAGGCTCCCGCCCTGCAGCGTGCCCGTGCCGACGGCGCCGGCGCCGGCGACGCTGAAGATCCGATCTAGTGGCAGGTAGGCGCCCGGCAGCCGGTCGGGCGCCGGACTTCGGGCCGCGAGGGCCCGCAATTCGCCCGTCAACGCCTCCAGCCCGGCCCCGGTGACCGACGAACATGGCACGACAGGCTCGCCTGCCAGACAGGTGCCGGCGAGGTCGGCGGCAATCTGCTCCAGCACCGCCGGCCAGGCGGCCTCCGGTAGCAGGTCCGATTTGGTGACCGCCACGATGCCGCTCCGAAGGCCCAGGAGGCCGGCGATCCGCAGATGCTCCCGCGTCTGCCGGGCGAACCCCTCGGCGGCCGACACGACCAGCAAGGCGGCGCGCGCGCCAGTGGCGCCCATCACCATGGCCCGGATGAAATCCTCGTGGCCCGGCGCATCGATGAAGTCGACGCCGCCCGCCATATCCTCCCGCCAGGCGAACCCCAGGGTGATCGAAAGCCCTCGCGCGATCTCTTCCTTGAGCCGGTCGGTCTCGATGCCGGTCAGGGCGCGGACCAGCGCGGTCTTGCCGTGATTGACATGGCCGATCACCGCGAGGCTGAGGGGCCCCTGGGCCCGCGCGTTGGTCACCGCGCGCGTCTCGTCGCCTGGAAGCGCATCTTCAGTCCCTACGTTGAACCGGGGCGCTCGTCATCCGGGCCGCTTGCTCCCGTTATCCCGGGGTCTGTAAAGTCGGCGCTCTGACAGGGAGACAGACCGTCACGCTCCAGGCCCCACAGATTGGCAAGGCAGACCCGCGCCGCCGCCTGCCGGCGGTGGGCACGATCTGTGACGATCCCGCCGCCCGGCCGCTGAACGCGCGGTTCGGGACCGTCGCCGTGACCGGGGCGTTGCGGACCGTGCTGGCTGAGGCGAGGAGGCGGCTTTCGGTCGATCCGCTCGCCATTCCGTCGGTCGCCGATCTGCTGGATGAGGTCGGGCGTCGGCTGGCCGATGCGGAGCGCGAGACCCTGTTCCCCGTGATCAACGCCACCGGCGTGGTCATCCACACCAATCTCGGGCGGGCCCCGTTGGCCCCGGAGGCGGTCTCCGCGATGGCGGCGGCTGCGGGCTACGGCAATCTCGAGCTGAACCTGGAGACAGGCCGTCGCGCGTCGCGCCAGGACCATCTCGACGCGCTGGTGGCGGAGGTCTCCGGCGCCGAGGCCGGGCTTGCGGTCAACAATTGCGCCGGCGCCGTGCTGCTGGCGTTGGCCGCGGTCGCGGAGGGCGCGCCAGTCATAGTGTCCCGTGGCGAGCTGGTTGAGATCGGCGGCGGGTTCCGGGTGCCGGATGTGGTGGCGCAGAGCGGGTCGGCTCTGGTCGAGGTGGGCGCAACCAACCGCACCCACCTGCGGGATTATGAGCAGGCTCTGCGCGATCACCCCGATGCCCGCGTGATCCTGCGTACCCATCCCAGCAACTTCCGCATGACCGGATTCACCAGCGCCCCGGCCCTGGATACGCTGGTCCACTTCGCTCATGCCTACAGCCTGCTGCTGGTCGAAGACCTGGGCGGCGGGGCGCTGATCGACCTGTCGCTCTACGGGATCGCCGACGAACCGATGGTGCAGGCCAGCCTCGCCGCCGGGGTCGATCTGGTGCTGTTCAGCGGCGACAAGCTGCTGGGAGGGCCGCAGGCCGGGATCGCGGCCGGCCGACGCGATCTGATCGACCGATTGGCGGGTCATCCGCTGGCCCGGGCGCTGAGACTGGACAAGCTGTCCGTCGCGGCGCTGGCCGCCACGCTGCGTCTCTATCGCCCGCCCGCCGATCCGACCCAGCGGGTGCCGGTCCTGCGGATGCTGACCCAGCCGGCTGCGGTCGTGGCGGCCCGGGCCGAAGCGTTGCAGGCTCGGATCGCCAGTATCCCGTCGCTTGAGGCCCGGTTGCAGGACACTCTCGGCTATGCCGGCGGCGGCGCCATGCCCATGCATGCGCTGCCCGGCGTCGCAATCGCCCTGCGCAGCGTCCGGTTCAGCGCGGAAGACCTGGCCCTGCGCCTGCGCACCGGCGCGACGCGTGTGCTGGGTCGAATCGAGCGTGACCTCGTCCTGCTCGACCTGCGCACCGTCACCGACGACGAGCTTCCGGCCCTCGCGAAGGCGATCCGGGCCGCCGCCTGACTTCGGAGTCGATGCCCAGGACGCGCTGGGCGTTCGGGCAAGGTCAACGCGCGCCAGTCAGGGGCGGCTGGCGACGCCGATGCGGCGCGGCTGCGAGGTCGGGGCCGTTTGCAACGCCATGGCCGCGGCCTTCGCGGCGCTGAGTTGGGCTTCGAGTTCGGCCTCGCGGCGGGCCACTGCCCGCAGGGCGCAGTCCTGGCCGCGGCCATCCTCTTCCTCGGCGCGGAGCACCTCGCGGATGTCCTCAAGGCTGACGCCGGCCTGGCGCAAAGGCACGATCCAGTCCAGGCGGCGCCGGGCGTCGGGATCGTAGAAGCGGGCGTTCAGCCGGTCTCGCCGGGCTTCGATCAGGCCGCGCTCCTCGTAGAAGCGCAGGGCGCGCGCGGTGAGGCCGTAGAGGCGCATGGCGCTGGCCAGGCCGAGGCGCGGCAGGTGGTGGACCTTGGGTTCAGTCATCGTCGGCTCCGCAGGGAAAAGTCGGGGCCCGCCCTTCCACACACGCCGGGGCGGCGAAACTGCGCGTCGGAGGCTCCCGGACTGGGGCCACGTCACACCGCGCGATGGGGCACTGTTATCCTTGCGGTTTCAAATGACAACGTGCGAAGAAAGGTGGCTCCTGGAATGAGGTTTTGTAAAATTGCGAACACGCTACAAGCTGTTCGTCGGGCCCACGGTCCGCACGCTGCGGGAGCAGCACGGCTGGCGGCTCGAGGCCTGCGCGCGACGCCTCGGCATCTCGGTGAGCTACCTGTCGCAGATTGAAGCCAACCAGCGGCCGGTGACCGATCGCGTGTTGATGGCCCTGGTCCAGACCTTCCACACGCCGATCGAGACCTTTGAGGTCGATGGCAGCCAGCGGCTGATCGCCGACCTGCGTGAGGCGGTGGCCGAGAGCGGGGCGGGTGAGGAGCCGGTCCCCTTGAGCGAACTGCGCCAGGCCGCCCTGCAGGCGCCGACCCTGGCCCGCCGCTTCCTCGACCTGCACCGGGCAAACCACCGCCTGGGCGAGCGGTTGAAACTCACCGAGGAGGCGCTTTCCCTGGACGAGGCGACGACGTCCAGCTCGCTGCTGCCCTACGAGGAGGTGCGCGACTACTTCCACTTCAAGGACAACTACCTCGACGCCCTGGACCGCGCCGCCGAGGATCTGGCGCGCGAGGTGGGGCTGGGGTCGCAGCTGCGGGCCGACGCGGTGCTGGAAATGTACCTGCGCGAGCCACTGGGGGTGCGGGCGCGATACGCTCCGCTGGGCGACGTGATGCGCAGGTTCGATCCGACGACGAACGAACTGTGGCTGAATGCCACCAACCCCATCGCCACCAACGTCTTCCAGATGGCCTATCATGTGGCGGCAGCGGCGCTCTCGGACATCATCGAGCGGGAGCTGGCCAGCGCCCGGTTCAAGAGCCAGGAGGCGGTCGATGTCTGCCGGATCGGGCTGGGCAACTACGCGGCCGGCGCGCTGCTGATGCCCTATGGTCGGTTCTCCGCCGCAGCCCGGGAGCTTCGGCACGACGTAGAGCAACTGGCCGCCCTGTTCGGGGTCAGCCTGGAGCAGGTCTGCCACCGCCTCTCGACGCTGCAGCGGCCGGGCCGCAAGGGCGTGCCGCTCTACTTCGTGCGACTGGATTACGCGGGCAATATCACCAAGCGCCACAGCGCCACGCGGTTCAGCTTCGCCCGGTTCGGCGGCGCCTGCCCGCTGTGGAACGTGCATGAGGCGGTAGGCGCCCCCGACCGATTCCTGGTGCAGGTGGCTGAGATGCCGGACGGCGTGCGGTATCTCTGCATCGCGCGCGCGCTGGTGAAGCGCTCGGAATCCTATCTCACGCCGGACCGCCGCTTCGTGCTGGGCTTCGGCTGCGAGATCGGCGACGCCCATGCCCTGGTCTATTCGGAAGGCGTGGACCTGAAGGGCCCGGCGACGCCGATCGGCATCAGCTGCCGCATCTGCGAGCGCGACGACTGCACCCAGCGCGCCTTCCCGCCGGTGGACCGGCGACTTACCGTGCCGATCCACGAACGGCGGACCGTGCCGTTTCGGCTTGGCGGCTGAGGGGGCGACCTCGCTGTCACATTGAGGGGATCCTATCGCGACGGCGTCATGGATTTGGGTCCAGGGAGATCGTGACGTGAGTTCGCCACTGCTGCCGCGCCGCGCTGTCCTGCAGGGCCTGAGCGGCCTCGCCGCCGGCGCCGGGACAGCCGCGCGGGCTGAGAGCGCCCCCACTGCCTTCGTCGCGATCGGCGACTGGGGCCGCAAGGGCGAGATGCAACAGACTGAGGTCGCCGCGGCCATGGGCCGGGCCGCCGCCGAGATCGGCAGCCGCTTCGTCCTGTCGGCCGGCGACAACTTCTACCCGGCCGGCGTCCAGTCCGCGGACGACCCGCACTGGAAGGAGTCGTTCGAGGACATCTACGCCGCGCCCGCGCTGCAAACGCCTTGGATCGCCGCGCTGGGCAATCACGACTACCGTGGCAAGCCAGGGGCACAGCTTGCCTACGCCCGCCGAAACCCGCGCTGGCGCATGCCGCAACGCCACTATGTCCTCTCGGGCGCGGAATTCGGGGCGCCGCAACTGGACGTGTTCGTGCTCGACACCACCCCGATGGTTGGCGACGAGGCCGAGGCGGTGATGCGCCTGACTCGAGGGCGCGTCTCACTACCGGACCCTGAGCCGCAGATCGCCTGGCTGAAGGCCGCGCTTTCGGCATCGACCGCCGACTGGAAGGTGGTGGTCGGCCATCATCCGATCCGATCCGGCGGCCATCACGGGGGCTCGCTGTTGCTGGCCGAGCGGATCGAACCGCTGCTCGCGACCCACAACGTCCAGGCCTACATCTGCGGCCACGATCACACCCTGCAGCACATCCGAGCGGGCGGGGTGCACCACATCTGCACGGGCGCCGGGGCGTCAGCTGGTGACGCGGCCGCGGTGCAGGGCACATTGTTCCGGTACTCGCAGCCAGGCTTCGCCATGTTCGCCTTGGGGAGCGAGGGCCTGCGCCTGGAATTCCGCGACTTCGGTGGGCGCGCTCTTTACCAGGCAACGATCCCGAAAATTCCGGCCTGACGCCGTCAAATCTGCGCTTTCCGTACCGTGTTTTCTGGCGGACTATGACGCCAACAGGCGCCAAAGCCTCCGGAGGAAGCCATGTCCCAAGCCGCTGTCGCCGAACTGGCCGGTGAATACCGCACGCCTCGCAACGCGTTTCAGCAGGCGCCGGGATCCATCCACAACGACGCCGTGGCCTCCAAGCTGGGGTTCAAGGGCGGAACGGTGCCGGGCTCGGTCCACATGGACCAGTTCGTCCCCATGCTGCTTCAGACCTACGGCGAGCGCTGGTTCGAGACCGGCGACATTTCGCTCTACTTCACCCAGGCCACTGTCGACGCCGAGCAGGTCCGGGCGGTGGTGACCCCCGGCGAGGGCCGGTCCTGGCTCACGATGTATAACCAGTCTGGCGCCCTGATCTGCCGCGGCACCGCCAGCGTCCAGGCGCCCGACAGCCTGTCGGAACTGAGCCAGGTGCTGCAGCAGCAGGTCGCCGTCGATTCGTCGAAGCTGCGCATCCTGGGAGCTTACAAGGTCGGCGACGAAGTCACGGGCATCCCCATCCGGCTCGAGGTGGAAAAGCTGCAGGACAGCCTGAAGCGGATCACCGAGCCGCACGCGCTCTACACTGAGCGGAACGTCCTGCCGCCGTCGCACATGGTCAGCCTATCGCACCAGGTGCGACCCCGGGTATTGGAGAAGGCTGGCAAGTCCGTGGGCCTGTTCGGAGCGCTGGAGGTACGCCAGTACCGAGGCCCGCTCCACGCCGGCGTCGACTATGTGGCGCGCACAAAGATGCTGAAGTTCAGCGAGAGCCCCAAGGCCGAGGCGGTCTGGTACGACGTGGTCATCACCGACCCGAAGTCCGGCCTCGACGTCGCCTGCGTCCAGTACTTCCTGCGCTTCATGAAGGCCTCTTCGGCGCTGTACGACTAGGCGTCGTCGGCGAGGAGCCGGCGCCTCATCCTGACCGGTTGGGCGCGCAAAGTGGCAATTGCGCCCGGCGTCCAGGTCAGCCGATGATGCCCTGCGGAGGAGACATGCGCCGATTGCTGGACGGACTGACTGTGGTCGAGGCCTCGCGCGGCGTGGCCGTGCGCTACTGTGGACGGCTGTTCGTGGCACTGGGGGCGACCGTGGTCCGCGCGGCGGGCGGCGACGATCGGACGATCGGCTATGGCGGCGAGGCGGGCGAGGCCTACGGGCGCTGGCTGGATGCGGGCAAGATCACGGTCGCGCCCGAGGAAGCCATCGACCTCGTGATCGCCGGCCAGGACGCGGATGGCGTGGCGGCCGGCGAGGCGCTGGCCGCGACTCTGCCCGGCGCGCCCAGCCTGCTGGTCATCCGCTGGTTCCATCCCGCCGGCCCCTATGCTGCATGGCGGGGCACGGACGAGGTGGTGCAGGCGCTGGCCGGGGTGGCCTATCCGTTCGGCTTGCGCGAGGGGCCGCCGACTTTGGCCCAGGGTCACGGTCCCCAGATCGCCGGCGGGATCACCGCCTTCAACGCCGCCCTGGGCGCCCTGATCGCCCGGCCGCGGCCCCGACGGATCGAGACGGACATCTTCGAAGCCTACATGTGCCTCACCGAGACCGGAGCGGTGTCGGCGTTCATGGAGGGCGGCGCCTCCGTGCGCCTGGGCGTGAATCGGTTCGTGCCGACCTATCCCTGCTCCAGCTATCGCACCGCTGACGGCTGGGTAGGGGTGACGGCCCTGACACCGGCCCAGTGGCGCGGGTTCTGCGGTATGATCGGCAAGCCCGAACTGGCTGACGACCCGCGCTTCACCACTACCGTCATGCGGCTGCTGGACGGCGATGCGGTCGATGCCCTGTGCGAGCCGCCGTTCATCCATCGCACCACCGCCGAGTGGGTGGCCATGGGCGACGCTGCCCGCGTGCCGATCACGCCGATGCCCAACCTGGCGGAGATGCCGAATGCGCCGCACTGGCGCGAGCGCGGCGCGTTCGGGCCGTTCGACGCGACAGATGCCGTCGCGCCGACCATGCCCTACCGGATGGCCTTCGACGGCCCCTCGGTTGCGCGGTTTGCGGGAGGGACCCAGGCCGCGCCGCTGTCGGGCCTGAAGGTGGTGGACTTCACCATGGGCTGGGCGGGTCCGCTCTGCGCCCGCACGCTGGCCGACCTGGGGGCCAACGTCATCAAGATCGAGTCCGACAGCCACCCCGACTGGTGGCGCGGGTGGGAGGCCGACCAGTCCGGCGATCCGCCGCCGCGCGAGACCAAGTTCAGCTTCATCTCGGTCAACCGCAACAAGCGCGGCATCGTCCTCGACCTGGCGACGCTGGGGGGCCTGGCGACGGCCAAGGCGCTGGTGGCCGGCGCCGACATCGTGGTCGAGAACTTCGCGGCCGGGATCATGGACCGCCTGGGCCTGGGCCCCGCGGTGCGGCGCGCCTTAAACCCGGACCTGATCGCCATCTCCATGCCGGCATTCGGCAACGGCGGGCCGTGGTCGGCCATCCGCGCCTATGGCTCGACGGTGGAGCAGGCGTGCGGCCTGCCGTTCGCCAACGGCCACGACCACTGGCCGCCGTGCCTGCAGCATGTGGCCTATGGGGACCCGCTGGCGGGCCTGTTCGGCGCTAGCGCGGCGCTGGCGGCGTTGGCAGGCCGCCACCTGACCGGCGGGGCGGAGGTCGATCTGGCGCAGGTGGCCTGCCTGTTCCAGTTCGGAGCCGACGCCCTGGTGGCGCAGCAACTCAGCGATGTCCCCCTGCCGCGCACTGGCAGCCGCCGGCCCCGCGCGGCGCCGGTGGTCGTGAGCGCCAGCCTGGCCGAGGATGAGTGGCTGGCAGTGGCCGTGGACGGCCCCGAGGCGTGGCGCGGCCTCTGCGCGGTGCTGGAGCGCCCGGACTGGGCGGATGACCCGACGCTGGCAGATCCTGCCGGGCGCAATCGCCAGGGCGAGATGATCGAGGCTGCGGTGAGCGCTTGGGCCGCCGAACGCCTGTCGCAGGACGCAGCCGAGGTTTTGCAGGCGGCCGGCGTTCCCGCTGCGCCGGTGAACCGCATCGACGCCCTGGGCTACCATCCGCAGCTTTCCGACGCCGGGTTTTGGGTGACTATGGAACGGCGCTACGTCGGCTCGCATATCACGCCTGCCGCGCCGTTCGCTTACGACGGCGTCCGGCCGCCGCTGATCCAGCCCGCGCCGACCCTGGGCCAGCACACGGCCGAAGTGCTCGCCAACCTCTGGGACGTTCCCGTCGTCGAGGCGGTCCCATGAGCGATGGCCTCCGCCGGGCCAGGTCCGTGGCCCTGGTGGCCAGCGGCAACTTCCTCGAGATGTACGACTTCCAGGTCTACGGCTTCTATGCCGCCGCCATCGGCGCGACCTTTTTCCCCAAGGGCGACGCTTACGCGGCCCTGATGCTGTCGCTGGCCACGTTCGGCGCCGGTTTCCTGATGCGGCCGGTCGGCGCCATCGTGCTGGGCGCCTATATCGACCGCCATGGCCGGCGGGTAGGCCTGTTGGTCACCCTGGCGCTGATGGCGGTGGGCACCCTGACCATCGCGGTGACGCCGCCCTATGTCGCGCTGGGACTGGCCGCGCCGATGCTGGTGCTGCTGGGCCGGCTGATCCAGGGGTTCTCGGCGGGTGTCGAGCTGGGCGGGGTCTCGGTCTATCTCTCCGAAATCGCCACGCCGGGCCGCAAGGGCTTCTACGTGGCCTGGCAGTCCGCCAGCCAGCAGGTGGCGGTGATCTTCGCCGCCGTGCTGGGCATCCTGCTGACCCGCCATCTGGGCGCTGAAGGCGTGAAAGCCTGGGGCTGGCGCATCCCCTTCCTGGTCGGCTGCGCGCTGATCCCGTTCCTGTTCCTGATGCGTCGGCGGATGGTCGAGAGCCCGGCCTTCGCCGTCCGCACCCATTCCGCCCCGACGCTGCGTGAAGCCTGGGCTATGGTGGCGCAGAACTGGGACACGGTGCTGCTGGGTATGATGCTGGTCACCATGACCACGGTGTCGTTCTACACGATCACCGCCTACACCCCGACGTTCGGCACCAAGGAACTGCACCTGCCGGCCGAGAGCACCTTCCTGGTGACGGTCTGTGTGGGCCTGACCAACCTCATACTGCTACCGGTGATGGGTGCGCTGTCAGACAGGGTCGGACGCGCGCCGCTGCTGATCGGGGCGACCGTGGCGGCGCTGGCCACGGCCTATCCGGCCCTGCGCTGGCTGGTGAGCGAGCCCAGCTTCGGCCGCCTGCTGATGGTGGAACTGTGGCTGGCGGTGATCTTCTCTACCTACAATGGCGCCATGGTGGTGTTCCTGACCGAGGTGATGCCCGAGCGGGTGCGGACCAGCGGCTTCTCGCTGGCCTACAGCCTGGCCACCGCCCTGTTCGGTGGCTTCACCCCGGCCATCGCCACGGGCCTGATCCACGAAACCGGCGACAAGGCCATGCCCGGGGCCTGGCTCTCAGTCGCCGCCCTGCTCGGTCTGATCGGCGCGCTGGTCCTGCGACGACGCCAACTCAGCGCGGCGGAGGCCGTTTAGGACCGCCGCCGCCCTTGGCGTCTTGGCCCTTGCCGCCGGGCTCCCGCGCATAGAGCCGCTGGGCCGGGGTCGCGTGCAGTTCCGTGAACACGATGGCGCCAGCGCCATCCACGTCCAGCAGGTCGAAGCGCCGGTCGGTGGCGGCGCGCCATTCGGGTTTGCTCACCCCCATGGAGACGTCGGCGTCGGCGCCGCGGATCGGGTGCGGTTCGTTGATCACGCTGTAGGTGGCGGCGCCCTGGGCGCGGGTGTCGAGCACATTGCGGCTGAGCGGCCCGGGTTGGCCGCCGCCAAATCCTCCGAAGGTCGGCTGGGTGATCTCCGGGACTAGCTCGTTTTCCCAGCGGGTGACCTCGGGCATGCTGATCTGGCCGTCCGAGTTGGCGTCCAGGGTCTTGAACCAGGTCTCGGCGTCGGCCCGGAACTCTTCGCGGGTCAGCCGTCCGTCGTGGTCGCGATCGGCCTGGGCGAACCAGGCGGCGACCGGGTAGGGCGCGCCCAACGGCGCCCGGAAGGGCTGGCCGGCCGGGCTGATGAAGAGCTGGGCCCGAGGCCGTGGCGGGCCGTCCTCCTGTTCGTCATCGGCGCCGAAGCTGCGCGGCCCGCCCGGCCCATCCCGGCCGCGGTCCGGGCCGCCACCGGCGCAGCCCGCGACCAGCAGCGCCAGCGCCACCACTGCAATTCCTGCCTTCACCCGCATGCCGACTCCCTGACGTCGAGGCTCACTGACGTCGAGGCTCAAGCATCCCTCTCAAAGCGGCGCGGTGATGTCCAGGCCGCTACAATCGGCGCAGGCGTCAGTACTTGCCGAAGCGAATCTCGGATCCGCCTGCGGGCAGGTCAATGAACATGCCGTCCTGGGCCAGCCGCCAATCCAGCTTACCGCCGTCGTCCATGCCCTTGGTGAAGGCCTCCGGCGTAAAGAACGGCAGCCCGGCCTGGGTGAGATGGCTGAGGACCAGGGCTTTGACGCCGGCGGCGCGCGCCAGGTCGGCGGCCTCCACCGGCGTGGTGTGATAGGTCAGGGTGTCGGTCATCAGCGAGCTCATCCGCGCGTTGCCCAACGTGGCCAGGCCCGCCGCCATCTGGCGGGTCATGCTGGCGTTCTGGGCTTCATGGATCAGCACGTCGGCGCCTTTGGAGGCGACGCCAAGCGGCGGCCAGGGGCGGGTGTCGCCGCTGATCACCACGGAGCGGCCCTTGTAGTCGAAGCGATAGGCGAAAGCCGGCGAGATCGGATCGTGCGCCACGCGGATCGCGGTCACGGTGAGGTCACCATCCTTCCAGGCGACGGCGGTCCCATCGGCAGCCGGTATGGTGATCACCTTGGCCTTCAGCAGGCCCGCGGCGAGGTCGAACTTGAACGCGCCGTGCTCGTGGTGCGCTTTGCGGAAGCCGTGGTCGTTTTCGTAGGCGAGGTTGAGGCCAGTCGCGAGCTTGTCGACCCCGGACGGGCCGACCACGGCCATGGCCGCCGGCCGGCCTGACACCCAGCTCTGCAGGTTGAACTCGCCCAGATCGCCGATGTGATCGGAGTGCAGGTGAGTGATGAACACCGCCTTGGTGGTGGCCACCGGCAAGCGCCACAGCGTCAGGTTCTCAGTTGACTCAGGGCCCACATCGACGATGTACAGCGCGCCGCCGACCTGGATGGCCGTGCACGGCTTGGCCCGGCCGACGACCGGCAAGGGCCCCGACGTTCCACAGAAGATCACCCGCAGGCCGTCGGCCGCCATTGGTGCTGTCGCCGGCGGCTGGGCCTGGGCGCCAAGGGGCATGAGCGTCAGCGCCGCGAGCGCCAGGGTCATCCGCATAAACCATCGAACCGCAGACATCGGATATCCTTCCGCCAACCCGCAAATCGCGGATTTAGTGACACGTATCATGCTATTACTTTTGGCGAGCCGGCGACGATGAATTTTTCAGGGGGACGCGAATGACGCTCAGCTACGATCTCTACTGGTCCTTCAGGTCGCCCTATTCCTACATGGTCGTGCCGCGCCTGATGGCTCTGGAGGCGGAATGCGACGTCGCCTGCAACGTGCGGCCAGTCTATCCGCTGGCGGTGCGTACGCCGGAGTTCTTCGAGACCCGAGACCCGCTCTGGATGCCTTACTTCATGACCGACGTGTTCCGGGAGGCTGCCTTCCTGGGCCTGCCATTCCGCTGGCCGAGACCCGATCCGGTGCAGCAGGCGCCGGGCATCGGCTACCGCATGCAGCAACCCTACATCCACCGGCTCACCCACCTGGGCGTGGCAGCGGGAGAGCGCGGCCGGGGCCTCGCGTTCCTGAAAGAGGCCAGCCACACGATCTGGAGCGGTGAGATCGACAACTGGCAGGAGGGCGATCATCTGGCCCGCGCCGCCGAGCGCGCCGGCCTCGACTATGCCGAACTCAGCGCGGCGGTGGACGGTGACCCGGACCGCCACGCGGCGGTGGTCGAAGAGAACCAGGTCGCCCAGCGCGCCGCCGGCCATTGGGGCGTGCCGATGATGGTGTTCGCCGACGAACCGTTCTTCGGCCAGGACCGCTTCGACCAGATGCAGTGGCGGATGGGGCAGCAAGGGCTGTCGAAACGGGCCTAAGCTGTCGGGAATCAAAGGGGAGACGGCGATGAGGGAGATCACGACCGCGGTCGTCTGTGGACTGGCGCTACTGGCCGCCGCCAGCGCACCACGCGCGGTCGCCCAGAAACCACGGCCCCCGAACATCATCGTCATCCTGGCCGACGACCTGGGCTACGGCGACACCGGCGTCTACGGCTCGAAGATCATCAGGACGCCCAATATAGATGCGCTGGCCGCCGACGGCGTGCGCTTCACGCAGGCCTATGTCACCCATCCAGTCTGCGCTCCGTCCCGGGCCGCAATCCTGACCGGCCGCTACCAGCAGCGCTTCGGCTGGGAGTTCAATCCCGTCGGCCGTGACCGGCAAGGCGGCGTCTCGCAGAGCGAGGCGTTCATCGGCCAGATTCTGAAGACTGCCGGATATGCGACAGGCATGGTCGGAAAATGGCACCTGGGCGAGGCTCCCGGCTATCAGCCCCTGGACCGCGGCTTCGACGAGTTCTTCGGGATCACCACCGGCGCCAGCGCCTTCATGACGGCGTTCAAGCCGGGCGACGAGGCCCATACGCCGACTGGCGCCGAAGGCAGCTACCGCACGACCGTCGCCGCTGATCCGCTACCGCCCGGCGCCACCGAGATGGATCGCATGGCGTCCGTCCGCCGCATGGCTCCGGTGCGTCGCGGCCGCGAGGTGGTCGAGGTGAGCGACTACCTTACCGACGCCTTCACCGACGACGCAGTGCGCTTCATCGGCGCCCACAAGGACAGGCCGTTCTTCCTGTATCTGGCCTACAACGCGCCCCACACGCCGCTGCAGGCGCCGAAGGCCTACATCGACCGCTACCGGGACGTCGCCGATCCGGGCAAGCGGGTCTACGCCGCCATGGTCTCGGCCCTGGATGACGGCGTCGGCGCCGTTCGGGCGAAGCTGCGGGCCGAGGGGCTGGAGCGGAACACGCTCATCATCTTCCTCTCTGACAATGGCTGCGCGGGCTATGTCCTGGGGGCTTGCAGCAACGCCCCGCTGAACGGCTTCAAGGGCATGCACCTCGAAGGTGGCGTGAGGGTGCCCTACATCGTCGCCTGGCCGGGCCGGATCAAAGGCGGCCGGGTCGATGCGCGCGTGGTCTCAAGCCTCGACATCACCCCCACCGCCGCCGCCCTGGCCGGTGCGACGCTGCCACATGGCACGGATGGCGTGGATCTCTTGCCCTACGTAACCGGCCGCAATGCCGCGACGCCGAACCCGACGGTCTACTGGCGCGCCGGCCCCAATTTCGCGATCCGCGATGGGACCTGGAAGCTGTGGTCGGTCAACCGCGCCGACCCGTCAGAAGCCGCCTCCGCAGGCGCCGAGGTGACCCCCGACGGCGTCCAGGCCACCGTCTCCCCCCTGGGCGCGTACGACATGCTCTATGATCTCGCGGCCGACACCGGCGAAGGGCGGAACCTGTCTGCGGCGCGACCGGACATTTTGGCCAAGCTGAAGGCCAGGATCGCGGCGTGGGACAAGGGCAACATCGCCCCCCAGTGGACCAGCATGCGTCAGGCCGTGCGCCGCCAGGATGGCGTACTGGTCAAGATCTACGACTGAGGGAGAATCACATGGTGAGCCGCAGGGAGGCCCTGATCGGGGCCGGGATGACGCTGGCCGCCGCGACGCCGGCGCTGGGCCAGTCGGTGAAGCCGCCGCCGGTCAGCCCGGCGCACGCGAAATTCGCCGCTGAGATCGCCGCGGCCCAGGGCGCGCTGGACGCGTTCATGACCGCCTTCAACGCCCGCGACCTGAAGGGTTTCGAAGCCAGCTTCAACTTCCCGCATGTGCGCTTCGCCTCGAACACCGTGCGGACCATCAACCCGGGCGACATGAAGCCGGACATGTTCACCACCGGCTCGCTGGCCGAGTGGGACCACTCCGCCTGGGCTCGTCGCGCCGTGATCCACGCTGGCGCAGACAAAGTCCACATCGACACCCGCTTCAACCGCTATCGAAAAGACGGCAGCGTCCTGGGCGGGTTCGACAGCATCTACATCGTCACTCAACTGAACGGCCACTGGGGCGTCCAGGGGCGGTCGAGCTACGCGCCATAGGGGCCGTGTCTGAGCGCCGCGCTTCCACGGCCTTGGCCAGGGCCAGCGGCAGCAGTCGATCCAGTTGGGCGACCACGTCGCGGTAGGCCAACATCGACTTACCCCAGGCGTCCGGAATCGGCTCTTCGGAGCCCTTCGCGTAGAACGCCAGGGTGAAGGTCTGGGCCTTCGCCTGCGGAAAACTGGCGATCAGCTTGTCAGCGTGCGCTCGCGTCATGGTCAGGATCAGGTCGGCATGTGAGACGTCGGCCGCCGCCACCGGACGCGCGCGGCGCGCTGAGACGTCGAAGCCTCGATCCGCCATCAGGACGCGGGCGTTGGCCTCCGGCGCTTCGTCGAATGGATCGACGTCCAGGCCGCGCGAGATCACGGCGACGGGCGCGCCGCGACGCGTGGCGAGGTCGCGGGCCAGGGTCTCGGCCATCAGGCTCCGGCCCGTGTTTCCGGTATCCACGAACAGGATTTTCAGGGGTTCTGCCGCCGTCGCGGCGCGGCGGGAGATCAGGCTGGACGCCGCGCCGAGCGCGAGCAGGTGTCGGCGAGACAGCATCCGACCTACTTCCCGCTGATCTTGTAGATCGCGTTCTCGACATCCGAGGAGAAGTACACGTCCCCCTTGGCGCCCACCGCGATGCCGCCCGACGGGGCATCGGGCAGGTAGCCGACCGGCAGTTCGCTGGCCAGTACGGTGCGTTGGCCGGAGGCGCGGTCCACCTGAACCACCTGGCGCGCGCCCACGTCCAGGACCACCAGCTCGCCGGTGGGCGTGAACGCCACGGCCCGGGGCCGCTGGAAACCGTCGGCGGATCTGGTCACGTCGCCGGTCTTCAGGTCCACGCGGGTGATCCGGCCCGCGTCGCGCTCGGCCACATAGACCGCGTCGCCCGGACCCAGCGCCAGGCTGACCGGCATCTTCAGACCGGAGGCGATCACCGTCCGCGTCGCGCCCGAGACCCGCACGATGTCTCCGGCGGAGAGGCTGACGATCCAGTCGCCATTTGGCAGGCCGACCACATCGGTGGGGCCGCGGAACGGCTCCGAGAGCGAGAGCCGCTTGCCGGTGACCCTGTCGCGCACGTCCACCCGGCCGCCGCCGACCAGCAGCACCTTGTCGCCGGCCATGCCGACGGCGCTGGGGGAGCTGAGCTCGTCGGAATAGGCCCGCGCCAGGTCGGTGACCTTGCCGGTCTGGCCGTCCACGCTGCGGAAGGCGAACCCGTCGGCGACGTAAAGCGTGTCCTTGCCGCCCTCGCTGGAGACCGCGATGTCGTAAGGGTTGGCCAGCGCGCCCTTGATCACCTGGCGCAGCTTGCCGGTCTTCAGGTTCACTTCCTGGATGCCGTTGTCGGCCATGTTGGAGACGAACAGCCGGCCCTTGGCGTCGAACGCCATGTTGTCCAGCGAGGTCGCCAGCTGGGCGACCTTGGTCTTCGCCCCGGTGCGGATATCGATCCGGTAGAGCACGCCGATCTTGGTATCGATCGCATAGAGCGCGCCATCGGGACCGAACTTGGCGGCTGCCGGAGTCTGCAGGCCCTCGGCCACGACTTTGAGCGCGCCGGTGGCGGGGTCGATCCGCGCGATCTGGCCCTTGAACCACAGGGGCCCGTAGAGCGCCCCGTCCGGGCCGACATCGAAGCTGTTGAAGCCGCCGACGTCGACCGCGATCCTGCGCGGCGGCTTCACGCCCGCGGCGTCCAGTTCCCACACCCCGTCGCCGGCGAACACCTGGCCCAGATAGAGGTGTTTCTTGTCCGGGCTGAACACGACCGAATTGGCGCCGGGCAGGTCCTTGGCGAGCACCTCGGCCGGCCCCTTGCCGCGCTTGGTATAGACCGTGCCGGTGGAGATGGCGGTCCACACCACCTGGCCGTCAGGGCCGAAGGCGATGTCGTCGGCCATGCCCTTGGGCGGCGGCTCGATCACCCGCCACGCGCCGGTCTCCGCGTTCACCGAGTAGAGCGTCTGGCCGATCACGCTGCCGGCGTAGAGCTGGCCGTCGGGGGCGAAGCGGATGCCATGGACGCCGTGGAAGGCCGAGCCCTGCACCAGCTTGGTGAGCTTCTGGGCCTGGGCGGCGACGGGGCCAAGGCCGGCCCACGCGAGGGTGAGAGCGGCGACGACGAGGGCGGTTTTGCGCATGCGGCAACCTTCAGATCGGGACGAGGAGAGTGGAGGCGTTCCAGGTGTCCTTGGTGATGGCGCTGCGCCGCTGAAAGGCCGCCATGGCCGCCGTGCTGGGATCGCGCGAGCTCTCCCACATGCCGTGGTCTCTGTAACGGGTGATCAGCAGCAACCGCACCGCGCCGTTGCGAACATCGACCGCGGTCCGGTCCGCGGTGAACAGGCCGAAGATATTCGCTTCGAACCGGGTCTCGAAATCGCGCCAGCCCTCCTGCGAGAGGGCCAGGAACTCGGGCACATTCGCCGTCTTCACGACGAACCAGCGGTGGACGAAGATTCCCCCGGGACGCGGCTTGTCCGCCATTGCGGGGCGCGTAGTGGCGGCCAGCTTGCCGCGCTGGGCGAAGGTGACGGTCTTGCCCCGCATCAGGCCGCCGATCTCCCCGTCGCGGCCCTTGGCGTCGGGGGCCCAGCGGACCAGCAGCGCCGCCTGCCGCGCGACCCAGCCGATCTGCGGCGTGAACAGTCCCAGCACCTGGCCGCCGGCGGCGGAGATGCCTGGGAGCCGCGCCTTCAGCGTCTCGGCATAGGCCTTGGGCGGGGTCGTCCCCTCCGCGTCAGCGAGGTCCAGGAACAGGTAGTCGTAGGCGTACTCGGGCGACGGCTCGGCCGCCTGCGCCGAGGTGGCGATGAGGGCTCCGGCAGCGGCGAGCCAGGTGCGGCGGTCGATCTGTGTCATGGGACACCTTCCGGCGATGCATATGGCAGCGTCAAGCGCGTCGCGCGCCGCCGGAGTCCGCGGTAGGATACGGCATGGACCATGTCAGAACCCCGTCCGCTTCGCGCCGCGCCGTCCTGGGCGCGGGCGCGCTCATCGCCGCGGCGCCGACCGCCGGCCGCGCCGCCGATCCCACGGCGGAGGCCGAGGCGAAACGCATTGTCGAGCGCTTCCAGACTTTCGGCGACAAGGCCTCCGGCGGGCCGGGCGACATCGCGTCCGGGGAATGGCTGGAGGGCGAACTCAAGGCTCTGGGCTATGCCACGGCGCGGCAAGGCTTCGACGTTCCGGCCTACGACGGTACAGCCGAGCTGACCTCGGGTTCGACCAGGACGCAGGTGATCCCGCAGGCGATTCTCACGCCGACGCCCCCGGCCGGCGTCACCGGGCCGATCTATCTGGCGGGCGCGGGAAAGGGGCCCGGCATCGCGCTGGTGGTCCTGCCCCACGCCCGCTGGTCGACCATGGTGGGGCAGGTCGAGCGCAGGGTCGCCGCGACGTTTTCGGCTGGCGCCTCTGCGGCGGTGATCGTCACCACCGGCCCCACCGCAGAGGCCTGCGCCTTGAACACGCCGGTTGGACGGCGCTTGTTCGACCGCCCGGTGGTGGTGCTGGCGCCAAAGGACGCGGAGCCCTTCCTCCAGGCGGCAGGCCGCGGCGAGATGGCGACACTGTCGATTCCGGGCCGCTCCTTCCGCCGTCCCGCCTTCAATGTCACCGCCCGCCTTGACCGCGGGGCGGCCAGGACCCTGGTGCTCTCGACCCCGCGCTCGGGCTGGTTCGGCTGTGCGGGCGAGCGGGGGACCGGGCTGGCCGCGTGGCTGCTGCTGGCCCAGTGGGCGTCGCGCGCCGGGCTGCCGGTCAACCTCGCCCTCGTCGCCACCAGCGGCCATGAGTACGAGTACGCCGGCGGCGAACGGTTCATCGCCGAACTTGCGCCGAAGCCGAAGGACACCGCGCTGTGGGTCCATCTCGGCGCCAATGTCGCGGCCCGCGACTGGCACGAGCGGGGACCGGTGCTGGCTCCCCTGCCCAGCGCCGACCCGCAGCGCTTCCTGCTGGCCAGCCCGCCGCTGGTCGCGGCGGCCAAGGCCGCCTTCGCGGGTCAGCCCGGCCTGGAGCAGCCGTACGCCGCCGATCCGGCCCAGGTGGCGGGCGAACTCGCCAGCATTCTGAAGGGCGGCTACGACCCGTTGGTCGGAATCTTCGGCAGCCACCGCTTCCACCACACGCGCGCCGACGACCTGCGCTGCGTCTCGCCGGCGCTGATCCCGCCGGTGACCGAGGCGATGGCCAAGCTCATCATGGCCGCGCTCAAGACCTGACAACGACAAGAGGAGGAGGTTTCGTGGACCACTACCGGATCCTGGGCGCGCTGGGCTCGCCCTACTCGATGAAGATGCGCGCCATCCTGCGCTACCGGCGCCTGCCCCACATCTGGATCCAGGCGAACGAGAGCCACAGCGCGGAACGCGCCCAGGTGCGTCCGGCGGTGATCCCGGTGATCCAGTACCCGGACGGCGCCTACCACGTCGATTCGACCCCGATGATCTACGAGCTGGAGGCGCGACATCCCGGGCAGCGCTCCATCGTGCCGCCGGACGCCGGCGACGCCTTCCTGGCGTATCTGCTCGAAGACATGGCCGACGAGTGGGCCACGAAGATCATGTTCCACTACCGCTGGCATCGGCCGCGCGACCAGAAGCAGATGAGCGAATGGCTGGCGTTCGACCGGTCCACGGGCGGCGGGCTGGCCGATGTGACGCGCTACGCCGGCTTCTTCCGTGACCGGCAGGTGGGGCGCATGGCCCTGGTCGGTTGCACGCCCGAGAACGCGCCCATCATCGAGGATGCCGCGGCGCAGCTGGCTGGGATGTTCGAGGCCCACGTCGTGAACCGTCCCTACTTCTTCTTCGGCTCGCGGCCGTCGATGGCGGAGTTCAGCTGGTACGGCCAGTTCAGCCAGCTGATCGTCGATCCCACCGCCAACGACACGCTGCGCGAGATCGCCCCCTTCACGGTGCGCTGGATCATGCACATGGACGACCTGTCGGGGGTCGAGGGCGAGTGGCGTGCGCCCGACGAGGCCCTGCCGGCGATCGTGCCCCAGCTGCTGGCCTTCGCTGGGGAGGTCTACCTGCCGTTCCTGGAGGCCAACGTGGCGGCGCTGGCGGCGGGCGAGGAGACCTTTACCCTCGACATCCTGGGCCGGCCGTACACGCAAGGCGCCTTCAAGTACCAGGCCCGCTGCCTGGAGAGCCTGCGTCGCGGCTATGCCGAACTGCCTGCGGCGGCGAGGACGCGGATCGACCCGTTGCTGCAGACGGCAGGGCTGATCGCGCCGCTGACGCGGAGCCGCCAGAGGGTGTGAGCCGGCGTTTGGGCTATAGTGCCGGGATGATCGAGATTCCCCACGCCAGCGCGCCGCAGGCGGCGTCGCCCACCTACCGCCTGGCGTCCCTGGACCAGGACTTCATGATGGGCGGCTCCATGCGGGGCGTCCGGCTGCTGATGGAGTTCGCGAAGGCCGATGAGGCGCTGCGCGCCTGGGGGGTGCGTTCGACCATCGTGGTGTTCGGCTCGGCGCGGATCCGCGAGGACGGCTCTGACGATCACCGGCGGTGGTATGGCGCGGCGCGCGAGTTCGCGGCCATCGCCTCACGGCTGGGCGGGGCACAACTTTCGGCCCGCAAGGAGCGGCACAATGTGATCTGCACCGGCGGCGGGCCGGGAGTGATGGAGGCGGCGAACCGCGGGGCGGCCGATGCCGGCGCGCCCTCGATCGGGCTGAACATCACCCTGCCGCACGAGCAATACCCAAACAGCTTTTCGACCCCGGAGCTCACGTTCCGCTTCCACTACTTCGCCATGCGGAAGCTGCACTTCGCCATCCGGGCAAACGCCCTGGTGGTGTTTCCCGGCGGTTTCGGGACCCTGGACGAACTGTTCGAAATCCTGACCCTGCGCCAGACGGACAAGTCCCCGCCGATTCCCATCGTACTGTTCGACGAGGCCTACTGGCGTTCCGTGGTGAATTTCGACGCCTTGATCGCGAACGGCATGATCGCGGCGGAGGACATGGCGCTGTTCCAGTTCGCCGAGTCGGCGGAGGCGGTCTGGGCGCACCTCGTGAACGGCGGCCTCAGCTCGCACGAAGAACTGGACGAACCACCCCTGGGTCCGATCGGGCTGGCCTAGGTGTTGATGTCGTCGGGAGCGGTGTCACCGCGGCGGCTGACGGCTTCAGGGATCAGGCGGGCGCCGCGTTCGAAGGTCAGGTAGGACCAGGTCCAATCAAGGACCACCTGCGCGCGATTGCGGAAACCTATCAGGAAATAGACGTGAGCTGCGCACCAGAAGGTCCAGGCCAGGAAACCGGTCAGGCGTACCGGACCGATGCTGACCGCAGCCGCCTTGCGGCCGACGGTGGCGAGGTTGCCGAAGTCGACGTAGCGGAAGGGCGGCGGACCGGGCTTGCCGGCGATCCGGGCGGCGATGGTCTTGGCCGCGTAGGCGCCGCCCTGCTTGGCGGCAGGGGCGACGCCGGGGACGACTACGCCAGCGGCGTCGCGCAGCAGGCCCACGTCGCCGACGACGAACACCTCGGGATGGCCTGGCAGGCTAAAGTCCGATGCGACCACGACGCGGCCGGCGCGGTCGGTCTCGGCGCCTAGCCACAGACCGGCGGGAGAGGCCTGGACGCCGGCGGCCCAGATGATGTTGGCAGCGGCAATGCGCTCAGCGCCCAGATCGACGCCGCCTGCGTCGCAACCGGTGACGGCATGGTCCAGTCGGACCTCGACGCCGAGGTGTTCCAGGGCGCGTTTCGCGTAGGCCGAGAGCGACGGGGGGAAGGCGCTCAGCACGCGCGGGCCGGCCTCAACCAGCATCACGCGGGCCATGACCTCACGGATGTGGCGGAAGTCGCTGGTGAGCGCGCGCTTGGCCAGTTCGGCGATGGCGCCGGCCAGTTCGACGCCGGTGGGCCCGGCTCCCACCACCACGAAGGTGAGCAGACGGCTGCGCTCGGCGTCGGCGACGGCGACCTCCGCGGCCTCGAAAGCCAGCAGGATGCGGCGGCGTAAGCTCAGGGCATCCTCGAGCGACTTCAGACCCGGAGCGTGCGCGGCCCATTCGTCGTTTCCGAAGTAAGCGTGGGTGGCGCCGGTGGCGACGATCAGGGAATCGTAGGGCAGCGTGCGGGCGCCCAGCCGGACATGGCGGTTCGTCAGGTCGATACCGGTGACCTCGTCCAGCTCGACGCTGACGTTGGCCTGGCGGCGCAGGACGGTGCGCACCGGGCTGGCGATCTGCGTGGGCGCAAGGCCGGCGGTGGCGACCTGATAGAGCAGGGGCTGGAACAGGTGATGGTTACGCCGGTCGATCACGGTGACATTGGAGTCGGCGCTGGCCAGCGCCTTCGCCGCCGACAGCCCGGCGAACCCGGCCCCGACGATCACCACCCGGTGTCGGTTCACGGTCATGCTAATTGCGGCTCGCGGCAATGACATCGAGGCGGGACTTCAGCGGGTCGGGCTCGGCCGCGGCGGCACCGTCGGTTCGGAAGACCATGATCTGGTCCTTGGCCGGCTCATACCTCGGCCAGGCGGGCAGGCCAGGGCCGTTGGGGTCGCCAGTCCTGGCGAAATTAAGCCAGTAGCCCTGGATCGTCCTGGCGACCGCCAGGTCGGCCTCGTTGGCTTCCCCCATGTGCCGGGGTGAAACCATCGCGATGTAGCCTGGTCCGTAAGTGTCGAAGACGAAGGGTATCTCCGAGGCGTGCGGGGCGAGCCGCGGCGTCGGGCCCCGCAGCGCCGCACCAATATAGTCGAAACGGTATTGGTAGGCCGCCACGCCCCGAGCTGCGAAGCTCGCAGCGGCGAAACGCGCAGGTTCGATCATCGCCTGGTCCATGCCCACCTTCTGGCGGATGGCCGACAGGTTCCCGATCCCCTCCGGATCGTAGGCGGTCAACGCGGCCTTGCGATCGCCCAGGGGCGCGAGCAGGGCGTCCAGGGTCGGCGCGCGGTTCAGGCCCAGGTCCGCCCCATTGGCTCCGACGATGATCGGGACCTTGACTTGGCGGCCGGCGCGATACGCGGCTTCTGGCGTTTCCGTCACCAGCTTCCCGTCCAGGACCGGCCCGGAGTAGGTCACTGGATTGAGCGTCATGAAGGTGCGCATGCTGAGCCCGCCCACCACCTTGTCCGGCGGCAGGGCGCGCAGTCTCGCCAGCGCCGCCGCGTCTGTCCCTTCGATGCCCTGAGATTTCGCGAAGGCGACGCCGATGGTTTCCGCCGACGGCAGGCCCGGCGCATCGACGCTGAGCGCCGGCGTGGCGCCTAGCTGGTCACGGCCGCCACCGGACTCCACGATCGCCCGGTGGAACAACCCCTTGCCCAGGGGCGACGCCAGCAGGGTATGGACCGAGAAGCCGCCCGCGGACTCGCCAAAGACCGTGACGTTGCCCGGGTCGCCGCCGAACGCAGAGATATTCCGCTGCACCCATTTGAGCGCCGCGATCTGGTCCATGTAGGCGTAGTTGCCTTTCAGCTCGCCCGGCCGTTCGGCGGTCAGGGCCGGAAACCCGAAGAAGCCGAAGCGGCCCAGGCGATAGTTGATGCTGACGAACACCACGCCCTGCCTGGCGAACTTGTCGCCCTGGTAGATCGCCGGCTGCGTGCCGCCGTTCACCAGCCCGCCGCCATAGATCCAGACCATCACCGGCAGCCTCTTCGCCGGCGCCCCCGCCGGCCGCCAGATGTTCAGATAGAGGCAATCCTCACTGAGGTCGGTTCCCAGCCCAGGGTCGCCGGCGATGGGCCCTTGGAGACAGTCCTTGCCGAGCGCCGTCGCTGGCCGCACATCCTTCCAGGCGGCGGCCTTCTGCGGCGAACGCCAGCGCAGATCGCCCACCGGTGCCGCGGCGAAGGGCACGCCCTTGAAGCTGAGCACGCCGTCGGTGACCGCCCCGTTCAGCCTGCCGGCTTCAACCCGAACCACGGTGGGCGCTGGCGCGGCCTGGGTCGGCGAGGCCAGCAGGGTCAGGACCAACAGGCCGAGCATTTGTCGGACGGGAAGGGTTCGGCACATGGCAGGCAGCCCCCGGTCGCGGTCCCTGCGCGGATCGCGTTCCTCAGCATGCGGAAGTTCCCGTGTGCGCCACAAGCGCAATTTCGGAACCGCCTACTCCACCGGCTCCAACTCGGCAGGTCCCCCCAATGCGCGCCCGAAAAGCCACGGTTCGGGGCCGAGTAAAATCTGACACCAAACCTTCGCCATAGGGTCTTTGGGTCGGGCTTACGACCCCACCGCGCCGGGCGAACCGGTCGCCACCACCGGTTGGGGATATCAGTCATGCAAAGTAGACTCTTCGCGGCTTCCGCCGCCTGCGCGCTTCTCTGGGCGCTTTCGTCTCCTGCAATCGCGGCTGACGCCGTCGCGGCCGACGACGTGGCCGAGGTCGAAGCCATCGTGGTCTATGGCCAGGGTGAAAGCCGTCAGGTGCAGTCGCTTTCGGTCCAGGAAATCGAGCAGGCCGCGCCCGGAACCAGCCCGATCAAGATCGTCGAAAAGCTTCCAGGCGTGAACTTCCAGTCCGCCGACGCCTTTGGCGCCTACGAGTGGTCCACTCGGATCTCCATCCGCGGCTTCAGCCAGAACCAGCTGGGCTTCACCCTCGACGGCGTCCCGCTGGGCGACATGAGCTATGGCAATTTCAACGGCCTGCACATCAGCCGCGCCATCACCTCGGAGAATCTTGGCGGCGTGACGCTGGCGCAGGGCGCCGGTTCGCTGGAGACCGCCTCGGTGTCCAATCTGGGGGGCTCGCTGAAGTTCGTTTCGCGGTCACCGTCCGAGGCGTTCGGCGTGGATGTCGCGCTCACCGGCGGATCCTACAACACCCGGCGTGGCTATATCCGGTTGGACACCGGCGTCTTGCCGACCGGCGGCAAGGCCTACCTGTCCTACGCCGACCAGAAGTCCGACAAATGGAAGGGCGAGGGCGAGCAGAAGCAGCGACAGATCGATTTCAAGTTCGTCCAGCCGATCGGCGAATTCACCCTCACCGGCTTCTACGATGCGTCACGCCGGCGCGAGCAGGACTATCAGGACCTCTCGCTCAACATGATCCAGCGGCTTGGCTACGACCTGGACAACATCACCGGCCAGTGGGCGGACGCCAAGCAGATCGCGGCCGCCTATCAGAACCCGGCGAACTACGCCGGTGCGAAGCCGACCCTCGACGGCAATGGCTGCTACACCGGCAGCGGGACCAACCCCTATCCGGGCAAGTACCTCTGCGTCGACGATACGTACTACGACGCCTCCGGTCTGCGGAACGACGACCTCTACGCCCTGTCGCTGGCCGGACCTGTCGGGCCGCTCAAGGTCCACGGCACGATCTATCATCATGACAACGAGGGGCAGGGCACCTGGTTCACGCCCTATGTGCCGTCGCCGAACTTCGGCGTCGCGTCTGCGACGACCAACAACGCGCCGATCTCTGTGCGCACCACCGAATACGACATCGACCGCAGCGGCGTGTTCGGCGGCGCGAGCCTCGAGATCGCCACTCACGAGATCAGCGTCGGCGGCTGGTACGAGGACAACGACTTCCACCAGGCGCGTCGCTTCTACGGCCTGAACCTCGCTGCCCCGCAGCGCTCGGCGCTCAAGTTGCAGCGCGACCCCTTCGCGACGCAGTGGGAGTATCGGTTCAACACCAAGACCACCCAGGGCTACATCCAGGACGTCTGGTCGATCAGCGACGCGCTGAAGGTCAATTTCGGTTTCAAATCCCTGAAGGTCGAAGCCACTTCGAACACGGTCCAGGGTGCGCCGGTCATCGTTGGCAAGATCACCTCAAAGGACGATTTCCTGCCGCAGGTGGGCGCAACCTGGCAGATCAACGCCGACCATGAGTTGTTCGCAGGCTACACGGAGAACCTTCGTGGCTTCGGGGCCGCGCACACGGGAGCCTCGCCCTTCGCCGGCAACCAGGCCTCCTTCGACCTGATCATTGGCAAGGCCAAGCTGGCCAACGGCAAGAGCCTGGAACTGCGGCCGGAAACCTCCAAGACCTGGGAGGGCGGCTGGCGCTTCCATGCCGGGCCCGTCGAAGGCGTCGCCGCGATCTACTACGTGGAGTTCCAGAACCGACTGCTTGGTAACTCCACGGGCGCCGGCATCATCGGCAACCCGACGATCCTGTCGAACGTCGGCGGCGTCGAGTCCAAGGGCTTCGAGACGGCGGCGACCTGGACGATCAATGACGCCTGGTCGCTGTTCGGGTCTTACGCCTACAACGACAGCACCTATTCCGATGACGTTCGCGATCCCAGTACCGGGGCGGTCACCCGCGCGATCTCGGGCAAGACGACGGTCGACACGCCCAAGCATCTCTTCAACGCCGAACTGGCCTGGAACCAGGGCGGCTGGTTCGCCAAGATCGCCGCCCACTACACGTCCAAGCGCTTCTTCACCTACACCAACGACCAGAGCGTTCCGTCCACGACGATGGTCGACGCCGCGGCAGGCTACAAGTTCGATGGCGAGGGCTGGACGAAGGGCCTGGAGATCCAGGCGAACGTCACGAACCTCTTCGACAAGACCTATATCTC
This sequence comes from Phenylobacterium deserti, assembly GCA_943332615.1. GTDB lineage: Bacteria > Pseudomonadota > Alphaproteobacteria > Caulobacterales > Caulobacteraceae > Phenylobacterium > Phenylobacterium deserti_C. The sequence goes on from CALQQB010000001.1 coordinate 44,899, forward strand.
GACGGTTGGATCGAACGGCTTCGGCTATTCGGGCGACAACCAGACCCTCTTGAGCGGCGCGCCCATCGAGGGGTTCCTTACGGTGCGCAAGACATTCTAGAGCTGATCTGATCGGGAGCGACGCCGCCGGCAGGATGACCGGCGGCGCCCGCTTTCGGCGACCGGCGCCCGCCGGCGCTTGCCAAGCCGGGCGGACTGCACCCTGATTGAGGCGCGATCGCGCCAACAGGGGCCTGCATGGACATCGGCGTCTTCATACCGATCGGCAACAACGGCTGGCTCATCTCGGAGACCTCGCCGCAGTACATGCCGAGCTTCGCGCTCAATAAGGCGATCACCCAGAAGGCGGAGGCCTACGGCTTCGACTTCGCGCTCTCGATGATCAAGCTGCGCGGCTTCGGCGGGAAGACCGAGTTCTGGGAACACAATCTCGAGAGCTTCACCCTGATGGCGGGCCTGGCCGCCGTCACCAGCAAGATCAAGCTGTTCGCCACCGTGGCGACCCTGACCATCCCGCCGGCGATCGTGGCCCGGATGGCGTCCACCATCGATTCGATCGCGCCGGGCCGGTTCGGCATCAACCTGGTCACCGGCTGGCAGAAGGCCGAGTACGACCAGATGGGCCTGTGGCCGGGCGAGAGCCACTATTCGGACCGCTACAACTACCTCGCCGAGTACGCGACGGTGCTGAAGGGCCTGATGGAGACCGGGGTTTCGGACTTCAAGGGCGACTACTTCACCATGACCGACTGCCGGGTCAGCCCCAAGCCGACCCCTGGCGTGAAGATCATCTGCGCCGGCTCCAGCGACGAGGGCCTAGCCTTCACCGCCCAGTACGCCGACTATTCCTTCGCCCTCGGCAAGGGGACCAACACGCCCACCGCCTTCGCCTCGGTCAACGCCCGCCTGGAGGCCGCCAAGGCCAGGACCGGCCGTGACGTCGCCGCCTACATCCTGTTCATGATCATCGCCGACGACACCGACGCGAAGGCCATGGCGAAGTGGCAGCTCTATCGCGACGGCGCCGACCAGGACGCACTGGCCTGGCTGACGAACCAGGCCGCGCCCAACGCCGCCGCCGGTGGCACCACCAATACCAACACCACCCAGCTGGCAGCCCCGGAATCGGCGGTGAACCTCAACATGGGCACGCTCGTCGGATCCTACGAAAGCGTCGCCCGCATGCTGGACGCGGTCGCCGAGGTTCCGGGCACCGCCGGGGTCCTGCTAACCTTCGACGACTTCCTCCAGGGTGTTGAAGCCTTTGGCGAGAAGATACAGCCCCTGATGAAGAGCCGGGCGCATGTCGTTGCCGCCTAGACCCACCGTTCCCCGCGCCGGCGAAGTCACCGTGCCGGCCCGCCCGGAGAACCTCCCGATCAACCCGCGGGAGACCGCCCTGATCGTGGTGGACATGCAGAACGCCTACGCCAGCCCAGGCGGCTACCTGGACCTGGCCGGCTTCGACATTGACGGCGCCGCCGCCGTTATCGACCGCATCGCGCTTACCGTCGAGGCGGCCCGCGCGGCGGGGGTGCAGGTGGTCTATTTCCAGAATGGCTGGGACGCGGACTATGCCGAGGCTGGCGGCGAAGGATCACCCAACTGGTGGAAGTCCAACGCGCTGAAGACCATGCGCGACCGGCCCGCGCTCCAGGGCACGTTGCTGGCGAAGGGAACGTGGGACTACGCCCTGGTCGACAAACTGGCGCCTCAGCCCGGCGACATCGTCATCCCCAAGCCCCGCTACTCGGCCTTCTTCAACACGGCGCTCGACTCCATGCTGCGGGCGCGGGGCATCCGGAACCTGGCCTTCTGCGGCATCGCCACCAATGTCTGCGTGGAGAGCACCCTGCGCGACGGCTATCACCTGGAGTACTTCGGCGTGCTGCTGGAGGACGCCACCCACCAGGCGGGCCCGGCCTTCCTTCAGGAGGCCAGCGTCTACAACATCGAGAAATTCTTCGGCTGGATCTCCAACACCGCCGACTTCTGCGGCGCCATCAGCCAGGCCCCGCCCGAGGCCTAACGAGGAAACCCCATGCCCAAGACCATCATCCTCCCGCCCGGGACCCAGAAGCCCATCGCCCCATTCTCGCCCGGGACCCTCGCCGACGGCGTGGTCTATGTCTCCGGCACGCTGGCGTTCGACAAGGACAACAACGTCGCCCACGTCGGCGACGCCGAGGCCCAGACGCGGCAGGTGCTGGAGACGATCAAGTCCGTGGTGGAAACCGCGGGCGGAACGATGGAAGACGTCACCATGAACCACATCTTCCTGAAGGACTGGGCCGATTACCCCGCGCTCAACAAGGTCTATGCGGAGTACTTCCCGGGCGACAAGCCGGCGCGGTTCTGCATCCAGTGCGGGCTGGTCCGGCCGGACTTCCTGGTCGAGATCGCCACCATCGCCCACATCGGAAAGCGCTGATGACCACCGCCAACAATCGCACCAGTGAGTTCGACGTCGATCCGATGTTCCTGGAGCGCTGGTCGCCGCGCGCGTTCACCGGCGAGGCGATGCACCATGACGAACTGATGGCCCTGTTCGAGGCGGCTCACTGGGCGCCCTCGGCGTTCAACGCCCAGCCCTGGCGCTTCGTCTATGCGCACCGCGATACGCCCGCGTGGGCGCCGCTGCTGGACCTGCTGATTCCCTATAACCAACTCTGGGCGAAGAACGCCTCGGCGCTCGCATTCGTCATCTCGGATCGCTTCCGGCGCACGCCGGGTGGCGTTCCCCAGCCGATGCGAAGCCACACCTTCGACGCGGGCGCGGCCTGGGCCTACCTGGCGCTGCAGGCCAGCCGCTCAGGCTGGGCCGCCCATGGCATGGCCGGGTTCGATGTGGCCCGGTCCTATGAAGTTCTGGGTGTGTCGGAAGCGGACTACCAGGTGGAAGCCGCCATCGCCATCGGCCGCATCGCCGACCCGTCGGTGCTGGACGAAGCCTTCCGCGCCCGCGAGGTCCAGAGCCCCCGCAATCCCATCTCCAGCTTCGCCTTCGCGGGGACGTTCAAGGGTTAGGGCGACCAACCCTCCGGCGCCATCTCGAAGCCTTCGAAGCGGAAGCCCGGGACCACGACGCAGCTGACCAGCGTCCAGCCCAGCTCGGCCTCGGCGGCCTGCCACTCGCCCGCGTGAACCAGCCGCTGGGGCGCCTCCGTCCTGCCGGGACCCAGCAACGTTTCGACCGTCACCCCATCGCTGGCGACCAGCAGGCGCAGCGGCGCGCCGGCCTGGAATATCCACAGTTCCTCGGCGTCCACCCGGTGCCAGTGGGAGCGGTGGCCATGCTCCAGAAGGAACAGGATCGCCGTGCCCGCCGCGCGCCCGTCCGGCATGGCGGCCTCCGACACCCAGGTCTGGCGATACCAGCCGCCCTCGGGGTGAGGCTTCAGGCCCAGGCGGTCGATCATGTCGGCGGCGGCGGTCATAAGACGCATCTGAAAACCAAACCGCGCCGCGACGCCAGCCGGAGCTTGACCGGGAGGGCCCGGTCGGGCGGGCTGGTGGGCATGAAACGAATCCTGCCGTTCCTGGCCGCCCTCGCGATCGCCGCGCCCGCATCGACGGCTTGGGGCGCCGCACCCGACCTGGCGAAGATGAGCCCGTCGGACCTCGCCGCCTTCATGCTGCCCTTCCCCAAGGGCGGCGAGTTGCACAATCACCTGGGCGGCAGCACCCCGGCCGAAGACCTGCTGGCCTGGGCTGTCGAGGACGGCCTGTGCGTCGATACCGCGGAGCTGGCGTTCCGGGCGTCCTGCGCCAGCGATGGCGTGAAGCCCGCCGCCGCCTACGCCGCCGATGAGGCCCTGCGCTCGGCGCTGATCGACAGCCTGACAGTGCGCCATCCCGGCTTTCGCGACCGCTCCGGCCACGACCAGTTCTTCACCTCCTTCGCGCGCCGGCGGATGCTGCCGAAGCGCGACGGCGACGCGCTGGCCGAGGTGCTGGACGGGCTCGCGCGGCAGAACACCTTCTACGCCGAACTAATGGTCACACCGCAGATCGTCGCGTCGCGGGGCCTGGGCGCGCAGGTGGGCTGGAAAGGCGATCCGGCGGCGACGCGCGCGGCGCTTTCGGAGGCCGGCCTTGAGAAGCTGGTCCCCGCCATCGTCTCCGATACCGATGCGTTCGAGCGGCGCGCCCGGGAGGTGATGGCCTGCGGCAACCTCCAGGCGCATCCCGGCTGCCAGGTCACTGTCCGCTACCTCTTCCAGGCCATCCGCCAGGGTCCGCCCGAACAGACCATGGCCCAGCTGCAACTGGGCGTGGCCACTGTCGCCGCCGACAAGCGCTGGGTCGGCCTGCAACTGGTCGCGCCCGAGGACAGTGCCGACGCGGTCAAATACTACGACGTCCACATGCGCATCGTGGCCGAGCTCACCGACAAGGGCGCCAAGGTCCCTGTCGCCCTGCACGCGGGTGAGCTGACCGCCAAGCTGGTTCCGACGCGCGAACTCAGCCACCACGTCGCCGACGCCGTCCGCATCGCCGGGGCGCGCCGCATCGGCCACGGCACGGACCTGCCGCAGGAAGCCGACGCCGACGCGCTGGCCGCCGAGATGGCCGCCAAGGGCGTGCTGGTGGAGGTCAACATCCTATCCAACGCCGCGATCCTGGAGGTGAAGCCGGAGGACCATCCCTACGCCTGGCTGCGCAAGAAGGGTGTACCCGCCAGCCTCTCCACCGACGACGCCGGGATCACCCGCACCGAGCTTTCCCACGACTACGCCGCCGCCGTCCGCAACGGCGCCACCTACGACGACCTGAAGACCGCGGCGCGCAACGGCATCGCGTTCAGCTTCCTGACCGGGGAGGGCCTGTGGCTGGATCCGAACGTCTATCGCAAACCCGCCGCGGCCTGCGCCGGCCAGATCGGCGCGGAGACGCCCAAAGGTTCCTGCGCCGACCTCGTCGCCAGGAGCGACAAGGCGCGTGAGCAATGGCGGCACGAGCGGCTGCTGAAAGCGTTTGAGGCTCAGGCCTCGAAGGCCATGTAGACGAAGCGCGCCACGAACAGCGCCGCGAGCGCGAACAGCAGCCAGTCCGTCCGCGTCACCCGCCGCGCCGCGATCTTCAGCACCGCGAACGCGATCACGCCGAAGGCCAGGCCGTTGGCGATCGAGAAGGTCAGCGGGATGGTGATCAGGGTCAGGAAGGCCGGGATCGCCACCACCGGGTCGTCCCAGTCGATCTCCGCCAGCGGCGCCATCATCATCGCGCCGACCAGGATCAGCGCCGGCGCCGTGGCCGCCGCCGGGATCACCTGGGCCCAGGGCGCCACGAACAGGGTGGCCAGGAACAGCAGGCCCACCACCACCGCCGTCAGCCCGGTGCGCCCACCCGCCGCCACGCCGGACGCGCTCTCGATGTAGCTGACCACCGTCGAGGTGCCCGCCAGCGACCCCACCACCGTGGCCGTGGCGTCGGCGAACAGGATGCGGTTCAGCCGGGGGATCGTCCCGTCCGGCTGCACCAGCCCGGCCTTCTTCGACACCGCCACCAGGGTGCCGACGTTGTCGAACAGATCCACGAACAGGAAGACGAACAGGATCTCCAGCAGCGCCAGGCCGAAGCCTTTGCCGCCGATCCCGAGCGCCGCGGGGATGTCCAGCTTCAGCGCCGTCCCGGTCATTTCCGCCAGGCTGTAGGCGGCGGGTTTCCATTCGGCCAAGCCCAGCACCCAGCCCAGCACCGCGGTCGCGACGATCCCCACCAGGATCGCACCGCGCACCTTCAGCACGGTCAGCACCGCCAGGATCGCCAGCCCCAGCAGCGCCAGTTGCGTGGCCGGCGCATGGATGTCGCCCAGGCCCACGGTGGTCGCCGGATTGCTCACCACCAGGCCGGCGTTCTTCAGCCCGATGAAGGCGATGAACAGCCCGATCCCCGCCGCGATCGCCGAGAACAGCGCCCGCGGGATCGCCGCCACAATCAGCTGCCGCACGCCGGCCACCGTCAGCACAATGAACAGCACGCCCGATATGAAGACCAGCCCCAGCGCCGTCTGCCATGGGACCTGCATCGCGCCGACCACCGTGAAGGCGAAGTAGGCGTTCAGACCCATGCCAGGGGCCAGCGCGATCGGGTAGTTGGCCAGGAATCCCATCAGCAGGCACCCGACCCCGGCCGCCAGGCAGGTCGCCGCCGCCACGCCCGCCAGCGGCATCCCGGTCGTCGAGAGGATCGCCGGATTGACCAGCACGATGTAGGCCATGGTCAGGAAGGTGGTGAACCCGGCCAGCACCTCGGTGGGCGCCGACGTGCCGCGTTCGCCCAGCTTGAAGGTGCGATCCAGGAAGCTCACTTCGCGGTCGCCTGCGGGAGGGTCGTCGCGTACTTGCCCCAGCCGGCCACCAGCGCCTTCACCACCGGCGCGCCCACCAGATAGGCGGCCTCGAACGCCGCGGCCGCCCCGCCCTCGGTGAACTCCACCACCTGGCTCTCCCCGTCGCCTTCGCGGGTGTAGTTGCTGCCGGTCCGCAGCACGAGCACGCGGCGGATGTCGATTTTTCCGGCCCGCCCGTACAGCGCCAGCACGTCCATGATCCCCTGGTCCTCGCACTCGCTCATGGCGAAGACGCCCTGGCCGTCGGTCCAGATCTTCACCCAGTCCCGCGCCCACTGGGTCCGGAGGTCGCCGTGCCAGAACCGGGTCGTGCCCAGGTCGTCGCCGATGAACACGTGCGGCGGCTTCTGCGCCGCCGGCTCGCTTTTGAAGCGGGCGCGGGTAGCGGCCAGGTGGGCGTTATCGGCCAGGGGGATGTCTTTGGTCAGCTGGTAGGCCCACTGGGTCAGGCCCGGGTCCAGTTTCCACACCATGTCGCTGGATCCCGGCGAGGCGCCCTTGATGCCCGGTTTCGGCGTTCCCAGGGCATAGAGCCCCCAGGGCCAGTCCTTGGGGATTTCACGATCGTCGAGTTCGAACAGCGGATCGGCATCGACCACGTAGTTCGCCCAGGCCGCGCTGCCGATCGAGCCGCTGCGCGGGTCGACCCCGGCAATGCCGGCCACCACCCAGTAGGCGTGGCTGAGGTCCAGGTCCGGGTTCAGCAGCAGGGCCGTGACGCTTTCGCGCGGCCGCGCCCGCATCCCGGTCACCACCCCCAGCACCCCGTCATCGGAATATAGCACGCGGCCCTCGATGCCGGGGACCTTGAGCGGATGCTTCAGCGGATAGCGCTCGGCCCAGGCCTGGAACTCGCCGCTCTTCTTGGCCGACGAAGCGCCGCTCTCGAAGGTGGTCAGAACCACCACCTTGATCACCATGGGCTTGGCCAACGCCAGACCCGGCAGCAGCAGCGCGGCGATCAGCGCGATCAAGCGAAGCATGGATGAGGACCCCCCGGATGAACCGCCATAGTCGGCAGGCTCGGGGCCGCCCCGCAAGCCCTCAGGCGCCGCGCCGCGTATGGGCCAGCCGGCCTGCCAGATAAGTGCGCTCCACCACCCGCTCGTCGGCGAGGACCGACAGCATGAACAGGGTCTCGGCCAGGGTCTTCGCCTGCGCCGTGCGCCGCGCCAGCAGCGGCGTCGCCGCCAGGTCCAGCACCACGAAGTCGGCTTCCTTGCCGGGCAGGAGGTTGCCGACCTTGTCGTCGATGTGCAGCGCCTTGGCGCCCGCCAGAGTGGCCAGGTAGAAGGCGTGCAGCGGGTCCAGGTTGTCGCCCTGCAGTTGGCCCACCTTGTACGCCTCGCCCATCATCGCGATCGGCGAGAAGCTGCCGCCCCCGCCCACGTCCGAGCCCAGGGCTGTGTTCACCCCGCATCCGCAGGCGCGCTTCAGCGGGAACAGGCCGCTGCCGAGCAGCAGGTTCGACGACGGGCAGAACGCCACTGAGGCTCCCGCCGCCGCGAGCCGTTCGAACGTGTCTTCGCTGGCGTGGACGCAGTGGGCGAACACCGAGCGCGGGCCCAGCAAGCCGAAGCGGTCGTAGACGTCCAGGTAATCTCGCGCCGCCGGGAACAGCCGCGCCACTTCTGCGATCTCGTCGCGGTTCTCCGACATGTGGGTGTGGACCAGCACGTCCGGGTGCGCGGCCGCCACCTCGCCGGCCATGGCCAGCTGGGCGTCGGTTGAGGTCACCGCGAACCGCGGCGTGACCGCATAGCCCAGCCGCCCGCGCCCGCGCCAGGCCCGGATCAGCGCCTCGGTGTCGGCGCGGCCGGTCTCCACCGTGTCCAGCAACCCCTCCGGCGCGCCCCGGTCCATCAGCACCTTGCCTGCCACCAGCCGCATGTCCCGCCCCAGCGCCGCCTCGAACAGCGCGTCGACCGAGCCCTTATGGACCGTGCAGAAGACCAGGGCGCTGGTCGTCCCGTTGGCCAGCAGCTGGTCGAGGAAGACCGCCGCTACCGCGTCCGCATGCGCCCGGTCGGCGAAGGCCAGTTCGGCCGGGAAGGTGTGGGTGTGCAGCCAGTCCAGCAGCTGCGTCCCCCACGCTGCCATCACGTCCACCTGCGGATAGTGGACGTGGGCGTCGATGAAGCCCGGCGTGACCAGACGGCCCGGCATATGCTCGATCGGCGTCCCCTCGGGCAGGCCGGGCGCCAGGTCGGCGTAGGCGCCGAACGCCGCTACGTGACCGCCCTCCACGACCAGCAGGCCGTCAGGGTGATAGACCACCGCCTCGCCCGCCGACGCGCTCGCCGGGTCCGCCAGTGCATGCGCCAGCGCGGATCTGTAGGCCTGCCGGCTCATCCGCTGACGCTGATCCAGTCGGCCTCGGCCAGCACGATCTCGTGCAGGTTCTCGCCCGTCGCCCCGTCGCGATCAATGACCACGAAGTCGCTCTCGGCCTCCAGGGCCAGCAGGAAATGGTGCCACGTTCCCTTGGCGTAATTCACGCCCTGCAAAGCCTCGGCCCGGAACACCCGCACCTTCGCCGCATCGAACGCGCCCGCCGGCGCGACCGCCACAAGATAGGGCCGCCCCTGCATCGGCACGAACGCCTGGCTCCCCAGCGGATGGCGCTCGAAGATCTTCAGCACCAGGGGGTCCAGCGGCTTCGACCGGAAGATGCTGACGATCGTGTGCCCGCCCTCGTCCCGGGTATCGATCCCCGCCAGGTCGTTGAACCGGGTGGTCCAGCCGTAGTTGATCGGCAGAACCTCGGCGGCGCCTGCGACTTCGATGACGTCGCCAAAAGGGGCGAACGCATCGGCGGTCAGGGGTTCCGGGGTGAGGCTACGCATCACAAAATCCGCTCATCCCAGCGAATGTCGGGACCCAGATCGAACGTCGCCTATGGTGGATTGGAGGCGCGCCGAGTTGATCGAGCCCACATCGATGCTTTGCCATCTGGGTCCCGGCATTCGCCGGGATGAGCGGACCAAAAGGAAACATCAATCCGCCTTCGCTCCCGCCTTGATCCAGGCCCCCAGGCTCGCCCGCTCCGCCTGGGTCATCCCGGTCTCGTTGCCCTGCGGCATCGACGTCGTCGCCACCGCCCGCGTGTAGATCTTCTCGGCATGCTTGCGCAGGCCCTCAGGCGTGTCGAACATCGTCCCCGCCGGCGCCATGGGGACGCCTTTGTGCGTCGGGTTCGCCGAGTGGCACGTGATGCAGTGCTGATCGACGATGGCGCGCACGGCCGCATAGGTCGGGACCAGGTCGGTGGTCGGCGGCTTCGGCCGCGCCGCCTCGTTGGCCAGCGCCACCAGCACAAATACCAGCGCGCCGAACGCCAGCACCTGCGGCTGGGTTTTGCCCTGGTTCTTCAGGTTGAAGAAATGCCGGATCGTGACGCCCGCCACGCCCAGCCCCGCCAGCCACAGCCAGTTCAGCGGCGCGGCGAAGATCATCGGATAGTGGTTGCTGATCATGATCAGCAGCACCGGCAAGGTCATGTAGTTGTTGTGGACGCTGCGCTGCTTGGCCTGCTTGCCCAGCGACGGGTCCGGCGCCTGCCCGGCCAGCACCTGAGCCACCACCTTGCGCTGGTTCGGGATGATGATCAGGAGGACGTTGGCAACCATCACCGTGCCGATGATCGCGCCCACGTGCATGAAGGCGCCGAGGTCGGAGAAGACCCGCGTGAGGCCCCAGCCGGCCGCCGTCAGGGCCACGAACCAGGCCGCGCCGAACGCCCGCAGGTTCTGCCCGATCGGCGAACGGCAAAGGCCGTCGTAGGCGATCCAGCCCGCAGCCAAGGACCCCAGCCCGATCCCGATCGCCTGCCAGGGCGCCAGATCCAGCTTGGCCTTGTCCACCAGGTTGAGATCAGCGCCGAGGTAGAAGATCAGCGCCAGCAGCAGGAAGCCGGAGATCCAGGTGGTGTAGGCCTCCCATTTGAACCAGTGCAGCGTCTCTGGCATCTCGGACGGCGCGACCATGAACTTGATCTGCCGATAGAAGCCGCCGGAGTGGACGCTCCACAGCTCGCCGGCCACGCCGTCGCGCCGCTCCGCGCCGGGTTTCAGATGGCTGTCCAGCCACATGAAATAGAACGACGACCCGATCCAGGCGATGCCGGCCACCAGGTGCAGCCAGCGGAGCGCCAGGTTCGCCCAGGCCTCGAGTGCGGCCATCAGGCGCCCGTCTCTGGCAAGACAACCTCTTCGGTCAGCTTCAACAACTGCGCCGCCAGCGCCACGGCTATCACCGCCGGCTCCTTGCCCTTCAGCTCGGCGATGCCGATCGGGCAGGTGAGGCGGGCGAGGTCGTCGTCGCCCAGGCCGTCGTCGCGCAGCCGCTTGTCGAACCGGGCCCGTTTAGTGCGCGACCCGATCAGGCCGACATAGGCGAGCTCGGGGCGGGCCAGCGCCGCCCGCGTCAGCCGGTAGTCCAGATCGTGGCTATGGGTGAAGATCGCGATCAGGCTCTCGGCTGGAGCAGCCTCGACCGCTTCCTGCAGCTCGTCTTCCGAGAGGATGGTCGCCTGCGTGCCCCCGGCTTCCGGACGCAGGTCGTCACGGCTGGCCAGCCAGTCCAGGTGGAAGGGCAGGGGGGCGAAGGCGCGGGCAACGGCCTGGCCCACGTGGCCGGCGCCGAAGATCACCAGGCGTGGCAGGGCGGGGCGGATGGTTTCGGACAAGCAGCGGACCTCCGCGATCAGCGTGCGGGGGCCATCCGAGCCATGCGGCCCCGGCCCGCCGAGCGACCGACGCATGCGGCCTGCTTTGAACTTCGCGGTCAAGGTGAAGGGTGTGCGTGCGGCTGCCGCCGGCTCCAGCCAGCCCAGGCTTTCGGCATCCACGCGCTCGACCAGCAGCCGCACATGCCCGCCGCAGCACTGGCCCAGCAGCGGGCCCAGCGGATAGTCCTGCAGCGCGTGCCGCCGGCCGTCCTGCGCCAGCAGCTTCCGCGCCTGCTCCAACCCCTGCCGCTCCAGCGACCCGCCGCCGATCGTGCCGGTGAACCGCTCCGGCCACACCAGCATCCGCGCGCCCAGTTCGCGTGGGGTAGAGCCCTGGGCGCCGACCACGGAGACCATGGCGAGCTGCTGACCCTGGCGCACGGATCTAAGCGCCTCGTTGATCCAGGCGCAGGTCATCTCCCCTCCCCGCGTGAGCGCAGCGAACGGAGAGGGAGGGGGTAGGGGGTGGGCCGGCTGGGCGACTCCGGATGCCGACCCGAGGGCCCGCCGCCGGCTCCACCGCCCGAGGGCCCTCGGGCTGCCATCCGGTGCGCCGGGCTCGCACGCGCCGACCCACCCCTTACCCCTCCCTCTCGTCGCGCCTTCGGCGCTCGGGGGAAGGGATGTGCGAAACGCCTACCCACCTGCCCGCCTCCGCAGATCGTTTACCGCCGCCAGCACCCGCTCCGGCGTCGCGGGCGCGTCCAGGTTCGGCATCACCCGATGTCCGCCGACGCTCGCCACCGCATCGGTCAGCGCCGAAAATACCGAGATCGCCAGCATCAGCGGCGGCTCGCCCACGGCCTTGGAGCGGTGGACCGTGTCCTCGCGGTTCTCGCCCGGCGCCCAGATGGCCATATTGAATATCTCCGGCCGGTCGCCCGCCGTCGGGATCTTGTAGGTCGAGGGCGCGTGCGTGGTCAGTCGGCCCTTGGCGTCGAACACCAGTTCCTCGGTGGTCAGCCAGCCCATCCCCTGGATGAACCCGCCCTCGATCTGGCCCAGGTCGATGGCCGGGTTCAGCGAGCGGCCGACGTCGTGGAGGATGTCCACGCGCACCACCTTGTTCTCCCCGGTCAGGGTGTCGACGGCCACCTCCGAACAGGCTGCCCCATAGGCGAAGTAATAGAACGGCCGGCCGGTGTGGGTGGCGCGGTCGTAGTGGATGTCCGGGGTCTTGTAGAAGCCCGCCGCCGACAGCGAGACGCGCGCCAGATAGGCCTCGTTGACGAAAGCCTTGAACGTCATCGTCCGCTCGCCGACCTGCACGCCCCCGGCGGTGAATTCCGGCGCGACACCAAACGCCGCCAGCGCATAGGCCGCCAGCCGATCCTTAATCTCATTGCAGGCGTTGAGCGCCGCCATGCCATTCAGGTCGCTGCCGGAGGAGGCCGCGGTGGCTGAGGTGTTGGGGACCTTGTCCGTCCGGGTCGAGGTGATCTTCACGCTGGCGAGCGGGACCTGGAAGGCGTCGGCGACCACCTGGGCCACCTTGATGTTCAGCCCCTGGCCCATCTCGGTCCCGCCGTGGTTCAGGCTGATCGAACCGTCGGTGTAGACGTGCACCAGGGCGCCGGCCTGGTTCAGGTGGGTGGTGGTGAAGGAGATGCCGAACTTCACCGGCGTCAGCGCGATGCCGCGCTTCAGGTGCTCGTGCGCGGCGTTCCAGCGGGTGATGGCGGCCCGGCGGGCGCGGTAGCCGGAACTCGCCGCCAATTCCTCCATGATCTCGCGGGCGACGCTGTCGGTGACCGTCTGGCCGTAGGGCGTCAGGTCGCCGGACACGCCGTAGAGATTGGCCAGGCGCACATCCAGCGGGTCCTTGCCCAGCGACAGCGCCGCCGCGTCCAGCGCCCGCTCGATCACCATCATCCCCTGAGGCCCGCCGAAGCCGCGGAAGGCGGTGTTGGAAACCGTATGGGTGCGCAGCCGGTGTGAAATGATCTCGGCGCTCTGCAATGCATAGGCGTTGTCGGCATGGAACATCGCCCGGTCGTTGATCGCGTGGCTGAGGTCCGCCGAATGGCCGCAGCGCGCGGCGAACTCGAAGGCGGCGCCGTGCAGGCGGCCCTCGGCGTCGAAGCCCAGTTCCCAGGCGATCTCGAAGTCGTGCCGCTTGCCGGTCAGGACCATGTCGTCGTCGCGGTCCAGGCGGATCTTGGCCGGCCGCCGCGTCTTCAGCGCCGCCAGCGCCGCCATGGCGGCCCACTGCACCGATTGGGTTTCTTTGCCGCCGAAGCCCCCGCCCATCCGGCGCACCTCGACGGTGATCGCCGCGTCCATGCAGCCCAGCACGCGGGCGATCACATGCTGGGTCTCGGTGGGGTGCTGGGTGGAGGTCCAGACATGCAGGTCCGGGCCCTCGCCGGGGATCACCAGGGCGATCTGCCCCTCCAGGTAGAAGTGCTCCTGCCCGCCGACGCTTAGATGGCCGGAGACCCGGTGCGGCGCCGCGGCGATCGCGGCCGGCGCGTCGCCCAGGCGCATCTCCTGGGTGGCCTCGATCCGCGACCCCGCGGCCCGCGCAGCCTCGGTCGTCACCAGCGGCTCCAGGTCGGCGTACTCAACCACCGCCAAGGCGGCGGCCGCCCGCGCCTTTGGCAGGCTCTCGGCGGCCACGCAGAACAGCGGCTGGCCCATGAACCGCACGAGGTCCTCAGAGAACAGCGGGTCGTCGCCGGCGAAGGGGCTGATGTCGTTCTTGGCCGGCACGTCGTCCGACGTCAGGACCAGCACCACGCCAGGCGCCTTGCGGACGGCCGATAGGTCCAGCCTCGTCACCCGCGCATGCGCCCGCGCCGCCTGTCCGACGTAGAGGTGGAGCAGGCCCGGCGGCTCCGGAATGTCGTCGATGTAGAGCGCCTCGCCGGACACATGGCGCGGCGCGCTGTCATGGCCGCTCGGCGCGCTCAACACGGGCAGGATGCGCGCCGCCGCGCCGGAGTCAGCCATAGGCCACAGCCTGGGCCGTCCGGATATCTTCACCCGCTTCGGACGCCTCGACATAGGTTCGGATCAGCAGGTTCTTCGCCGCCTCCAGCCGGTAGGCGGCCGAGGCACGCATGTCGCCGATCGGCGTGAAGTCCTGGCTCAGCGCCTCGGCCGCCGTCTCGACGGTCGCCCCGGTCCAGGGCTGGCCGGTCAGCGCGGCCTCGCAGGCCGCCGCCCGCCTCGGCGTCGCCGCCATGCCGCCGAAGGCGATGCACGCGTCGGTCACCCGACCATCCGCTACGCCGATGTTGATCCCGGCGCAGACCGCCGAGATGTCCTGGTCGAACCGCTTCGACAGCTTGGCGATCCGGAAGATGCGATCCGGGGCCGGCTTGCGCACGATCACCGCCTCGACGAATTCGCCCGGCTGCCGGTCCTGCTTCCCATAGGCTAGGAAGTAGTCCTCCAGCGGCATCTCCCGCCGCGCTTGGCCCTTGCGTAGCACCAGCGTCGCGCCGGCCGCGATCAGGGCCGGCGGCATGTCGCCGATCGGCGAGCCGTTGGCGATGTTGCCGCACACGGTGCCCAGGTTCCGCACCTGCAGCCCGCCCAGCCGCCGCAGCAGTTCGCCGAACTGCGGATGCAGGCGCGCCAGCCCCGCATGCGCGTCGACGTAGCGGACCGCCGCGCCGATCCGGATCGATCCGCCGAGGTCGTCGATCCCGCGCAGGTCGGCGGCATCGTTCAGTGATATGACAGTCTCCAGCACGCGCTGCTGCTTCGTCACCCACAGGCCCACATCGGTGCCGCCCGCGAGGATCGTGGCCTGCGGGTGCTCCTCGTAGATCTTGGCGAGTTCATCCGCCGAAAGCGGGCTGAAGAACCTGCGGCCCTTGTGCTCCAACTCCAGCCCCTCGGCCGGCTGGATCGCTCGCAGAGCCTCGGCCAGCGCGCCGTCGCCGGCCGTGTCGGGGCTGGCGCCCATCGTCGCCCCCGCCGCCAGGATCGGCCCATAGCCCGTGCAACGGCATAGATTCCCCGCCAGCGCGTCCTTCAGGCTGGCTGCATCCGTCGTCGCCCCCGACCGTTGAGCCGCATAGAGGCTCATCACGATCCCCGGCGTGCAGAAGCCGCACTGCGAGCCATGGCTGTCCACCATCGCCTGCTGCACCGGATGCAGCGCCCCCTCGCGCCCCAGGCTCTCCACCGTGAACAGCGCCCGGCCATCCAGAATCGGCGCGAAGAGGATGCAGGCATTCACCGCCCGGAACCTCACCTGCCCGCCCTCCAGCTCGCCCAGCACAACGGTGCAGGCCCCGCAGTCGCCCTCCGCGCAGCCCTCCTTCGTTCCGGTCCGGCGCAGGTGGTAGCGGAGTAGGTTCAGCACCGTCAGCGTCGGGGCGATCCCCGACAGTTCCCGGACCCCTCCGTCCAGCAGGAACCGGATCGGCCGCCCCATCTCAGCTGCCCCTGTAGGTAGAATAGCCGTAGGGGCTGACCAGCAACGGCACATGATAGTGGCTGGCCAGGTCCGCGACCCCGAACTCGATGGCCACGACATCCAGGAAGGCGGGCGTCGGCAGGGTCACGCCCAGGTCGCGGTAGTACTCGCCGATGTCGAACTCCAGCCGATAGGCGCCCGCCGTCATCGCCTCGCCGGTCAACAGCGGCTGGTCGCAGCGCCCGTCGATGTTGGTGATCGCCGCCGTCACCACCTCGCCGTTTCGCAGCAGGCGCAGGCTGACGCCCGAGGCCGGGCGGCCGTGCATGGTGTCGAGAATATGGGTGGTGAGGCCGCTCATCTGGCTCCGTTACCGCGGCCACCCAGAATCGGCGCTTGGGCGGACAATTGCAACCTCGGCCAAGGATTGCGACGCTGTGCGCCCAGCGAAGCCTGCCCGGACCATTCGTCGCCAAGGTTGAATCGGGCTCAGAGCGACGGATGGTCCATTCTTGGCTAGAGTCTCGAGCAATAGGCGGTTCAAGCGAACCGCCTATTGCTCGAGGGGGTCAGACATGCCCGACGCCTACCCCCGCGACATGATCGGCTATGGCCAGGACCCGCCCCATGCCGACTGGCCGGGCGGCGCTCGTATCGCGATCCAGTTGGTGCTCAACTACGAGGAGGGGGCCGAGACCTCGGTGCTGCACGGCGATCCGACCTCCGAGACCTTCCTCTCCGACATGATCAATCCCGCCCCGGTGGTCGGCGCGCGGCACATGAGCATGGAGCAGATCTACGAATACGGCTCCCGCGCCGGGGTCTGGCGGCTGCTGCGGCTGTTCAAGCGCTACGGCGTGCCGGTGACGGTGTTCGGCGTCGCCATGGCGCTGGAGCGCAACCCCGCGGCGGTCAACGCCATGCTGGACGGCGGCCACGAGATCGCCGCGCACGGCTGGCGCTGGATCAACTACCAGGACGTGCCTGAGCGGATCGAGCGCGAGCACATGATGCGCGCGATCGAGGTCCACCGCCGCCTGACCGGCGAGCGGCCGCTGGGCTGGTACACCGGCCGCACCAGCCCCAACACGCGCCGGCTCGTCGCCGAGGACCGGGGCTTTCTCTACGACGCCGACGACTACTCCGACGATCTTCCGTTTTGGGCGACCGTTGGACGGCATCAACAGCTGATTGTGCCCTACACGCTGGAGGCCAACGACATGCGGTTCTCCGGCACGGGGCTGAACACCGGCGAGCAGTTCTTCTCCTATCTGAAGGACGCCTTCGACGTGCTCTATGCCGAGGGTGAGGAGCGTCCGAAGATGATGAGCGTGGGCCTGCATTGCCGTATCGCTGGGCGGCCAGCGAAGATGGCCGGCTTGGAACGCTTCATCCGATATGCCCTGGACCACCAGGATGTCTGGTTCTGCCGGCGTGTAGAGATCGCCCGGCACTGGCGGGAGCGGCATCCCCATGTCGGCTGAGATGGTGTTCCGCACGTCCTACGTGGCGTTCCAGACCCGGGCCGACCCGCCGCTGACGGTGGCCGGCCAACTTCGGGTCCCGCCGATCGAACCCGGCCAGCCGCCGCCGCGGGTTCCGGCGGTGGTCGTCTGCCACGGATCGGACGGGGTGGATGGCCGCGGCGGGTTTCACATCGGCGCGCTGAACGCCGCCGGCATCGCCACGCTGGAGGTCGACATGTGGGCGGCGCGGGGAACCACGCGCGGCGCCACGGGCCGGCCTTCGTCGGTGCCGCAGACGCTGCCGGACGCCTTCGCGGCTCTGGCCTTTCTGGCCCGCCAGCCGGAGATCGACTCGCAGCGGATCGCCATTGCCGGCTTCTCCTGGGGCGGCGTGGTCAGCCTGCTGTCGGCCACCAGGGCCTATGCCGATGCGTACGCCGAGCCCGGGACCGCCTTCGCCGCCCACGCGGCCTTCTATCCCGCCCTCTGGAGCTACAACCGCGCGCCGGGTCACGACTTCCGGAACCTGACGGGCGCGCCGGTGCTGATCCAGGCCGGGACCGCCGACGCCTATGACGACCCGGAGGTCTGCGCCGGCTTCCTGGGCTCCCTGGCGCCGGCTGACCGGGGGCATGTGACCCTGGTGGCGCATGAAGGCGCGACCCACGCCTTCGACCGCGACATGCCGTCCAAAATCATCACCGACCCCTATGCGCACAAGGGCACGGGCGGTCCGGTGCTGTTTGAGTTCAATCCTCAGGCTGCGGCGACGGCGCGCGCGAACCTCGTCCGATTCCTGCAGCAGGCCTTCGCGTGATCCCGTCCGACCAGATGTCCCGCGCAGCGTTTCTGGTCCGCTTCGGCCCGGTCTATGAGGCCTCGCCCTGGGTGGCCGAGGGCGTCTGGCCCGATCCGCCCAAGGATCTGAAGGGCCTGGCAGCGGCCATGGCCGCCGTCGTCGACGCCGCGCCCTGCGCCGCGAAACTGGCCCTGATCCGCGCGCATCCCGAACTGGCCAGCCGGGCGAAGATGGCCGACGCCTCAGTGAAGGAGCAGTCGGGCGCGGGACTGGACCAGTGCAGCTCGACGGAGTTCGAGGCCTTCCAGCGCCTCAACACCGCCTACAACCTCCGATTCGGCTTCCCCTTCATCTTCGCGGTGAAGGGCGCGACGCGGGCTGATATTCTGGCGGCCTTCGAGGCGCGGCTCGCCAACGATCCCGAAACAGAGTTCGCCACCGCCATCGCCCAGATCCACCGGATCGCCGGCTTCCGCCTCGCCGACCTGCTTTAGAGAGGCCTTCATGTTCGACGACCTGCGCCGCCAGTATGTTGACCTCGCCCAGCCCCGGCTGGGCAGTGAGGTGGTCTTCGCCACCGACGATTTCTTCGCCGACAAGGCCCGCCTGATCGACCCGGCCCCGCCGGTGTTCATCCCCGGCAAGTACGACGACAACGGCAAGTGGATGGACGGCTGGGAAAGCCGCCGCAAGCGCGTACCCGGCCATGACTGGTGCGTGATCCGCCTGGGCGCCGCCGGCGTGGTCGCCGGCTTCGAGATCGACACGGCCCACTTCACCGGCAACTACCCGCCGGGCGCCGAGATCGAGGTGTGCCGCTCCGACGAGGCCAGCCCGGAGACTGGCTGGGTAAAGGTGACGCCGCGCCTGGACCTGAAGGGCGACGACCGGATCTATGTGCCTGTCGAGCAAGCCGACCCGATCACCCACGTGCGCCTGCACATCTACCCCGACGGTGGCGTGGCGCGCCTGCGGGTCTGGGGCCGGGTCGATCCGGACTGGAGCAAGGTCGGCGCGGACCAGGTCATCGACCTGCTGGCCGTCGCCTGGGGCGGGCGCGGCGGCATCGCCAACGACGAGCACTATGGCGCGGTCGGCAACCTGACCGCCCCGGGCCGTGGCGTGAACATGGGCGACGGCTGGGAGACGCGACGCCGCCGCGAGCCGGGCCACGACTGGTCGGTGCTGGCGCTGGGCTGCTTCGGTAAGGTCGAAGAAGTCGTCGTCGATACGGCGCACTTCAAAGGCAATTATCCCGACCGCTGTTCCATCCAGGCCTCGGCTCGTGCGCACGGCACGCCGGCCGAGATCGCCGTCCAGGCCGAGACCTGGCCGGTGCTGCTGCCGGAGGTGAAGCTGTCGGCGGACACGGTCCACACCTTCCGTAGTGAACTGGTGGCGATGGGCCCGATCCGGTTCGTGCGGCTGAACATCTACCCGGACGGCGGGGTGAGCCGGTTGCGGATGATCGGGACGGTGGTGCGTTAGTTGCCTTTATGTTCTATGGATGCTAGGGTCCGACGATGACCAAGCAAGTGCCTGGATTCGAGGAAGAGCCCGGCGTGTTCGATATTGCGGACACCGAAACGGATGAGCAGGCGACTCGAGAGGGTGAAGCCGATTTCGAGGCTGGCCGCGTCGTCAGCCATGAGGCCGTGGTTCGTTGGCTGCGCTCGTGGGGCGCCCCGAACAAGCTGCCGCGACCCAGGTGCGGCGAGTAGTCTGGACCGATCGAGCGATCTCAGATCTCGCAGCGATCGACGGTTACATATCGGACTTCAATCCGCTCGCGGCCGAGCGACTGGCGGCTCAATTGATCGCGGCGGCTCAGAGCCTCGGCCACCATCCGCATCGCGGCCGGGCCATCAGTCCTAAACGGCGCGAACTCACCATCGCGACGCCCTACCTGATCCGCTATCGAGTGACGGCCGAGAGCGTCGTCGTTCTCACTATCCGGCACGGCGCTCGCCGCCCGATCTAGCTAGGCCGCCTCGGCGACGGGCAACCCGCCGACTCTGGACAGGAATGCGATCACCTCGTCCACGCCCTTCAGCCGCGTCAGGTCTGTGAACACATAGGGCCGCTCGCCGCGCTGGGTCCGGGCGTCGGCGTCCATGACGGCCAGGTCCGCGCCGACGTAGGGGGCCAGGTCCGTCTTGTTGATGATCAGCAGGTCGGAGCGGGTGATGGCGGGACCGCCCTTGCGGGGGATTTTTTCGCCCTGGCAGACGCTGACGACATAGAGGCTGAGGTCGGCCAGGTCCGGGCTGAAGGTTGCAGCGAGGTTGTCGCCGCCGCTCTCGATGAAGATCACGTCCAGGCCTGGAAAGCGGCGATTGAGATCGGCAATCGCCGCCAGATTCAGGGAAGCGTCCTCGCGGATGGCGGTGTGCGGGCAGCCGCCGGTCTCGACCCCCAGGATGCGGTCCTCCGACAGGGCCTGGAGGCGGGTCAGGATCAGCGCGTCTTCCTGGGTGTAGATGTCGTTGGTGACCACCGCGATCGACCAGCGGTCGCGCATCGCTTTGCAGAGCTTTTCCACCAGGGTGGTCTTGCCCGAGCCGACCGGGCCGCCGATGCCGACGCGCAGGGGACCATGTTGGCTCATGAGATGAACAGCCTTCCCTCCAGGGTCTCGTGCCGCATCGCGGCGATGTCAGAGAGGATGGCGCCGGATCCCAGGTCGTCCAGGGTCGAAGCCGTGGCCCGGGCGGCGGTCCGCAGGATGACGGCTTCCAGGCTGGCGATCACCGCCACGGCGTCGGACTGGCACAGCGGGATGGCGCGCACCGCGACGCTGGTCAGGTTGGCGGCGAAGGCGTGCAGCCAGGCGATCAGCGCCGGCTGCAGCGGGATGCCAGCCGCCCCCGCCGCCGCGCCGAGGGCGACACAGTAGGGCGCGCGAATGATCTGTGGCGGATGCCAGGCGGCTACCGCGGTCAGGAACGCCTCGCCCTGCGCCATGGTTTCGCGACGGCGCTCCAGGGAGGGCGCCATCGCTTCGCCAAGCTCGGCGATCTCGTCGAGGGCGGCGTGATCCTCGGCGGTGACGGCGGTCCAGGCGGCGCGGGCCAGGACAGCGTCGGACCAGCCGGAGCCGTGCTCCAGCAACGCCGCGATCCAGCCGGTCAGCGCGCAGGCGTCGGTGACCGCGCCCTCGCGGATGGCGGTCTCCAGGCCGTGCGAATAGCCGAAAGCTCCAACCGGGAAGGCGGGCGAGAGCCAGGTCAGCAGGCGCAGCAGACGAGCGTCAGTGGGCATGGTCGCGGCCTTCATGATAGGCGCCGCCTTCGGGATCGAACGGCGCCATGACCTCGGCGACGTGCGCGCCCTGGCGCCGCAGCATGTGGGCGATGACATGGTCGCGGCGGATCAGGATGCGGTCGGGGAACACCTGGGCGGCCAGGTGGCGGTTGCCGATGTGCCACGCCAGCCGCAGCAGGTCGGCCGGGCCGTGGGCGCGGATCTCCAGCAGCGGTTCCGGCAGTGCGTTCACCCGCACCACGCCGCCGCCGGGCAGCGCCAGGCCATCGCCGTCCTTGAGGTGCGTCGCCTCGGCCACGTCCAACAGGTACGCCGCGCCGGACGCACCGGTCAGCAATATGCGTCGCCGGTGCCGGCCATCGTAGTCGAGGGTGACAGTGTCGGCGGCGTCTCCGGTCCAGGCGCCGGCGAGCAGGACATCAGTGATGGTGTGGGTCATCAGAACAGGAAATACCTCTGCGCCATTGGCAGCACGTCGGCGGGTTCGCAGGTGAGGATCTCGCCGTCGGCGCGGACCTCGTAGGTCTCCGGATCGACCTCGATCACCGGCGTGGCGCTATTGTGGATCATCGAGGCCTTGGAGAGGCCGCCGCGGGTGTTCGACACCGCCACCATCTCCTTCTGCAGCCCAAGCTGCGCGGGCAGGCCCCGCTCAATCGCCAAGCCTGACGTGAACACCACTGACGAGCGGGTCAGGGCCCGTCCGAACGCCCCGAACATCGGGCGGTAGTGCACCGGCTGCGGCGTCGGGATCGAGGCGTTGGGGTCGCCCATCGGCGCTGCAGCGATCGACCCGCCGAGGATCACCAGGTCCGGCTTCACCCCGAAGAAGGCCGGGCTCCACAGCACCAGGTCGGCGCGCTTGCCGGCCACGATCGAGCCGATGTGGGCGCTCATACCGTGGGCGATGGCCGGGTTGATGGTGAACTTGGCGATGTAGCGCTTCACCCGGTTGTTGTCAGCGGCGCCGTCGCCCGGCAGCGAGCCGCGCTGCTGCTTCATCTTATCGGCGGTCTGCCAGGTTCGGATCTGCACCTCACCGACCCGGCCCATGGCCTGGCTGTCGGAGGAAATGATCGAGAGCGCGCCGAGGTCGTGCAGGATGTCCTCCGCCGCGATGGTCTCCTTGCGGATGCGGCTCTCGGCGAAGGCCACGTCCTCCGGGATCGACGGGTCCAGGTGGTGGCAGACCATCAGCATGTCGAGGTGTTCGGCCAGTGTGTTGCGCGTGTAGGGCCGGGTCGGGTTTGTCGACGAGGGTATGACGTTGGCGAGGCCCGCCACCTTCAGGATGTCGGGGGCGTGCCCGCCGCCGGCCCCTTCGGTGTGGAAGGCGTGGATGGTGCGGCCCTTGAAGGCGGCGATCGTGTCCTCGACGAAGCCGCTCTCGTTCAAGGTATCGGTGTGGATCATGCACTGAACGTCGAGGTCGTCGCAGACGCTCAAGGCGCAGTCGATGGTGGCCGGCGTGGTGCCCCAGTCCTCGTGCAGCTTCAGCGCGCAGGCCCCCGCCGCGATCTGTTCCACCAGCGCCTCGGGCAGGGACGCATTGCCCTTGCCGGAGAAGCCGAGGTTCATCGGAAACGCCTCGGCCGCCTCGATCATGCGCTGCAGGTGCCAGGCTCCCGGCGTGCAGGTGGTGGCTTTGGCGCCAGTGGCGGGGCCGGTGCCGCCGCCCAACATGGTGGTCATGCCCGCCATCAGCGCCTCTTCGATCTGCTGCGGGCAGATGAAGTGGATGTGGGCGTCCATGCCGCCGGCGGTCAGGATCTTGCCTTCTCCGGCGATGATCTCGGTGCCCGGGCCGATCACGATGGTGACCCCCGGCTGCACGTCGGGATTGCCGGCCTTGCCGATGGCCAGGATGCGCCCGTCGCGCAGGCCGACGTCGGCCTTCACGATCCCCCAGTGGTCGATGATCAGGGCGTTGGTGATCACCGTGTCGGCCGTGCCAGAGGCCCGCGTCGCCTGGGACTGGCCCATCCCGTCGCGGATCACCTTGCCGCCGCCGAACTTGACCTCCTCGCCATAGATCGTGAAGTCCTGCTCTACCTCGACGAAGAGGTTGGTGTCTGCCAGCCGCACGCGATCCCCGACGGTAGGGCCGAACATGTCAGCGTAGGCGGAGCGGCCGATGCGGGCCATCAGAGGGAGCCCATCACGTCTTGCCGGAAGCCGTAGACGGCGCGCGCGCCCAGCAGAGGCACAAGGGTGACTTCGCGTTCCTGGCCGGGCTCGAAGCGGACGGTTGTGCCGGCGGCTATGTCTAGCCGCTGGCCGCGGGCCGCGGCGCGGTCGAAGCGCAGCGCCGGGTTGGTCTCGAAGAAGTGGTAGTGGCTGCCCACCTGGATCGGCCGGTCGCCGGTGTTGGCGACGCGCAGGGTGGTCGTCGGCTGACCTGCGTTCAGCTCGATGTCGCCGTCCGCGGGGAAGATTTCGCCAGGGATCACGGGCGCCTCCTCAACGGATTGGGTGGTGGACGGTGACCAGCTTGGTGCCGTCGGGAAAGGTGGCTTCGACCTGGACGTCGTGGATCATCTCGGCGATGCCCTCCATGACCTGGGCGCGGGTGATGACGTGGGCGCCGGCCTCCATCAGGTCGGACACGGCGCGGCCGTCGCGGGCGCCCTCGACCACGAAGTCGGTGATCAGGGCGATGGCCTCGGGGTAGTTGAGCTTCACCCCACGGGCCAGCCGTTTGCGCGCCACCTCGGCGGCCATGGCGACCAGCAGCTTGTCCTTCTCGCGCGGCGTCAGGTTCACTTAGGTTCTCCAGACGCGGGGCAGGGGCGCGCCGTCGCGCAGGATCTCCAGCGCCGGCAGCAGGACCTGGCGCAGGGTGAAGCCGTCGGCCGCCGCGACGCGCGCGAACAGTTTGCCCTCGAACGCGCTGGCGCCGCCGCCTGTCCCCAACACCGAGCGGAGCGGGACCAGCAGGCGCTGGGCGTCATCGGCCACCAGCAGCAGCGAAGCAAACGCCCGCGCCCCCGCCAGCACCGGCGCCTTGGCCCCCACCTCGGCGATCGCGCCGTCGAGCCGCAGGTCGTCGGCGAACACCAGCCGGCCCTCACGACGGATGCGCCAGCGGTCGTGCAGGCTTCCCACGCGCACCGTCTCGCCCATCGCCGTGCGCCCCAGGATCACGGCTTCCACACAGAGCAGCCGCGCGTCCTCGGCCAGGTCGGCTTCCAGCCGGCGGCTGAGCGCCCCGCCGTCGAACAGGATGGTCTCCTGCGGCAGCCAGTCCAGTCGCGCCCCGGCCCCCACGGTCAGGCTCGCCCGCTGCTCGGCCACGCCGTCGCGGGCGCGATAGACCTTCTCGCAGGCCTGGGTCGACAGGGTCAGGCGCGCGCCGTCCCCGACCTCGGCCGCCCATTCCATCCGGTCGCCGCCGGTCAGGCCGCCTGAGGAATTGATCAGCACCGCCTCCAGTCCGTTGGCCAGGGCGTCGCGTGGCAGCCGGATCTTGCCACAGCCGTCCTGGTACAGCCGCGCCAGCCGCGTGACGCCAGCCTCGCCGCGCACGGCGATCCGGCCGCTGCCGCAGGCGCGCTGCAGGACGGGCAGTTCTGGCAATGATTTGGGCCCTTGAATCACCGGCTCACCCTGGGGTGGTGGATTGCGGTGTCCAGAAAACGCCGATGCGGGAGCCTCGGTGAATCGACGGCGCCTAAGATTTGGGCGGCCTTTCTTGCAAGGGCTTCAGTGATTCTTGCCATCTCAAGCGCCTAGGATCATGCTCCGCGCTCAAAGGCCCTGCGTCGGCGAGCCCGCGCGGGGCCTTTTCGACTCTGGAGGTTTGAAGCGCCCATGTCCGGCAACAGGACATCCCACATCCGCATCACCTCGCACCCGGGCACGGGCGCGACCAATCGCTTCCCGATCGTATGGGACGCGCCCACTGCCCGCGAGCGCGGCCCGGTCGTGGCCACCGCCAACGCCGGCTCGGACCGCAACGCCATCGGCGCCCACGGCGGGGCCTACTCCGTCTACCGCGCGCTGGCCGTGGCCTCCGGCGCCATGGACCCGGTGGTCCGGCCCGAACTTCACAACACCCACCCGGTCGTGCCCGTCGGCCCGCACCCGCAGTGGAGTGAGCCCGGAAAGATCGTGTCGCTGGACCCCTGGGGCGCGCGCATTGTCGAGGACTTCGCGACCGAGATCGCCGAGGGCGTCGATATCCGCCCGACCATCGCGGTGACCAAGGCCCGCATCACCTTGCCGGAGATCGCCGAGGCGATCCGCGCCGGCCGCTTGAAGCCCGACGGCAAGGTGCTGCATGAGACCGGCGACGTGGCCGTCACCAAGGCCGCCATCGACCCGGTCTGGCATCTGCCGGGCGTGGCCGCGCGGTTCGGGGTGGAGGAGCAGCAGCTGCGCCGCATCCTCTTCGAGCAGACCGGCGGCATGTATCCGGAGCTGGTCACCCGGCCAGACATCCAAGTCTTTCTGCCCCCGATCGGCGGGATCACCCTCTACATCTTCGGCGACCCCACGAAGCTGGGCGACCGTGCCGTGCCGCTGACCTGCCGCGTCCACGACGAGTGCAATGGCTCCGACGTCTTCGGCTCCGACATCTGCACCTGCCGGCCCTACCTGATCCACGGGATCGAGGAGGCTACGCGCCAGGCGCAGGACGGCGGCACGGGACTGATCGTCTACAATCGCAAGGAAGGCCGCGCCCTGGGCGAGGTGACCAAGTTCCTGGTCTACAATGCCAGGAAGCGCCAGCCGGGTGGCGACCAGGCGGCGACCTATTTCGAGCGCACCGAATGTGTCGCCGGCGTGCAGGACGCCCGCTTTCAGCAGCTGATGCCCGACATCATCCACTGGCTGGGCATCCGCCGGATCGACCGCTTCGTCTCGATGTCCAACATGAAGTACGACGCCCTGGTCAGCGGTGGTGTCGAGATCGGCGAGCGGGTGCCGATCCCCGACGAACTGGTTCCCGAGGATGCGAGCGTGGAGATGGAAGCCAAGAAGGCCGCCGGCTACTTCACGCCGGAAGGCGCGCCGACGGCGGAAGAGCTCAAGAAGACTGTCGGCCGCGATCTCAAGGAGTTCTAGTTGTCCGTTTCTGACGCTGCTGAGGCCGAGCGGCTGCTCTCGGCTCACGCCGTGCGTGCGGCTGCGGACGACATGCTGCGGCTTGCGCAGGATTGGCAGCTGGCGGACTGGCAGGTGGACCTCTCGAGGCTGGATGCCG
Source organism: Phenylobacterium deserti (assembly GCA_943332615.1). Classification (GTDB taxonomy): domain Bacteria; phylum Pseudomonadota; class Alphaproteobacteria; order Caulobacterales; family Caulobacteraceae; genus Phenylobacterium; species Phenylobacterium deserti_C. The sequence continues at coordinate 71,090 of CALQQB010000001.1, forward strand.
CGGCTGACCTCACGGCCGACACCGTGCGGCTCAACTACCCCGACCTCAACGTGCCGTTCCACGCGCGCTGGCGGCACTTCACCGCCAATGGGCGCAACCTCTGGACCGAACTCGAGACGCCAACCGATCCCGACGACCTGGGGCGCGCCGCGTTCGACCTGGTGATCCCGTCGGTGCTGCTGGACGCGGGCGCCGGCATGGCGTGGCGCTACCACGACGCCGCGACGGGCGCCGCGCTGGGCCGCTCTGAGGGCTTAGGGGTGGCGTCGTTCCGACTGTTCCAGTCCGGGGCCTTGTCTTCCGATCCGGGCGATCCGCTTCAGGCCGACGCGCTGGACCGCGTCGATGCGGCCTTGATCGCCGAGGCCTTCCAAGTGACTGACGACAACCCGCTCGCGGGCCTCGAAGGGCGCGCTGCGCTGCTGCGACGCCTGGGAACCGTGGTTGGCCGGCCGGGCGAGCTGTTCGATGTCATGAAGGCGCGCGCTATCCGGGGGCAATTATCCGCGCCGGTGATCCTCGAGGTACTTCTGGACAGGCTGGGAGCGATCTGGCCAGGACGGCTCAGCCGGGCGGGCCGCCCGCTCGGCGACTGCTGGACCCACCCGCTGCCAGGCGATCACGACAGGCTCGTCCCGCTGCACAAGCTCTCGCAGTGGATGAGCTACTCTCTCATCGAACCGCTGGAAGCGTCCGGCATCCAGATCCTCAACGTCGATGGGCTGACGGGCCTGGCTGAATATCGCAACGGCGGCCTCTTCGTGGACACCGGGGTGCTGGTGCTCAGGGATCCAGCCGAGGCCGGCCGACCCCAGGTCGTCGACAGCCCGCTGGTGGTCGGCTGGCGTTCGCTCACGGTGGCCCTGCTGGACAAGCTGGCCCCGATGGTCCGCGAGCGCCTCGGCGTCAGCGCGAAGGACTTTCCGCTGGCCCGCGTGCTGGAGGGCGGTTCCTGGGCCGCAGGCCGGCGCATCGCCCGGGAGAAGCGGGCCGATGGCGGCCCGCCGATCACCGTCGTCTCCGACGGCACTGTTTTCTAGAGGGCATGGGCATGGTTCGGGCTATCAGGGGCGTCACCGTCGTCGATCATCCGCTGGTGCAGCACAAGCTGACTCTGATGCGGAAGTCAGACACCTCCACCAAGAGCTTCCGCGAGTTGCTGAAGGAGATCGGGGCGCTGCTCTGCTACGAGGTGACCCGCGACCTGCCTGTCGAGCTGATCGAAATCCAGACTCCGCTGGCCACGATGATGTCCCCCCAGCTGGTGGGCAAGAAGCTGGTGTTCGCCGCTATCCTGCGTTCGGGCATGGGCATGCTGGAGGGGATGCTGGAACTGGCGCCCGCCGCCCGCGTCGCGCACATCGGCCTCTACCGCGATCCGGCGACGCTGAACTGCGTGGAATACTACTTCAAAGCGCCGCTCGACATCGCCCTGCGGACGGTGGTGGTGATCGACCCCATGCTGGCCACCGGCAACACCGCCATCGCCGCTGTGGACCGGCTGAAGGAGGCCGGCGCGCGTTCCATCCGCATGGCCTGCCTGCTGGCCTCGCCGGAAGGCATCTCCAAGTTCCAGGGCCACCACGCCGACGTGCCGATCTGGACGGCGGCCATCGACGAAGCACTCAACGATCACGGCTACATTCTGCCCGGCCTCGGCGACGCTGGAGACCGGATGTACGGCACGAAATAACCCGCCTGTTCTGACCGCTTTCCCAGCGTGTACGCTGGCGGCGCGCCAGACCTGCTGACGGCCACGACGTTCGAAAACAACGGCCTGGAGACCAGCTCGATCAACATCCAGCGTGCCGCGGCCGGCTTCGTGGACACCTCCAAAACCGGTGGGTTCCCCCAGGCAATCGGCGCCTCCGCGGTGTCTTCGAAGTTCGTTGCCTCAGTCAGTTTCGCCGATTGTGTCGTTTGGCGGGGGCGTCAGACTGGGAAGGCCCTCTCGGGCGTTCTCCTTCCTCGACCGGGGCCGCCCAGCGAGCTGCGCGGCCCTTTTCTTTGGGCCGTCTACAGCAACGCTGCGATCTCGGCCTCGGTCAGCCCGGCCGCCTCCAGCACCTCGCGGGTGTGCTGGCCCAGCAATGGCGCGGCCTTTTGGACCACCGGCGCGCCCTCGGGGAACCGCACGGGCCCCGCGGGCAGGCGGAACGTACCGCCGAAGCCGTCATCGACGGTGACGAAGCAGCCCGCCTGCTCGGCGCGATCCGACTCGGCCAGCTCCTTCAGGGTGCCCATCGGCGCCCAGGCGACGTCCAGGCTGTCCAGCCGCTCGCCCACCTGGTCCAGGGTCAGGTTGCCGAAGCCCTCGTCGCACATGGCGCGGACCTCGCGGGTGATATCCATGTCGAGGATCGGGAAGGCAAAGCGCGGATCGGCGATGGCTTCCGGCCGATCGATGGCGATCATCACGTTGGTGAAGCATTCGCTGTTCTTCGGCACGATCACGAAGTGGCGGTCGTCCTTGGTGCGGAAGAAACCGGAGATCGCGGCCGGCCGATCGTGGCGTGGCTGGGCCGTCACCACTTCGCCGTAGCGCAGCTGCAGCGCCAAGTCCCAGCTGATGGCATAGGCGCCGGCGCGGATCAGGCTGGTCTCCACCAGCCGCCCCTTGCCGGTGGCGTGGCGCTCGTGCAGCGCCGCCAGGATCGCGGCCACGGTGGTGATCGCGGTCATGTGGTCCCCAAACCCCGGCCGCGAGGCGAAGGGCTCCTGGTCGGTGGGGATCATGGCGCGGGCGACGCCGCTGCGGGCCCAGAAGGCGGTGATGTCGAAGGCGCCTTCGTTGGCGTAGGGCCCGGTCAGGCCATAGCCGGTCACGGCGGCGTAGATCAGCTTGGGGAAGTCGCCCTTCAGGCTGTCGTAGTCGAGACCCACCTTCTTCAGCGAACCCGGGCGGGTGTTGGTGACGAAGATGTCGGCGTCCTTCAGTAGCGCCTTCAGCGCCGCGCGGCCCTCGGGCTTGCGGGTGTCCAGCACCACACCCTTCTTGCCCCGGTTTTCGTTGGCGTAGATCGGGCTCTGGCCGTCGGCGGGGTTGACGAAGAAGGCGCGGGTGACGTCCCCGTCCGGGCTCTCCACCTTCACGACCTCGGCGCCCCAGTCGGCCAGCACCGCCGCACAGCTGGGACCAGCAACCCAGGTGGACATCTCCACCACCTTCAACCCCTCAAGCAGCATACGGGCCTCCGTTTCCTAAGGGGCGAGAGGTAGCGGCATGGGCCCGCCGCCACAACACGTCACGCCGTAGTGACGCCGATGGAAATTCGCTAAGACAGCTATATGGGGATAGGCGTCGATCAGGATGGGGCCACGGCGGAAAGACCGCCGGAGCGGCGGGCGCCAACCCGCCGGTTCGAGGCCAAGCGGTCCGCCATCCTGCGATCGGCGGTGGAAGCGCTGAACCGCAACGGCGTCCGCGGCATGACCCTGGGCGAAGTGGCCGCCCGGCTGGATCTCGTGCCCACCGGGGTCATCTACTATTTCCGGAACAAGGAAGACCTGGCCGCCGCCGCTTTTCTGAAGGGCTTGGAGGGCTATGAGGCGCTGATCAGCGCCTCAGCCCGCGGCGAGGCCGACACCGGGCGCGTGGGCGCCTTCATCCATGCCTATTTCGACCATGCACGAAAGGTCGGCCTGGGGGAGGCCGATCCGTTCCCGGTGTTCAATGATGTCCGCGCCCTGAACTGCGCGCCGGTCAACCTGGCGTACGAAGCGATGTTCCGATCGTTCCGCGGCCTGCTGACCGGCCAGCGGGCCCTGCCCAGGCTGCATCGCAACGCCCGCGCGCACCTGTTGCTGTCTGAGGTATTCTGGATCCCGGCCTGGCTGAACCAGGTCGAGGCGGCGGACTATCCGCGCACGGCCGAGCGGCTGGCGGCGCTGCTTACCGGCGGGTTGATCGGGGCGGGCCACGCCTGGCCCCGGCCCCGGCCCCTGTGCCTGACGCACGATGGCGACCCGACCGCCACGGCGTCCCCTGAACTTTTCTTGCGCGCGGCCACCCAGCTGATCAACGAGGAAGGCTACCACGGCGCCTCGGTAGAGCGGATTTCGGCCAAGCTCAACGTTAGCAAGGGCGCCTTCTATCACCACAACGAGACCAAGGATGAACTGGTGGTGGCCTGCTTCCGGCGCACCTTCGACATCATGTGGCGGGCCATCCACGCGGCGGAACGGGCCGGCGGCACGGGGCTGGAGGTGCTGGCCTCGACCGTGGTCGCGCTGATCGAGCACCAGATCCAGGGCGACGCCCCACTGTTGCGCACCTCGGCGCTGACGACAGTGCCGGAGGCGATCCGCGAGGAGCTGATGCGGCGGTTCGACCGTGTCTCCTACCGCTTCGCCTCCATCCTGTGCGACGGCATCGCCGACGGCTCGGTCGCCCCGGTGGACGTGAACGTCGCCGCCCAGGTGATCACCGCGGCCATCAACGCCTCGGCAGAGCTGCACTACTTCACCGCCGGTCTCGAGCCGGCGGCCGTGGTCGATCACTACGTCCGCCCACTGTTCGAGGGGTTCGCCTCGCCGGCGGTGGCCTGAATTCTGCGTACCTCCTGCTCAAAGTCAGTGGTTGACGGTACGGCGACCATCCCGCACCGTCTGGTCAAGACGAGACGGCCCTAGGTGGCCGCGACATGGGAGGACGCGACTTGGCCGCTGACATCGCGGCGCGCGTGGGCGCGCGCCGACTGAGCCTGCCCACCCGCCTGTTCTACGGCTTCGGGTCCGTCGCCTTCGGGGTGAAGGACAACGGGTTCTCCTACTTCCTGGCCTTCTTCTACGCCCAGGTGGTGGGGCTGCCGGCGCAGACGGTGGGCTTCGCGATCATGCTGGCGCTGGTCATCGACGCCTTCGTCGATCCGATCGTGGGCCAGCTTTCCGACAACACCCGCTCACGCTGGGGTCGGCGACACCCGTGGATGTACGCCGCGGCGATCCCGGTCTCGATCTCCTACCTGCTGATCTGGAACCCGCCGACCGGGTGGAGCCAGGGCGGGCAGGTCGCCTATCTGGTGGCCGTGGCGGTGCTGATCCGTAGCTTCATCAGCTGCTACGAGATCCCGTCCGCCGCGCTCGCCGCCGAACTGACCACGGAGTATGACGAACGCACCCGTCTGCTCAGCTACCGCTACCTGTTCGGCTGGGTCGGCGGGCTGGCCATGTACGGACTGGCGCTGTTCGTGTTCCTGAAGCCCACCGCGCAGAACGCCGCCGGCCAGCTCAATCCGGCCGGCTACGCGAACTACGGGATCTGCGCCGCGGCTCTGATGTTCGTCGCCATCATGGTCACCTCGATCGGGACCCATCGCCAGATCCCCTTCCTGCGCGATCCGCCGCAGCAGCGCGTCACCCTGGGACGGCTGGCCAGCGAGATGTTCAGCGCGATGGCCAACCGCAACTTTCTGATGATCCTGGCCTCGGCCTTCTTCCTCTACGCCGGGATCGGCCTTGGCTTTGCGATCAACCTCTACTTTTCGACCTACTTCTGGGAGTTCAGCGCCCTGGAGATCGGCTTGTTCGCCTTTGCCAGCCTGACGGCGGCGATCCTGGCCTTCATCATCGCGCCCCGGCTGGCGCAGCGGTTCGAGAAGCGGACGGTGGCCATGCTGCTGGTGCCCATGGGTCTGCTGTTCGCCATCGGCCCGATCACGCTCCGACTGCTGGGCGTCTTCCCGGCCAATGACTCGCCGCTGATCTTCGGAACGATCTTCGCCACCACCATCCTGTCGGTAGGATTGGGCATCATCGGCAACATCCTGTTCTCGTCGATGATCGCCGACGTGGTCGAGGACTCGGAGCTGAAGACCGGGCGCCGGCAGGAAGGCGTGTTCTTCGCCGCCATCGCCTTCGCCGCCAAGGCCACCACCGGGTTCGGCATCTTCGCGGCGGGTCTGATCATCGGCGGAATCCATTTCCCCAAGGGGGTCAAGCCTGGCGCCATCGATCCCGCGATCCTCCACAGCCTGGGCGTGGTCTATGTGCCGACCCAGATCGCGCTCTACGGGACAGCCACGCTGCTGCTCCTGGGCTATCGCATCACCCGCGCCAGTCACCATGACACCCTGGGCAGGCTGGCCGCGGCCGCCGACCTCGTGGCCGAGGGCGAACCGGCGGGCGCGACGGGCGGGCTTTCCTAGCCCGCGCCGACGATCAGAGCCACAGACAGAAAGCCGTCTACAGCCAGACCGGTAGAGCCATCGAGCGCGTGCCGATTCTGGCTATGAGCAGCGTTCGGTGCTGGCGCAGTTGCCGGCGGCCTATCTGGAGGCCCCCGGCGTCGCCACGAGTCAGCCGGGCGGCGGGTACTCCGACTCCACCACCGCCCCTGTGTCGATGTCCCAGCGCAGCTTGTCGGGGTCATAGTCGGCGATCTTGCGCGCCAGGACGCCGACGCCAAGGTTCACATGGAAGGCTCGCACGCCTCGCGTCGCCGGGTCGCCCACCAGGCTGTAGATCTTGGCGGGTAGCCCCTCCGTCGCCCTGATGACCTCGAAGCCGGTCTCCGGGATCAGCATGTGCCGCAGGCCCGCCACCGGAAACCGCCAGAAGTCCCAGGGCAGCTCGTGCGGCGGCCAGGCGGGGTGGGTGGAGATAAACAGGTAGCCGCCGGGCTTCAGCACCCGGTTCAGCTCCAGGATCGCCTTCCACGGATAGACCATGTGCTCGAAGACCGAGATCGAGAAGGCCGCGTCGATCGAGCCGGGTTCGACCAGGGCGGACAGGCGGTGCGCGTCGCCGACCAGATCGACCCCTTCGCCGGGGTGGATATCGACACCGATGAACTGTCCGGCGCTCGGGAAATAGCCGCGCCGCAAGGCGCCGCTGACGTTGCGCGATCCGATCTCCAGGACGGTGGGCGCGGGGAGGCCCTCGACCAGGGTCACGAACTGCGAGAACACCTCGTAGTAGGGATCGGGCCTGCGTCGCCGCAGGGGCAGGTGGAGGACATCTATCAACACGCCGTGCACGAGCGCGAGCCGCCGCTTCACGCGCTGTATGAGACTGAGCTGTTCCACGGCAGAGACGCCTCCCGCCCCGACCCTTAAGGGCGGTCGCCGCCAGCGCCTACTCCCACAATCTCCGTGGCCGAGCTTGCCGGGTCGGCCGCACGTCCGCTACGACAGGGGCCTGTCCGGAGGGCTCATGGACCGCGCCCAGGTTCTCGCGCTGATCGATGTCGCCAACACCCGGGGCCTGGAGATCGGCGCGCTCAATCGCCCGGTCGTGACCCGCGACATGGGGCCCGTCGAATACGTCGATCGCGCGTCACAGGCGGAACTGCAGCGTTGGTACGCCGCGAACGACGAGGTCGATGTCGCTGACATCGTCGCGGTTGATCACATCTGGGGCGAGCAGACGCTGCTAGAAAGCGTCGGCGGCGAGCGGCGCTATCAGTACCTGATCGCCAGCCACGTGATTGAGCACGTGCCCGACCTGTTCGGCTGGCTGGGGGAGATCGCCGCGGTGCTGGCCGACGGTGGGATCGCCTGCTTCTTCGCGCCCGACAAGCGCTACACCTTCGACGTACTGCGCCAGACGAGCACCGAGCGTGAGTTGGTGGACGCCTATGTCCGTGGGCTGCGACGGCCCGAGGCGCGGCAGATCTTTGACCACTTCTACGGTTTCCGCGACCTGGGGTCCGAAGCGATCCGCAACGGCGCCGCGCCACGGGATGTCGCCGCCGACCATTCGCCCCGCGAGCTGCTGGAATTCTGCCGGCGCGTCCACGCGAGCGGCGAGTACATCGATACCCACTGCTGGGTGTTCACCCCGCGCACCATGGTCGAGACCTTGGACCTGGCCAGCCGGCTGGACGCGCTGCCCTTCGAGATCGCCGCGCTGGAGTCGATGGCAGAGGGCGCAGGCGAGTTCTTCGTCGCCCTGCGGCGGCTGCCCGACGACCTTTCGGTGGACGCCCGGCGCGCCGCTTTCGTCGCCAGCGCCGGGGTTCTGGACCTGCCCGTCGAGGACCTGACCGCGAGCAAGATCGACGCGCTGACCCGGCGAGCCCAGGCCGCGGAACAGCGCGTCGCGGCGATCGAGGCTTCGACAAGCTGGCGGTTGACCGGACCCCTGCGTCGCGTGGTCATGCTCCTGCGGGGCGTGCGCGGCGCGGCCGACGGGGCTAGCCCCTCGTGAACTCGCTCTCGATCATGACCTCGACCTCGTCGCCGACGCCCATGGGCGTGCCCGGCGCCGGCAGGCCATAGGTGATTCCGAAGTCGGACCGCTTGAACGTCCCCTTGGCCGAAAAGCCGATGCGGGCGCCCGCGGGGTCCATAGCGCCCTTCTTGTAGCCGCCGTTGAACGTCGCCTCGAGGGTCACCGGCCGGGTGACGCCATGCAGGGAGAGGTCGCCTGTCACCCTGGCCGTGCGTGGGCCGGTGGGATCGACCTTGGTGGACTTGAAGGTGATCCGCGGGAACCGTGCGGCGTCCAGGAATTCCTTCTCGATCAGGGTGTCGAAGTCGAGTTTGGCGGGGTCTGGATAGTTGGTCTGCAGGGAGCCCGCCTCGATGGTGACGCTGACGCCCTGCGCGGCCGGCTTGGCCGGATCGAAGGCGAGCTTGCCGTCAGCCTGGGTGAAGCGAGCGGTGTAGAACGACAGCCCCAGGTGCGAGAGCCTGAAGTTCACGCTCGTGTGGCTGAGATCCATCGCATACTCGCCCGCCGGCGCGTCCGAGCCGGACTGCGCGGCGACCGGGGCGGCGGCGGTCTTGCGCGTCTCGGCAGGCTTGGGTTGCGGAGAGCAGGCAGCCAGGACGGCGGCGATCACGATCAGGAACGGCGTGGTTTTCATGGCGGGCTCCTTCGGGCGTCCGATGTCTGAAGCACAGCATGGACGCGAGGTTTTCGACAACCCTTCCGCGAAATCACTCCGATAGAGCCGTCCAAATTGACCTGTGGTTAACTGGGTCGCCGTATTTTTCTGAAGCAACAGAGAAGGAACGCGAATTGACCGGCCAAGCCGCCAGTCAGAAGGAAGGGCGCGCGCCGCCGGCGCAGGCCGCCGCGTCGGGCTTCGCGTTCTTCGCGGCCTCCTCGCGCAACTACATCCCGCGGCTGATCTCCAGCGCCTCGATGACGGCCGTCACCGGCGCCTACGTTGGCTGGCTCTGGGCCCTGCCGTGGTTCGCCAGCATCATCGTCAGCCTGTTCAGCAACACCTATATCGTCACGGCCATGGGCCGCGCCGCGACGCCTGAGGCGGCCAAGCGCATCTGGCGGCTGAGCAACGCCTCGAGCTTCTTATTCACCTGCGTCCAATGCCTGCCGATCGTGGCGCTCTGGCTCACCGCCCAGCCGCCGGCCATGGCCTTCGCAGTCGTGGCGAGCCTTGTCGGCTGCACCTATGTGCTCTTGCAATACTACGCTGAGCCTGGGCAGTACCGACTGTTCCTGGCGCCCTATGTCGTCGCTCTGTCGTTCATGATCGGGCGGCTGGTCTGGCTGGCGAACTTCAAGATCGCGGCCCTCGTCGCGGCCATCGGCTGCGCCGTCACCCTGTACAACTTCCTGCACTTCTCCCGTCAGATTCTGGCCGGCTCGCGCGCTGCGCTTCGGGCCGCTCGCGCCAAGGCCCAGGAGAAGGAGGTGGCCGCCGAGGCCGCCAATCGCGCCAAAAGCATCTTCCTGGCGACGATGAGCCACGAGATCAGGACGCCGCTGAACGGGGTGCTGGGCATGGCCCAGGCGATGGCCGCCGAGGCGTTGTCGGACCTGCAGCGCGAGCGGCTGTCGGTGATCCACCATTCCGGCGAGAGCCTGCTGGCGATCCTCAACGACCTCTTGGACCTGTCCAAGATAGAGGCCGGAAAGCTGGAGCTGGAATCGATCGAGTTCGACCTGGGCGAGGTAGCGCGCGGCGCGCACTCTGCTTTCACGGCCCTGGCCAACAAGAATGGTCTCAGCTTCTGCCTCGATGTGGAGCCGGCGGCCGGGCGCTACCGGGGCGACCCCACCCGGCTGCGGCAGATCCTCTACAACCTGATCTCCAACGCGCTGAAGTTCACCGAGCAGGGTGAGATTCGGGTCACCGCCGCGCTGGAGGGTGAGACCTTGGAGCTCTCGGTGCGCGATACCGGCCTCGGCATCTCCGAGCAGAACCTCGGCAAGTTGTTCGGCAAGTTCGACCAGCTCGATAGCTCCACCACCCGGCGTTTCGGCGGCACCGGCCTGGGCTTATCCATCTGTCGCGAACTCGCCCACCTGATGGATGGCGACATCTCGGTGGAGAGCCAACTGGGCGAGGGTTCATGCTTCGTTCTGAGGGTGAACCGGTAATAATATACTTGACGCAGTAACCCCTCGGGCCTAAGTTGGGCTCATGGAAACGACGACCCACCCCCAACCGAAGACGCTGATGGAAGCGGTCCGGTATTTCGCCGACGCAGACCGCACCCTGGCGATGGCCGTGAGCCTCCGCTGGCCGGAAGGCGTCCACTGCCCGACGTGCGGCCGGACGGACGTTCGGTTCCTCGCCACCCGGCGCATTTGGGAGTGCAAGGAGAAGCACGCCAAGCGCCAGTTCAGCGCCAAGGTCGGCACGATCTTCGAAGACAGCGCGCTTCCCCTCGACAAGTGGTTCGTCGCGATCTGGTCGGTCGCCAACTGCAAGAACGGGATCAGCAGCTATGAGCTGGCCCGCGCCGTTGGCTGCACTCAGAAGTCCGCGTGGTTCATGCTGCACCGTATCCGGGTCGCCATGGACGCGGGCGGCCTGGGCAAGTTCGGCGGCACGGTCGAGGCCGACGAAACCTTCATCGGCGGCTCGGTTTCGAACATGCATGAGCACAAGCGCAAGAAGCTCAACTCGGGTGGCCGTGGCGACGACAAGGCCGCCGTCATGGGCATCCTGCAACGCGCTGACGGCAAGGTCCCGAGCCGCGTTCTGGCCCGCACGATCCGCTCGGCGACTGCCAAGACGCTGCACAGCATGGTCCGCGAGAACGTCGAGGCCGGTTCGCAACTGATGACCGACAACTGGACTGGCTACCGGGGCCTCGGCGCCGAATACATCCACCAGACGGTCAATCACTCGGTCGAGTACGTTCGCGGCAACGTCCACTCCAACGGCATTGAGAACTTCTGGTCGCTGCTCAAGCGCACCGTGAAGGGCACGTATGTCAGCGTCGATCCCCAGCACCTGAACGCCTACCTCGCCGAACAGACCTTCCGCTTCAACGAGCGCAAGGGAACCGACCTGACCCGCTTCCGCGCCGTGCTAGGCTCCGTGTCCGGCAAGCGCCTGACCTACAAGGAACTGACCAGCCATGCCATCTCAGCCGCCTTCTGAAAGCCCCCCCAAGGGCGGGGGAAGCGAAGAGCCCGAAAGCAAGGTCACGCGCGGTAACTTCGAGGCTCTGGCGAAGGGCCTCTTTCGCGTTTCACCCGCCGACTACGCCGCCGAGGAAGCGCGCCAGAAAGCCGCGAAGAAAAACTAGCCGAGGCCGGGAGGGGCGCGCTGAACTGGCATTCTCGCGCCACGCTCCTTTAAGTCCTCGGGTTCGCTCGGCGTTCACACCGCCGAGCCTCGGCCTCGGGGGTTGGGTCTAGTCCTCTGTGGACGCCCCCGAGGCCGACACCGGATCATGATTCCCTAAGTTGTCGGCGATGACCTCAAGCGCCTGCAAAATGTCGTGGCCGTAAGGCCTGATGCTGCTTTCGCTGTGGTCGGAGTACCAAGCAAAGGACGCCTCCCGCACTTCGGCGCGGAAGGCGCCCAGGTCTCGTCTCAACGCGCGCATCTCAATAGCGATGAAGACCGTCGCCAGAGCCGCTACGCCCAGGACTACCCATTCCAAAACTTCGCCCATCAAGGCCCCCTTATCATCTTCATCTGACGCTCCCCTCTGCCGCCCGCTTGATCGCGGGATCGGCATTGGGGCGAAGTCTGGCGCCTTCTCAACGCACGGTCGGATCAGTGAGCGTTGCGAGCCCGATGAGCCCAAGGCTCATATTCCTCTCGCAATTATGAGCCTCGCTGCTGAGCTTCCCAAATGGGCTTTGCGTGCCGCCGAATGGTCGCCTCTGCCGAGGGCAGGTGGCGTTCCTCCAACCATTCGGCCATCGCGGTTTCAATGTCCTTTTGGCGGGAGGCTCGTAATTCGCCACGCTCAATATGGGCCTCAATGTGAGCCTTGCATTCAACCCAATGAGGCGCGGCCCTGCGGCCCGGTGGGCGCCGATTCGGGACCGGCGGCGGCAGCGCAGTTGGCTCTTCGCCTGGCTGGCGGGCACCGGGTATTTCGTAGATGGAGGTGGGTTCAAACCTGACGCCGAAGTACTCGAACACCCGCTCCTCTGCGTAGCTCGTGCGGTCCACGCGGATGTGAAACGTGACCCCGCCAGTGCGCCAGAACGCGGCCAACTCAGACTTGATGTAGTTCACACCGGCCCACCAATCCGACGGGATCGCGGCGCATTCCATCTGGGCGGTCTTCCCGTCCCTCTTGTAGGAGAGGCCGCCCGCGCCCCAGGTGCGCCCGACGCTCGCGCGGCGCAGAATTTCCGTTACCGCCGTCTGACGACCGATTGAGGATAGAACCTGTAGGACGCGCGCGGCTGGTAGCCACTCCTCGAACTCTTCAGGCGTGGGATCGTCGCGAAGGCCATCGGGCATTGAGCCAAAGGCTCACGGCCAAGGCGTGCTGAGTCAAGTATGTTGTTACCGGTGAACCTTCCGCGGGTCGGCGACGCCAAGCCGCCGGCCCGTCTGGCGCCAGCCAGCCCGCCCGAGTTGACGTCCGTGGCGCTGCGGGTGCTTGCGGCCGAGGACAACAGCGTCAACCAACTGGTGCTGAAGACCCTGCTGCATCAAATGGGCGTGGAGCCCACGGTGGTGGACAACGGCCAGGCGGCCGTCGAAGCCTGGGAAGCCCAGTCCTGGGATGTGATCCTGATGGACATCCAAATGCCGATCATGGACGGGCTGACCGCCACCACCATGATCCGTGCTCGCGAGCTCGCGAGCAGACGGCCGCGCACGCCGATCGTCGCGCTGACCGCCAACGCCATGTCGCATCAGGTGGAGCATTATCTAGCCGCCGGGATGGACGGCCATGTGGCCAAGCCCATCGAAGCCGCCGCCCTCTTCGCCGCCCTCTGCTCTGTGGCCGGGGAGGCGGATGGGGACGACGGCGCGCTGGAGATCGCCGTTTCCTAAGGACTTCCAAGGTCCGCCTATCCCGGCGAAGCCATCATGGCGTTCGCCGGGATGCGCGGCGGTCAGCCTTCCTCGGCCACCACCCGGATCAATTCCACGATCTTGCGCCGGATAGACGGCTCGGCGATGCGCGGGAACGAGGCCATCAGTTCGATGCCTTCCGTAGACAGCATGAAGTCCTGCGCCGCGTCACGCTGGGTGGCGGCGGCATCCTGGTCGCCCAGCCCGTCGTAGAAATAAGCCACCGGCGTACGCAGCGCCCCGGAGATTTCCCACAGCTTCGACGCGCTGACGCGGTTGGCGCCGCGCTCGTACTTCTGCACCTGCTGGAAGGTGATGCCGAGCGCGTCGGCCAGACGTTCCTGACTGACGCCCATCTCCTTGCGGCGCATGCGAATCCGCAGGCCGACGTGGCGATCAACCGGATGGGGGCCTTCACCCCGGCCGATAATGGCGTCGCCCAACACGGCGACGGCTTCAAGTTCGCGTTCCAATGGTTTTGTCATTTCCCCGACCTGTTGATTAGAGAGCCACCCCGCCCATCCCACGATGGCGCGGCTCTCGCGCTGTACCTCCCCCGAGGTACGTCCTTAAGTTGAGGCACGGTGGCGTTTTTTGAAAACGAGTGCCTACCCATTTTGGGGGTCCGCCAAGTTCCTGCGCCAGTCAGGCGGCTCCTCACAACGTCAGAATCTCCCGTTCCCACTCGGAGAGAACGCTGAAATCGGCCAATCCGGCGTACAGCCGGTGCAGGTGCGACGGATTGTCCACCAGGAACTGGATAGAGGGTTCGCGGGCCAATTGCCGGCTTGTCAACAGGTATCCGTGCTCCGCGCGCTCGCACCGATCGACCCTGACCAACCGACTCAGGCGCCGCTGGACGGTCTCCGGGGGAATGCCGAGACGCCCCGACATGGCCGCCGCGCGGATCGGTTTGCGCAGGCGGTCCGGCCCGAAGGCGTCCGCTGACCAGTCGCCGTCGGCCTCGCCGCCCTGGGTGTCGGGCAGGTGCTCGGTGTTGGCGTGGATGACCTGCATGAGGATTAGGCGGCTGATGAGGTCGCCGACGTGCAGGTCGATCGGTTCGGCAAGACCCTACAGGTGGTCGGCCGACAACCGGATCACCAGGCGCACCGGCGGATTTTCCGGATCGAACGGCGGTCCGTTTTGGTCGCGGCAGATTCTCCAGCGGGCCAATGCCGCGCAGGCGGAAATAGAGGTCGCGGACCAGCTTGTAGTGGGCGTCCGAGGCCATCCTGTAGAAGGGCGAGTTCATGGGCCCGGCCGGGATGATCACCCCGCCGGGCCTTGACGTCACCACCCCCACCTCGATCAGCGCCGCGATCCGCCGGCGCGCGGTCTCGAAGGGGATGCGCAGCGAGTTGGCGACTGCGCTGATGCTGACCGGCCGGCGCAACGCGTCTGGCGGCGGCTGGTCAAGGGTGGCGTAGGCGCGTTGCAACTCAGGAATGCGGGAGATCTGGGCGACGTTGGCCTGGCTGATCGCGGTCAGCAGCAGGGCATCGACCACGTTGCGGCAGAAGCCGCCCAGCCTCACGAGGTCCAGCGCAAAGTCGTCCGCGAGGCGGCCGGCCACCCGCATGCTGTTATGCGGCGCCTGGCCCGCCATCCTGGCTATGTCCCCCGACTTAGCTTGAGCATGGAGTAAACTACGTTCCGGGTCCCTTGGCACAAGCGCACAATCCAAAGGAGATTTTGACTCGCCTTACACGCTACGGTCCGGAGGCCCGCCACGGCCGTCATGCACATGTAACCCGTACCGCAGTGATACGGTCTCGCCAGGAAGTGCGTGGCGGAGGGCTTTGTCTAGCGGCCCGCCGACCCTAAGATCCGCGCCATGGCCGAAGCCTTCAACGAAACGGTGCTCCCGCCGGAAAAAGCCGCCCGCTACGCCGCCGTGGCCGAGGAGATCGCCGCCGTCCTGGACGGCGAGCCTAACCGCGTGGCGCGCATGGCCACTGTCGCTTCGATGCTCGCCAACAGCTTCGAGCACTATTTCTGGACAGGCTTCTATGTAGTCGATCCAGACAAGGCCGCCGAGTTGGTGGTCGGCCCCTACCAGGGCAGCCTGGGCTGCATGCGCATCGCCTTCGGTCGCGGGGTCTGTGGGGCGGCGGCGGCCACGCGCCAGACCCAGGTAGTCGAGAACGTCCATGCCTTTCCCGGCCACATCGCCTGCGACGGCCGGTCGGCCAGCGAGATCGTGGCCCCGGTGTTCGACCCGGCCGGCGAGTTGATCGCCGTGTTCGACGTGGATTCGGACCGGCTCGCGGCCTTCGACGGCGTGGACCGCGAGTGGCTGGAGCGGATCCTGTCGGCGACCTTCAGCTGACCCCTACGGCCCCGCGTTGTCTTACGTAGCGGGACCGGGCTAGAGCGGATTTCCAACGCGTCCGCCACCTCACCCTTGCGGCGGGCGCAGCAGACACGGAGCACTTCCATGGCCGAGGCCTATATCGTCGCCGCTTCCCGCACCGCCGGGGGCCGCAAGGGCGGAAGACTCCGCGACTGGCACCCGTCCGACCTGGCCGGTGCGGTGCTGAATGATCTGGTCGCCCGCACGGGTATCGATCCGGCGGTGATTGAGGACGTCATCATGGGCTGCGTCACCCAGGCCGGCGAGCAGTCCACCAACATCGCGCGCAACGCGGTGCTGTCGTCGAAACTGCCCGAGAGCGTGCCCGCCACCTCAGTGGACCGTCAGTGTGGTTCGTCCCAGCAGGCCCTGCATTTCGCCGCCCAGGCGGTGATGAGCGGCACCCAGGACGTGGTCATCGCCGCAGGCGTCGAGAGCATGACGCGTGCGCCCATGGGCATGTCGGTGATCCTGCCCATGAAGGCCGGCATGGGCGTACCCAAGAGCCCGAACCAGGAATTGCGCTATCCAAACATCCAGTTCAGCCAGTTCGCCGGCGCCGAAATGGTGGCCAAGAAGTACGGCCTGACCAAGGACCAGCTGGACGAGTACGGTTACCTGTCCCACCAGCGCGCTATCGCCGCCACCCAGGGCGGGGCATTCAAGGACGAAATCCTGGTCGTCGATGGCAAGGACGCCGAAGGTAACACCGTGCGTCATGAGGCCGACGAAGGCATCCGCTTCGAGTCCAGCCTGGAAGCCATGAGGGGCGTCAAGCTCCTGCAGGAAGGCGGCGCCCTTACCGCCGCCACCTCCAGCCAGATCTGCGACGGCGCCTCGGGCGTGATGGTGGTGTCGGAGAAGGCGCTGAAGGAATACGGCCTGACCCCGCTGGCCCGCATCCACCATCTGTCGGTGATCGGCCACGATCCGGTGATCATGCTGGAAGCCCCGATCCCGGCGACGGCGCGCGCGCTGAAGCGGGCCGGCATGTCGATCGATGACATCGATCTGTTCGAGGTCAACGAGGCCTTCGCCTCCGTGCCGGTGGCGTGGCTGAAGGAACTGGGCGCCGATCCGGCCCGCCTGAACGTCAACGGCGGCGCCATCGCGCTGGGCCACCCGCTGGGCGCCTCGGGCACCAAGCTGATGACCACCCTGCTGAGCGCGCTGAAGTCCCGCGGCAAGAAGTACGGGCTGCAGACCATGTGCGAAGGCGGTGGTCTCGCCAACGTCACCATCGTCGAGCGGCTCTAGGCGCGCCGATGGCAGGACGCGTCCTGGCGATCACCGGCGCGTTCGGCGTCCTGGGTTCCGCCGTGGCCAAGGCCGCGGCGGAGCAGGGTGCGCGGGTCGCCCTGATCGATTTCGCCAAGGATGGCCCGACGGTCGATGGCGCGCTTATTCTGGGCGGGGTGGACCTGACGGACGCCGTGCAGGCCGGCGCGGCGATCGACGCCGTGGCCGACCACTTCGGCGGCCTGGACGCCCTGCTCAACATCGCCGGCGGCTTCGCCTGGCAGACGCTGGGCGACGGGCCGATCGACACCTGGCCGGCTCTCTACCGCCTGAACGTGCTGACCGCCGCCAATGCCAGCCGTTCGGCCATCCCGCATCTGAAGCGCAGCGCCGCCGGCCGGATCGTCAACGTCGGGGCCAACGCCGCCCTGAAGGCGTCGCTCGGCATGGGCGCCTATGCTGCCTCCAAGGCCGGGGTCCATGCCCTGACCCAGTCGCTGGCGGAAGAGCTGAAGGGCGACAACGTCACCGTCAACGCCGTCCTGCCCTCGATCCTCGACACCCCCGCCAACCGCGCCGAAATGCCCAACGATGACCCCGCCAAGTGGGTCTCGCCGGCCGACCTCGCCGCGGCGATGCTGTTCCTGGCCGGGGAGGCTTCGAGCGCGATCACGGGCGCCCTGATTCCGGTGACGGGGCGGGTGTAGCCATCCTGACGGCGCTGTTACGCGAAAGCCGCACCGGTTGTTCGAAATCGTCGCGGATAAGTGAACGACGGTAGCTTAGCGTTTCGAAGCGCGCGACATTGCAGGTTCCTGGGAGGGAGCAGCCCGACATGGGGCCATGGCTACTCATCGCAGCGGCGGTCGCGCCGCAGGCGGCCGAACAGGCTGTCGCAACCGCTCCGGCCCCTGTCGCCGCCGCGGAACGCGGCGTCATCGCCTATCCGCCCAGCTTCTTCGCCGAAGCCAAGCCGATCAGCGCCTATGACATGGTGCTGCGCGTGCCCGGCTTCACCTTCGAAAAAGGCGTCGTGGTGCGTGGCCTGGCCGGCGGTGGCGGTAATGTGCTGATCGATGGCCAGCCGCCGAACTCCAAGAACGACGGCCTCGATGAGACGCTGAAACGCATTCCGGCGGCGTCGGTGGAGCGGATCGAACTGATCCGCGGCGGCGCGCCGGGGATCGACATGGAGGGCCGCACGATCCTTGCCAATGTCGTGCGCAAACAGACCACGGGCTTCCGTGGCGCCATCACGCCCTACCTGTTCGTCATCTACGACGGCAAGGTGATCCCGGGGGTTCGCGTCGAGGGACAGTGGCGATGGGCCGGCGGCAGGTCCGCCGAGTTCAGCCAGAATGTGGGCGGCGGCGTCATGCCGAACGGCGACGGCGGCGTCGGTAGCCGGTTCCGCTACAACGCCGACGGGTCGGTGCGCCTGGCCTCGCGGGTAGAGGGCTATGGATACGGCGTGCGCATCAACACGACGGCGGGCTATGAGACCCCTTTGTTCGGGGGGCGTGCCCGCGTCAATGGCGCCCTGATCGTCAATCCCGGGTCTGTCGAGCTCTATGACCACTACACGAGCGCCAAGGGCCTCGAATACGAGTTCGACACCAACAAGAAGGTGCAGCTGGAACTGGGCGGGCGCTTCAACCGGGCGCTCAGCGACCGCGTCGCCCTGGAGACCACGGTCTTCCAACAGTTCAGCAATCTGAAGACAGACGTCCATTTCGAGGCGCCGGGCCTGACCCGGGACTTCAATCTCGACCGCCAGTCCACGGAAAGCACCGGGCGGGTGCAGTTTCGGCTGCGGGGGCCGACCGGCGTCACCGTCGAGACCGGCGTTGAAGGGGCATTCAATCACCTCGACAGCGTCACAGACCTGACCGTCAATGGTCGCGCCATCGCGGTGCCGGCGGCAAATGTGACGGTCGAGGAACTGCGTGGCGAGGTGTTCGCTCGCGGCACCTGGCAGCCGACGTCAAAACTGACGCTGGAGGGCGGCCTGCGCCAGGAGGCCTCAAGGGTCACGTCCGATGGCGACGTCGTGTTGCGCAAGTCACTGCATTTCCTGAAGCCCCGGGCGGCGCTGACGTGGACGCCGGACAGCCTCAGCCAGGTGCGCTTGCGGGTGGAACGCGAGGTGGGCCAGCTCAACTTCGACGACTTCGTGGCCTCGCCAAACGTCGCCTCGACGGGAACGGTCGTGTCCGGAAATCCGGACCTGACACCGCAGCAGGCCTGGGTCTATGAGGCGGCTTATGAGCGCCGGTTCTGGGGCGCAGCCGCAGTCCTGCTCACCATCCGCCACTATGACATCACCGATACGGTCGATCGGGGGCCGGCTCGCAATTCAGCCGGGGTGATCATCCGCGACCCGGTCACCGGCCAGGCCGCCGCCGACCGGCCTGACAACATCGGAGCCGGCACGAAGGACGAGATCCAGGCCAGCCTGACCGTGCCGCTCGGCCGGTTCGGGATTCGGGATGCGCAACTCAAGCTGCAGTCCACCTGGCGCGACACCGAAGTCGTTGATCCGATCACGGCCAAGAAGCGCGAGATTTCCGCCCAGCACCCCATCGACTGGGAGGGGCATTACACCCAGGACCTGCCGCAGTTGAACGCCACCTGGGGCGTGGATGTCATCGGCGGCTATCGCGAGCGGCTCTTCAGGCTGGCCGAAATCGAAACCAAGAAATACTCCACCTGGGTGGTGCTCTTCGGTGAGTACAAGCCTCGCCCCGACCTCTCCATCCGGCTCGAGTTGAACGGCGTCACCTGGCGTAACTCGCGGCGAATCCGCGAAGTCTATCTGGGCCCGCGAAACCTGGGTCGGCTGGACTACACCGACTATCGCAGCTCGGAGTTCCGCGGCGCCGCCAACATCCGGGTCCGCAAGACCCTGGGTTAGTTCGCCGGGGTCAGTTTCATCACCACCTCCGCATCCCCCTGCACAGCCGCGCGACTGTAGCGCAGGGGCACGTAGGCGCCGGCCGCCCAGAGCGGGAAGAGGTCGCGGTAGTGCTGGCTCATCGGGTCGCCGGACTGGCCGGGGGTGTTGATGGCCATGGAGTTGTCCCAGGCGCCCACGTCCATCACCAATCGCACCGAGGCGCCAGCCGTCTGGTCGAAGGTCTCGGGGTTGTAGGTCGCCGCGCGCGGCGAGGAGGCGGAGCCGGGAATCTCCAGCGGGCCCAACGTCATCTGCGCCGCCAGTTCCTTATCCGCCAGCGCGGCGATGGCGGGGACGAAGCGGGCGTGGTGCAGGCGGCCCCAGGTCCAGGTGGGCATCGGGCCCGGCAGCCGGCCCTTCAACTCGGTGACCGCTGCGCCCAGGCTGGCCAGCAGGATCGGGTCGCGCACCGCCGCCGGCTGCGCCTCAAGCCACGTCAGGATCGGATCGGGCGACGAGCCGCCGATCAGCTTGCGCGCCGCTTCGGGTGCGGCGAGGGCCACCACCGCGCCGCCCAGGTGCTTGTTGACCCACACCTCGTAGATCGCCGCCGCCGCGCTGTCCGTGCGCTCGTTAGCGTCCCAGGCTTGCAGCAGCGCCAGCGCCTGTTGCACCTCCGGGCCGGACGACGCCAGCCCATGGACAAGGGCCACACCCCGGCGGGCCTGGGCGCTGGTGCTGTCGGTCTGCAGGGCCATGGAGTCGGCCAGCGTCGCCTTCGCCAGGCCGTTCAGCACCTCGTGGATGCGGATCGTCCGCGTCGGGTCGGCCCATTCGAACCCCAACTTGCGCGTCTCTCGGGGATAGGCCGGCTCGGCGGGGATGTTCATGGCGTTGGCGGTGGCGAAGAAGCCGGCGGCGGGGTTCTTGGAGACCGGCAGGCCGCCGTCCTCCAGGAAGCCCTTCCATTCATAGCGTCCGTCGCCTGGCACAGGCGTCAGGCCGTCCCAGTTGGGCCGCACCGGCGTGCGGCCGGCCGCCGACCAGCCGATGTCACCATGGGTGTCGGCGTAGACCAGGTTCAGCGGCGGCGCCCCCCAGCGGTTGCGGGCGGTCTGGAAGTCTTCCCACGACTTGGCGCGCCACATCCGCGAGGAGCCGAAATATCCGGAGAGGCCGGGTTCGTTCCAAACGGTGCGCAGCGCGAAGGCGCGGCCCTTGGCGTCGTCCTGGCTGACCACCGGGCCGTGGCGGGTAAAGTGGAGCTCGACCACGCGGGGCGCCTCGCCTTTCACCTCGATGGTCTCCGTGACCACCGTCATCGGCTCCAGACCGCCCTTGTAGCGGTAGGCGTTCCCCTTGGTCTCGTAGACGTAGAGATCCTCCTGATCGATGTAGAAGATGGTAATCCCGAAGGCGGTCGCGGCATTGTGGCCCAGCGAGACGCCGGGCAGGGCGGGCTCGCCGGCCCCGATGATCGACAGGCCCGGCGCCTCCAGGTGAGCGATGTAGCGCAGGGCCGGCACGCCGACCGGCCGGTGCGGGTCGTTGGCCAGGATCGGGCGGCCGGTCGCGGTGCGCGAAGCGGCGATCACCCAGTTGTTTGAGCCTTCGGCCGCCCGCTCGTCGATCACCTGCGCCAGCTGGCGCGGCGCGTCGGCCTCCGCGACCTTGTCCGCCAGGGGCTTGAAGCTCACCGGCTCGGTGGCGCGAACATAGTCGTCGAGCACATTGGCCGGCACGTCGCAGGGGTTCAGACCCTTGGGCACGACCAGCTTGTGGGCCGGCTCCAGCTTGCGGCGCAGGGCGTCGGCCTCGATGCCGCCCGCACAGATCACCTGGGCGCGCGCGACCTCGGAGGTGACGTTGGAGACAAGGGCGTGGCTGCGAATGCGCAGGATGTCCTCCGGCGCCCAGGCCTCCGGCTGGCTCCTGGTCAGGCCGAACTCGACGGGCAGGGGCCGTTCGCCGGCCTTTACCTCGGCCACATAGGCGTTCACGCCGGCGGCGAAGGCCTCGACACTCTCGCGAGCACCTGGGTCGTAGGCCGCCCACTCCGCCGCCATGTCGCCGCGGTAGAGGAACAGCCGCGCCGCCCGGTCCTGCGCCACGTAGGCCGGGCCGAGGCTGGCCGACAGCCGCCCCAGGCCGCGCTTGCGCCACAGGTCGATCTGCCAGAGCCGGTCGCGAGCGGCGTTGTAGCCCTGCAGGAAGAAGGCGTCCCTGGCCGAGCCCGCATAGATGTGCGGGATGCCCCAGCGATCAACGATGATCTCGGCCGCCGCGCCCAGGCCGGCCACCGCGCGGTCCTCGCGGCGCACCGCCGTCGACAGTTCCGCGTGCGCGGCCCCCGCCGCAATAGCCGCCAGCATCAGCCCACTGATCGCACCGCGCATGTCCGCCCCTCCGTGACCTGGCGGATAATGGACGCGAATGGCGCCATTCGTCACTTGCCCTTCCGCGCAGGTCAGCGATTAGGCTGCGCGCCTCAAGGAAGGGACCTCCCATGATCGGCTACGCAACCATCGGCACCAACGACCTCGACCGGGCGACTAAGTTCTACGACGCGCTCCTGGCCCCGCTCGGCGGCCGCCGCACCTTCGCCAACGGCGACCGGATGCAGTTTTATGGCTCGAAGGAAACGCCCGGCATGATCGCCGTCAGCAAGCCGTACGACGAGCAGCCCGCGACCGTCGGCAACGGCAGCATGTTCGGCCTGCCGGCCGCCACCAAGGAACAGGTCGATGCCGCCCACGCCGCTGCGCTTACCGCCGGTGGGACCTGCGATGGCCCTCCCGGCCAGCGCATGCCGACCTTCTATGGCGCCTATGTCCGGGATCCGGACGGCAACAAGGTCTGCATCTTCAACATGGGCTGAGGCCTAAGGACCTGGAATGATCGGCTACACCACCATCGGCACGAACGACCTGGATCGCGCCAAGGGGTTCTATGACAGGGCGCTCGCCCCTTTGGGCGGGCGCCGGACCCTGGTCTACGCGCGGTCGCTCTACTACGGCAGCCCGGAACGGGGCGCGATGCTGGGCGTCACCCTGCCCTTCGACGGGCAGGGCGCGACGCCCGGCAACGGCGGGATGGTGGCGTTGTCGGCGGCATCGCCGGAGGTCGTCGACCAGGTCCACGCCGCCGCGATGGCCGCCGGCGGCACGTGCGAGGGCCCGCCTGGCCAGCGCATGGACAACTTCTACGGCGCCTACTTCCGCGACCTGGACGGTAACAAGATCTGCGTCTTCCAGATGGGGTGACTAGAGGGTCGGTGCGACCCGCCATACGATGCCGCCCACGTCGTCCGCCACCAGCAGCGCGCCCTTCGCGTCCACCGCCACGCCCACCGGCCGGCCCTGGATCTTGTGCTGTTTGTTCAGGAAGCCGCTGAGGAAGATCTGGGCGTTGGCCTGCGGGCGGCCGCCCGCGAAGGGGACGAACACCACGCGGTAGCCGTTCAGCGGCTTGCGGTTCCACGAGCCGTGCTGCCCGATGAAAGCGCCGCCGCGGTACTGGGCCGGGAAGGCGGCGGCCCGGTAGAAGGTCAGGCCGAGCGAGGCGGTGTGTGGACCCAGACCATAGTCTGGGGCGATGGCCGTGGCGACCAGGGCCGGGTTCTGCGGCTTCACCCGCACATCCACATTCTTGCCCCAGTAGCTGTAGGGCCAGCCGTAGAAGCCGCCGTCCTTGACCGTACTCAGATAGTCCGGCGGCAGGTCGTCGCCGATCTCGTCGCGCTCGTTGGAAACAGTCCATAGGACGCCGGTGGTCGGCTCGAAGTCGAGCCCATTGGGATTGCGGATGCCGTTGGCGTAGACCCGCGCCTGGGCGCTGCCGATTTCGTATTCCCAGATGGCGGCGCGACCGGTCTCGTTCTCCAGGCCATTTTCACCAATGTTCGAGTTGGACCCGACGGTGGCGTACAGCTTGGAGCCATCCGGGCTGGCGACCACGTTCTTGGTCCAGTGGTGGTTAATCGGCGGGCCGGGCAGATCGAACAGCTTGCTTCCGACCCCAGCCGCCACAGTCTGGCCGGCCACATAGGGAAAGCTGACCACGCCATCCGAATTGGCGACGTACAGCGTGCGGCCCACCAGTGTCATGCCGAATGGCTGCTTCAGGCCTTGGGCGAAATCTGTGCGGGTTTCCGCGATGCCGTCGTTGTTGGCGTCACGCAAAAGGATGATCTTGTTTGGGCTGGGCCGGGCCGAGCCCACCTTCTGCATCAGCATCTTCTGGAAGAAGCCCTTGATGCCTCTGTTGGAGCTGTCGGCCTTGCTGGGTTCGGACGCCGACTCGGCGGCCAGCACATCGCCGTTCGGCAGCACCAGAAGCCAGCGGGGATGGTCGAGCCCCTCGGCGTAGCGGGTGACGGTGAAGCCCGGCGGCGCGGTCGGCGCGGCGCCGGCCGCCCAGCCCACCACGTCGGGCACCCCCACCGTCGGAAGCAAGGACGACTTGGGCGCCTTCAGCGGCGGGTTGAGGCCGAAGCCTGTGAGCGGATCGTCCGATCCCGCGGCGCACGCCGACAGCGTCAGGGCGGCCATCGTCGCCAGCCAGAGGGTCTTCATGTCGATCTCGCTCTCCCAGGGGCCCGGGCGACTAACGCCTAGGCCACGTCACCGTTGCGTACTCCAGGGAAAGGCATGCCGTAAGACGCCGCCCGGGCGGGTCACATGGACCTGACCGTGACGCCCGAACTGGCCGCCTTCCGCCACGGGGTGCGCGCCTGCAATATTTGCGAACCAAACCGGTGATATCGCAAGCTGCTTGAATCCTGGGGAGGATGCGCATGAAGGCGTTGTTTGCGACGGCTGCGATGATTGCGGTGGGCGGAATTGTGGCCCTCGGCGTCGGCGCCTCGTCGCCGGGCCATGCGGCGGATCCTGCCGCTCAGCGGGTCGATAACTTCGAGCTGACCGACCACACCCGGCTGGCGCACCAGCTCTACTATTTCGGCTATGCGCCCGCGATCGTGCTGATGAGCCGCGAGAACGGCTCGGCCGTATCGCGTGAGGCGACGACCGCGCTGCAGCAGATGGCTGGTGGCTACGAGGGCAAGGGTGTCCTGTTCTACCTGCTGGACTCCAATTTGGCCGACAGCCGCGACGCCGTCGCCGCCGAAGCGGCCAGAGACGACATCACTCTCCCGGTCCTGATGGACGAGCGCCAGTTGGTCGGCGAGCAGCTGGGCGTGAAGCGCGAGGCCGAGGTCTTCGTGATCGAGCCACAGACCTGGACCGTGGCCTATCGCGGCCCGGTCAGCGGCGCGGCAGCGGCGATCGACAAGGTGATGGCCGAGAAGATCACGACCACGACCCAGGTCGCGATGACCGAGGGCCGGATGATCGCCTTCCCAGAGAAGGCCAAGCCGGCCGGGTTCGCGACGATTTCGTACGCAAAAGACGTGGCTCCAATTCTCCAGGAAAAGTGCGTCACCTGCCACCTGAAGGGCGGCATCGGGCCCTTCGCCATGGACAGCTACGAGGTCATCAAGGGCTTCTCGCCGATGATCCGCGAGACCGTTCGCACCCGGCGCATGCCGCCCTATTTCGCCGACCCGCACATCGGCACGTTCAAGAGCGACCAGAGTCTGACCGCCGAAGAGACCAAGACCATCGTGCATTGGGTGGAAGGCGGGGCCCCGCGTGGGACCGGCGCTGACCCGCTGCTGGCTAACAAGACCCGGGTCGCCGAGGCGTGGCCGGCCAGCCTGGGCAAGCCGGACGTCATCGTCGATATCCCAGCCTTCAAGATCCCGGCGACAGGGCTGATCGACTACAAGAACCCCAACATCGCCAATCCCTTCACCCAGAACACTTGGCTGCGCGCCATCGCCATCAAGCCCGGCGACCGCCGTGTGCTGCACCATGTGGTGTCGAACTGGAGCCCGACGGCTGGCGACGCCCCGGCCACCATTCCGGGCGGCTCGGTGGGTTCGTACACGCCGGGCGCCCAGCCGCAGGTGATGGGTGACGGGTCCGGCGCCCCGGTGCCGGCCGGCGGCAAGCTGCACTTCCAGATGCATTACACGACCATGGGGACCGAGACCGAGGACAAGACCCAGGTCGGCTTCTACACGCTGAAGACCCCGCCGAAGTACGTGAAGCGCTCGACCGTCATCGGAGATTTCGCGCTGTTCATCCCGGCCGGCGAGGCGCGCCACAAGGAAATCGCCTACCAGACCTTCCCGGCCGACGCCTACATCTACACCCTGTACCCGCACGCCCACTATCGCGGCTACCACGTCGAGCTGAAGATGATCGCGCCGGACGGCAAGCAGACGATGCTCATCTCGCTGCCGAAGTACGACTTCAACTGGCAGCGTGACTACGATCCGGTGAAGCCGATCCTGGTGAAGGCCGGAACCAAGCTGGTGGCCACCTGGGTCTATGACAACTCGACCCACAATCCCGCCAACCCGGACCCTAAGCGGAACGTGACGTGGGGCGAACAGACCCCGGACGAGATGATGTATTTCCGGGTCAACTACCGCTGGGCCGACGAGACCGTGACCCACCTGCGCAACGACCTGCAGAGCCAACTGATGCAGTCGATGATGATCGGGGCGCTGGACGACAATATCGACGGCAAGGTCGAGCTCAGCGAACTGAAGGGTCCGATGGGCATGGCCATGAAGGCCCGCTTCGCCACGCTGGACCGCAACGGGGACGGCGGCCTCGACGCCAGCGAACTGAGCGCGGCCGGCGGCCGCCGCGACATGCGCCGGGCCGCGCAGGAGACGCCGGACCTGTAGGGGTCTGTACGTGTCTCGGCGTGGTGAAGGTCTCCTTGAGCGTTTGACGGTTCACTTGAACCGCCAAAACGCTCAAGACCCTTGCCTTGAAATTGATCATGCGTCGCGAGAAGCCTGAACCAACTTCGGCGACGAATGGTCTAGGTCGCGGGTTCGGGCGTGGCGCGGGTGACCTTGATTCGGGTGCGCAGGGCGTCTAGCGCCACAGCGATGGCGTCAGGATCGGCGCACGATCTCACCGGCGCGATCAGCTCGATCGTCGCTTCATGCCGCCGGTCAGCCGAGACCACGATGACGGCCTGAAAGGCGAAGGCGCCCTGTGGCTTGAACCCGGCCGCGAGAATCCAGCGCATGCCGCTCTGTGCCGGCATGGTGGCCGCCTGGGCCGGTGTCAGGGCGGCGCAGCCGGACGCGCGTACGCGGAACCCCGGATCCGGCCAGCGGGCGGGGGGCCAGTCGTCATAGTTCAACTCGCCGGCTTCGATCAGGCGCTCGGCGGCCACCGAGATCACGGCGTCCCGGGCGACCAGGCTGACGAGGGACACCTCGAACCGGTAGCCGTTGTCCTCGGTCTTGGTAAAGCTGTGTGGCCCGTTCAGCCGCAGGCCCGGTCTGGCGGTTACGGTCAGGGCCGTCACGTCGCGAACGACGATCGTACGGCCGTGGACCTGCAGGAGCGCCCGGGCTGGGCTGGCCGCCGACGCCGGCGCGGCGAGTCCGGCCACCATCGCGGCGAGGGTCAGGGCGACGCCATGGCGCCGGGGTTCGTTAGGCAAGGATCTTGCCCGGATTGAGGATGCCCTTGGGGTCGAGGGCGTCCTTCAGGGTGCGCATCACGGCCAGTTCCACCGGCGAGCGGGAGACGCCGATGTAGTCGCGTTTCTGCAGGCCGATGCCGTGTTCGGCGGAGATGGAGCCTGAGAACGCGCGCAGGGGGGCATAGACGATCTTCTCCACGTCCTTCTTGGCCGAGCGGTCGCCGACGCCGGCGATGAGGTGCAGGTTGCCGTCGCCCAGGTGGCCGAAGACGGTGAGCTCGGCCTGGGGCCAGCGGGCGGTGAGGTCGCGCCGGACGGTCTCGATATAGGCCGGCATCGCCGGGATCGGCAGGCTGATGTCGTAGGTGGAGGCCGGGCCGTTGCGGTAGGGCTGACTTACGTCGTCGCGCAGGGCCCAGATGGCATCGCTCTCGGCCTGGGACTTGGCGATCACCGCGTCGGAGGCGAGACCGGCCTTCAGGGCTGCGCCCAGCACGGTCTCGAACCGCTCGGCGTCGGCTTGCGGGTGCGAGCCCAGCATCTCGACCAGGACGTAGAAGGCCGAGCCATGGGGCAGGGGCGCGCGGCCCTTGGCCGGCTCGGTGGTGACGAAGGCGTAGAATTCCGGCCACATCACCTCGAAAGCCGAGAGCGTGCCGGCCAGTTCCGCCTCCAGCATGCGCAGCAGCTTGGGCAGGGCCTCGAAGCTCTCGATGGCGAGGAAGCCGGTGTTGGTCGAGGTGGGCTTGGGACGCAGGCGCAGGACCGCGCGGGTGACGACGCCCAGGGTGCCCTCCGAGCCGATGAACAGCTGCTTGAGGTCATAGCCGGTGTTGTTCTTGATCAGCCGGTTCATCGAGGTGACGACCGTGCCGTCGGCCAGCACCGCCTCCAGCCCCAGCACCATCTCGCGCATCATGCCGTAGCGCAGCACCCGGTTGCCGCCGGCGTTGGTAGAGATGTTGCCGCCGATGGTGGCCGTGCCGCGGGCGCCCAGGTCCAGCGGCAGGAACAGGCCCGCGGCGTCGGCGGCCTCGCAGGCGGTCTGCAGAACGCAGCCGGCCTGCACGACCATGATCGACCCGGCGGCGTCGATCTCCTCGACCGCGTTCATCCGGGCCAGGCTGAGCGCGATGGCCCCCTCGGCCGCGCCGCCGTCCACCAGGCCGGTGAGGCCACCCCAGGGGACCACGGCGGCGCCGGCGGCGTGGGCGGACTTCAGAATGCGAGAGACTTCGTCGGTGGTGCGGGGGCGGACGATGGCGGCGGGCTTTCCGAGCCGGGCCCAGGGCGTGTAGGCCTGTTCCGCCGCAGCCTCGCCGGTTGCCAGGCCGCCGATGCCGACGGTGGCCTCCAGGTCCTTGAGCAGAGCGTCCATCGGCGTCCTCCGGTGCGGCGTCTGGCGGCCGCGTTCGATGACGATCCTATCAGCCTCGCGCCGCGCTCGTCCCTGCGATCCGGCCGAAGACGGCGCCGGCCGCCAGCCCGGCGCCGCCGGGATAGTTGCCGTAGAACAGGCCGCCCACCATCTCGCCGGCGGCGTAGAGGCCGGGGATCGGGACGTTGTCGATGTCCAGCACCTGGGCGTCGGTGGTGATGGCCAGGCCGCCGAAGGTGAAGGTGATGCCGCAGGTGACGGCGTAAGCTTCGTAAGGCGCGGTATCGAGCGCGTTAGCCCAGTTGGACTTGGGCGGGTCCAGGCCATCCGTGCCGCGGCCGTCCTTCACATTGGGGTCGAAGGGGATGTCGGTGCGGACCGCCGCGTTCCAGGCCTTGAGGGTGGCCAGGGCCTGGACGGGATCGACCCCCTCCAGCTTGGTGACGAGGTCCTCCAGCGTGTCGGCGGAGACCTTGGTGACCTGGCGGATGCGGTACTCGTCACGCAGCAGGTGTTTCACCTTGGCGTCGAAGATCTGCCAGGCGAAGTGGCCGGGCTGGTTCAGGATCACCCGACCGTACTTGGCGTAGGTGTAGTTGCGGAAGTCGGCGCCCTCATCGACGAAACGCCGGCCCTCGGCGTTGAGCATGATCCCGAACGGATAGCTGTGCTTCTGGAAGGCGTCGCCGACGGCGAGGTCGCCGAACTCGGGCGCGTTGCGGTCCCAGCCGACGGCGTGGCAGCCGGACCACTGGCCCCTGGGCTGGGCGCCGATGTCGAGCGCCATGCGCAGGCCGTCACCGGTGTTGAACCGCGTGCCGCGCACCTTGGCCAGGTCCCAGCCGGGGCCCAGGTAGCGGGTGCGCCATTCGACGTTGGCCTGGAACCCGCCGGCCGCCAGCACCACCGCGTCGGCAGCGACCTCGGTGGTCCGGCCGTCTTGGCGCACGCGGACGCCCTTGACGCCGTCGTCATCGGCGATCAGCGACAGGACCCGGGCGCCATAGCGCACCTCGATCCCGGCCTTGTGCGCGGCGGTCGTCCAGCCGTCCACGAGCCCTGGCCCGCCGCCATGCGCCTCGACCGTCAGCCCGCCCCAGAACTTGAATTGGCCGTCCACCAGGAACGCCTGCCGCCCCCAGATCGGCGCGAAGCGAAGGCCCTGTTCGCGCATCCAGAGCAGGGTCGGATAGCTGCGGCGGACCAGCAGCTCGCAGAGGTCCGGGTCGGTGCGGTAGTCGGTGACGCGCCCCATGTCGTCCAGAAACTGGCCCTCCGAGTAGGTCCCGAAGTCGGTGCGGGCGCACTCTTCGTCGGTGAGGTCCGGCATCAGCCGGCGCAGGTCATCCACGCCTGCATAGGCCACGCGGATCGCGCCGGCCGTGAAGCGGCTGTTGCCCCCGGCCTCGCCCGGCGGCGCGCGCTCCAGCACGGTCACCTTCGCGCCTTCGCCCGCCGCCGCCAGTGCGGCCGCGAACGCCGCGTTGCCGCCGCCCACCACGATCACCTGGGCCAAGGCCTGCCTCCCCATCGACTCGCGGGCAGACTACAGTTTCGACCACGCTTGTCGCGGCCAAGACGCATGGGCACGGCCCCCTTCCCTTGCCGCAGGGAAAGGGCGCCACACTGTGCGCGCAAGACCGGATTCCCCGGCAGCCAAGAGGGCCCGATGACCCACGACCTGTTCGACCTCTCCGGCAAGATCGCCCTGGTCACCGGCGGCAGCCGCGGCCTGGGTTATGAGATGGTGATAGCCTTCGCCAAGGCCGGCGCCGACGTGGTGATCGCCAGCCGTAAGCTGGACGCCTGCGAGGGGGTGGCCGCCGAGGTCCGCGCGTTGGGCCGGCGCGCCCTGGCCGTCGCCGCGCACGCGGGGCGCTGGGACGAGATCGACCGGCTTATCGCGACCGCCTACGCCGAGTTCGGCCGCATCGACATCCTGGTCAACAACGCCGGCATGTCGCCCGCCGTCCCCAGCCACGAGGTAACCGAGCAGCTGTTCGACAGCGTCATGAACCTAAACTTCAAGGGCCCCTTCCGGCTGGCCTCGCAGATCGGCCATCGGATGGCGCAGGGCGGCGGCGGGGTGATCATCAATATCTCTTCCACCGGCGCGCTCATTCCGTTGCCGGCGGTGGTTCCCTATTCCGGGGCCAAGGCGGCGCTGAACGCCATGACCGTGTCGCTGGCGCACGAGTACGGGCCGAAGGTGCGGGTCAACTCGATCTCCGCCGGCCCCTTCCTGACCGACATCTCCAAGGCCTGGACCGAGGAGGCGCGGGAGCATTCCAACAACGCCTTAGGCCGCCCGGGGAGACCCGAAGAGATCGTCACCGCCGCGCTGTTCCTGGCGAGTCCGATGTCGTCCTTCACCACAGGCGGCGTGGTGCGGGTGGACGGCGGTCAGCATTAAGGGTCAGCCCTTACCGGCCATGAACGCCTCGAAGGCGGCCTTCCAGTCGGGGTGCCAGCGGGAGAGGGGCGGGCGGTTCTCGATTACATCGCCCATGGCCCAGGCCATGCGCTTTTCGTCCGTCGCGCGGCTGACATCGTTGTCGGGGCAGAGGATGTAGAAGTCGTCGCGGGACAGGCTTTGCAGCATGAACTCGACCACCTGGTCGGCGGTCCAGGCGGCGGGGGGCTTTTCATTGACGCGGCCGGCGGTGATGCCGGTGAAGGTGAAGCCAGGGATCAGCAGGTGGGCGCTGATCCCACAGCCTTCGGTGTTGCGCAGTTCATGCTGCAGAGCCTCGGCATAGGCCTTCAGCCCGGCCTTGGAGACATTGTAGGCGGCGTTGCCGGGCGGGGTGGTGATGCCCTGTTTGGAACCGGTGGCGATGACGTAGGCCGGCCGGCGCGCCTCGACCATGGCCGGCAGGAAGGCATGGGCGCCGTGGATCACGCCCCACAGGTTCACGTCCATCAGGGTCTTCCAGCCGTCCAGGCCCTTCCAGGCCGAGCCGGTGTTCAGGCCGATGCCGGCGTTGAGCATCAGGACGCTGACGTGGCCGAACTGGCGCAGCGCCAGGTCGCGCAGGCGCTCCAGGTCGGCGGGCTTGGCCACGTCGGTGGGGACGGCGGCGACCCGGCCGCCGGCGGCCTGCACGGCCTTCTCCGCCGCCCGCAGCTTCTCGCCGGACAGGTCGGCCAGCACCACCGGCAGGCCCATCGCGGCGAACCGCTGGGCGGCGGCCAGGCCAATGCCGCTGGCCCCACCGGTGATCACCGCAGCCCCACCGTCGGCAATGGGTGGCAGGGTCGAAAAGGCGTCGGCCATGGGCCTAGGTCTCCCTCATTCGGGTGACCTTAGCGCGGCGGCATGCGGATCGCGCCATCCAGTCTGACGGTCTCGCCGTTCAGATAGCCGTTGCGCAGCATGGTCAGCGCCAGGTCAGCGTATTCCTCGGCATTGCCGAGGCGGCGGGGGAATGGGACGGATTTCGAGAGGCCCTCGAACACGGCCGGGGCGCGGGTCTTCAGGCCGCCCAGCATCGGCGTATCCATGATGCCCGGCAGGATGGTGTTGATGCGGATGCCCTCGTTGGCGAGGTCGCGGGCGATAACGATGGTCATGCCCTTGATCGCCGCCTTGGCCGCCGCATAGGCCACCTGGCCGACCTGGCCCTCTTCGGCGGCCACCGAGCCGGTGTTGACGATCGCGCCGCGCTCGCCATCGGCGTTGGGCTCCAGGGTGGCCATGCCGGCCGCGCTCTTCACGATGCAGCGGAAGGTGCCGACGGTGTTCAGCGCCAGCACCCACTCGAAGTCCGAGGCCTTGAACTGGATGATCTCGCCGGTCTGCTTGTCGCGGCCGATGGTCTTGCCGCCCCGGCCGCCGCCGGCGCAGTTGACCAGGATGCGCTCCTGGCCATTGGCGGCGCGGGCCTTGGCGAAGGCGGCCTCGACTGACTCCTCGCTCATCACATCGACTTCGCAGAACAGGGCGCCCAGTTCGGCGGCCGTCGCCTCACCGGTCTCGGGGTTCTTGTCGAAAAGGGCGACCTTGGCTCCCAGGTCGCGCAGCGCCTTGGCGGTGGCCCGGCCGAGGCCGGACGCGCCACCGGTGATGACGGCGGAGACGGAGCTATCGATCTTCATGGCGGGGTCCTTCCAGGCTTGTTGGGGAAGGCCTAGCACGGGACCGGGCTGACGCTGGGCGAACCTCTTGTGAAGACGGGGCTGGACTGGCGTGACGTCAGCCGTGCCAACTGGATGCTAACGACAAGAGACGCGGAGGGCTGCGCCCATGAACCTCGACTTCTCCGACGACCAGAAGGGGCTGCAGGATCAGGTCCGCCGCTTCCTGTCTGAGAAGTGCCCGCCCGCGGCGGTGCGCGCGATCCTGGAAGGGCCCAAACCCTACGATCGGGAGCTCTACAAGGGGTTGGCCGAATTGGGCGCGCTCGGCGTGGCGATCCCTGAAGAGTATGGGGGTATGGGTCTTTCGCACCTGGAGCTCTGCCTGGTGGCCGAGGAGCTGGGCCGGGTGATCGCCCCCGTGCCGGCGTCCTCGTCGATCTACCTGGCGGCCGAGTTCCTGCTCCACGCCGGCTCCGAGGCCCAGAAGCAGGCATGGCTACCCAGGCTTGCCAGCGGCGAAGCGGTAGGCTGCTTCGCGTTCGTCGAGGGCCAAGGCAGGATGAGCGCCGACAAGATTCATGCGACGGTGCGCGACGGTCGGCTTTCCGGCGTGAAGGCGCCGGTCGCCGATGGCGACTGCGCCGACCTCGCCATCGTCGCGGCGCGCACGGGCTCCGGCCGCGGCGATACGGCGATTTCGCTGTTCGTCGTCGACCTGGACGGTCCTGGTGTGATGCGGGAGACCCTGGAGTCCATAGACCCCTCGCGCAGCCAGGCGCGGCTGACCTTCGATGGCGCGCGGGCCGAACTGTTGGGCGGAGAAGGCGACGGTTGGCGGATCGCCGAGATGGTCATGGACCGCGCCGCGATCCTGTTGGCCTTCGAACAGATCGGCGGCTCCGACCGCGCGCTGGAGATGGCCCGGGACTATGCGCTCGACCGGATGGCGTTCGGTCGCCAGATCGGTTCATTCCAGGCGATCAAGCACATGCTGGCCGACATGTATGTCGCGGCCACCCTGGCGCGATCCAACGCCTACTACGGCGCATGGGCCCTGGCCTCGGGGGCGGCGGAGCTGCCGGTGGCGGCGGCCACTGCGCGCGTTTCAGCGACACAAGCTTTCCAGCACTGCGCCAAGAACAACATCCAGGTGCACGGCGGCATGGGTTTCACCTGGGCCTTCGATTGCCACCTCTACTACCGGCGCTCCAACGCGCTGGCCCTGTCGCTGGGCTCGCTCTCCAGCTGGGAGAGCCTGCTGATCGACCGTATGCGCGACACCAACACCGAAGCGGCCTGAAGGAGCGCGGGACCATGGATTTCGAAGACACACCCGAAGAAGCCGCCTTCCGCCGCACGGTCCGCGCATGGCTCGACGTCAATGCGCCGAAACACCTGGACGCCGAGCTGAAGCGCGCGGGCTTCGCGTCCTCCGGCGTAGAGAGCGAAGACCCGATGGCCGCATCGAAGGCCTGGCAGAAGACCAAAGCGCAGGCCGGCTGGGCCTGCCTGCACTGGCCCAAGGAATACGGCGGTCGCGCCGCCACCCCGATCGAGCGGGTGATCTTCGGTCAGGAGGAGGGCGTCTATGGCGCGCTCTCCGGACCGTTCATCATCGGCCACGGCATGTGCGGGCCGACGGTAATGGCCTGGGCGTCGGAGGAGCACAAACAGCGCCTGCTGCCGCCGCTGGCCGCCGGCGACGACATCTGGTGCCAGCTGTTCTCGGAGCCGGCCGGCGGGTCGGACCTGGCCGGTCTGCGCACCAAGGCCGAGCGGGCCACGGATGGCTCCGGCGACTGGATCATCAACGGCTCAAAGGTGTGGACCAGCGGCGCCCAGCATTCGCAATGGGGGCTGCTGATCACCCGGACCGACCCGGACGTGCCCAAGCATAAGGGCCTGACCATGTTCTTCCTGAGCATGGCGTCGCCCGGCGTGGACGTGCGGCCGATCAAGCAGGCCAACGGCCAGTCGGGCTTCAACGAGGTGTTCTTCAACGACGTGCGAATCCCGGATTCGCAGCGGCTGGGCGCGGTCGGGCAAGGCTGGGAAGTCTCGCTCACCACCCTGATGAACGAGCGGTTGTCGATCGGGTCGGGCATGTCGACAGGGTTCCCGGAACTGTTCCGGTTCTGCCTGGAGGCCGAGATCGACGGGCAGCCGGCGGTCGATGACTCGGCGGTGAAGTCGCGGCTGGCGCAGTTCGCGGTCAAGCAGAGCGGGCTGAAGTACACCGGCATGCGGGCCATAACGGCGCTCTCGAAGGGGCAGACGCCGGGGCCGGAGAACTCGATCGGCAAGCTGGTGGCGGGCGCCACCATGCAGGAACTGGCGATGTTCGCGCTGGACCTGCAGGGCCAGGCCGGCGTGGTGCAGGATGCCGACAGCCCGATGAACGCCCGCTTCCAGGCCATGCTGATGCGCTCGCCGGCCACCCGGATCGAGGGCGGCTCGGACGAGATCCTGCGCAACATCATCGCCGAGCGGGTGCTGGGCCTGCCCGGCGACATCCGCGTCGACAAGAACGTGGCCTTCAAGGACATCCCCACCAGCGGACGGAGCAAGTGATGACCTATCCGCTTCCCAATGCCTCAAATGACCTGACCGGCCAGGTCGCCCTGGTCACCGGCGCCTCATCGGGCCTGGGCCTGCGGTTCGCCAAGGTGTTGGCCGCCGCCGGCGCCAAGGTGGCGCTGGCGGCGCGCCGGGTGGATCGGCTGGAGGCCCTGGCCGCCCAAATCAAGGCGGCCGGCGGCGAAGCCATCGCCATCGCCATGGACGCCACCGACGCCGACCAGTTGATCGCCGCCGTCGCCCAGGCGGAAGCCGCGTTTGGCACCGTCACCATCCTGGTCAACAACGCCGGCATCCCCGATGCGCAGCGGGCGCACAAGATGCCACTGGAGCTGATCGACCGGGTGCTGGACATCAACGTCCGCGCGCCGTTCATCCTGTCCTGCGAAGTGGCGCGACGGCTGATGGCGGCCGACAAGCCAGGGCGCATCGTCAATATCGCCTCGTCGGCGGCCTATGAGTACGGCGGCAATGGCGCGGCGCTCTATTCGGTCAGCAAGGCGGCCGTGGTGCGGATCACCGAGGCGCTTGCGGTCGAGTGGGCGCGCAACCACATCAACGTCAACGCCATCGCGCCGGGCGCCTTCCATTCCGAGATGATGGACGGGATGCTCTCGCGGATCGGCGATTTCTCGGCGACGACGCCGCGCAAGCGGATCGGCGATCCGGCGCAGCTGGACTCGACGCTGCTGTACCTCGTGTCGCCCGCCTCGGACGCGGTCACCGGGATCAGCTTGCGGGTGGATGACGGGCAAGGCCGCCGCTAGTCGCGGCCAGCCCCTTGGGGAGACGATGATGGGCTTGATGCAGAAGCTTTGGCGCCTGGCGACGGGCGTGGTGTCGGCAGCACTGCTTACGGGCCTCGCCAGTACGGCGGGCGCCGCGGCGATGCCGAAGTTCACCGCGGTTCCGGGTGTTCCGGTCCTGGCGCTGGCGTCCTACGACCTAGCCGCGCTGGGCTACGTGGTCGAGGAGTACGTCCTTGCCGGCGACGCGACCTCCTATCGGCTGGTCGGCGAGGCCCGCACAGATGGCGCCTGGCAGGCCGAGGCCGCCGGCTCGGCGCCCTTCGTCACCCGCATCGTTGTCGTCCGGCCGATCGACGCAAAGCGCTTCAACGGGACCGTCGCCGTCGAGTGGCTGAACGTCACCGGTGGACAGGACGTGGGCCCAGACTGGTCCTTCATGCACCGGGAGATGATCCGCTCCGGCTACGCCTACGTGGGTGTCTCGGTCCAAAAGGTTGGCGTCGAAGGCGGCCAGAGCATGGGTGGCGCCAGTGGAGGCTTAAAGAAGATGAAGCCCGAGCGCTATGGCGGGCTCAGTCATCCGGGCGACGCCTTCGCCTATGACATCTATTCACAGGCCGGGCGCGTGGTGCGCGATGGCCCTGTGCTGGGGCCGCTGAAGGCCAAGCGGGTGCTGGCGCTGGGCGAGTCACAATCGGCGATCTTCCTGACCACCTACGTCAACGCCATAGATCCGCTGGCGAAGGTCTACGACGGGTTCTTCATCCACTCCCGGTTCGGCGGTGCGCCGCTGCTGGACGCCGCCGCGATCGCGAACCGCGCGAGTTCCCCCTCGGGGATCAGATTCCGGCCGAACCTCCGGGTCCCGGTGATGACCCTGATCACCGAGACCGACCTGATCGGTAGCGGCATCAGCGGCTATTGGACGGCGAGCCAGCCGGACAACGCCAGGCTTCGGGTCTGGGAAATCCCGGGCGCGGCGCACGTCGATGTCTACATGTTCCAGGTGGCCGCCAGCGACTCGGGCGTCGCGCCCATCGAAAAGATCGCGCCGCTCTGGAAGCCGTCCACGATGACCATCGTCGGCAAGCTGGCCAAGCCGATGAACGCTGCGCCGCAGCATCACTACGTGGCCCAGGCGGCGCTGGCCGGGCTGGAAACCTGGGTCCGCACGGGCAAGGCGCCGCCGATGGCCCCGCGCATGGAGACGACGGCCGGTGCGGCGGGCGGGGCGCCGAGCCTCGTGCTCGACGCCAACGGCAACGCCAGGGGCGGCATCCGCACGCCGTGGGTGGAGGCGCCCACCGCCAGGCTCTCCGGCCTGGGAAATTCGGGCGGCCCGTTCGCCTTCCTGCTGGGAACGACAGAGGCTTACGACGCGGCCACGCTGAACCGCCTATATCCGGGCGGCAAGGCGGACTACCTGAAGGCGTTCGACGCCGCCCTCGCACGCGCCCTGAAGGCCGGCTTCGTCCTGCCCGCCGACCAGACCGAGATCCGCGCGCTGGCGGCGGCGCTCTATCCATCGTGAGCCCCCTATGGCCGGGGGCGGCGGATGGCGTATCATCGGCCCTGGCCATCCGGCGGCGGTGTCGCGGGAATAATTTTAAGGCATTGATTTTTTTTTGAATATTAGAACGGCGTGATTTCGGATGAAGCTTTTGCACACCTCGGTCATCGGGGCCGATGAGATAGACGCGCTCGGTCACCTGAACGTCCGCTACTACCTGTCCCGCGCCCAGACGGCGAACGCGGCGCTGTTGGCGCAGCTGGGCCTGGGGGCTGACGCGCTCGAGGGGCTGGGCGCGCGCCTGATCCCGATCGACAGCTACACCCGCTATCACCGCGAACAGTTCAAGGGCGCGACCCTGACGGTGCGTGGCGGGGTGCTGGAGGTCGGGCGCGGGACGGTCCGCACCTACCTCGAGATCGACAACGACGCCAAGGGCGAGGTGGCGGCGACCTTCATCCTGGTCTCGGCCCTCGCGGATCGCGCGACACGGGCGCCGCTGCCCCTGCCGGACGCCGTCATCGCCGCCACGGCCGGCCTAACCACCGAACTGCCGCCGCACGGCCAGCCGCGCACCCTGGACCTGGGCGCGCCGCGCCTGGACGTCACCTACGAGGCCCTGGCCGCGCGCCTGGGCGAGGAGACCGCCGACCCGATGTCGCGCCGGATGACGCGCACGATCGACGCCGAAAGCTGCGACGCGCACGGCTTCCTGTCGGACGGTGAGGACTTCATGTTCGGCATGCTGCGTGGGGCGCCGCCGATCGACGGCGAGAAGCCCCGCTGGGGCCCGATGACCTTCAAGACCGACGAAGGCCAGCACATCGGCTGGGCGTCGCTGGAGACCCGGCAGATGCGCTTTGCCCAGCCCCGGGTCGGCGAGACCATCTGTTCGATCGGCGCCGACATCGGCCTGGCCGACAAGGTCCGCCACTCGCGGCGCTGGATCTTCAACACCACCACGGGCCAAGTGGTGTCGATGAACGACAATATCGCGCTGGCCCTCGACCTGGATGCCCGACGCCCGATCGCGATTCCCGCGACGCTTCGGCGCCAGCTGGAAGAGCGCCATTTGCCAGACTTTGCCTGAGGACAACTTCGCTTGGACCCCCTTCGCTTGGACATGGGTGTGAACCCAGGTTTGCGTCATCGCTAAAAATCCCGTCCGATGGACGGAAAGATTTCAGGGAGCAGGAACGTCATGATCAAAACACGCCTCACCGAGATGTTCGGGGTCGAGACGCCGCTGGTGATGGGCGGCATGACCGGAGTGGGCTACGCGCCCCTGGTCGCGGCCGTGGCCAATGCCGGCGCGCTGGGCTTCATCACCGCCCACCATTCGAAGTCCGCCGAGGAGCTCTGGGACGAGATCAAGCGGTGCCGCGAGCTGACGGATAAGCCGTTTGGCGTGAACCTGACCCTGCTGCCGTCGCTGAACCCGATCCCCTACGACGAGTATCGCCAGGCGATCATCGAGAGCGGCATCAAGATCGTCGAGACCGCCGGCCGGGCGCCGGTGGACCACTTGCCGGCCTTCAAGGCGGCGGGGGTGAAGGTCATTCATAAATGCACCTCGGTCCGCCACTCTGTGTCGGCGGTGAAGCATGGCGTGGACGTGATCTCGATCGACGGGTTCGAATGCGCCGGCCACCCGGGCGAGGACGACGTGGGCCTAGTGGTGTTGCTACCGGCGACGGTGGACGCGGTGTCGCCGATCCCGGTGATCGCCTCGGGCGGCATGGCGGACGGCCGCAGCCTAGCCGCGGCCCTGATGCTGGGCGCCGACGGGGTCAACATGGGCACCCGCTTCATGGCCACCCAGGAGTGCGCCATCCATGAGAACGTGAAGCGCAAGATCGTCGAAAATACCGAGCGCGACACGCTGCTGACCAACCGCACTCTGCGCAACACCAGCCGGGTAGCGCGCAACGCTGTCTCGGAAGAGGTGGTGAAGATCCAGCAGGACCCGACCAAGACCATCGAGGATGTCCGCCACCTGGTGGCCGGCGTACGCGGCCGCACCAATGTCATGGGCCAGGGCGATACCGACGGTGGCATCTGGACCGTCGGCCAGGCCCAGGGCCTGATCCACGACATCCCCACCGTTGCCGAGATGGTCCGGGCGGTGACGCGTCAGGCGGAAGAGATGCTGAACGTCCGGGCGCGGTCGCTGGTGGGCTAATCTCCGACCTCGCCGTTCGAAGGTGGCCGATGAAGGCCGCCCGGCCGGCCGGCCGTTGCAGCAGGGTCGCCCCGAGGCCATTGTCGGTCCCAACAAGAGCGGAGTGGACGGCATGCGGGATCTGGCGGGCAAGACGGCGTTTGTGACCGGCGCGGCCTCGGGCATCGGGCTGGGGATCGCGACCGCCCTAGCCCAGGCCGGCGTGAAGGTGATGCTGTGCGACCTCAAGGCGGACGCTCTGGACGGCGCCGTCGCGGGCCTCAAGGCCACCAACGCCGATGTGGACGGCGTGCTCGCCGACGTGTCGCTGAAGGCTGAGCTGCAGGCGGCGGCGGATGCGACCATTGCGCGCTTCGGCAAGGTCCATATCCTGGTGAACAACGCCGGGGTCGGTGGTGGTGGCAGCTATGGCCGCTGGACCGAGACGGTGAAGTCGTGGGTCATCGGTGTCAACTTGACGGCGGTGATCGACGGGATCGGCATCTTCGGGCCGCTGATCGAGTCGCACGGGGAGGGCGGGCACATCGTCTCGACAGCCTCGATCGCCGGCCTGATTTCGGGCGGCAGCAGTCTCTATAACGTGACCAAGTACGGCGTCGTGGCGCTGTCGGAGGGCCTGCGGCCGGAACTGGCGCCGAAGGGCATCGGGGTCTCGGTTCTCTGTCCCGGCTTCATCAACACCAACATCGCCGACATCGGACGCTATGTGCCGGAACGGTTCTCGGACGCAGTCGGGCCGATGCCCACCGAGGGTCCGGCGGCCGAGGCCGTCGATCGCCTGCGCCAGGCGCTGGCGGCGGGGATCGACCCGCTCTACGTCGGCGAGCTGGTCCGCGAGGGTATCGAGGGCGACTGGCCCTACATCTTCACCGACGCCCAGTTCGAGCCGCTGATCGAAGCGCGGTTTGCCGCCATCAAGGCGGGGTTCGACCGGATCCGGGATCGGGCGCCCGCTCGCTAGAGAACCGCGAAGATCGAGTGGCGGATGCCGCTCGTCGTGCGGTGGCCGCAGCCGACGGCGAGGACGCCGTTAAGCCACCCATAGCGGGGGTCGGCGGTTTCGAAGACTGGAGCGATGCGCAGGTAGTAGTCGCTGTGCGGGACCTCGGGCTGGGCGGGGTCGCGGAAGGCGGCGGTGACCGCGTCACGGATCACGCTGCGGCCGGTGTAGGTTACGTAGATCAGCGCCCCGTCGTCGGTCTTCCAGATCACGCGGGCGTCGAAGGTTCCGGCCGCGACGCCGGGCGCGATTTCGCCACTGGTGGACCAGTTGCCGCCGCCGGGCAGGATATCGCCCGACAGCCGCGGGCCCTCGAAGCGGCCGCCGGTGACGTAGCCGATCCGCCGCGAGGTCCAGGGCGACTGGCCCATCGGCATGATCGCGCCCTCGACCAGGAACTCCGCGACGCACAGCGGCTCGCTGGCGAGCGCCTGGAAGTCGAATGAGAGCGCCATGCCTAGGTGCTCGCCGCCGGGCGAGCCGGGCTGAGGAAGTCGGCGGCCTTGAAGCCCTCCGGCGCAGCGACTTCGACGATGGGCTCCTCGCGGTTGTCGAACTCCATCCGGAGCGCCCGGGTGATCACCGCGTGCATGGAATATAGAGTTGTTATGTAAGTGAATTCGAAGATCTGTTCGTCGCTCCAGAAGGTCTTCAGCTTATTGAACACCTCGAGGGGCGTACGGCCGTCGCCGGCGGTCAGGCAATCGGCATAGGCCAGGACGGCGCGCTCCTGGTCGTTGAAGATGTCGGACACCTGCCAGTGAGGGACGGCGGCGATCTTCTCGTCAGACACGCCAAGGCCGCGCAAGGACTTGCAGTGCTGTGAGAAGACGAACTGGCTTTCCTTCACCCACCCGGCGCGGGTCTGTCCGAGCTCGCGCAGCACCGGGTCGATCTTGCGGTCGGGGTGGCGGTAGACTGCGAAGCCGTCGACCGCGTGCTTGAAGATGTCGGGGGCGAGCGCGAACACGGTCCACCAGTCGCCTGGGGTGCCGGTGGCGGTGCCGGGGCTGGCGACGGGGTCGCGGTCGGGACCGAACAGGCGGTCGTAGTAGGCGGTGATGACCTCCGAGGTGACCTCGGCGCGGGGAACCTGGCGAAGAACGGGCATGTGTTTTGAACCTCAGGCGAACTTGCGGAATTCGGCGACGCGGGCGGAGTCGAAATATTCGTCCAGCCGGGTGATCTTGCCATCCCTAACGGCGCAGACGATGCAGGCGGGCAGGGCGACGCAAACGCCATCGTGTGAACGGGTGCCCCGCAGGACATGCTGCTGCACAAAGCCGCCGGCGAACACCTCGACGCGGCGATTGTCGTACACACGATCGAGGATGCGGGTGACCATGCCCGCCAGGGTCTTGCGGTTGTCCTCGGGACCCTGGATGGCCTCGTCGGTGTTATGCCAGATCTCGGCGTCCGGGGCATAGCAGGCCACCAGGCCGTCGATGTCGCCCTGCTCCACGCAGTCGAAGAAGCGCTTGGCGAGCGCGAGGGTGGCGGCGTCGGACATCTCGGGACTCCTTAGGGTTGCGGCAAGCCGGTCATCAGCCCACGGCGATGTTCATGCGCTGGGCGCCGTTGGCCGCGATGAGGCCCGCGATGTCGTCGCCCTTGTAGGACGGGTCGGCGGACTCGCCGAAGGCGGCCAGCATCTCGGCGAACTGGGCCTCAGCCATACCCTTCCACTCCGGATGGGTGAATATGAAGAACTCGCTGGCCTCAATGGCGCGGACGACGCGCTCGCCGATCCTGTCGGGCGACATGCCGCCGACCAGGACGCCGGACATGTTCTGCGCCGTCTGGGCGGCTTCGCCCTGCTCGGTGGCGCCGGGACGCAGCGTGGCGGTGGTTGCGACGATGTTGGTGGCCGACATGCCGGGGCACAGCACCGAGATGCCGACCCGCGTGTCGGCCAGCTCGTTGCGCAGCGCCATGGCGATGCCCAGCGTGGCGAACTTCGACGAGATGTAGGCCACGGAAATGGGCGGCGGGACGATAGCGACCATCGACGAGGTGAGCGTCAGGTGGCCGGGGCGGCCCGAGGCCTTCATGGCGCCCAGGAAAGTGCGGCAGGCATAGAGGTGGGCATGAGCGTTCACGGCGTAGGCCCAGCGCCAGACCTCGGGGTCATAGGTTTCGAACGCGCCGGACCCGCCGCCAACGCCGGCGTTGGAGATCAGGACGCTGACCTCGCCGAAGGCCTGCGCCTCGTCGCCGGCCCGGGCCCACTCGGCCTCCTCGGCGACGTTGAGGGTCAGGCCGATGGCGTCGGTGCCTGCAGCGCGCAGTTCGGCGGCGGCGGCCTCCACCTTGTCGGCGACGATGTCGGCCAGGATCAGGCGTGCGCCGCGGCGGGCCAGGGCGCGGGCGGTGGCGAGGCCGATGCCGCTGGCCCCGCCGGTCACGAAGGCGGTCTGCTCCTTGAGGTCCTTCATCGGGCGGCTTCCAGGGCGGATTGGGTGTCGGCGCCCACGACCCGCGAGACGGCGAAATAGCCGGCCGCCGCGACTACCGCGATCGGGGTGATGGCGATCAGGGCGAGGCGCAGGGGCTCGGCGACATGGTTGGCCGCCAGCGCGTCGCTGAGCGCACCTATGGCCAGCGGCCCGCCGCCCAGGCCCACGATGTTGAAGGCCAGCAGCAGCAGGGCGGTGGCGGTGGCGCGGGCGGCGACTGGCGACAGGTTCTGTACAAGGGCCAGGGCCGGCGCGACATAGATGGTGCAGCAGATCATCGGGATCAGCATAAGCGCCAGCGACGCCTGCCAGGAGCCGGCGAGGCAGGCGATAGCCAGGCTGGGCGCGCACAGCAGCATGGAGAGGCCTGGCACGTAGGCGTAGGCCTTGACGCTGCGCTGGCCGGCCCAGTTGACAAGCGCGCCGCCGCCCCAGATGCCCAGGCCCATGCAGAGGCCGGCGGCGGGGCCGAACCAGCGGGCGACCTCGCTGAGCGGCATGTGCTGGACGCGCATCAGGTAGGCCGGAATCCAGTTCAGCATGCCGTAGCTGACGAAGGCCGAGAGGCCGCTGGCGAACAGCAGCAGGCGGAGCGTCGGGCGCGACAGGAAGAGCCGGGCGGTGGGGCCGAGGCGGGCGCGCTCAGCGGTGCGGACGGGCTGCGGGTCAAGCCCGCCGCGTGCGGGCTCGCGGACGAAGGCGGCTAGCGCCAGGGCGGCGACGGCGCCAATGCCGGCCGTGAGAACGAAGGCGCCGCGCCAGCCGAACTGGCCGGCCGCCCAACCGCCGAGACTGGCGCCCACGAACACGCCGATCGGGCCGTTGACGGTGAAGAGGCCGATCACCGCCGGACGTTTCTCGGGTGGGTAGTAGTCGGCGAGGATCGACAGCGAGGGCGCGGTGCCGCCGGCCTCGCCGACCCCGACCCCGAAGCGAGCGACGGCCAGTTGCCAAAACGACCCGGCGAAGCTGCAGGCGCCGGTGAACACGCTCCAGATCAGGCAGGCGGCGGCCACCAGCCGCACCCGGTTGGTTCGGTCGGCCAGCAGGGCTGCGGGCACGCCCATCAGGGCGTAGAACAGCGAGAAGCTCAAGCCGGTCAGCAGGCCCAGCTGTGTATCGCTGAGGTGGAGCTCTGTTCGGATCGGCTCGGCCAGCACCGAGAGGATCTGGCGATCGACGAAATTGACTGTGCCGACGGCGGTCAGCAGCAGCAATGCCACAGTACGTCCCGGCCGTGCAGCCAGGGTGGCGGGCGGGCTGATCGCGGCGGTCGCGGCCTGGTCCATGAAGCTCCCTGACGGCGTTATTCCGCGCCTTGAGATCAGCCTAGGGCGGGGCCTCGTTCTGTCAATCAAGTTTACGGTTCGCGGTGCTTGGGTCTAGGCTGTGGATAAGCAAAACAGGGAAGAAGGCCGTGGTCGGACGTCTGGCAGGCAAGGTCGCGATCATCACCGGGACCGGGAGCGGCATGGGCCGGGCGGCGGCGCAGATGTTTACGCGCGAAGGCGCCAAGGTGGTGGGCTGCGACCTCAACCCTGCCGCCCAGGCGGTGACGGACGAGGTGCGGGTGGCCGGCGGGGAGATGGTCTCGCTGCAGCCCCTGGACCTCTCGGTCGAGGCCGGCGCGCAGCAGCTTGTGGGCTTTGCCCTGGAGCACTTCGGCGGCTTCGACATCGTCTACAACAACGCCGCCATGGCCTATTTCGCGTTCGTGCCGGACATGGACTTCGAGACCTTCGCGCGCACGCAGCGCGAGGAGGTGGACATCATTTTCCACCTCTGCCGCGCG
Organism: Phenylobacterium deserti; assembly: GCA_943332615.1. Classification (GTDB taxonomy): domain Bacteria; phylum Pseudomonadota; class Alphaproteobacteria; order Caulobacterales; family Caulobacteraceae; genus Phenylobacterium; species Phenylobacterium deserti_C. The sequence continues at coordinate 116,018 of CALQQB010000001.1, forward strand.
GCCTGGCCGCACCTGATCGCGCGCGGCGGTGGCTCAATCATCAACATCGCCTCGACGGCCGCGAAAAAGGCCTCGGCGGGGCAGGGCATGCTGGCGCACTCGGCGGCCAAGGCGGCGGTCATGGGCATGACCCGCCAGTACGCCACCGAGGGCGGCCAGCACCGCATCCGCGCCAACACGATCTCTCCGGGCATGATCCGCTCGGCGCAGACCGAGCCGCTGATGCTGCAGCCGGGATGGACCGAGCGGGCGATCGGGCGGCAGGTGATCAAGCGGGTCGGCGAGCCCGAGGACGTGGTCGCGGCCGCCCTGTTCCTCGCCTCCGACGAAAGCAGCTTCATCACCGGCTCCGACATCGCAATCGACGGCGGCACGATGGCGAACTGAGTCAAACACCGGAGCTCTTCAGCATGTTCGCGCCGAACAGGTTGGACCAAGCTTCCGGTGAGAGGGTGGGACGGAGGCTAGAGAGATTCGGGGCGTTCTTGACCTCGGTGCCGCGCTGGACGGCCGGGCGCTCGCCGATGGTGGCGAACCAGCGGGCGATGTTGGGCCAGTCGGCCATGTCCAGGCCGATGGCGCGGATCGCGCGGGCCCAGGGCCAGGTGGCCATGTCGGCGATGGAGTATTCCTCCGCCAGGTACTCGGCTGCTGAGAGCCGCCGGTCCAGCACGGCCAGGAGGCGGCACGTCTCGTTCATGTAGCGGGTGACGGGGTAGTCCTTGCCCTCGGGCGCGTAGCGGACAAAGTGGTGGGCTTGGCCCTGCATCGGACCGAAGCCGGCCATCTGCCACATCAGCCACTGGTGGGCGAGCGAGCGGCGGCGCGGGTCGGTCGGCGTGAAGGCTCCGTCGGCCTTTTCCGACAGGTAGATCAGGATCGCGCCGGACTCGAAGACCGCAAACGGCGCTCCGCCCCCGGGGGGATCATGATCCACGATCGCTGGCAGTCGGCCATTGGGGTTCACTTTGCGGAACTCGGGCGTCAGGTGGTCGCCGGCCAGCATGTCGCAGGCGATCAACCGGTGCGGGAGGCCGGTCTCCTGTAGCATGATGCTGACCTTGTGGCCGTTGGGTGTAGGCGTGAAATAGACGTCGATCATGGGGCGTTCCCGAAGGCCGCGCGGGCGGCGTCGAAGGCCATGTCGAAGGCCGCCCGGCCCGTGGCATAGCCGGCGACCCGGAAGGTGCAGCCGGCGATGCGCCAGCCGTCGGGGTGACGGCGCAGGTGATGGACATAGGTTCCGCAGGCGAACCCGGCCAGGTCGCCAATGAAGTGCGCGGCATCGACGTAGGAGGTGACCACCGCCGTATCGCCGTCGAGGGCGAAGGCGAAGTTGCCCACCTTGTGCTGGGTCGCGTCGAACCCGCCCAGCACCCTGCAGCGATCCACCCAGACCTGCGCCGGGAGGGTTCCGGAGATCGAGCCCAGGGAACTGTAGTCGATCTCGATCTCGTCCTCGAACAGCGCCCGGAAGCCCGTCCACTCGCGGGTGTCCAAGGCTGTCGCGTAGGCGATGACCACGTCGGAGAGTGTGGTCCGGACGGCGAGCGTCTCCAGGTCGAAACCCACAGGCATGCCCGCCGCCCCTTTCAGACTAGAACTTCACGCCCGCTTCGATGGCCACGCTGCGGGTCTCCTCGAGGTAGAGGATCGCCCGCGGCGTCGCCGTGATCGGGAACGGCAGGTTGAACGCGCTGCCGGTGGTCTTTTTGTCTCCGAGGTTCTTGCCGGTGACCGCCACGTGCCAGTGGTCATCGGCGGGGCCGTAGCTGACCCGAGCATCGAACTTGGTGTAGGCCTTCTGGCGGCCGAACAGCGGGCTCTGGTTGTCCGAGTCGAAGTACTTGGAGCGACCATAGAGCGAGGCGTTGGTGTCGATCACCATGTCGCCGGGCATCTCGATCCGGTAGTGGCCCGCGAAATTGTAGCTGACCTTCGAGGTGTAAGTCAGTGGCGCGCCTTTGATGTTGTTCGCCGCGATGCTGGCCGGGACCGCCGGGTTGCAGGCGGTGATCGGTTGGGTCACCAGGCAGGCCGCGCCCGGATAGTCGTCGTACTTGGCGTCCTGGTAGGCGGCCGACAGGGTGAAATCGAGGCCCTTCATCGGATACCAGGCGGCCGTGCCTTCGACGCCCTTGGAGCTGGCGCTGGCGGCGTTGCCGGTCTGGTAGGTGGAGATCGTCGGATTGTAGACCGACACCTGCAGGTTCTTGAACTTGGTATCGTAGACCGAGACGTTCAGGACGACGCGGCCGTCGGCCAGGGTCGACTTGATCCCGGCTTCATAGTTCTCGGACTTCTCCGGCCGATATTTGAATGTGGCGCTGGTCGTGCCGTAGGTGTTGGAGACGAATCCGCCCGACTTCGAGCCGCGGCCGTAGGTGGCGTAAACCATGATCTGGGGGGCGACGTCGTACTGGATCGTGCCCGACGGATCCCAGTTGTCTTCGTTATTGATGTCGCCGACCGCCACGGTGTTCACCGGCCGCAGGGCGAATGGGCCATAGCGTAGACGGCCGTAGAAGATCGCACGCTTGTCGGTGGAGGTGTAGCGCAGGCTGCCCATCAGGCGTAGGGCGTCGGTCACGTGGTAGGTGCCCTGGCCAAAGACCGAGTAGCTGGAACTCTGCTGGCGGAACTCGGTATTGAGCAAGCCGAAGTAGACCAGGACCCCGGGCGAGTTGATGTCGAAGCCGCCGAGCTGGGTGAGCTGATAGCGGGCGGTGTCGATGTACGCGCCGACGACGTACTCGAATTTCTTGCCGGTCGGCGACAGCAGCCGGAGCTCCTGCGACCACTGCCGGAAGTGTTCCGGGAAGCTGTTGTAGACGCTGTTGCGGGTGGTCCCGCCCGCAGGCAGCGTCTGGTCGAAGTTGTTGACGATGTTCGACCGGAAGAACGAGTAGCCGCTGATCGAAGTCAGGGTGAATTCGCCCAGTTGCAGATTACCGGTGCCCGACACCATCCAGGATGTCGCCTTGGTGCCTTCTGCGCCGATCGGGTTGACGGTCGAGTAGCGGTACTCGTGCGGTTGCTGGCTGGTGGTCAGCGGGCTCGACACGTTCATGCCGCCCTTGACCTCGCGATCCCCGTATTCCGCCTTCAGCGTGAAGTCGAAGGTCTCGGTGGGCGCATACCGTAAGGTCAGACGCGCCAGGGCGAGCTTGTTCGAGGGATCGTCCGCGCCGTTGAACCGGTTCTCGATATAGCCGTCCTGATCGACGAAGCGCACTGCCAGGCGGGCGCTCAGCGTGTCGCTGATCGGGCCGGCGACGTGGCCGGTGATCTCCGTGCCTTGGAGTTCGAAATTGTAGGACGCGGTGACCTCGCCCTCAGGCGTGCTGGTCGGGCCGGCGGAGACGATGCTGACGGCGCCGGCGGGGGTGTTCTTGCCGAACAGCGCGCCCTGCGGGCCGCGCAGCACTTCCACACGCTCCAGGTCGAAGAACGGCGACTGGGCCTGGCGGTTCTTGCCCGCGTAGATTCCGTCGATGTAGAGGCTGACCGACTGGTCGAAAGAGAAGTTGGCGGGGGGCGAGCCGAAGCCGCGGATGTAGATCACGTCATTGCCGGCGGTGGATTCCACCGAGACGTTCGGCGCGAACTTTACCATCTGCTTGAAGTCGTTGGTGCTGTAGGCGGCCAGCTTCGCGCCGGAGATGACCTCCATCGAGATCGGCACGTCCTGCAATTTTTCGGCCCGCTTCTGGGCCGTGACGACCATCTCACCTAGCGTGACGGAGCCGGTCGCATCGGCCTCCGCGGCCATGGCGGCGCCAGCGTAGGCGCTCACCAGCATCGTGGTCGCAAATAGAATACGGGCGATCATGTCCCCGGTCTCCCCCTGTGGTTTCGTTGTCGACGTTCTGTTGGTCGAACTTCGTTTCGCAAACTGCGCTCATCCAAGAAAAGTGTCGATTTGGTTGACGTTTAAAGCCTCTGTCAGGATGCCTGAGCGCCCAGGTTGGGGGTCGTCGCGAAGGCCGCGCCACGCCCTGCCGATGCCCCTTCAGCGAATATAATTAGAGTCCTAAGGATTACTGTCAATCCAGGCCGTCCGCGCTGGCTCAGGCGGGCTGCGGAGGCGGGGCGACCTGGGCCGCGCTTGACCTATTTTGCGGGTTCGAGCGCCTTCACGTCGTTGTCGGCAAGCCGGGTCTCGGCCTTCAGGACGACGGCGCGGGACTTGGCGCCGGAGGCGTCCACGGCCTCGTGGGCGATGTCCGATTCGTCGAAGGTCTTGGTCCAGGCTGCGAACTCGAGCATCACGCCGTCGGGATCCCAGAAGTAGACGGAGCGGACGAACACCCCGTCCGTGACCTCGGCGCTCACCTGGCTGGGCGAGTCGTCGTGGTTCAGAACCGGCCCCATCTTCACGCCCTTGGCGCGCAGCTTGCCGACGTAGTCGTCGAACCGTTCGGCGGGGACGTTGAAGGCGATGTGGTTCATCGACCCGTGCGCGGAGCGGATGTCGCCGCCGCCGGGCAATTGCGCCGGCGCGGAGATGCCCGGAACCGCCTCGGGCGCGCCTGGGAACCAGAAGAAGGCCAGCGAGTCGCCGTTGCCGATGTCGAAGAAGAAGTGCTGGCCCATGCCGCCGGGCAAGTCGATCGTCTTGACCAGCGGCATGCCCAGGACATCGCGGTAGAACTCGACCGTCCGGGCCATGTCCTTGCAGACCAGGGCCAGGTGGTTGACGCCACAAATCTCGAATTCGGTGTTGGCCGGCTTGGTCATGATGTCCTCCTGAGCCCTATGGCCCGGACTGTGCCCAGTCCAATATCATAGCTCGCAATAGAACCCTGGACCCACCTCTCGTCAATTAGATTGACGCTTCCCCGTCAGGCTGGACCCGAAACGCTTAGGATCCTAAGTATCTCAGTTATGAATGCCGACGCGGACATCGTGGACGCCCTGCGGGCCGGGGGATTCCTGGCGCCGGGCGCAGCTCCGGAGCTGGAGCGGCTGACCGGCGGGGTATCGAGCGACGTGTTCCGGCTGCAGACGGCGTCCGGCCCGGTCTGCGTGAAGCGGGCGCTGGCGACGCTGCGGGTCGCGGCGGTCTGGGAGGCGCCGGTCGAGCGGTCCCACTACGAGGTCGAGTGGCTGCGGACGGCGCGGCCGCTGGTCGGCGAGGCGGTCCCGCAGGTGCTGTTCGAGGACCGGGCCGCCAGCCTGTTCGTAATGAACTTCTACGACCCGGCGACCCACAGCGTGTGGAAAGCCGACCTGGCCGCCGGGCGGGTGGATCCGGCTTTCGCGGGGCAGGTGGGAGCCATGCTGGCCAGGGTGCATTCCGGAACGGCGGGCCGGGCGGAGATCGCGGCGCGTTTCCCGACCAGCGACCTGTTCGAGGATCTGCGGCTGGCGCCCTTTCTCCGCCACGCGGCCCTGGCGCACACAGACCTCGCTAAGCGTCTCGTCGCCCTGGCCGACCGCACGGCGGCGTCGCGGATCGCCTTGGTCCACGGCGACGTCAGCCCGAAGAACATCCTGTGCGGCCCGGGGGGGCCGGTGCTGCTGGACGCGGAATGCGCCTGGTATGGCGATCCGGCCTTCGACCTGGCCTTCTGCGCGGCGCACCTGCTGCTGAAGTGCGTGTGGCGGCCGGTGCACGCCGAGGGGTATCTCGCGAGCCTCGCCGCCCTGCTGGCCGCCTACTGCCCTGGCGTGGACTGGGAGGCGGCGGCGGGGCTAGAGGCGCGCGCGGCCGAGCTGACCGCGGCGATCCTGCTGGCGCGCGTGGACGGGAAGTCGCCTGCCGAATATCTTCAGACGGAGGCTGATCGAGACTTCGTCCGGGGCGCGGCACGCGAGCTGATCGGCGCGACGCCGGAGACCCTGGGCGGCGTGGCGCAGGCCTGGGCGGACAGGCGAGGGCGCGCATGAAGACCACGATCACAGCCGTTCGGGCCCGCCAGGTGTGGGACTCGCGGGGACGTCCGACCGTCGAGGCGGATGTGACCCTGGCCGGCGCCGCATCGGGCCGCGCCTGCGCCCCGGCGGGCGCCTCGCGGGGCGCGCACGAGGCCTGGGAACTTCGGGACGGGGGGACACGGTTCGGCGGTCTGGGCGTCGACCGCGCGGTGGCCGCCGTGAACGGCGAGATCGCGGCGCTGTTGGCCGGCCGCAACGCCCTGGACCAGGAGGGGCTCGACGCCGCGATGACCGAGGCCGACGGGACGGCGAACCTGTCGCGGTTCGGGGCCAACGCCATCGTGGCGGTATCGCTGGCGCTGCTGGACGCGGCGGCGGCGGGCTCGGGCCTGGCGCGCTGGGAGCTGTTGGCGCAGGGGTGCAAGGTCCGCATCCCCCTGCCGGAAATCCAGATCTTCGGTGGCGGGGCCCATGCCGGCCGGCGCACCGACGTGCAGGACTTCATGATCATGGCGCCGCGCGCGGACAGCATCCGCGAGGCCTTCGAGATCACCGCCGACGTGTTCCGCGCCGCGGGGCGGCTGATGGAGGAGACCGGGCGGCTGGCCGGGGCGGCGGACGAGGGGGGCTGGTGGCCGATGTTCAGCTCCAACGAGGACGCCCTGGACGCCCTGGTGCAGTCGATCGAGCGGTCGGGCCACCGGCCGGGCGAGGACGTGTTCATCTCGCTCGACGTGGCGGCCAATGAACTGCACGACGCTGGCCGCTATCGTCTGGGCCTGGACAACGCCGACTTCTCCAGCGCCGACATGGTCGGGCGGGTGGCCGACTGGGTGCGGCGCTATCCGATCCTGTCCATCGAGGACCCGGTCAGTCAGGACGACCTGGAGGGCTTCGCGCTGGCCACCCGCAGCTTCGGGGCGACCACCCAGCTGATCGGCGACGACATCCTGGTCACCGACGCGGAGCGTGTGCGTCGCGCGGCGGCGGCCGGGGCGGGCAACGCCGTGCTGGTGAAGGTCAACCAGGCCGGCACGGTCAGCCGGGCCAAGGCTGCGCTGGACGCGGCCAAGGCGCTGAACTGGGGCGCCATCGTCTCGGCGCGGTCGGGCGAGACCGAGGACGTCGCCATCGCCCACCTCGCGGTCGGCTGGGACGCCGGCCAGATCAAGGTCGGCAGTTTCGCGCGATCCGAGCGGATGGCGAAGTGGAACGAGCTGCTGCGGATCGAGGAGGCGATGGGCGCGGACGCGGTCTTCGCCGGCGTCTCGGCGTTCGCGCCTTGGGTGGCGGAGGCCCTGGGATGAAGGCGGTCCTGCAGTATCGGGCGAGCGCGGGGTTCCTGGCGGCCCTGGCCCGCGACGCGGCGACGGCGGGTGTCGAGGCCGTGGCGGTGGATGAGACCGACGAGGCGGGCTTCGCCCGTGAGATCGCCGACGCCGATGTGTTCCTGCACGTCTTGAAGCCCATCACCGCGGCCATGATCGCGGCGGGTCCGCGCCTGAAGCTGGTCCAGAAGCTGGGCGTGGGCGTCAACACCATCGACCTGGAGGCCTGCAAGTCGGCAGGGGTTGCGGTCTCCAACATGCCCGGCGTCAACAGCCAGGCGGTGGCGGAGATGGCGCTGGCCCTGATGCTGGCGGTGTTGCGCCGGCTCTCCTACCTCGACCCGCTGACCCGACGCGGGGAGGGCTGGTCGCCGGACTTGGCTCTCATCGACGGGACGGGCGAGATCGCCGGGCGGACCGTGGGGTTCGTGGGCTACGGCGGCTCGGCCTCGCGGCTGGGGGCGGCGCTGGAGGCGCTGGGCGCGCGGGTGATCTATACGGCGCGGTCGGCTAAGCCGGAGCTGCCAGGACGGTTCGTGGACCTGCCGACGTTGTTGGCGGAGGCCGATATCGTCTCGCTGCACGCGCCGCTGACGCCGGAGACGGAGCGTCTGATCAACACGGAGACCCTGGCGGCCATGAAGCCGGGGGCGATCCTGATCAACACCGCCCGCGGCGGGCTGGTGGACGAGGCGGCGCTGCTGGCGGCGCTGACCTCCGGCCGCCTGCGCGGCGCCGGGCTCGATGTGTTCGCCCAGGAGCCGGTGGACCCGGCCAACCCGCTGCTGGCCCTGCCGACCGTGGTGGTCGCGCCGCACCAGGCGTGGCTGACGGCGGAGACCCTGGACCGCAGCCTGGCCGTCGCCTTCGAAAACTGCCGCCGGCTGGCGGCCGGCGAACCCCTGCTCAACCGGATCGTCTGATGACCCGCCCCACCCTCGTCTTCGCCTCTGGCCAACTGCTGACCGAGGATGTCTGGGCGCCGCAGGTCGTGGCGCTGGCGGACGACTACGACATCTTCGTCGCCGACCATGGCCAGGACGACACCATCGCCGGCATGGCGGTCCGCCTGCTGGACGCCGCCCCGCCACGGTTCCACCTGGTCGCCCACGCCATGGGCGGCTTCACTGCGTTCGAGGTGATGCGCCGTGCGCCGGAGCGAGTGATCAGCCTGGTGCTCATCGCCACCCTCGCCCCCAACGACGGCCCGGCCCAGACCGAGCGGCGGCAGGGCTACATCCGGCTGGTGGAGGCGGGGAACTTCGAGGGCGTGGTCGAGGAGCGTATCCCGATGCTGGTGCACCCCGACCGGCGCGGCGACGCGGCGCTGCTGGGCGCCATCCGGCGCATGGCGTCCGACACTGGTCCCGAACGGTTCCTGGGCCAGCAGCGCGCGATCATAAGCCGCGCCGACAGCCGGCCGGGGCTGGCGGCGATCACGGTCCCGACGCTGCTGATCCGCGGCGACCATGACGGGATCACGACGCCGGCGCACCAGGACGAGATCCTGGCGGGGATCGTGGGGTCGCGGCTGGAGGTCATAGAGGGCTGCGGGCACCTGCCGACGTTGGAGAAGCCGGAGGAGACGAATGCGATCTTCCGCGACTGGCTGGCAAGGGCCTCGATCTAAGCTGCGGCCTATCCCTTGCGAGGCTTCGCTACAGATGGAAGGCGGGTGCTCAATGGAGCGCCAAGCTGACCAAAAGGAGGTAGCCCACGGCTGCCGCCGGCGCCCCGGCAACGAGCGTCTCAGCGGCCGTCCAGAACCAATAGCGTTGAGGCTGCTCGCTACGCCGAACCGGAATGCCCTTTCGGGTCCAGTAGCCGCGCCGGATCGCGCCTGAGAGGCGCAAGGATCGGTGAAGGACGGTGGGGAGCAAGGCTAAAGCTATGAGGGTGCTCAGGACTCTGCCGGGGACGACAGTCCGATGGAAACCCAGACCGACGCCGATCGCAATCGTCGCGGCTAGGAGTGACGCTGTTGCGACCGGCAAAGAAACGAGCCAAGCGCGGTAGAGGCCAAGTTCTATCCGGTTCGATGAGAAACCCGGGTGGAGCCACAAACGCGACATCGTCGCACCAATAGTGTGCGGACCAGTTCCATCGCTTGCCCCACGCACCATCGTCTCAGTCCAGCATGGACAATCGCCGTCAGCAATGGGGTCGATCGCACCATGGCGGTCCGAGCGCTTATCTGCCTTCCAACTCCCGCCGCACGATCCCCGCCCCGTCCGCCATGGCCTTCAGCTTGCCGAAGGCCACCTCGCGGCTCTGGTATTTCATGCCGCAGTCCGGGGCGATGATCAGGCGCTCGGCGTCGATGTAGGGCAGGGCCTGGCGGATGCGGGCGGCGACAGTCTCGGCGGTCTCGATGTTCGGGTCGTTGAGGTCGATCACGCCGTACATGATGTACTTGCTGGGCAGCTCGCGCAGGATGCTCGGGTCGAGGTTCGGCTGGGCGGCCTCGATGGAGATGATGTCGACGTCGGAGGCTTCGAGTTCCTCCAGGAAGGCGTAGCCGCCGGGCTTCGACGCGCCCTTGTGGACGTGGGCGTAGCCGAAGCAGATGTGCAGCGCGGTCAGGCCGCCGACGCCCTTCACCGCGCGATTGATGGCGTCGATGGCGAAGCTGCGGGCCTCGTCCGCCTTGGCCTGCAGGTAGGGCTCGTCCAGCTGCACGATATCGACGCCGGCGGCGAACAGATCGCGGGCCTCGGCGTTGACGGCGTCGGCGTAGTCCATGGCGAGCGAGCGGGCGTCCGGATAGTAATCGTTCTGCGCCTGCTGGGTCATGGTGAAGGGGCCGGGGATGGTGATCTTCACCGGCGCGCCGGCGCGGGCCTTCAAGAAGGCGGCGTCCTGCGCCTCGATCGGCCCGATGCGGCGGATCGGGCCGGCGACGCGGGGGACGGGGTTCAGCGCCCCGGTGCGGTCCATGGCCATCCCGGGCGGATCGGTCTCGATGCCGGCCAGCGCTGTGGCCAGGCGGTTGGAATAGCTTTCGCGGCGCATCTCGCCGTCGCCGATGATGTCGATGCCGGCCAGCTTCTGGTCACTGATCGCCATCAGGGTGGCGGCCTCCTGGGCGTCGGCCAGCAGGGCTTCCGGAATCCGCCACAGCTCCCGGGCCCGCACCCGCGGCGGCAGGCGCGACTTCAGACCCTCGCGGTCGATCAGCCAGTCGGGTTGCGGATAGCTGCCCACGATCGCGGTCGGCAGGAGGGGCAGGCCGAGGAGCGACATCGCGGGGGGACTTCCTAATTCGTTAGAATACTATCTATTTCGTAGGAAGCCGGCCACGAGCTGTCAACGCCAGCCATTTTGGGGCCGCGATTGCACGGCGCCGGTTGCGGTGGAATGGTCCGACGATGAGCGACGCCGAGTTCTATGCCGATCCGACCCATTCCATCGGCTATCTGACCCGCATCGCCTTCCGGGCGTTCGCGCGCGCGCTGGAGGTGCGGACGGCGCCGCATGGCGTCTCGGCCGGCCAGTGGCGGTTCCTGCGCGTGCTGTGGCAGGAGGATGGCCTGACCCAGCGCGAACTCAGCCGCCGTGTCGGCATGCGCGAGCCGACGACGGTGATCGCCCTGAACAGCCTCGAGCGCAGCAATTTCGTGGTGCGCCAGAAGAGTGTCGAGGACCGTCGAAAAGTCCACGTCTACCTGACGCCCGAGGCCAAGGCCCTGCACGCTGTGCTGATGCCCGCGGTGGCCCAGGTGAACGCCGTGGCGCTCGCCGGCCTGACGCCCGATGAGATCGCGATCCTGCGAAAAGCCCTCACCCAGGTCGGCCGCAACCTCGCCGTCGACGCCGATGACGCCCCCAGCATGGACAGCGCCGCGTAGGCGCCCCCTGGCCGGACTGACGTCGCCCGTCGGACGAGGCCTGGATCGCTCACAATGATTAGCTTACGAAGCATATTCAAAGCGGTCCGACGACGCGGTCGAGGCCGATCCTAAGGGGAGATGCGGGATGGACGACAGCGACCTGATGGCCCGGGTGGACCGCGAGTTCATCGGCATGGTCTCGCCCACGTCGCCACGTATCCAGGCCGGCGGCCATCCCTGCCAGGGCCTTTACACCACGCCCAAGGGCCGGGCGCCCAAGACCGCGTTTATCGCTACTCACTACAACGTCGACTTTTCCGAGCACTACATCGCCCCCTACCTGGCCACCCGTGGCTTCGGATTCCTGGGCTGGAACACGCGCTATCGCGGCGCCGAGGACCAGTTCCTGCTGGAGCACGCGGTGATCGATATCGGGGAGGGCATGCGCTGGCTACGGGCCCGAGGCGTGGAGACCATCGTCATCCTGGGCAACTCCGGCGGCGGGTCGCTGATGGGCGCCTACCAGGCCGAGGCGATCGCGCCGACCCTGGGCGATCTGGTGCGCGGCGCCGGACTGGAGGCGCTGAGCACCCTGCCCAGGGCCGACCTCTATATCTCGCTCAACGCCCACCAGGGCCGGCCCGAGGTGCTGACCGACTGGATGGACGCCTCGGTGGTCGATGAGTTCGACCCGGTCGCCACCGACGAAAGCCTGAACCCGTTCAACCCGGACAACGGCCCGCCCTATTCGGAGGATTTCATCGCGCGCTATCGCGCCGCCCAGCGGGCGCGCAACCAGCGCATCACCGACTATGCCAAGACCGAGCTTGCCCGCCTGAACGCGGCGGGCGTCCCCGACCGTCTGATGCCGCTGTTCCGCTGCTGGGGCGACCTGCGGATGATGGACGGCGCCATCGACCCGTCGGACCGCAAAACCCCCTGGTGCTACCGCGGCCACCCCGCGACGGCCAACAAGAGCCCTTCGATTGGCCGGGCCAACAACCTGAAGACCTGGCTCTCGATGTGGAGCCTGGAGACCTCGAAATGTCAGGGTGGCGAGCAGTTGGCGAAGTTCGACATGCCGTGCCTGGTGGTGCAGGGCCTGGCCGACACCGGCGTGTTCCCCTCAGACGCCCACAAAATCTTCGGCAATATTGGCACGTCCGACAAGAGGCTGCAGCTGATCAAGGGCGCCCACTACTTCGAGGACAGCCGCGCCGAACGCGACGCCATGGCGGACCTGCTCGCTGACTGGGTGAATTCGCGGGCCTGACGCCTAATCGTCGGTCTTCGCCTCGGTTGGGGCGAAGGTCATGGGCGGGCCCCAGTCCTCGCCCAGCAGGTGGGCGGCCTTCAGCAGCGCGGCCTTGCCCAGGCGCCGCCCCAGTTCGTCGGCCATGATCACCATCGAGTGCTGGGCATCGACGCGCATGGTCTCGCCGGTCGCGGTCGGGACCAGCTGCTTGACCCGGCGATTGGTGGGATCGTCGACCAGGGCGACGATGCCCAGTTCGACCATCTGGTTGATGGTCGCGTGAATAGCCTGGCGGCTCACGCCCATGTTGCGGGCGATGTCGGAAGGCCGTCGTACGCCGAGCACGATGTTGGCCATCACCATCGATTGCGGGCGGGTCACCGTGGGCCACCCTCGCGCCTGAAGGTAGTTCTGCAGCCCCTCGTCGAACCAGTAGAAACCCTGCAACAGCGACAGCAACAGATGTTTGATGTCGTCGTCCGCCGTCACGCGCCGCACTCAGCCTCCAATGAACCGCGCGGCTTTCGTGGGGCGCTTCCGACCGATTGTCAAAAGAACGCGGGCTCACGCCGCGCCCAGCATGCCCTGCCGCAGCGCGCTCTCCAACGTCGGAACCACGCTCTCGATCGTCTCGAAGAGATCACGCGGGACGATCGGCTTGCGCGCGTGGCCGCTGAAACCGTGGCCGGGGTACAGGGTCTCCAGGTCGTCGTCGGCTGTGAAGGCGATCGCGGGAACCTGGCAGTTGGGCCCCCCCTGCACGCGGATCTCACGCAGCAGGTCCACACCGCTCATGTCCGGCATGCGGATATCCAAGATCAAGAGGTCAACGGGCTGGAGGCGTGCGATCCTCAAAGCCTCAGGGCCATTGCCGGCGTCGAAGATCTCCGCGCCAACGCTCTCGAGGATCGAGCGCATGAGATCGCGGTTTGGAGCGGTGTCATCGACCACCAGAATGCGCAGGCCGGAGAAGTCGGCCGGAACCGGCTCGCGCACTTCGACGGTGGTGTTCGCCATGGGGGCCGAGATATCGAAGAAGAAAGTGGCGCCCTCGCCAGGCGCGCTGCGGACGCCGATCTGGCCCCCCCATGGCTTCGGCAAAGCCCTTGCAGATCGCCAGGCCAAGGCCCGTGCCCCCATGCTGGCGCGTCGAGGATCCATCGACCTGTGAGAAGCGCTTGAAGAGCGTGGTCTGCTCTCCGGGCGTGAGGCCGGCGCCCGTGTCCTGAACCCCGATATGAAGCCGGGCGCCCGCGCGATTATAGTGAGCCTGCAGCTTGACTGAGCCAGCATCGGTAAACTTGACCGCATTGCTGATGAGGTTGAGCAGGATCTGTCGCAAGCGGTCGGGATCAAGCGTGAGCGACGCCGGCAGATCCTGCAGTTCCAGCTCAAGGCCCAGGCCCTTCTCCTCGGCCTGGGGCGTGAACATCAGCAGCGTATCCGTCAGCACCTCCGTTGGTGAGGTCTGACGCGGGCGAATCTCGAACTGGCCGGCCTCAAGCTTCGAGAAGTCGAGCACATCGTTGACGATCGAGAGCAGAGCCTTGCCTGCGCCCTCGACGCGCGCCACGCAGGTCGTCGCCTTAGCGTCCAGATTGGGGTGGGCGGCCAGCATGCTTGTGAAACCAAGGATCGCCGTGAGGGGGGTGCGGATTTCATGGCTCATGTTCGCCATGAAATCCGTCTTGACCTGCGCCGCCGCCTCAGCTGCATTGCGGGCTGCCAGGAGTTCCGCCTCCAGGTTCCGTTGCGCGCTGACGTCGCGCATCACATTGATGATCTCGATCGGTGCGCCGGCCGTGTCGCGGATCACCGTCGGGTTTTCCTGCATCCAGATCCAGCTTCCGTCGGCCCGACGCACGCGCGCTTGCAGGGTGTGACCGGCGGGGTCGGGCTGGCCGGCGAACCTCGCCGCACGCAACGCCGCCAGATTCGGCACATCGTCGGGATGGATCAGCGAGACCCCCGTCGTGCCAATGAGTTCGCCCGGATCGTAGCCCAGGACCCGCCGGCAGCTCGGCGAGATCCAGGTGATGCCCTCTTCCGGCGAACTTCGGAAAATCACGTCCGAAGTATTCTCGGTCAGAAACCTCAGCTGCGCCTCGTTGCGGCGGATTTGTTCATCGGCGAGTTTGAGGTCGGTGATGTCGAGAACGAAGCCGAAGACGGTTTCTATGGCGCCGTCAGGGTCGAAGCGGCATGAGCCCCTTGTCGAAACTTGCCGGAGTTCTCCATCGGGTCGGGTAATTCGGGCCTGAATTTCGAACGGCTCGCCTGTCGTCAACGCGCGTCCGACCAAGGCCTTCAGGGCGGCTCGATCCTCAGGCTGGTATGTGTCGAGGGTGGCTTGGAGACCGGGCGACGGGGAGTCGGGATCCAAGCCGAAGATCTTGTAGAGTTGAGGCGACCAGGTGGTCGTTCGGGTCGCGGCATCCAGCGACCAACGTCCCAGGCCCGCTATCGTCTCGGCTTGCGCGAGCAGTTCCTTCTTACGGTCACGTTCGCGCTCCAGCGCCGCGAACGCCGAGATATCACGCCGCATCTCCAGCGCGGCGGTCACCGACCCCGCCATGGCCTCCAGCAGCGCGCGATCCTGCGCGTTGAAATCCGATCGCGGATGGCTGTCGATGATGCAAAGCGTTCCGAGGCGCTCACCGGTGGACAGGGTCAGCGGCGCACCTGCGTAGAATCGGATGTGCGGCGCGCCGGTCACTAAGGGATTGTCGCGGAACCGTGCGTCCTGCGTCGCATCCGGAATGACCATCGCGCCGCCGGACCGGATCGCGTAGTCACAGAAGGCGACGTCTCGCCCCGTTTCGCGGGTGTCCAGGCCTATGCAGGCCTTGAACCATTGGCGATCCGTATCGACGAGCGAGATCAAAGCGATGGGAGCGTTGAACGCTCGCGCCGCCACGTTCGTCAGATGATCGAAAATGGCTTCCGGCGCCGTGTCCAGGATCCGCAGCGCGGTGAGGGCTTTGAGGCGTTGGAGTTCAACGGGGGGGTGCATCGCGCCTCGGGGGTCTGCCTTGCGCCTGGATCGCGGAGAGTCTGATAGGAGCTTGTGGGGCCGCGCTTTCAGAAGCGTTAAATATGGGTCCTACAAATTTGGATAGTGCGCCGGTCAAGTTGAAAGCTGCTTGGCAGATCATGAGGGCCGGCTTCCATTGGTTGCGGCCTTCAGCGGACCCGCGCCCTCCGCTGCCCGTTCGCGGCCGAACGGCAGAAGCCGCTCGCGGTCCAACTCCACCATGTTCCGGTTGCCCAGCCGGCGCTTCAACGTCGCTAGGGTGTCGTCCTTTGAACGCCCTGGTGCTTTGCCTGAGAGCCGCAATTCATATCCAGGTGCTGGCGACGTGCACGCTCAGGCAATGCCACGACCCCCGCCGCGGGGCATCCTGGTCGTGCAGGTGTCGCGCCAATCTAGGGCTTCGGCGGGGAGAAGCCGTCGGGTAGGAAGCCGCGCAACAGAGCCTCTACGGCGACCGTCACCGGGCCGGTCAACTGGCGCTTGCCCGCCTCCAGCTCCAGGATCCGACTGCCGCCGTGCTTGTCGGAGAAACGGAGCGCGCGGGCCAAGTCCTCTGGGCTCCAGCCCATCGCCTCGCGCGCCTGCCGCAGGTGGTCCCCGGTTTCGATCAAGTGTTGCTCCCCGGATACGCCGCCCGCATGACGGGCGGGGCGGGTTTTTGATCCAATCGACGTTTCGGTGCAACTCAAGTGAGTGCGGCACTTTCGCGAGTTCCCGAGTGTAGCGGAGAGGGGACAGCCTTGTGTGGGGAATTCTTTGTCAAGGGCCCCGAAGAGCTTCAACCGGCGGCAACCCGATCCTTGATCAGACCGCAAGCAGACCTACCGCCCGCCGCATTTCACCCACCAGTTCGTGGGAGTTAATGGGTTTGCGAACGACGGGGCGGTCGCGATAGCGAATATCGTCGAGCTGAGCATAGCCAGTGCAGAAGACGAACGGCACACCCTCTGATTCCAGTCTTTCAGCGAGTGGATACACGACACTGCCGTCGAGATTCACGTCGAGCACCGCCACATCGACCGGGTCTGAGACGTCTAGAAGCTGGATTGCTTCCGCCACGCTTCCTGCCGGGCCGATGACGTCCCAGCCGAGATCAATCAGAATGCTACAGAGTTCGAGCGCGAGCAGCGATTCGTCTTCCACGACGAGTACCCGCCCGATGGTCTTTTCGCCGATCGGGACGACCTTGGAGTCCGACGGGAGCGAGTGGCCCGGATTGGCCTGAGGCCGATAGACGCTTGCCGGCAGCACCGCGGAGAACTGCATTCCAACCGGCAACCAGTCGATCGCCAGCGTCCCGCTCAGTTGGCGTGTCGTCACCTCGCTGATCAGGGTTGACCCGAAGCCCCTCGCCTGCGGCGGGCTTACGGGCGGGCCGCCGCTTTCGCGCCACCGCAAGCTGATCGCCTCGCTGGGCAATATCTCGAACTCGATGTCGACGCGCCCGTTCTCCTGCGAAAGGGCGCCGTACTTCACCGCGTTGGTAGCCAACTCATGGAATAGTAAGCTGAGCGGCTGAACGGCGTTGGGTTCGAGCCTGATCGTCGGGCCGACCATATGAATTTGGCCAGGCCGCTGAAAGGGGGAGATCTCCTCAGCGATGATCTGTGCGAGATTCGCCCCTTCCCATCGGTTGTCAGCCAGCAGCGAATGGGCGCGCGCCAACGCAGACACTCGCCCGCGCACCGCCGCGATGAACTCGTCCTTGGTCGAAGCCCGCGTCAGCGACACAACCGCCTGCACGACCGCGAGCACATTCTTGGCACGGTGATCGACCTCACGGGCCAGGAGAAGCCGGGCTTCACCGGCCGCCACCAGGTTTTCATTTGCCAACTCAAGATCTCTCGCGCGCCTTTCGACGCGAATTTCCAGCTCGGCGTTCATTTTGGACAGTTCAGCGTTTGCGTCGTCAATCTTGCGTTGTGCCTCCATCTGCTCGGTCACATCCCGGGTGATCTCGGCGAAACCCAGCAAGGACCCGTCTTCGGTGCGAATGGTCTCCACGACCACATCCGCCCAGAATGGACTTCCGTCCTTTCGTACCCGCCAGCCCCGCGTTTCGAACCGACCCTCGTGGGAGGCCATGTCAAGGGTGCGTTGAGGCGCCCCCGATGCTTGATCCTCAGGGGTGTAAAACCTCGAGAAGTGTTGCCCAATAATCTCCTTGCCTTGGTAACCCTTGAATCGTTCGGCCCCTGGGTTCCAGCTAGCAACGATGCCATCGGGATTGATCATGTAAATCGCGTATTCGGTGACTGACTCCACGAGAAGTCTATATTGGTGATCATCAAGAGACGGATGCTGCGTATCTTTAGGCGCGGAGGCCATTTTCTTTGTCCCGCCCAACCGGTTGGGTCGTGTCGCAGGAAAATCGAAAGTGCGCCGGACGGGCACCTCAGTGATTGCTTACTGTGCGCTCTTTTCGTCCTGAACTATCACGAAATATAAAGACGTTCGGCCACGGCAAACCGCCTGCGGCCCCGGGCTCGACGTCGCGAACGGCGGCACAGTCAAGAGCGAAACGTCAGAAACTGATCCGACGGGAACTCACGTGCAGGTGCGAGGGATCAGCCCGCAACTTTAATTCCGTAGGTCCCTTGAGACCTGGATCATGAAGCCGCCATTCGCTTCGAGTGCGACGCTCCGAGCCGCCGGGCACATTCTTCCCTCGGCGCTAAGGCCACGGCGTTCCGCGTGTCACCGCCACCTTGGATGGTGATCGGCGAGGCGCGCACGTGCGGTTGTCGCTCACCTGCGCGCGCCAGGATCCGAAATCCGGCCTCGCGAACGTCGCCATTTACGTGCGCGCTGCCTTGTCGAAAGGCCGCGAAAAACGTCGTGCGATAGCGTAGAAGCCGCAAGCGGCGTCGTGACCGAACTCGTTGAGACTGCTCGAAAAGTGCATCAATTGCAATCGCATAGGCTGTCCGTCGCGCCCATGATGGACTGGACAAATAGTTTAATAAAAACAGTATTTTACTGATACTCGTGTGCACATTTTGCACACGGATGTTCGCGTTCTCTACCGTTTTCGTTTCGTCGATTGGGTAGGCCGGAGCCCGCGAACTCGCGCATCGCACGCACCCAGAGCCCAAACGCGCGCGGAGATGCGCTTTAGCCCGATCCTGCGCAGGTCGCGGGTTCGAGTCCCGCCAACTCCACCTGGATGGTTCTGAGTTCGAAGCCACTCCGCCCACCGGGAGATCGCGCAGCGCGGGGCTTCGAGTGCCTATGATGCCGGGCGCACGCGCGCGAGCAAGCGTCGGGCTTGCTTCAGGTGCGGGGCGTCCAGCATCCGGCCGTTGAAGCTGAGGACACCGCTGCCCGGGGATCCCTCGAACAGAGTCACGATTTGGCGCGCCTCGTCGAGCTCGGCAAGCGTTGGCGTGAAGGCAGCGTTGATCACCGGGATCTGCGCAGGATGGATGGCCATCATGCCCGTGAAGCCGTCGCGGCGACCGCTCGCGGCGTAGGTTGCGAGGCCGTCCAGGTCACGAAACGCGGGGTACACGGTCTCGATGGCCGGGACATCAGCGGCGGCCGCGGCAGCGATAACGAGGGCGCGGGCCATGTCGTAGAGCGGCGTAAACACCCCAGATTCCGTGCGGTAGGTCGTCGCGCCCACTGCGCTGGACAGGTCCTCCGCGCCCCACGTGAGGGCCGCAAGGCGAGGTCCAGCGGTGCTGTAGCTGTGCAGATTGAACACTGAAAGTGGGGTTTCGGTCGCGATTGGAAGGATAGGGATAGGGCTGTCTACTGTGCCCGCCTCGTGGGCGCGAAGGAGGTCGCCGAGCCGCCGAACCTCGTCCGCAGAGTCCGGCTTGGGGAGTACGATCCCGTCGGGCCGGTGGGGCGCTACCACAGATAGGTCGAGGGCAGCGTCGGGCGTGGCGAGCGGATTGATCCGGACCCAGAGTTGGGGTGCCCGGGAGTTGAGCCGCCGTCTCAGGAGGTTCCGCACGGCGTGCCTAGCGTCGCCCTTGGCCTCGGCTCCGACTGAGTCCTCAAGATCCAGGATCAGAGCGTCTGCGCCAGATCCCAGCGCCTTCTCCATTTTCGACGGGCTGTCGCCGGGGACGAAGAGCCAGGACCGCGGGATCATGCAGCGCGCTTCTGGAGGAGAGCCGTCCGCCGGCAGCTGCAAACTATCTCGTCACGCTGGTTCACCGCCCGGTGCTCGAACACCACGATGCCGGCGTCAGGTCGGGAACGGCTTTCGCGCGTCTCTACGACCGTGGTTTCGCTGCGAAGCGTGTCGCCGATGAACACCGGCTTTGGCATGACGACAGCGTCGTAGCCGAGGTTGGCGACCAGGGTGCCCAGTGTGGTGTCTCCGACAGAGAGGCCCACCATTAGGCTGAAGGTGAAAAGGCCATTGACGACAACGCGCCCGAACTCCGTCCCGGCCGCGTACGCTGCGTCGAGATGCAGCGGCTGCGGGTTGTGGGTCAATGTCGTCAGCAACAGGTTGTCCGTCTCGGTGACGGTCCGCCGAATGTCATGCAAGAACCGGTCGCCCACCTTCAGGTCGTCAAAATACCGTCCGGCCATGGAGGTCAGTCCTTAGTGATGCGGACGAGGGTCGCACCCTCTGCTACTTGAGCGCCGAGTTCGGTGGCGAGCACCTCCACCACGCCATCGAACGGCGCATTGAGCGCGTGCTCCATCTTCATGGCTTCGAGCGTCAGCAGCGGCTGGCCCTTCACTACCGTGTCGCCGGCCTTCACCGAGACGATGGTGACCCTGCCTGGCATCGGCGCCAGGATCGCGCCGTCTCCCCCGCCGCCGCCAGCGTCGGCTGCGGGCGGGTGATCGCGGAGCAGGAAGGCCTCGCCACCCTCGAACACCACCACCTCGTCGTCGGCGACGATGCGGACCATGCGCGACGGGTCGTCGGCCAGTTCCACCTCGACGGCGGTGTCGCCCAGGAACAGGTGAGCCGTGGTGGTGGCCGGCGCGTTCAGGCGGAAGCCCTTGAGGCCGATCCAGGGCGAGGCCTCGTCGTCGCCGCCCTCGCCCCCCTCGCGGAACGCCCATCCGGCCGTGGCCAGCGCCTCGGCCGAGGGCTCCGCCGGGGCGGTCAGCGCCTCCAGGTCGCGGCCGATCAGGCCGGTGTCGACGGCGCCGGCGATGAAGTCGGGCGTCTCCAGGCAGCGCACCAGGAAGCCGGCGTTGGTGCGGACCGGCCAGACTTCCACTTCCGCGCAGGCCTCGGCCAGGTCGGCGATCGCCTGCTCGCGGTTGGGCGCATGCGCGATCAGCTTGGCGATCATGGGGTCGTAGAACGGGCTTATGGCGTCGCCCACCTCGACGCCCGCGTCGGTGCGGACGTTCTCCGGCAGCGAGAAGTGCTCCAACCGGCCGATTGAGGGCAGGAAGCCGGTGGCCGGGTTCTCGGCGTAGAGGCGCGCCTCCACCGCGTGGCCGGTGAGGGTGATCTGGTCCTGGCTCAGCGGCAGCGGCTCGCCGGCGGCGACGCGGAACTGCCATTCGACCAGGTCGAGGCCGGTGACCATCTCGGTGACGGGATGCTCCACCTGCAGGCGGGTGTTCATCTCCATGAACCAGATGCGATCGCCCTTCAGGCCCTGGCTGGCGTCGGCGATGAACTCGACCGTGCCGGCGCCGACATAGCCCACGGCCTTGGCGGCCTGGACGGCGGCGGCGGTGACGGCGGCGCGGGCTTCGTCCGACATGCCCGGGGCGGGCGCCTCCTCGATCACCTTCTGGTGGCGGCGCTGCAGGGAGCAGTCGCGTTCGAACAGGTGGACGACGGCGCCGTGGCTGTCGCCGAACACCTGCACCTCGATGTGGCGCGGGCGGGTGACGTAGGTTTCCAGGAGGACGCGGTCGTCGCCGAAGCTGGCCTTGGCCTCGCGCTGGCAGGAGGCCAGCGCGGCGTCGAAGTCGGCGGCCTTCTCGACCAGCCGCATGCCCTTGCCGCCGCCGCCCGCCACCGCCTTGATGAGCACCGGATAGCCGATCTTGCCGGCCTCCCTGGCCAGGGTCTTGGCCGACTGGTCCTCACCCAGATAGCCCGGCGTCACCGGCACGCCGGCCTTGGCCATCAGGCTCTTGGCGGCGTCCTTCAGGCCCATGGCGCGGATGGCGCTGGGCGGCGGACCGATCCAGATGAGCCCGGCCTTGGCCACCGCCTCGGCGAAGTCGGCGTTCTCGGAGAGGAAGCCGTAGCCCGGATGGATCGCCTCCGCGCCGGCGGCCTGGGCGGCGGCGATAATGCGCTCGCCGACGAGGTAGCTCTCGCGCGCGGCGGCCGGCCCGATTAGCACCGCCTTGTCGGCGTCACGGACGTGGGCGGCATTGGCGTCGGCCTCGGAGAACACCGCGACCGTCTCGATGCCGAGGCGGCGTGCGGTGGTGAACACCCGACGTGCGATCTCGCCGCGATTGGCGACCAGGACGGATTTGAA
This sequence comes from Phenylobacterium deserti, assembly GCA_943332615.1. Classification (GTDB taxonomy): domain Bacteria; phylum Pseudomonadota; class Alphaproteobacteria; order Caulobacterales; family Caulobacteraceae; genus Phenylobacterium; species Phenylobacterium deserti_C. Next base: position 137,776 of record CALQQB010000001.1, read on the forward strand.
CATGCTCACATCCTGAACACGCCGAAGCGTGTCTCCGGGATCGGGGCGTTCAGCGAGGCGGAGATGGAGAGGCCCAGGACGTCGCGGGTCTGGGCCGGGTCGATGATGCCGTCGTCCCAGAGGCGCGCGGTGGCGAAGTAGGGGTTGCCTTCGTCCTCGTAGCGCTGGCGGACCGGGGCCTTGAAGGCTTCCTCCTCGTCCTTGCTCCACTTGTCGGCGTCGCGGTGGACGGTGGCGAGCACGGATGCCGCCTGCTCGCCGCCCATCACGCTGATGCGGCTGTTGGGCCAGGTCCAAAGGAAGCGCGGGGAATAGGCGCGGCCGCACATGCCGTAGTTGCCGGCCCCGAACGAGCCGCCGATCAGGACAGTGAACTTCGGGACCTCGGCGGAGGCGACCGCCGTCACCAGCTTCGCCCCGTCCTTGGCGATGCCGCCGGCCTCGTAGCGGCCGCCGACCATGAAGCCGGAAATGTTCTGCAGGAAGATGAGCGGGATCTTCCGCTTGCAGGCCAACTCGATGAAGTGGGCGCCCTTGAGCGCGCTCTCGGAGAACAGCACGCCGTTGTTGGCCAGGATGGCGACGGGATAGCCCCAGATGCGCGCGAAGCCGCAGACGAGCGTCGTGCCGTAGAGCGCCTTGAACTCGTCGAAGCGGGAGCCGTCGACCACCCGGGCGATCACCTCGCGCACGTCGTAGGGCGCGCGGACGTCGGTGGGGACGACGCCGTAGAGTTCCTCCGGGTCGAAGGCCGGCGGTTCCGGTTCGGCAAGCGTCATCTCGTGGGTCTTGGTGGTGTTCAGGTTGGCCACGATGCGGCGCACGATGGTCAGCGCATGCTCGTCGTCCTCGGCCACGTGGTCGACCACGCCGGAGCGGCGGCCGTGGGTGTCGGCGCCGCCCAGTTCCTCGGCGGTGATCACCTCGCCGGTGGCGGCCTTTACCAAGGGTGGTCCGCCTAAGAAGATCGTGCCTTGCCCCCTGACGATGATGGTCTCGTCGCTCATCGCGGGCACATAGGCGCCGCCGGCGGTGCAGGAGCCCATGACGCAGGCGATCTGGGCGATGCCCTCGGCGCTCATCCGGGCCTGGTTGTAGAAGATGCGCCCGAAGTGCTCGCGGTCGGGGAACACCTCGGCCTGGTGCGGCAGGTTCGCGCCGCCCGAGTCCACCAGGTAGACGCAGGGCAGGCGGTTCTGCAGGGCGATCTCCTGGGCCCGCAGGTGCTTCTTCACGGTCAGGGGGAAGTAGGCGCCGCCCTTCACCGTGGCGTCGTTGGCGATGATCAGCACCTCGCGGCCGGAGACGCGGCCGATGCCGGTGATGACGCCGGCGGCCGGGGCCTCATCGTCGTAGAGGCCGTGGGCGGTCAGCGCGCCGACTTCCAGGAACGGCGCGCCGGGATCCAGCAGGCGCATTACCCGATCGCGCGGCAGGAGCTTGCCGCGACTGACATGCCGCTCGCGCGAGCCCTGCGGCCCGCCGAGCGCGGCCTTGCCGGCGGTGGCGCGCAACGCCTCGACCAGGGCTCGGTTGACCTCCGCGTTGGCGGCGAAGGCGGCCGAACCGGTGTCGGCCGTGGAAGTCAGCTTTCTCATGGGTCTAGGCTGTCTCGTCCGCGACTAGGCCCAGCTCGGTGATCATCGCGTCACGCATCACGAACTTCTGCACCTTGCCTGTGACCGTCGTCGGGAAGGCGTCCACGAACTTGATGTGCCGGGGACCCTTGTAGTGGGCGATCTGGCCCTTGCAGAACGCTTTGATCGCTTCAGCGTCGAGGTTCTCGCCCGACTGCAGCACGATCCAGGCGCAGAGTTCCTCGCCAAACTTAGGGTCGGGTATGCCGATCACCTGCACGTCCTGAATGGCGGGATGGCGGTAGAGGAACTCCTCGATCTCGCGCGGATAGATGTTCTCGCCGCCGCGGATCACCATGTCCTTGATGCGGCCGACGACATTGCCGTAGCCCGCCTCGTCGATGACGCCGAGGTCGCCGGTATGCATCCAGCCGGTGCTGTCCAGCGCCTCGGCGGTGCGTTCCGGATCGTCCCAGTAGCCCAGCATCACCGAATAGCCGCGGGTGCAGAACTCGCCGGGCACGCCGCGCGGCGTGATGCGGCCGTCAGCATCGATCACCTTCACCTCCAGATGTGGGTGCACCTGGCCGACCGTGGAGACGCGTCGCTCGAGGGTGTCGGTCGTGCTGGTCTGCCAGCTGACCGGCGAGGTCTCGGTCATGCCGTAGACATTGGTCACCTGCGGCATGTGCATCTTGTCGATCACCTGCTTCATCACCTCGATCGGACAGGGCGAGCCGCCCATGGCGCCGGTGCGCAGCGACTTGAGCTTGAACCGCTTGAAGTCCGGGTGGCCCAGCATGGCGATGAACATGGTCGGCACGCCGAACAGGGCGACGCAGCCCTCGGCGTCGACGGCCTCCATCGCACTGACCGGCTCGAAGGCCTCGCTCGGATAGACGATGGTCGCGGCATGCGTCAGGCAGCCCAGGTTGCCGATGACCATGCCGAAGCAGTGATAGAGCGGCACCGGGATGCAGACCCTGTCGCCGGCCTTTAGCGCCATAGCCTCGCCGGTGAAGAAGCCGTTGTTGAGGATGTTGTGGTGGCTGAGCGTCGCGCCCTTCGGGAAGCCGGTGGTGCCACTGGTGAACTGGATGTTGATCGGGTCGTCGAACTGCAGAGTCGGGCCGATCTCGGCCAGGCGGGCGCGGTCGGCGCGCTTGGCGGTGTTTTCGATGTGCGGGAAGGACTGGCAGCCGCGATGCGGATCGTCGCCGATGGTGATCACCGCCTCGACGGTCGGCAGTTTCCCGGTCTCGCGCAGCTGGCGGACCATGGTCAGGTACTCGCTGGTCTTGTGGCGCACGGCGATGACCAGGGCGCGGCAGCCGACCTTGTTGATCGCGTACTCGGCCTCGCTCAGGCGATAGGCGGGATTGATGTTGACCAGGATCAGCCCCGCCTTGGCGGTGGCGAACTGGGTGATCGCCCACTCGGCGCAGTTGGGCGCCCAGATCCCGACCCGGTCGCCTGGCTCCAGGCCCAGCGCCAGCAGGCCGGAAGCGAAGGCGTCAACACGCTCTCTCAGCTGAGCATAGGTCCACCGAATTCCCTGATGCCGCGAGATCATCGCCAACGTGTCCGGATAGGCGGCGCAGGTCGCATCGAACTGCGCCCCGATCGTCATTCCGATCAGTGGCTGCGCGCTCGCACCGTTCACATAGCTAAGGTTGGTCATCGAGTGTCTTCCCGGGAGCTACGCATCAGGCGGTGATCCTTTGCAGCGCCACTGAGAAAGCCGCTTCGGTCTTGGCCCGCACCTCGTCCAGGGTCACGCCGTCCGCCAGTTCCAGCAGCGTCAGCGGGCTCTTGCCGCGGCTGACGTCGAAGACGCCCAGGTCGGTGACGACCAGGTCGACCACGCCGGCGCCGGTCAGCGGCAGGGTGCAGGTCCTCAGCAGCTTGGGCGCGCCGGTCTTTTCGGTGTGCTCCATGACCACGACCACGCGCTTGACGCCGGCCACCAGGTCCATGGCGCCGCCCATGCCCTTGACCATTTTCCCCGGCACCATCCAGTTCGCCAGGTCGCCGTTCTCGGCCACCTGCATGGCCCCCAGGACGGAGAGGTCGATGTGGCCGCCGCGGATCATCGCGAAGGAGTCCGCGGACGAGAAGAACGAGCTGGTGGGCAGAGCGGTGATGGTCTGCTTGCCGGCGTTGATCAGGTCGGCGTCGACCTCGTTCTCGGTCGGGAACGGGCCCATGCCCAGCATGCCGTTCTCGCTCTGCAGCGTAACGGTCGCGCCGGGCGGGATGTAGTTGGCCACCAGGGTCGGGATGCCGATGCCCAGGTTCACATAGAAGCCGTCGCGCAGCTCGCGGGCGGCGCGGGCGGCGATCTGGTCGCGGGTCCAGGCCATCAGGCTGCTCCTTCCAGCTTGCGCGTGGTGCGCTGCTCGATGCGCTTTTCGTGCACGCCCTCGACGATGCGGTCGACGAAGATGCCGGGCGTGTGGATGTGGTCGGGGTTCAGGGTGCCGGTGTCGACGATGCGCTCCACCTCGGCGACGCAGGTCTTGCCGGCCGTGGCCATCATCGGATTGAAGTTCCGCGCGGTCATCCGGTAGACGAGGTTGCCGGCGGCGTCGCCCTGCCAGGCCTTGACGATGGAGAGGTCGGCGGTGAGGCCGCGCTCCATCACATAGAGCTCCCCGTCGAAGTCGCGGACCTCCTTGCCCTCGGCCACCAGGGTGCCGACCCCGGTCTTGGTGAAGAAGGCCGGGATCCCGGCGCCGCCGGCGCGGATGCGTTCGGCCAGGGTGCCCTGCGGGTTGAACTCCAGCTCCAGTTTGCCGGAGAGATAGAGTTCGGCGAACAGCTTGTTCTCGCCCACGTAGGACGAGATCATCTTGCGGATCTGACCGCCGGCCAGCAGGACGCCGAGGCCGAAATCGTCGACGCCGCAGTTGTTGGAGATGACCGTCAGCTCCTTGACCCCCGAGTCGCGGATCGCCGCGATCAGGTTTTCCGGGATGCCGCAGAGGCCGAAGCCGCCGGCCATGATGGTCATGCCGTCGAACAGCCGCCCTTGCAGCGCCTCGACCGCGTTCTTCGAAACCTTGTCGGTCATGCGCTCTCGCTCGCGGGTTCGCGCTTGGTCGGATCGCCGGTAACAACAGCCGCACTGCTCATCGGCCGCATCTGGAGGTCGGCCAACAAGGCGTCGTCGGCGTTTCGGCCCGGGTTGTTGGTGGTGAGCAGGCGGGCGCCCACGAAGATGGAGTTGGCGCCGGCGAGGAAGCAGAGCGCCTGATGTTCCGCGCTCATATGCTCGCGGCCGGCGGCGATCCGGACCATGGCCTTGGGGCAGACCAGGCGGGCGACGGCGATCATGCGGACGAACTCGATGGGGTTCACCGGCGTGGACCCACCCAGCGGCGTGCCCGCTATCGGCATCAGGTCGTTGATCGGCAGACTCTCTGGATGCGCCGGGAGCGTCGCCAACTGGTGAAGCAGCCCGGCCCGGTCGCGGCGGGTCTCGCCCATGCCGACGATGCCGCCGCAGCAGGTGCTCATTCCGGCGTCGCGCACGGCCTCCAGGGTGTCCAGGCGGTCCTGATAGGTCCGGGTGGTGACGACCTTGTCGTAGTAGGCTGGGCCGGTGTCGAGGTTGTGGTTGTAGTAGTCGAGGCCGGCCGCCTTGAGAGACTTGGCCTGGTCCCGCGTCAGCATGCCCAGCGTGGCGCAGGTCTCCAGGCCGAGGGCCTTCACGCCCAAGATCATGGCAGCGACCTTGGGCATGTCGCGGTCCTTCACGTCACGCCAGGCCGCGCCCATGCAGAAGCGCTGGGCTCCGCCGGCCTTGGCGTCCTTGGCCGCCGCGATCACGGTGTCGGCGTCCAGCAGCTTGGAGGCGGTGGTGGCGGTCTTGAAGTGCTGAGACTGGCTGCAATAGCCGCAGTTCTCGGGGCAGCCGCCGGTCTTCACCGACAGCAGCTGCGAGAGCTGCAGCTCGGTGGGGTCGAACCAGGCCCGGTGAACCTGCGCTGCGCGGAACACCAGCTCGGTCAACGGCAGCTCGAACAGGGCCTCCACCTCCTCCAGGGTCCAGTCGTGGCGCGGCTGGGCGGCTTGCTTCCGTGAGGTTCGCGACATCACCCGCCCACCAGCTCGCGCCCGATCAGGAACCGACGGATCTCATTGGTGCCGGCGCCGATGTCATAGAGCTTGGCGTCACGCAGCAGGCGCTCGACTGGGTACTCCTTAGTGTAGCCGGCGCCGCCCAGCGCCTGGATCGCCTCCAGCGACACCTTCACCGCGTTTTCCGATGCCATCAGGATCGCGCCGGCCGCGTCGAACCGCGTGGTCATGCCCGCGTCGCAGGCCTTGGCCACGGCGTAGACATAGGCCCGCGCCGAATTCAGCGCGACGTACATGTCGGCGACCTTGCCCTGCATCAGCTGGAACGAGCCGATCGCCTGGCCGAATTGCTTGCGCTCGCGAACGTAGGGCAGGACCACGTCCAGGCAGGCCTGCATGATCCCCAGCGGCCCGGCGGCCAGCACGGCGCGCTCGTAGTCCAGGCCGCTCATCAAGACGCCGACGCCGCCGTTCTCGGGCCCCACGATGTTCTCGGCCGGCACCTCGCAGTCCTCGAACACCAGTTCGCCGGTGTCGGAGCCGCGCATGCCCATCTTGTCGAGCTTCTGCGAGACGTGGAAACCGGCGAAGCCCTTCTCGACGATGAAGGCGGTGATGCCGCGCGAGGCGGCTTCCGGGCTGGTCTTGGCGTAGACGACCAGGGTGTCGGCGTGCGGGGCGTTGGTGATCCAGAACTTCGTGCCGTTGAGCACGTAGCGGTCGCCCTTCTTCTCGGCCTTCAGGCGCATGGAGACCACGTCGGAGCCGCTGCCGGCCTCACTCATGGCCAGAGCGCCCACGTGCTCGCCGCTGATCAGCCGGGGCAGGTAGCGGCGCGTCTGTTCGTCGGAGTCCCAGCGGCGCAGCTGGTTGATGCAGAGGTTGGAGTGGGCGCCGTAGCTGAGGCCGATGGACGCCGAGGCGCGGCTGACCTCCTCCATGGCCACCACGTGCTCCAGGTAACCCAGGCCCAGGCCGCCGAATTCCTCGTCGACGGTGATGCCGTGCAGGCCCAGCTCGCCCATCTGCGGCCACAGGTGGCGCGGGAATTCATTGGTGGCGTCGATCTCGGCCGCGAGCGGCGCGATCCGGTCAGCCGCAAAGCGCACGGTCGTAGCGCGGATCATATCCGCTGAATCGCCCAGCATATGATTGAACTCTGACACCTTCACGCTCCGCGCATCCGGCGAACTCAAGGACGTGTTCTGGCCGGAACCTCGCGGGTCCTATTCGCAGTTGGCGGTACTCGCGTCAGTGTCGCTTACGGTCATGTGGCTGAGCGGAATGGTCACCGCGGTGATGTGAAGGGGTTCCGCGCCGCGTGAGGGACGCGCCGATCGCCACCGCCATGTAGACCGTAGCAAAAACTCGCATCAGATCGCCCGAGAACGCCATTTCGACACGAGCCGTCCCACCCTAAGGCATGGGCCATGCGAGAGATCACCCACTTCATCGACGGCGCTTCTGTGGCCGGAACCTCGGGCCGCTACAGCGACGTGTTCAACCCCAACACCGGGGAAGTCCAAGCCAGGGTCGCCCTGGCCTCGACCGCCGAGGTCGACAAGGCCGTGCAGTCGTCGCTGCGCGCGCAGCAGACCTGGGCGCTGGTGAACCCGCAGCGGCGGGCCCGGGTGATGTTCGAATTCAAGCGGCTGATCGAGCGCGACATGGACGCCCTGGCCGAGCTGCTGTCGAGCGAGCACGGCAAGGTCATCGCCGACAGCAAGGGCGACGTCCAAAGAGGGCTCGAAGTCATCGAGTTCGCCTGCGGCATCCCGCACCTGCTGAAGGGCGAGTACACCGAGGGCGCCGGGCCCGGCATCGACGTCTATTCCATGCGCCAGCCGCTGGGCGTGGCGGCGGGGATCACGCCGTTCAACTTCCCCGGCATGATCCCGATGTGGATGTTCGGGGTGGCCATCGCCACGGGCAACACCTTCGTCCTGAAGCCGTCGGAGAAGGACCCGACGCTGCCGGTGAAGCTGGCCGAGCTGATGATGGAGGCCGGGGCGCCCAAGGGCGTGCTGAACGTCATCCACGGCGACAAGACCGCCGTCGACGCCATCCTCGACCACCCGGACATCAAGGCCGTAAGCTTCGTCGGCAGCTCCGACATCGCGCAGTATGTCTACTCACGGGGTACGGCGCACGGGAAGCGCGTGCAGGCCATGGGCGGGGCCAAGAACCACGGGGTGATCCTGCCCGACGCCGACCTTGAGCAGGCGGTGAAGGACATCATGGGCGCGGCCTACGGCTCGGCCGGCGAACGCTGCATGGCGCTGCCGGTCGTGGTGCCGGTCGGCAAGAAGACCGCCGACGAGGTGCGTGAGCGAGTCCTAAGCGAACTGGACAGCCTGAAGGTCGGCCTCTCCACCGACGCGGAGGCTCAGTACGGCCCGGTGGTGTCGGCCGCCCACAAGCAGAAGATCAGCGACTACATCCAGCTGGGCGTCGACGAGGGCGCCGAGCTGGTGGTCGACGGCCGCGGCTTCAAGCTGCAAGGCTACGAGAACGGCTTCTTCCTGGGCCCCAGCCTGTTCGACCAGGTGAAGCCCAACATGAAGACCTACCAGGAGGAGATCTTCGGGCCGGTGCTGCAGATCCTGCGCACGGAAAGCTTCGAGGAGGCCCTGGCCCTGCCGTCGGCCCATCAATACGGAAACGGCGTCGCCATCTTCACCCGCAACGGCCGCGCCGCGCGCGAGTTCGCCGCGCGAGTGAATGTGGGCATGGTCGGGATCAACGTCCCGATCCCGGTGCCGGTGGCCTACCATTCCTTCGGCGGCTGGAAGCGCTCAGCCTTCGGCGACGCCAACCAACACGGCATGGAGGGCGTGCGCTTCTACACCAAGGTGAAGACCATCACTGCCCGGTGGCCCGAGGGGTCCGTCGAGGATAGCGCCTTCGTCATCCCGACGATGCGATAGAGCTCCCGGTGTGTTCGACCGTCATCCGCAACCCACCGCACCGCCTCCGGGCGGACCCTTTGCGCGACCTATCCGATCGGGTGGCGACCATGAGGGGGTCCGACGGCCCGAAGCCGGACGGTTGGGAAGATGTCGGCTTTGAAGCGACCGTCGGACAGATCTGCGAGCTCTTTGGCGTTACGCCGCGGGCGATCAGGTTCTATGACGAGCACGGCCTCGTTCGGGCGCGCCGAGATACACTGAATCGAAGGCGCTTTGGCCTGGGCGCCAGGCGCCGGCTTGAGATCGTCATCCTGCTGCGCCGGGCCGGCGTCGGCATAAATGATATTCGCAGCGTCCTCGGTTGCGCTGAGCAGCGCGGTTCTTTCGGGCGCATCGCATCCTTGCTTCGGACGCGGCTCGAGGCGTTGGACCGTGAACGCGCGTCGGTGCTGCTGGCGCTCGCGAAGCTTGAACAAGCTGCAGCCTGACCATGGACTTCAACCTCACCGAGGACCAGCGGGCGATCGAGGACGCCGCGCGCGCCTTCGCCGCCGCCGAACTGGCGCCGCACTCCGCGCGCTGGGACGAGGAGAAGATGTTCTCGCGCGCGGTGCTGCAGCAGGCCGCGGAACTGGGCTTCGCCGGGTTGTATGTCCGGGAGGACGTGGGCGGTTCGGCTCTCAGCCGCCTGGACGCCTCGCTGGTGTTCGAGCAGCTCTCCTACGGCGACGTGGCCAGTGCGGCCTTCATCTCTATCCACAACATGGCCAGCTGGATGGTCGACCGGTTCGGCTCTGACGAGCTGCGTCATCGGTTCCTGCCGAAGCTCACCACCATGGAGCAGATCGCCTCCTACTGCCTGACGGAGCCCGGCTCCGGCTCGGATGCGGCCGCGATGAAGACGTCTGCGGTGAAGGATGGTGACCAGTACGTCCTCAACGGCTCCAAGGCCTTCATTTCCGGCGCCGGGTTCTCGGATGTCTACGTCGTCATGGCGCGGACCGGCGGGGTGGGCGCTCGCGGCGTCTCGACCTTCGTCGTGGAGAACGGGACGCCTGGCCTGTCGTTCGGCGCCCAGGAACGCAAGATGGGCTGGAATGCCCAGCCGACCGCTACGGTGAACTTCGACGACTGTCGGGTGCCCGAGGCCAACCGGGTTGGCGGCGAAGACGAGGGGTTCAAGATCGCCATGGCGGGCCTGGACGGCGGGCGGATCAACATCGCCTCCTGCTCGCTGGGGGGCGCCGGTTTCGCGCTCGACACCGCCAAGACCTACCTGGAGACGCGCAAGCAGTTCGGCCAGGCGCTCAAGGAATTCCAGGGCCTGCAGTGGCGCTTCGCCGACATGGCCACCGACCTGGACGCCGCCCGCCTGATGGTCCGCCGCGCCGCCCATGCTCTGGACAACAAGAACCCCAAAGCCACCCAGTACTGCGCCATGGCCAAGCGCTTCGCCACCGACGCCGGCTTCGAGGTGGCCAACCAGGCGCTGCAGCTGCACGGCGGCTACGGCTACCTGCGCGACTATCCGCTGGAGCGCATCGTGCGCGACCTGCGCGTCCACCAGATCCTGGAAGGCACCAACGAGATCATGCGCGTGATCACCGCGCGGGAGCTGTTCCGCTGATGAGTGAAGCTGACGAAGTCCTCTGCCGGGTCGAGGGCAGGGTCGGGCGGATCACGCTCAACCGCCCCCAGGCCATCCATGCGCTGACCACCAACATGTGCCGGCTGATGACCGACGCGCTGGCCGCCTGGCGAGACGATCCTGGCGTCGAGTTGGTGATGTTCGACCACTCCGGCGAGCGCGGCTTCTGCGCCGGCGGCGACATCCGCATGCTGGCCGATAGCGGCGCCGGGGACGGCCGGCTGGCGCGGGAGTTCTTCTTCACCGAGTACCGGCTGAACGACCTCATCTTCAACTACGCCAAGCCACGCATCGCCTTCATGGACGGCATCACCATGGGCGGCGGCGTGGGCCTCGCGCGGCCCTGCCGGTTCCGGGTGGCGACCGAGCGGACCACCTTCGCCATGCCGGAGAGCGGGATCGGCCTGTTCCCGGACGTCGGCGGCGGCTGGTATCTTTCGCGCATGCCGGATCACATCGGCCTGTGGCTGGCGCTGACTGGGGCGCGGATCAAGGCGGCCGACTGCGAACTGCTGCAGATCGCCACCGACTTCGTGGAGAGCGCGAAAGTTCCCGAGCTCAAGGCCGCGATCCTGGCCGCGCCGGACCGCACCGAGGCGCTGCTCACCGAGTTCGAAGGCGACGCCGGCCGCCCGACGATCGCCGCTCATCAGGACGAGATCGCCCGCCTGTTTGCCGGCGACACCCTGGAGGCCATCGTTGCAGCCCTCAAGGCGACCGACACGGATTGGGCGAACGACCAGCTGACGATCCTGGCGACCAAATCACCCACCACCATGAAGGTCAGCCTGCGGCAGCTGCAGCGCGGGGCCCGCTGCGCCACCTTCGCCGAGAACATGGCGATGGAGTACCGCATCGGCGCGCGTATCGTGCAGAGCCACGACTTCATCGAGGGCGTCCGCGCGGTCATCGTCGAGAAGGACAATGCCCCGAAGTGGTCTCCGGCCACGGTCGAAGCGGTCACCGACGCCCAGCTCGATACCATTTTTTCGACCCTCCCTTCCGATCAGGAGTGGTCGCCGGGTGCGGCGGCGGATCCCGAGGACAAGCTGCACCGCATCGACCCTGGCGTCGTGAAGAAGGAAGTGACGGCCGCCGGCTTCAAGTTCGAAGGCGAGAGCAACGTGCTGGCCAACCCGGACGACGACCACACGAAGACGGTGTTCGACCCCGTCCACTTGACCTCGGGACTGAACACCTAGGTCATCTACAAGTTCCGCAAGCCCAAATGGGGCGGCGCAGATTCCGAGGATTCCATGACCCGCATTGCGTTCATCGGCCTGGGCAATATGGGCGGCGGGATGGCCGCCAACCAGGCGAAGGCGGGACGCGAGGTCGTGGCCTTCGACCTCTCGCTGGCGGCGCTCGATAGAGCCGCCGCCGTCGGCTGTTCGCCCGCGGCTTCCGTGGCCGAAGCGGTAAAGGGGGCCGATGCGGTCATCACGATGCTGCCGGCCGGCCCACACGTGCGGCAGGTCTATGCCGAGCACATCCTGCCCCATGCGCCCAATACGGCGCTGCTGATCGACTCCTCGACCATCGACGTGGAGAGCGCCCGCGCCGTGGCCGTCCAGGCTACGGCGGCGGGCTTCCGCTTCGCGGACGCCCCGGTCTCCGGCGGTACGGCGGCGGCAGACGCCGGGATTCTGGCCTTTATGGTCGGCTGCGACGAGGCGGACTTTGCGGCGATCGAGGACGTCATTGCGCCGATGTCACGGGCGACGATGCGCGCCGGCGACCATGGAGCCGGGCAGGCGGCCAAGATCTGCAACAATATGGTGCTCGGCATCTCGATGATCGGGGTGTGCGAAGCCTTTGCACTCGCCGAGAAGCTGGGCCTGGAGGGCGAGCGGTTCTTCGAGATCGCGTCCAAGTCCTCCGGCCAGTGCTGGAGCTTGACCAGCTATTGCCCGTTCCCGGGCCCGGTGCCGACCGCGCCGTCCAACCGCGGCTACGAAGGCGGCTTCGCCACGGCGATGATGCTGAAGGACCTGAAACTGGCGCAGGAGGCCGCCGCCAAGGCCGGCGCATCGACCCCGCTGGGCGCCACGGCTGAAGGGCTCTACGCGCTGTTCGACCGCCTCGGCGGTGGGGGCAAGGACTTCTCGGCGATTCTGGAATTGCTGCGGGGCAACGCGCCGTAAGCCATGCGGCCTTCGACAATAGGGCCGCTTCTCGAGGTTTCAGGGAAACCGACATGACCTCCGACTCCGTCGTCATTGCCGCCTACGCCCGCACGCCCATGGGCGGCTTCCAGGGCGTCCTGTCCGGCGCGAAGGCCACCGATCTCGGCGCCGCTGCGGTGAAGGCTGCCGTCGAGCGCTCGGGCGCCGATCCCGCGGCGGTCGAGCAGATCATCATGGGCTGCGTGCTGCCCGCGGGCCTGGGCCAGGCGCCGGCTCGCCAGGCGGCCCTCGGCGCCGGCCTGCCGACTTCCGTCGAGGCGGTCACCGTCAACAAGATGTGCGGCTCGGGCATGCAGGCCGCGATCCTGGCGCACGACGCCCTGGCCGCGGGCTCCGCCGACATCATCATCGCCGGCGGCATGGAGAGCATGACCAACGCGCCGTACCTGATGACCAAGCACCGTGGCGGCGCCCGCATCGGCCACGACACCCTGTTCGACCACATGTACCTGGACGGCCTGGAGGACGCCTACGAGCCCGGCCGCCTGATGGGCTCCTTCGCCGAAGAGAGCGCCAAGCACTACCAGTTCACCCGCGAAGCGATGGACGACTACGCCATAGCTTCTCTGTCAAAGGCCAAGGCCGCCATCGAGAGCGGTGCCTTCAAGCGCGAGATCACTGCGGTCACGATCACCGACCGCAAGGGTTCCACCTCGGTCGACACCGACGAACAGCCCCTGAAGGCCGACCCGTCGAAGATCCCGACGCTGCGCCCCGCCTTCGCCAAGGATGGCGCCATCACCGCCGCCAACGCCTCGTCGATCTCCGACGGCGCCGCCGCCCTGGTGATGACCCGCGAGAGCGTGGCCCGGAAGCTGGGCATGACCATCGTCGCTCGCGTCGCCAGCCACGCCGCCCACGCCCACGAGCCCGGCCTCTTCACCACCGCCCCCGTGCCCGCTATCCAGAAGGCCCTGAAGCGCGCCGGCTGGTCCGTGGCCGACGTCGACCTCTTCGAGGTCAACGAGGCCTTCGCCGTCGTCGCCATGATCGCCGAGCGCGACCTCGGCCTCGACCGCGCCAAGCTGAACATCCACGGCGGCGCCTGCGCCCTCGGCCACCCCATCGGCGCCAGCGGCGCGCGCATCCTGGCGACCCTGCTCAGCGCCCTCGAAACCACCGGCGGCAAACGCGGCGTCGCCAGCCTCTGCATCGGCGGCGGCGAAGCCACGGCGATGGCGGTGGAGTTAGCCCAGAGCGTCGTCGCACCGGCCCTTGGACCGTCGCGAGGGGCTTGAGGCTCGCCGCCTGGCGACGACGAAGAGCGTGTGCGGGCGTCTTGCGTGCGCCCGGGCCATGGTTGCCCGGGTCAGGACAACACGCCATGGCGCGCCTTGTCCCGTGGCTTGTGGCCGCTGACTTCCGCCCCCGCATCTGATCTGAGCCGGAGGCAAAGTGCGGTCCCTACCAAGGCCAGAAGCGCGAGGAAGGCGAAGGCGAGGCGGAAGTCGATCTGTGCGAGCGTGCCGCCGCCGCGCGCATTCCGGGAAGCGTTCAGCACCAAGGCGGAGAGGCTGATCCCAAGGGCAAGGGCGAGTTGCTGCATCATGCTGGATAGCGTGGCGGCTGAGGCTCGCTTCTCGGCGGTGATATCCGCGAAGGCCAAGGTGCTCATGGCGGTGCCCTGCATCGAGCGCATGCCGCCGGCGCCGAAGAGGACGAGGGCAACGACCAGCGGCGCGGTTGTCCTGTCGAGGAAGCCGCAGGCGAGGACGGTCAGGGCGATCGCGAGCCCTGTCGCCAACATCACCCGTCGAAAGCCGAACCGGCGCAGTACAGCCGTCGTGACCACCTTGGTGGCAAGGTTGCCGAGGAAGTAGACGAGGAGCCACCAGCCCGCCTGCAGGGGATTGTAGCCCCAGACCGACTGCAGCATGAGCGGCAGCAGGAAGGGTGTCGCCGCCATCCCGATCATGAACAGGTTGCCGGCGTCCATGGACGTCACCGCAAACGTGGGGGTCCGGATCGGAGCCAGGTCCAGCAGCGGATGGTCGTGGCGCCGGAACCAGACGACGGCGCCTGCGCCGGTGAGGGCGCCCAAGAGAAGCAGACCGATCGGCTCGGGGCTGAAACCGTCGGACGCAAGGCGGGTCAGGCCATAGATCAGCAGGAAGAGGCTCGCCCCGGAGATCGCGGCGCCGAAGAGGTCGAGGGGCCTGCGGATCGGTTCGCGGAAATTCGGAATGACAGCCAAGACCAGGCCGACCCCGACGAGGCCGAGCGGAAGGTTCAGTAGGAAATTCCAGCGCCAGCCGAAATAGGTGGTGATCGCACCCCCGATGACCGGACCGACGACGGGTGCGAAGAGCGCGGGCCAGACGATGATCGCGGTCATCCGCAGCAACTCGTGCGGCTTGGCGGCCCGCAGGATCACGAGCCTTCCGACAGGGGTCATCAGCGCCCCGCCAACCCCCTGGACGACTCGCGCCCCGATGAACTGGGGAAGGGTCATGGCTACGCCGCAGCCGACGGACGCGAGGGTGAAAATCAGGACGGCGCTCGCGAAGACCGTCCGTGCGCCGAACCGATCGGCCATCCAGCCGCTGAGCGGAGTGAAGATCGCCAGCGCCAGGATATAGGCGGTGATGCCTGCGTTCATATCGACGGCCTGAACACGCAGTGTCGCCGCCATCTGGGGCAGCGAGGTGTTCATAATCGCGCCGTCGAGGCCCTGCATGAAGAACGCGGCGGCGACGACGAGGCCGATCACCACCGGTGCATGGCGGTTCGGCTCGCCAGGCGCGGCGTCGGACCCCGGGTCGCTCCCGGCGTTCGTACTCACGTGATGCGACCGCAGGCGGGTCCGCGCGCCAGCGCGTTGCTCATGTGGCGACGCGCGGTCGCGAGAGCGCAATGAAGAGCAGCGCCCCTAGGACGAGCATCGCTTCCAGCCCGCCCGCGGCCACACTTGCATAGGCGAAGGGCTCGGCGACGAACAACAGCACGCCGGTGACTGAACCCGCGACTGCCAGCACAAGCAGGCCAGTCGGAGCGGGCCGCGCGACGCGCGGTGCGTACAGCAGAGCGACCACGAGGAGCGCCGCGAGCGCCCAGCAGATGGCTGTATTGGTTCGCTCCAGGACCTTCAGACTCCAGCTCGCGCCCCGCAGACTCACGGCGATCGCGCTGTTCTGAAGGCTGATCAGCAGTGACGCGAGGCCCATGGTGATTGCTCTTATAAGAATAAGAATTCGAATTCGTGTTGTCGCATATCCGATGTGGTCCTATCAATGGACGAAAGAGGATCGGAGGAACCAGATGCGTCGTTTCGGAACCCTTGCCGCGGTCGCACTGCTCGCGTCCTGCTCGCCCAAACCCAAGCCGCCCGAGCCGGCCCCCTTCAACACCGCCATTCCCATCAACGAGGTCATGGCTCATGTCATGGACCCCGCCGCGGACGCGTTCTGGGGCGGCATGGGGACCTCCTACACGGTGGCGGGCGAGCGGGACCTTTCGCCGACGACAGAGGCCGAATGGAAGCGCGTCGAGGATGGCGCGGCGACCGTTGTGCTGGCGACCAACTCGCTGATGGTCCCCGGCTATCAGCGGGCTCCGATCGCCGACTGGAATCGGCACGCAAAGGGGGTCGCCGACGTCGCGCTTCGCGCAAAGGCGGCGGTCGAGAAGAAGGACATGGTCGCCATGATGGAGATCGGCGACGAACTCGATCGTGCCTGTGAGGCATGCCACAAGCAGTTCTCCCCGGCGATCGCCAAGCCGTATGTCGCGCCTGCGGGGCCGACGAAGTAAGCCCCGCCCGGGACGGGCGCCGACCCAGTGTCCGCCTCAGCCGACGCCCAACACGGGCAGATAGCGGCCGAGCACGATCACGCTCGCCCAGAGCGCCAGCGACATGGCAGCGACGACCCGCGTCCGTCCCGGAGGCTTTGCGCCTTCCGGTAGGGCCAGGAGCTCGCGGCGTTCGGCCAGCTCGAACCAGGCCACGTTGAGGCCTGCCAGCATCACGGCGCCCATCTTGACCCAGAACAGTGGGTTGCCCGCGTAGTTGGCGGGGTTGGATGTGAAGAAGCCGATGCCACTCAACAGGTTGATCACGAAGCCCGCGATCGCCAGGCGCGTGAACACCAGGACCGGCCTGATGGGCCCGCGCAGGAACCCCACGAGCCGAAGGTCGACGAGGACCATCGCGCCGATTAGCAGGCAGAGGCCGATGAAGTGAATGGTTTCGAGCGTCGGGAACAGATAGGCGCTGTTGCGGATGGCCTCGCCGAGCGCGGTATCGTGGATCGCCTGGAGGATGGCGGGATCGATCGTGGGAACGTCCATGCTGCGGACCCCTGTCAGACGTATTTGATCGTGTAGGCGATGATCCGCCCCGAGATGATCGCCGCGGTCCAGAGCAGGAGCATGACGGCGGTGATGCTCTTCGCCCGCGTGGAGGCTGGGCCGCCGGTGCCGAGGCCGCCTGGCGCCGCCGCCAGCGTCCTCGTCAGCGCCCAGAGCGTCAGGCCACCGAGCGCGATGAAGGTGAGCTTGAGCAGAAAGGGCGGGTTCTCGATGAGGTGGCGGCCGTTCGCGGCGAACAGAAAGAGACCTGTCAGCAGGTTCAGGCCAAACCCTGCCCAGGCCAGCCGGTAGAGCTGCTCGAAGACATCATAGGGCAGTGACTTGGAGAGCCCGAGGACACGGGCGCCGAGCATGAACACGATGCCGACCACCACGCCCATCCCGATCGCGTGTCCCGACAGGAGGCCATAGTAGACGAGTTGGTTTTCGCTAACCCAGCTTCCCAATGGGGAGCGGCCCAGCCATTCCAGGAACTCCATCCGCACGTCTCCCCATCAGCAATGGTGATCTCACGCTACGGGAGGGCCGACGTGCGGACTATGACCGGGGCCGATCAATCGGCTGCCGGATTTCGACAGTCAGGCCAGCCGGCTTTGCCTCTGGCGAATTGCGCCAACCGATTGAACCCCTTTGCCATCGTGGAGAGCGCGCGCGCTCGATAGCGTAGGTGCCTACGGGGGAGGCTTTTCGCGACGGGAGGCCGATCCGCCGGGACCACAAACCCGGGAGTGGTGAGCGCCAGTCCTGCCAGCGCCGCGTTCAGTGCGGCTGGGCATGGTTCGCGCCCATCGTCCTGCCGCGAGAGGCTAGCCGGAAGATGCGCTTCGTTCTTACCTTCATTTTCGGCGCCTGCCTTTGCCTCGCCGGGGCGAATCCGGCGCTCGCGCAGTTTCCAGACAACATCACCGCCAAGATGCAGGCGGGCCCCAAGTTCCCATGCCCGCCTGGTGGCTACTATCCGCCGATGTACGGCATCGTCGGCCGCAATGCCGGGGACGGACCCGCCCCGACCGAGGCTGTCAGCCCTTGCACGCCCCCTGAGGTCGTCGCCGCAGCGACATCGCTCGGCATGGCGCGCTCGCACTTCAATTCCCCGCTCGGCGTGAAGGCGGTCATGACCATCATGTTCACTGCGCAGGGGACCTTTGCGACCGACGGCAAGACCGCGCGCCCGATCGAGAAGCTCGACTTCCACGTCCACTACGGACTGCCGGGAGCTCGGCTGATGGTGAAGGTCGGCGAGAAACTGGACATCACCGCCCTCAACGACGACGCCGCCTGGAAAGAGATCTCGGAGGGCGGCGCGGCGACGCCGGCCATGAACCGTGGCCGCGAGATGCTCGCGCTCACCAAGCTGACCCCGGCCGGCGCGCTTTGGTCGGTTATCGAGGCCGAAGGCCACACCCAGGTCAGCCACGTCGGCGGCAAGACCGTGCTGCGCGGCGCGAGCCCCTACGATGGCATGGACGTGACGGTGACCCTGGACGCCAACGATCGGCCGGAAAGTGTCAAGGTCGTCGACGGGAAGACCACCTATGGTGCGACGTTCGGCGACTACACGGACGGCTTCGAGTCCCTCTTCCTGTTTGTCTTCCCCAAGCATCTTGCGTGGACGAAGAACGGCCGGCCGTTCGCCGACCTGACGGTGACCGCCTACAAGACCAATCCCTACGTGGTCTTCCCGGTGCCCGAGAACGTGAAGCATGCGAGCGCCAAGTGATCGGCTCGCCCAAGACCATCGTGCAAGGAGCGTGACGTGAACACAGCATGGCGCCTCGCCTCAGCGGCGGCGGTTCTGATAGTGGCGGGAGCCGCCCCGGCGGAGCTCACGGCCCAACCTGCGGGTCAGACGCAGGTCGTGGACCCCTCGACCTACCATCCGACCAAAAAGCGGATCTCGCCCTTTGCAGCCTATGCGGCGGCCCAGCAGACCAATCCGTTGGGCAAGCTGCCGACGCCACGCACGGCGGATGGAAAGCCCGATCTGACCGGCTTCTGGGGCAGCATTCCATCACTGGCTGGGCCGGGTGGCATCCGCATCGATGGCTCCTTCGAACCCGACCAGGCAGCGTTGCAGCGCGCGTCCGGCTGGGAGAAGCCCCTCTACAAGCCGGAATTCTGGGACAAGGTCCGCAGCCTGGACTTCAGCAAGGTCGATGTGGACACCGTGTTCAACTGCTTCCCGCCGGGTGTCCCGCGTACCAATGTGCCGTCGCAGATCATCCAGACGCCCACGCAGACCGTGCTCATCTATGGCGGCCTGCGGACCCGGGTTGTGCCGACGGATGGCCGAAAGCTGACCCCGGAAGACGAGGACATGTCGACCTTCGATGGCATTTCGGTGGGCCGCTGGGAGGGCGACACCTTGGTCGTGGAGTCCGTCGGATTCACCGACGTCTCCTGGCTGCAGTGGCAGGGCTACTTCCACACCAACCAGATGAAGGTGACCGAGCGGTTCCGCCGGCAAGGGAACCTCCTGTTCTACGATTTCACCGTCAACGATCCCGACGTCCTGATGGAACCGTGGACCCAGGGCACGCTGGTGCAGCGGTTGCTGCCGGCCAACGGGCGGGTGGGAGAGTACGACCCTTGCGTGGTTCTTGAGCCATCCGGCGACCCCTACATGCGCGGGTAGTGCCGGCGGTTGCGACTAGAATTCGAATTCGAATTCGCATATTGTGAAATCTGCCGGCCGGACGGCAACGCAAGAAGGATGAAGTCATGAGGAAAATCCTGGGCGCACTGGTGGCTGCGGCCGCCATTACCAGCACCGTCGCCGTGATCCCCGCGTTCGCGCATCACAACGCCAATGCTCAATGGTTCACCGACAGGGATGTGCCGGTGACGGGCGTGCTGAAGGAGCTGCGGGACATCAGTCCCCACGCTCATTGGCTTGTGGAGGTGAAGAACGCACAGGGCGGCCTAGACGTCTGGGACCTGGAAGCCATCAGCGCCAACGCCCTGCGTCGCCAGGGCATCATGGTCAAGCAACTGATCAAGCCGGGGCAGAGCTATACCTTCTACACCGCGCCCTCGCGCGACGGGTCCAAGACGGCCTTCATCAAAGGTATCCTGCTGAACGGCAAACGCGTCGATTTCGTCCGGCTGTAGTTCGGAACGCGTACTCATCAGACCACAAGCGCCACCCCAGGTCGGCCTGGGGTGGCGTTTTTGCGTTGTGGGCTGCGAAGCCTGACCTCAACGGGTCGGTAGCGGCCGATAGAGCCCCGGTTCGGGATAGGAGAGCCAGGTGCCGGCCGGTCGAACCTGCCCCACGGGCCGTTGCCTGTAGTCACAGACGCCGTCCGGGAAGATCTCCTGAAGACGGGCGAGTTGGTAGCCGCTCAGCGGTTTGGCGTAGCTGTCGGCGCGAACAGGACGCAGAGCGCACTTCAAATGCAGGCGAGCCAGCGGCTCGCCGGCGGCCATGCGGGGATCGGCGTGTGACGGGAACTCGGCCATGCAGGACTTTCCATCCGACGATGAGAGATCGTGGCGGCGCCCGGCTGTATCGAAGCAGGCATCCTGGAGCGTGCGCGGCCGGTTCGCTACGACCTTCCGGGCGCGCGGCGCCGCCGTGCCATCTGCCGCGATGGCCCTGAGCCAGGCGTCCATCGCGGCGATCGCTTCGCGGGTGGCGACGCGCATCGGCGAGTCGGATCCGGCCATGTCTTCGCGGAGAGAGCCCCGGGTCGCGGTGGTCCAGCTCACGAAGTTTCTGGACTGGCCATTGGCTCCCTCCCAGCGGGCGCGGGCGACCTCCGTGGTCTGAGCGGTGTGCACGTCGGGCGGCAGGGTCTTGTCGAGATAGGAGCGCAGGTCGAGGATCGGAACGGCATCCATCCCGATGCCCTGGTTCACACGACCCGTCGCGTAGGCGGTATGCAGCGCCTGGGGATCCGCGCGCATCCGCTGGGGTACGATCTGGGCATCAGCGTTGAAGCCGCCGATCCGACGGTTCAGGTCGGCAAACTGATCAAAAGTGATCAGACCGTGGTTGAAGGCGGCGAGCCCATATTGGACCCCGACATTGTCGAGCGGTGATCGGGACGAGCCGTCGGGGCGCCGACCCCAGATGTTCACTGCATTGTCGAAGTAGCCGCAGCGCACGCCGTCCGGGCTGGTCTTCGGGTCGTAGAGGCGCCGCGTCTGTGGCGCGCCGAGGGAGCCCGCCACGCCGCCGCCTTCCTGAGCTGTGACAAAGGCGGTTGCGTCACAGCCGGAGCCAAGCGGCGAGACCCAACGGGGCAAGTAGTTGAACCACGCCTTCGCGCAGTGGTCGTAGCTCGGAAAGCCGACCACCGCGCTCTTCTGCGCGTCTGTCCAGCCCGCCGCGGCGCTGAGATAGTTGTGCAGGAGGGGACAGTCAGCGCCGCTGGCCAGGGTGGTCAGCGTATCCGGGAAGCTGCGCTCGGGGATGATCCCGTCGAGGATGCCAGGGTAGTTGGCGACAATCAGGTTCTGCTGCATGGAGCCGCCGGAACCGCCCCAACCGATGGTGAAGCGCGGTGGGCCGAACGTCTCGATGAACCGCTCCTTGACCATCATGGCCGTCTCGGCCGCGGTCACGTCGTTACAGTTCTGCCCAAGGGTATTAAGTGTCGCTGTGGCGATTGCGTAGCCCAGTTCCAACGGGTCGTTGCCGAACTCGGGATGGTTGACGACGCCGACGGTCGCGCGCCCCTGCCTGTAGGCCGCCCCGCATCCCCCGCCGAATGCGTAGACCAGTCGGCCATTCCAACCCTTCGGGGGGCTGAGCGGAGAGACCGCTTCCTCGGGCCGGGCCAGGACGGCCACCTGATAGATCGCCCGGTTGACCACCCCAGTCTCCAGCCGGACGACGTAGTCAACGGTCGCGCCGTCCTTGGTTGTCGCCTTCGCGACGTCGGCCGCCGAGGGTCCGTCGGCGCGGTAAGGTTTCAGCTGCCCGTCGGTGACGGACTTATAGAGGTACTGAACCTTAGTCGGCGCCCAGCAATCCAGCTCGCGCGCTGGCCCAAGCGTCCCGCCATCGGGGAGCTTGAAGGCGTGGGTCTCGCACACGAAGGGGCTCTGGTGCGGGCCGGAGAAGACCGGCCCCCCGCCCGGGTAGTTGATCAGCGTTAGCTTCGCGGAGGCCCCGCGGTTCACAACCTCAATCACGTTGCGCCCTTCTCGTAGCCCCGTGACCAGTCCCAGCCGGCCCGCGCGATCGGTCGTCGGCTGAAACGCCGCCCTGGCCGGCCGGCCGTTGACCATCACTCGGCCAACGGCGGGAACCTCCACGAACGCGTCTCCCCCGGTGACGGCCCAGGGGGGGGACGAGAGGACGCGAATGGCCGGTTTCGCACTCGCGTGCGCAGCCGCGGCCAGCAGCAAGGCGCCGACGGCGGCGATCAGGACGAAGGTTTTCATCGAGCCGATGTTCCAGCACACGCCCATCGACGCGTGGACGCGTCTGGGCTTCGCCCAGGATCATTCGGCGCGCGGGGAGTTCCGCCTATGGCGGAAACGATCAATCGACCGCCGCGATGCGCCAACTTTGCCAGCACCAATTGCGACTCCGGCCCCGCGGTGTTTTACCTCCATGGACTGTTCGACCGTGAGAAGGTGATGGCCCAGTGAGCGTAGTCAGGAAAAAGTCGCGCCGCGACCTCGTCGCCCGTGACTATGACACGTCGGCGCTTTCCAATGCCCCGCAACAGAGACGCAGCCAGCAACTATCTCTGCGAATCCTGGAGGCGGCCGAGCGTGTCCTGCTCCGCGACGGCCTCCAAGCCTTCACGATCGTCGGCGTGGCGGCGGAAGCGGGTGTTTCCGTAGGCGGCATCTACGGCCGCTTCAAGCATCGGGAGGAACTGCTCTCCGCGATCCACACCGAAACCCTGATGAAGATTCAACATCACCTCGAGGCGGTGGCAGATCGGAAATTCGAAACGCTGCGGGAAGGCGCGGAAGTCTTCGCGATCGAGGTAGTCAACCTGTTCGAAGAAGTCGGCAGCCTCTTGCCGATGGCCCGTCGGCCGGACAGCAAGGCAGAAGCTTCGACAGTATACAGCGTAGAGAGGGCCATCCGAGCCGCCTTCGCGAGGGTGGTGGATCCTTTCAAAAGTCAGATCAAACACGTCGATCTCGATATCGGGCCCCGCCTGGTCGTACACCTTCTGCTGGCTAGCACGGTCAGGGAGGCGGCGACCGATCCAGGCGCCACGGACCGCAAGATGGGTTGGGATATCCTGCGCCGCGAGCTGCCACGAGTCGCCGGGGCCATCATGACCGGCGTCTATTGACCATAGCGGACAACCGGATGTGGGGACGAGACCCTCCCCAGGGGTATGGGTGGACTTCGATCGCCCTTCACTGGGCGAGTGCGGTGGCTATCACGGTGCTCCTGTTCGTGGGGGTATCGATCGGAGGTGAGTCCGCGGCGCGAGCGATCCAGCTGCATACCTCTGTCGCGGTGACGCTTTATTTCGTGCTCTGGGGCCGCATCGCGTGGCGAATTGTGTGCGGTCACCCGACCGCCGCCCACCCGACACATCGCGTCGTCCACGGAATCGGCGTGGTCGTCCACTTCGCGATCCTGAGCTGCCTGGCGGTTATGCTGGTCACCGGTCCGTTCATGGCCGCAGCAGGACGAATCCCGGTGAGCGTGTTCGGCCTGTTCGAAGTTCCCCCCGTGATCGCGCCCAACCCGCTGGCGTTTCGGCTTCTGCGCCAGATCCACGCCGTTACGGCCGCGCTCATCAGCGGCCTGGTTACGGTGCATGTGCTCGGGGTGGTCAAGCACATGGTGTTCGATCGCGACGGCGTCTTCGACCGGATCATGATCGCCGCCGGGCGGCCGTAGCCCCGCGGCGGAGCTTCAGATCACAGCGCGCATCGGCCGGCGGAAGGCGTTCGGTGTCGCGCCCGTCCACTTCCTGAAGGCTCGGTAGAAGGTGCTCGGATCGCCGAAGCCCAGCTCCTCGGCGATGTCAGCGTTGGATTTTTCGTTACGGCGCAGCTGTTGGATGGCCCGCTCTCGCCGAACTTCGTCCTTAATGCGCTGATAGGATGTCCCTTCGGTCTCCAGCCGCCGGCGAAGCGTTGAGGCCGTAGTGTACAGGCGCGACGCGAGGTCCTCGAAGCCGGGCCATTCCTCGGGGGACGTGCGGCGTAGCTCGCTCCAGACCCGCGCCGAGACGCTGTCGCGGCTCTTGTACTGAGCCATGAGGGATTGGGGCGAGTCCCGCCGAAAGGTCTCCATCTGCGACTCGTTACGCATCGGTCGCATCGCGAGGAATGCTGCACTGAAGCGGATGCGCGTTTCGGGCTGGTCGAACTTGAGGTTCTCGCCCAAAAGGCGCTGATAGTTGTGCGCGCCCGCCGGACGGGCGGAGCGGAAATCGATGCTGAGCAGCGGGATGCGCCGGTCGATCAGCCAGTGCGAAACCCCCAGAAACACCACGAAGAAGATGGAATATGCAAAGGCCGAGCGGGGAGGGCCGTTCTCCCGCAGGACGATCTCGGCGATGTCGCCATCGCGAACGAGTTCTGCCTCGAAGTCGGACAGCAACACCCGATAGAAGCGCAGCAGGCGCATCATCGCGCGCTCAAGCGTCGGAGACGTCAAGACGGTGTGGCACATCAGAATAAAGCTGCCGCGCGGTAAGCCCCGCACATCCTGGCCGAAGAATTCGTCGTTGGTTGCGTCAGCGTAGGTGCGCCAGAATCGGCCGAACTGGTCCGCCGTGACCTCAGCATCTTCCACATCCAGCAGGGAGGGCGCTATTCCCGCCGTCTCAAGCAGTGTGTCGTGGTCGAAGCTGGCGGCCCAGGGGCTTGCCATCGCCTCGCGCAGAAAGAATACAGGCACCGAATCGCCGGACTCGCCAGCCACGTCCGAGCGCGGCTCCTGCCGCACACCCGTCCTCAGCATGTGGCCCAGCCGATGATGGACCGCGTGCTCGGCGCGCATAGAGACTGCCATCGTGTCTCCTTCCCCTTGGCACCTGCGTCGTTGCGCAGATGACAGTTTAGAAATACACGAATTCGAATTCGTATTCCAGAAATTTATGTCAGTGCTGTCCGCACGAGACGGGTCGGCTGCCAGGCGATGCCTCGGCAGGCGATCTCTGTCGTATTCGATCAATGCTTTGGCGGGCGGCGCCATAGCAGGCGTGAAGGCCTCGCTTGTAGGTTCTGGGGACCCGCGAGGCCGCGCCGCAAACTCGGGTGGCCGAGCGCCGGGGCGGCGTGGCTGCCGACATTCACCGAGGATATCGCATGGCCAGGCTTGGCGTTTTGGTAAGCGCATCGCTTGCATTGGCTTGCGCAGGCGCAGCGCAAGCCCAGACGACAGGTGCAGCTCGTTCCGCCCCACCCGTGGAGGTCAGGCAGAGCTACGATCAAGCCTATTTCGCCCTGTATCGGGTGCAAAACGCGGAAGACATGCTGCGGCGCGTCCCAGGCGTGGCGGCCATTGTCGACGCGGCCAGCCCCACCACTCAGACTCGCGGCTTCGGTTCGGGGGGCGACCAGATACTGCTGGGCGGCAAACGTATGGCCGCCAAGGGGCAAATACTGCAGACGCTGCGGCGCATTCCGGCGGCAAACGTTGAGCGGATCGAACTGATCCGGGGGACTTCAGCGGACATCGACGTTCAGAGCGAGGGCCTTGTCGTCAACATCGTACTGAAGTCCGGGGCGCGAGCCGGCGGTGCCGGATCGTACGAGGTCAACTATCGCTTCGACGACCGGGGCTTCAATACTGTCGATGGTTTGCTGTCCTATTCCAACAGCCTTGGGGGGCTGTCGTATGTGCTCGGTGTCGAGACGAACCACTGGTCGATTCCCGGCACGACGCCGACCGGGGGGTTTGGCGACTACTCCCGCCGCTTCCGGGACGAGATCTACTACTATCCAAGCGGCGCGCCGCAGGAACTCCGGCCGCAGCACTGGAGCCGCCGGCACAAGAAGAAGATTTTCACCGCCAACCTTGTCTACGACTTCGCATCCGGCGACCAACTCCGGTTCAACGCCCTCTTCCAGCCCCTGCCGATCCGCGAGATCGACCGTACGGACTACACGACGCTCTCGGCAGCGGGAGCCGTCACGGGGGCCGGCCTGGAATACCACCAGCGCAACCTCCACAATGAGCAGCTGGCGCTTGGGTCCGAACTCCAGAAGCGCCTCGGTCCGGGGTCCCTGACGGTCCTGGGTCTCTTCACGAGGGCCACAACGGAGACGAGCGACTTCAGGACCCGAACGCCACGGGGAGGTCTGCTCACGGAGGTCAGCCGCAGCGGTCTCGACCAGCGCACGGTTGAAGGCATCTTCAGGTCATCGTACGCCGCGCCGATCGCCCGGGGGCAGCAACTGACCGTCGGGGGCGAGATCGCCCAGAATACCCTGACCCAGGACTTGGGCTTCTTCTTCGACCGCGATCGGGACGGACGCCTGGAGCCCATCGCGATCCCGACATCACACGCGCGAGTGAGGGAAGTGCGCGGCGAGGCGTTCGCCGTGCATGACTGGCAGATCACGCCGCAGCTGAGCCTGGAGAGCACGCTGAGCGTCGAGGCCTCGACGATCACCACCAACTACCCGGCGATCCCCAAGCACTCATACCGCTTCCTGAAGCCGCGCCTTGACCTGCGCTACACACCGACTCCCCGCGACCGCTGGCGTGTGAAGGCCGAGCGCACGGTCAGCCAGCTCGATTTCAACAACTTCGTGCCGACCTACAATGTCGCCATCGACCGGATCGACTTCGGCAACCCGGAGATCCAGCCGCAGAAGACCTGGGTTTACGAGGTTGGGTTCGAACATCGCCTCGCCGGCGACGGCGGGACCTTGGAGGGGCGGGTCTTCTATCAGGACATCAGGGACCTGATCGACCGCGGGCCTTTGGGCCCTTCTGTTGCCGGGCTCCCCCAGTCAGCGCCGATCAACATCGACCATGCCCGGCTTTACGGCGTGGAACTGAAAGCCAGCGTGCGCCTCACGGCCCTCGGACTCCCGAACGCCCAGGTCAACACGCGCTTGCTGCGGCAGTTCTCCCGGGTGGAGGACCCATTCACCCAACTCTACCGCAAGCTCAAGGACCCCTGGAATCGGGAGTTCAGTTTCGGATTCCGCCACGATCTGACGGCGCTTGGCGCATCTTACGGCGTGAACTACCTCGATACCGGCGGACCCCAGGTGACCAGCGACATTCGGAATTTGGACGACTACAGGCGCGGGCCTCGGGTGGACGCCTTCTTCGAGAAGGCCCTTCCGAACCGATTCAGCGTCCGGCTGGAGGCCTACAACCTCACCCGATCTCATGAATATCTGCGCCGTGCGCTCTACCGCGTTTCGCAGGCGGACGGGGCTCTCGTTCGCTCTCAAGCGTATGAGGAAGTGCGGGACCGGCGGTTCGCCATTCGCCTCCGGGGAAAGTTCTGACCTGGAAACCGGGCGACTTGCGAAAGCGCCATCGAATCTGAGGGAAACGGCAATACTCGTGCCCGCGGAAGCGGTGTTAGGTGCGTCTGCCTAGGCGGTTCTTCGCTGGGGCAGACGACTCGTCAAACGTCGGCGACCCCGAGGTTTTCCCCAAACTTCGCGGCCGCTTTCCTGCGCCAGGGTCAGGCTTCCTCCATCCCTGTCCTCCGGCTGCTGCCGCCCGGAAGCCGCGAGCCTCCGGGCGGCGTCTTTGCGCTCACGCTCACTGTCTGCAAGGAAGTCCCCATGATTCCCGGCCTCATGCAGGATGTACCGCTCCAAATCTCATCGATCCTGACCTATGCGGCGTCCGCGCATCCCCGGCGTGCGATCGTGTCGCGCCAAATCGGTGAACCTATGTGGAGGTACGACTACGCGGGGCTCGCCCGGCGCGCGGCTCAGGCCGCCCACACGCTGGTCCGACTGGGCGTCAGTACCGGCGACCGGGTGACGACGCTTGCGTGGAACACCCATCGCCACTTGGAGCTCTTCTACGCCGCACCCGGTTTCGGCGCGGTGCTCCATACCGCAAACCCGCGACTGTCGGACGAGCAGCTCGCCTACACCATCAACCACGCCGGCAGCGAGGTCCTGCTCTTCGACCGCAACCTCCTGGACCAGGTCGAGCGGATCGCGCCGGATCTCAAGTACGTGAAGACCTACGTCATGCTTTCGGGCCGCGAGGCCCATGACTCCGGGGCCATCGGAGCGCTCTGTTACGAGGATATGATCGCTCAGGAGCAGGCGGCGTTTGACTGGCCGCGCTTCGACGAGAACGCGGCCGCCTTCCTTTGCTATACCTCCGGCACGACGGGAGACCCAAAGGGTGTCCTCTACAGCCACCGCGCCGTGGTGCTGCACGCCATGGGCGCCGGCCTCGCGTCCGCGTTCGGGTTCACGGCGTTCGACGTGGTGATGCCCTGTTCGTCGCTCTACCACGCGACGGCCTGGGGCCTCCCGTTCGTGGCGCCCATCTGCGGCTCCAGCCTTGTGCTGCCGGGCGACAAGATGGACGGGGCAAGCCTGCATGAGCTCATCGACGGGGAAGGCGTCACCTTTACCGGCGGAGTGCCGACGATCTGGACGATGTACCTG
This sequence comes from Phenylobacterium deserti, assembly GCA_943332615.1. Lineage (GTDB taxonomy): Bacteria > Pseudomonadota > Alphaproteobacteria > Caulobacterales > Caulobacteraceae > Phenylobacterium > Phenylobacterium deserti_C. The sequence goes on from CALQQB010000001.1 coordinate 166,031, forward strand.
ACCTACCTCGAACAGACCGGGCAGCGTCCGACTCTATTGAAGCGCGTGATGATCGGGGGCTCGGCTGTCCCCAGGGCGATGGCCGAGACCTTCAAGACCCGTTACGGCGTGGCGACCCTGCAGATCTGGGGGATGACCGAGACATGTCCTCTCGGCGTCATCGCCTCCCCGACCCCCGCACTGGCGGAACTTGGCCCGGAGGCCATGCAGGAGATCATCTGGACACGGCAAGGCCGCCTGCAATTCGGCATCGAGCTGAAGATAGTAGCGGAAGACGGGACCGAATGCCCGTGGGATGGCTCCACGCCAGGCGCGCTCAAGGTGCGCGGTCCCTGGGTTGTCGGCCGCTATTTCCGGCATGCAGACGACGCCAACGATCTGGACGGATGGTTCGACACCGGCGACATCGCCACGATCGACCAGAACGGCTTCATGCGGATCACCGACCGCACCAAGGATGTGATCAAGTCGGGCGGCGAATGGATCAGTTCCATCGATCTGGAAAACGTCGCCGTCGCCTGTCCAGGCGTGCGCGTCGCGGCGGTGTTCGGCGTGCCGCACCCGAGATGGGATGAGCGCCCGCTCCTCGTCATCGAGGCCCATGAGGGTCAGCAGGTGAGCAAGGAAGAGGTGATGGCGTACCTCGCCGCGAGGGTCGTGAAATGGTGGTTGCCCGAGGATATCCTGTTCGGAACCGTTCCACTGACATCGACCGGAAAGATCGACAAAAAATGCCTGCGCGAGAATCATAAGACGCACTTCACCCGGCCGGACTGAATATGCTGGCGCGGTCCACGACAGATGCCGCGTTGAACCGCGATGCGGCGTTTCAACGCCAGGTGGACGCCGTTCGGCTAGGCCACGGACTGGGGCGTTCCCTGGGGCTCGGGCGCTTGTTCGACTATCTGATCGACGTCACGCGCGCCGGCGTTGTCGTAGCAGAGTCGGACGTGGCTCACGGGGTGTTCGGAAGAGGCGACGTCGCGCCTTGGGACGCTTCGGTGCGGGTCGCCGTCCACCGCCTCCGACGCAAGCTCGAGGCTTTCTACAACGGGCCAGGACGCAACGAGCCGGACCGCTTGACGGTTCCGGTCGGCGCCTACCGGCTCGTGCTTGTCTCCCAGCAGCCGGGCGTCATCACGCGGCCGCCACTGCGCCCGCCGCGAGTCTCCACCCTCATCATCCTTGGCCTTCTCGCGGCCTGCCTAGTGCTCGGCTTCCGGGACTGGACGGCACGCGCAGAAGCGCGCGTCTTTTTGCGCGTTGAGCAGACCCCTTTGTGGCGCGGTCTGGGTTCGGCAAGGCCCGTTATCCTCGTGATCGGCGACGACTATGTCTTCGGCGAGACCGATGGTTCGCCGATGCCGCAGCGGATGGTCCGTGACTTCGCCATCAATTCCGCGGCGGACCTCGACGAATTCCTGATGAGCCACCCTGAGCTGGAGGGTCGCTACATCGACATGAACACCTCATATGCGCAGGTCGGCCCGACCCTGGCGCTCCGTCAAATTCTACCTTTGATCCAACACGCGGCGGGCGAACCTCGGAACCTGCGCATAATGGTCAGCTCGGACCTCCGGCCGGAAATGCTCAAGGGCAACGACGTGGTCTACGTCGGTTACCTGTCCGGACTGCGCATCCTGCAGGAACAGGTGTTCGAGGCGGCTCGCTTTGGGGTGGGCGAGAACTTTGATCAGCTGCTGGATCGGCGCAGCGGGAAGACCTACGCTTCAGATGCCTCCCTCGCGCCGCCCGATCTGCCCAACCATGACCTGGGATATCTCGCGAGCTTGCGGCGCGCCACGGGGGAGAAGCTTGTGGTGATCGCTGGCGCCCGGGATCCGGGTGTCCTGGAGATGGTCAAGATCGCCACCGACGACCTCTCGGTCGGGTCGCTCGCAGGCGCAGGCGGACGCGTTGAGGCGGCCTACGAGGTCGAGGGCATGGGGCGGACGAATTTCACGTCACGCCGCTTGAATGAGCTAGATGTTCAGCCCCGACGTGAGATGGTCTGGCGATAGCCTGAAGCGGTGCGGCTCTTTCGTCCATGCTTTGCAGATGGCCTCGAAGGGCGTGAGGCCGGCGAGGGCCTTCAGGCGTTTGGCGAAGTTGTAGGCGCCGACGGAGGGGGCCAGGTGCGCCCGTACCTGCTCGTGACTATCGTAATGGTAGCTGCGGACCGTAGCGTCCTTGAGCGTGCGGTTCATGCACTCGACCTGGCCGTTGGTCCACTGGTGAGCCGGTGATCGATGTCGGCCCTAGCGCAAGCCAGCTCAAGGGCATGGGCCCAAACGATCTCGCAGGCGTCCAGCGCGAACCGGATGTCCTTGGCGGCCGAGCAGCTGTTGCCGGGGGTCGTGAAGTGGGTGCCGTGTCAGTGAGCACGGTGTGGGTCTTGTACGGGACCGCCTCGATCAGCCGCCGCAGGAGGTGGGCGGCGGTCCTGCGGCTAACGCGCTCGTGCAGCTCGACGAAGACGAACTTGCTCGTCCGGTCGATGGCCACGAGCATGTAGAGCTTGCCCTCCTCGGCCCGGACCTCGGCGATGTCGATGTGGAAGTAGCCGATCGGGTACTTCGTGAAGACCTTCTTGCCGGACTTATCGGTCTCGATGGCTGGCAGGCGAGAGATGTCGTGCCGCTGGAACAACCGGTGGAGCGACGAGCGGGTCAGGTGCGGGATCGTCGCCTGCAGGGCGTACAGGCAGTCGTCCAGCGGCAGCAGCGTGTGACGGCGGAAGGCCACCGCCATCGCTTTGTCTGCCGGTGTCAGCACGGTCGAGCGCGGGGCCTTTGGTCCCATCGGCGCGTCCTGCACCGTATCGCGACCGCGCCACTTCCTCACCGCCTTGCGGTTCAGTCCGTGCTGCTGTGCGAGCTCTTGGATCGGCGCTTTTGATCGCTGTATCGCCGCTCGGACGGCGTGCCCTCGGCGCAGGAGCGCCACCGTATGGCTGATTTGCTCAGAAAGGTGGCCGAAATCATCACTGACGCCTCAGCGTCCTCCAGTCAGGCTCCCTGCAACCTAAGCTTGGAGCCCGCGCCATGAAACACGCCTGCCTTGCGTCAAGTCTCGTCGTCCTGGCTGCCGTTGCAGGTTCCGGTCATGCCCAGCCGGCGGCGCCGCAAGCCCCGCCACCCGTGCCGCCGCCGTATGGGATGCCAATCGACGGCGACCAAGCGCAGCAGGCGATTGGCGCAGCGGAGGTCGAAGCTCGCCAGAACCACTGGACACTCTCGTTCGCCGTGGTCGACGCCTATGGCAACCTGGTCATGTTCAAGCGCATGTCCGGGGCTCCGCCGTTCACGGGGGAGGTCGCGACCAAGAAGGCCAAGACCGCCGCCATGTTCCGGGCGCCGTCGAAGACGCTGGCCGAGGCGGCGGCGCGAGGAGGACCGCCGGTCTCGCTGATCATACCTGATGCCATCCCGGTGGAGGGGGGCGTCCCGATCATCCTAGACGGCAAGATCATCGGCGCCATCGGCGCCAGCGGCGCCCAGAGCTCACAGGACGCCCAAGCCGCCGCCAAGGGCGCGGCCGCGGTGCGCTGAGCGGGGTCCGACGAACGCACCGCATCGACCGGGGTGGGGGGCGTTCGTTCGGGTCATGCGCTGGCAGGTCTGCTTGCGCTTGCGCCGGGGCAGAAGACCCAGCGCATTGATCCTCAGGGCCATTTGCGAAAACCCACAAGTCTTTGGGGGTTTCCGCCATAGGCGCGCCCGGGTCCCCGCGACCATAACTGTCGCAAATATCAACAATGAGATAGGGGGACCCCAGGTGTCGAACCGCTCGAAGGCCTTGGCCAATACATTCAAGCTGCTTGGCAGCGCGTCGTTGCTCGCCCTGCTGTCGGTTCAGGCTGCAGCCGCCCAGGCCCCTGCGGGCGCGGCCGCAGGCGCCGCTGAAGCCCCCAACGCGTTGGAAGAGGTGATCGTTACCGGGACGCGTCTCGGGAACACCAGCTTCACGACGCCGACCCCCGTCACGACACTGGGCTCCGAGCAGATCGCGACCCGCGGCCAGGCCACGGCAGTGGAAGCCCTCAACGAAATCCCCAGCTTCCGCAACGCCACCGGGCCGACCCGCGGCACGGGGGGCACCTTCGCCGGCGGGCAGGGCCTGCCGGACCTCCGGGGTCTCAACCCCAACCGGACGCTGGCCCTGGTGGACGGCCGCCGGCACGTCCCCAACAACATCACCCAGAACACCAACGGCACGTGGGACACCAACGTCCTGCCTGCGGCGTTGATCGATCGTATCGATGTCGTCACCGGCGGCGCTTCGGCCGCCTATGGATCCGATGCGGTTGCGGGCGTCGTGAACTTCATTCTGAATGATCGGCTCGAGGGTTTCCGAGCCCGCGCCCAGGTCGGCATCTCGCAGGAGAATGACGCGGAGACCGAGGTGCTCAACCTTGCGTGGGGCGCCAAGTTCGCCGGCGGCCGAGGACACGTCATCGCGGGCTTTGACTATTCGAACGGCGAACGCTCGGGAACGATCTACAGCCGCTCCTGGGGCCAGGACGAGACCGGCCTCGTCGGCCTGCCAGCGACGCGCGCCGCCGGGTTGCCAGCCTTCCTGAAGGCGGATCATGTCCACTACGCTATTCCCCTCAGTTCCCTGATCACCTCTTGCCAGCGGCCAGGGCCGACCGGCGCGCTCGTCACCGTGTCGCCCTGCCCGATTGCGGGACAGACCTTCGGCGACAACGGCCAGCCCCGACCATTCCTGGCTGGCGATCCCCGTGGGGCGGTTCTGATGGTGGGCGGCGAAGGTCCCGTTCAGCCTCGCAACCAGTTGCTCGCGACCGGGTCCAACCGGCAAGCCGGCCTCATCCGGGTCACCTATGACTTCTCCGACAAGGTCGCCGGTTGGGGCGAGTTCTCCGGTGGCCGGTTCCACAACACCAACGCGACCGTCGACTACGTGAACGCTGGATCGATCGTCATCCAGCGCAACAATCCGTTCCTTCCGGCCGCGCTTGGTGCGCAGATGGACGCTGCGGGCATCACGCAATTCAACCTGTCGCGCACCAACTACCTGCAACAGGGTGGGCTCAAGTCCAGCAATGTGAACGAGTTCTGGCAAGGCGCCGCCGGCGTGCGAGCCGAGCTGTTCGACGACTGGAAGTTCGACGCCTATGTCAGCCACGGTCGGTCGAAATTCTACTATCGTCCGCAGGGTCTGACCGCGCTGCCGGAGTACTTCGCGGCGCTCTACACCGTGCCGGGCGGAAATGGCGCACCGGTGTGCGGGCCGGTTGCGACCAATCCGATGTACCTGGCCCTGGGCGCTGCGCAACGTGCGGCGTTCACCCGACTGCTGACCACTGGATGCGTCCCGTTCAACCCGTTCGGCGCGCGCTCGGAATCGCAGGCCGCCATCGACTATGTCGCGCCCAATCTGGAAAGCCTCACGAAGTACGACCAGACGGTGGCTGCCTTCAATGTCGCTGGTTCCCCTTTCAAGACTTGGGCCGGTGACGTCTCCGTGGCGTTCGGGGCGGAATGGCGCCGCGACAAGGTGGAAACCACGCTCGACGCGCTCAACGGCGCCCGGTCCCAGGCCAGCGCGTTCTTCGCGGCCAATCCTCAGCCGGGGTCAGGCAAGGAGAACGTGAAGGAGGGCTACTTCGAAGCCGGGGTGCCGATCGCGAAGGATCTCCCGTTTGCCAAGTCCGTCGATCTGAACGGCGCCGTCCGCGTGACCGACTACTCCGTGAGCGGAAGCGTCACGACCTGGAAGCTCGGCGGCACTTGGGACCTTACCGACGACATCAGGCTCCGTGTCACCCGGTCGAAAGACATCCGCGCCCCAGGCCTGAACGAGCTGTTCTATCGCGGCAATGACGGCTTCTCCGTCGCCGCCAACCCGGTGACCGGTCGCAGCAATCAGATCAACAGCGCCGCCCTGAATAACCCGAACCTGAAGCCCGAGAAGGCGGACACGCTCACCGTGGGTGTCGTTCTGCAGCCTCACCAGGACTGGGCCCGCGGCTTCAAGGCCTCGATCGACTTCTATTCGATCGATCTGAAGGGCGTCATCGGGACGCTTCCCGTCGCCACGATCGTCAACGGCTTCTATCTTCAGGGCCGCGCGGACTACGCTCAATTCATCACCTTCGATCCGAGCCAACCGGCCGGCTTCAGCCGGGTCGATCCCACCTTCCTGAACCTGAACTCCCTCAAGACCTCGGGTCTCGACGTGAACGCGACCTACAGCGTGCCCGATGAGTTCACGCCGGGGGAGGGCGCTGTGACCCTCAACTTCAGCGGCACCCGCCTCTACAAGTACAAGACCTTCGGCGCGGACGGCAGTCTGGTGGCCAGGAACGACTACATCCAGTCGAAGTATCGCTGGACGACGAACGTGAACTACAGGCTTGGCGGATTTTCGACGACCCTGACCGCGCGCTACTTCTCATCATTCCATGGCAGCTTCACGCAAATCGGACCCGACGAGCCCGCCTACAATCCGGCGCTGCCGACCTCTTCCAGCGACAACCTTTGGCCGGCCATGGTGTACTATAGCCTCCAGGCCGAATACGCGGTGAAGGATGACGGCGACGGCCGGAAGGTCGTGGTCTACGGGATCGTCGACAACCTCCTGAACAAGAACCCGCCCGCGGGTTCGTTCGTGATCCTCGAGGGTCTGGGATCTCCCGCGACCAACTTCGACCCCTACGACAACGTTGGCCGCTACTTCAAACTTGGCGTGCGGATCACCTACTAGGCGCGATCCGGGGCGACATGACCTGTCGCCCCGGATTGCCAAGCGCCGTGATGCGCAACGCTACGGCCGCGAGCCAGCCTGCCGCGTGAGAGGCCCCATGACCACCCAGACACACGATCAACTGGACGCGCTCGCTCGACGACAGGCCGAGAAGACGATTCGAAAGGTGGCCGGTATCTCGCTGATCGGCACCAGCATCGAATGGTACGACTTCTTCCTGTATGGCGCGGCGGCGGCTACCGTCTTCCCCAAAGTCTTCTTCGCTGGGGATCTCCCGCCGCTCGTCGCCTTGATGGCCGCGTTCGCCACCTTCGCTGTCGGCTTCGTCGCGCGGCCCGTCGGCGGCGTCATCTTTGGCCATTTCGGCGACAAGCTCGGGCGGAAGGGCACCCTGGTCACGGCCCTCGTCATGATGGGCGTGGCGACGACGCTGATCGGCGTACTTCCCGGCCACGCGGTGGTCGGCGCCTGGGCGCCGTTGCTGCTCATCGTGCTCCGGTTCGTCCAGGGGCTTGCCATCGGCGGGCAGTGGGGCGGCGCGATGTTGCTGGTGACTGAGAGCGCGCCCGCTGACCGCCGGGGCTTCTACGGCAGCTTCGCTCAGGCCGGAGCGCCGTTCGGGGTGGTCCTGGCGAATCTCGCCCTGCTCCTCGTGAGCTCGACGCTGTCCGAGGAGGCGTTCCTCGCCTGGGGCTGGCGCGTTCCGTTCCTGCTGAGCGTGATCCTCGTGGCCGTCGCCCTCTACGTCCAACTCCGCCTTGAGGAGACCGAGACCTTCCGGCGGTTGCAGCAACTCAGTGTAGAACGTGCCGCGCAGGCGCGCGCGGCGGAGGGCGGCGTGGCGAAGGTCCGCGGCCGCTCGCCCGTGCTGCAGGTGCTTGCGTCGCACCCCAAGCGGATCGCCCTGGCGGCGGGCGCTTTCGTCGCCGTCCAGGTGGCCTTCTACATCCTGATCGCCTTCGTGATCGCGTATGGGGCCAACGGCCCCGGCGTGAAGGTTTCCCGCGACACCATGCTCGTCGCCGTCCTGATCGGCGCATTGGTGATGGCGCCGGCCGTGTTCATCAGCGGCGCGATTTCCGACCGATACGGCCGCCGGCGGATCTTCATGGCGGGCGCGGCGCTCCTTGGCGTCTGGGCCTTCGCCCTATTCCCCCTCCTAGACACTGGGTCTCTGCCGCTGATCGCGCTGGGTATCGGTGTCGCCCAAATCTTCGTGGCCATGATGTATGGCCCGCAGGCGGCCTTCTTCGCCGAGCTCTTCAGCACTGAGGTCCGCTACTCGGGCGCCTCGCTCGGCTACCAGCTCGGCGCGATCCTGGGTGGCGCGGTGGCTCCCCTCGCGGCCACCGCGCTCCTAGGCCAGTTCGGCAACGGCCTGGCGATCTCGGCCTACATCGCGGCCGCGTGCGCCATCTCGCTGGTCTCCGTGGCGATGCTTGGCGAGACCTACAAGACCGACTTGCACAGCTGAGAGGGAGGCCGAGAGCGACGCCATGGTGTGCCCCGCGGACGGCGACAATGACCGGGAACGCGGACGCCGTTCGTCCCTGCGCGCAGCGCTGGAGGACGCCCTGGCCGGTTTGAATCGGCCGCAGGCAGTTTGGCCCCGCCGCCTATGACTGTCGGCGGCGAGCTCAGCGCGAAGATTTCGAGGAGGGTCTGATGTTTTCACTTCAGGGGGATCGTGTCCTGGTCGTCGGCGGGACGTCCGGTATCGGCCTGGGTGCCGCCCAGGCGATGAAGGCGGCCGGGGCGGCAGTGACCGTCGCGTCCCGTTCGGCTGAAAAGGTCGCCGCCGCCGCGGCCTCGGCGGGGGTGGAAGGTGTCGTGTTGGACGCGGGAAATGATGGCGCGGTCGAAGCGTTCTTCGCGTCCCGGGCTCCGTGGAACCACGTCGTGGTGTCCGTCACGGCCGCGCACAAGGGCCGGATCCGGGAGATGGCGATGGACGACGCGATGGCGTCGATGAACCAGAAGTTCTGGAGCGCCTTCCGCATCGCGCGCTCCGGGAAGTTCGCGCCTGATGGATCGCTGATCTTCGTCTCGGGTCAAGTTGGCAAGCGACCGCGGATCGACGCCATTCTCCAGGGCGCCATCAACGCGGGCCTCGAAGGTCTCGCGCGGGGTCTCGCCCTGGATCTCTCGCCCCTGCGCGTCAACGTGGTCTCGCCCGGTCCGGTCGACACGCCGCAGCTGGCCACTCTGTCAGCAGCGCAGCGCGAAGCCCTGGAATCCGCGATAGAGCGCCTACCTGTCCGGCGTATCGGCGCGCCGGCCGATATCGGTGAGGCGATCGTCTTCCTCGCCTGCAATCGGTTCATGACAGGAGCAACCTTGCGGGTCGACGGCGGCTCCACGGTTGCTTGAACCAGCGGGGAGGGGAGGACCCTCCGCGCTAGATGATCGAAACCTGCCTGCGAACCGCCGCGTCCAGTCCGGCGATGAGTGCATAGACCGCGTCGATCGTCGGGATCCTGAGGTCCCGTTCCCGCGCAGATTGCTGCACCTGTCCGACGAGCGCTTCCACCTCCATAGGCCGCCCCGCTTCCGCATCCTGGAGCATCGAAGGTTTGATCGTGCTGCGCGCGCCCGGCCCGCCATCCGAACCCAGAACGTCGGCGATGCGGAATGGCGGAAGGGGCCATCCGATGGCGCCCATAGCGGCAGTCACCTCGTCCGACAGGCTTTGGGCGAGCGCGCCAGATCCGGCGCCGCGGCAAGGTCCCCGGCGTTGAGCCGCGTCAAGGCGCACAGGGGGTTGAACGCCGCGTTGCGCAGCAGCTTGATGCCGATTTCTCGGCGCAGGCCCGTCGAGATCTCGGCGCCGAGGCCCGCCGTCTGCAGGAGCTCCACCGCAGTCGTGAGCCGCGGTGTCAGAGTGTCGTCCGGTTCACCGAGCACCCAGCGGTTGTTGGCGTGGTGGACCACCTTGCCCGGCGCGACGACCTCGTTGGCAGAATGGACGACGCAGCCCAGGGCGCGGTCCGCGCCCAAGCGATCTCGCAGGCGGCCTTCCGGATCGACGCGCATGACCTGGCAGGTCGGCGGGTCGAGCCCGTGGTTCCACCACCAGGGAATGCCGTTGCTGACGAATACAGCAAAGCCATGCGGTCTGAGCAGACCGCGCAGATCGTCGGCCACAGCCGGCAGCGATGGCGCTTTCAGGGTGACGAAGACTGTCCTAGGGCGGCAAGTCCGCAGCCACCTGGGAACGGCCGCGAAGGAGACATCCAGGTCGCCCTGCGGATCGCTGAGCTGAAGGCCTCCGGCGCGAAGGGCTTCGAACTGATGGCCCCGGGCGACAACCGAAATCCGGTGCCGTCCTGACCTGGCGAGCCGGGCCGTGAGGTAGCCGCCGACCGCCCCGGCCCCGAATACACAGACGTCCATGCGTTTCTTCCGGCCTCGCTGCCTTCACACCACCCGAACCAGCTTCTTCAGGTTCGGAAACCGCTGTGGCGTCGGGCTGTCCGGATAGCGCTGGCGCCAACCAAGGGACCCGAGTTCCGCCAGGAAGAGGTCGCCCTGCGAGTTCAGCGCGATACCGTGCGGCGCCGTCAGCTGCCCGGGTTCGACGCCGACCGTCCCGTCCCCGAGGCGCCCGACCAGGACGCCGCGGTGGTCCAAGATGCTGATCCGCGGGCCGAGGTTCGGGTAGTCACGATTCACGGCGAGGCCTGGGCCGAGCTCGCCGATGAAGCTGAAGGGCCTGCTCTTTGACTGGGTGCAGAGGGCGCAGGGGCGGTGAAGGCCTTTCCACTCGGTCTCGAACACCCCGTCTTCGCTGAAGACCTGGACGCGATGATTCTCGCGGTCCGCCACATAGAGCCATCCGTCGAGGTCCGTGCTGATGTTGTGAACAAGGTTGAACTCGCCCGGTCCGGAACCGAAGTCGCCCCACGAATGGAGCAAACGGCCCTCCGGAGAGAACCTATGGATACGGGCGTTGCCGTACCCATCCGTGACGAAGATGTCGCCGTTGCGGGCGAGCGCCGTGTGCGTGCACTCGTTGAAGGGCGCGCCGGAGAGTCGGGTCGCCGGCTGCCCAGGCGTCCCGATCTCGAGCAGCAACTTCCCGTCCGGACTGAACTTGCGGACGGTGCTGTCACCCCGGTCGGTGCAGTAGACGCAGCCGTCTGGACTGAAGGTGATGCCGTGGGGATTGGCGAAAAGGTCCTCGCCCCATGATCGGAGGAAGCCGCCGTCACGGTCGAACACCATCACCGGATGGCCGGTGCCACGCGTGAACACATAGACGTTGTCATTGTCGTCGACTGTGACGTCGGCGACGTCGCCGATCCCCCAGCCGTCGGGCAGCTTCGCCCAGTCGTGATCGACGCGGTACCGCCACGGGCCGGAGCCCAAGAGGCCGGTTGCCGCCGCTTCCGCCTGATCTGGCATGCCGACGCTCCTAACTGCGGTAGGACGGATCTATCCGGTCGAGCCGCCGAAGCCAGGCCGGCCAGTCGGCGCCGCCGCGGCCCCGATCGTGCTGGTCCAGCTGCTTCGCCACCTGGCGACAGACGTCTGGCGGAATCTCCACAACGTCCTGGCCGGTCGCTTCAACGGCGAGCTGGATCTGGCAGGCCTGGACGAAGCGCAGGGTCATCGCGAACGTCTGCTCAACGCCGGCGCCGGTGATCACCGCGCCGTGGTTGCGCATCATCAGCACGCGGTTGGCGCCGAGGTCATCGACCAGTCTCTGCTGATCTTCTACGCCCTCGGCGAGCCCTTCATAGTCCTGGTAAGCGACCTTCTCGAAGAAGAAGATCGAGTTCTGGTGGACCATTCGCAATCCCGTGGGATGCGCCGCGACCGCCATGATCGGAATGGTGTGGAGGTGGATCGCGCAGTGTACGTCCTGGCGCGCGCGCAGGATGGGCGCATGGGTCGTGAAGCCGACCTTGTTGACGCCAGCCCGCTCATCGAGATCGTCGCGAGCGTCCACCTTGACCAGGTTCGATGCGGTGACTTCCTCGTAGGTCAGGGCGTGGGCCTTGATGAGGAAGTGGTCAGGTTCTCCTGGAACGCGGACGGAGATGTGATTGTAGATTCCGTCGCCCCAGCCCAGGTGCTCGACCAGCCGGTAGAAGCCGGCGAGTTCCACACGGGCCTTGGCTTCTGCCCCTGACATCACCTTGCTGGCGAAGGCGGGTGGAATGGGCTGTTCAACCAGGTTCATAGCTTTGTCGCATCAGCTCACGCTCTCCGTCACGCCGGCCGCCCCCGCGCGCGGGTCCAAGGCGATGTGTTCTCCGGCGCTCTGAGCCCGCTCAAGCATGGAGCCCTCGAGCCGCGCGGCGCTGCGGCTGACCCACCACAGACAGATCAGGGCGATCGGCGCGGCCAGAAGTGCGCTGAACACACCCAGACGAAGGTCGCCCGTCACTGTCGCGACCTTGCCCGTGCCGTAGGGACCGAGACAGAGGCCGATCATGGTGTTCCCCATGATGTAGGTCGCGCTGAGCGTGCCGTACATTCGCGGGAGGACGAGTTCTTGCAGCGCCGCGATCGCGGAACCGAGATACATGCTGGAGGCCGCGTAGACACCGGCGCTCAGGATCGCGAAGGTCGTGAAATCGGGCGCCAGATATTGCGCGACCAGAAGGGGCGGCGTCATCAGCGGGGCGATCATGCAGGTGTAGATTCGACCGCGAGGGTTGCTGCGACGCCAGCCGTCTGAGATCCATCCCCCGAGCAGGACGCCTAGTCCGGACGCAGCCGCGGCCGGAATCCCGATTGCGAGCCCCACTGCGGGCGCAGTGAGATGGAAGGTTCGGATCGCGTAGGGCGCAGCCCAGAACCCGACGGAATAAGTGATGAGGGCCAGCGATCCGAACCCGATCAGAGCCATGACCACTGCCGGGTTGGCCCAGATGAGGCGGAACGTCGGCGCATCCCGCAGTCGCAGCACCTGGACCCAGGACGCGACGGCGTAGGCAGCGACGCCAACGATGAGCCATTGCGCAATGTCGCCGGTCCAGAGGATCAGGAGCGTTGTGACGGCCGCAAGCCCCGCCATGATGAGGACATTGCGCAGCAGTTCACCGCGATAGCGCGAGACGCTCCACAAGGTGAGAGGAGGGATCAGGGCGAACAGTTCGTCAAAGAAGCTCCGCCACGCGCCGTCGTAGGAGGCCACCAGGGGCTCGCCGTGGATGCCCAGCCGCTGAGGTTCCCGCAGCGACCAGACCCAGACGGCCACGAGTAGGCCCGGCAATCCCACGCCGATGAATGCCGCCTGCCAGCCGGCCAGACCCAAGGGGCCATTGTCTCCGAAGGCTCGGTCCCAGCGCTGTGAAATCGCGCCCCCGAGGGGAAGGCTGAGGCCCATCCCAAGATAGACGCCCGTAGAAAAGATGGCGTTTGCGCGGGCCCGGACGGCCTGGGGGAAAAGGTCGGCCTGCATAGAGATGGCCGCCGGCGAGACGCTGGCTTCGCCAACTCCGACACCGAGGCGTGCGACCGCCAGGAGCGCATAGGACGTGGCGAAGCCGGAAAGCGCGGTCATCGCAGACCAGAGCGCCAGGCCGATCGCCATCAGCCGCCCCCGCCGCCACCGGTCCGCGAGACGCCCCAGCGGAATGCCGAAGAGCGTGTAGAAGGCGGCAAACGCGGTGCCATAGAGGAAACCGAGCTGGGCGTCGGTAAGCTGCAGGTCCTTGCGGATTTGCTCCGCCAGGATCGACAGAATCTGCCGGTCGACGAAGCTCAGCATGTGAACGACCGTCATCATGCCGAGCGCGTACCAGGCGTAGCGGGTCACGGGGCGGTCCTTGCCAGGTGGCTGCGCCGCGACACTCATGGCCTCTCCTGACGGTCTTCCTCGGTGGCGAACGATGGCGGTCTTGGCGCGCCGAGCAACGCCCTTTGATGGAGCGGCCTAGACAGACCATCGCAGGCGATAGCTGCGGCGCCAGTGTCTCTTCCGATCAACATCCTGAGCGGAATCGTCACCTCGCCTCGCGCGCAGCGCCGTTCGCGCAGCGCGGGAGGGCTGATGAGCTGAAAATCGTCTATTTCGTCGCGGCGATGGTTGTCGGCCTCACCCCGTGCTCGACCGTCGCCGCTCACCTTGCGGAGCCGAAGAGATGAAGTCGCGCGTGACATGCGAGTGTTGGGCTGTGGGCGAAAGCGATGACCGGTATTCGCCACAGGCCCTTTGCGGCCACCGCTCAGGTCTCCATTCGTTCGAAGATGCCGATATGCGCGATGGCCTCCTCGACGCCCCAGAGCCCGCCGCCGTTTTCCTGCAGCGCGATGCGGGCACCCTCGACCTGGCGCGGCCCACACTCTCCGCGAAGCTGACTCACCAATTCAAAGATCTGTCCGAGGCCGGTCGCCCCAATCGGGTGACCCTTGGATTCCAGGCCGCCCGACGGATTGATCGGTAGGCGGCCCCCAAGGGTCGTCTCACCGCGCTCGCTGGCAGGACCGCAGTCTCCAGGCGAGCACAGGCCGAGGTTCTCCATCTGGATCAGCTCGCCCACCGCTGTCGCGTCATGCACCTCGGCGACGTCAACCGCCTCGGGTCCGATCCCGGCTTCCTCGTACGCGCGAAGGGCCGCCAGGCGCGTCACGTGGAGGTCGAGCGCCTCACTGCTCCGGGACGAGGCCGAACGCATCACGCTCGCCCGGACGCGCACGGCCCGCTCGCGGGCCAACCCCAGCCGCGCCAGGCCCTCGCTGTTGCAGAGCACGGCTGCAGCCGCGCCGTCGGAGATCGGCGCGCACATCGGAAGGGTGAACGGGTAGGTAATCGGGGCGCTTGCCAGGACCTCGTCGATGGTCATCGCCGTTCGATACTGCGCGCGAGAATTGTGGACGGCGTGCGTATGATTCTTGGCCGACACGGCGGCGATCTGTCGCTGGGTCACGCCGTGGCGGCGCATCAGTTGGCGGCCGAGCCCCGCGTAGACGTCCATAAACAGGCTATAGGGTCGTTCGGAGGTGGAGCCGGGAGGCGCCTCCACGCCGTCGCCAAGCGCCACCAGCCGGCGGAGGTTCTCATCGACGGTCTCCAGGTCCCAACCGGAGTCGAAAACCGAGAACATCTTGGCCTTGTCGGGCGTGAACATCTTTTCCACCCCCACGGCGAGGGCGACGCATGCCATGCCTGCGCGAAGCTGCGAGACCGCCTGGTGGAAGGCGGTCGAGGCGGTTGCGCAGGCGTTCTCCACGTTGTGGATGGGCGTCCCGTCGAACCCGAGCGGCAAGAGCGCGATCTGGCCTCTAATGAATAGCTGCCCCTGCATGAAGCCCTGCACGCTGTTGCCGAAGAACGCCACATCGACCGCATCCGCACGGCAGCTGGCGTCCGCCAGGGCCTCGCCCACGGCCGAGGCGGTGAGTTGCTTCACCGACTGGTCGAGATGGCGGCCGAAGGGTGTCATGCCCACGCCGACAATGAAGACGTCATCCATCACGGGCTCCGAGTCAGAGGGGGCGGATCAGCTGGAGACCGCATAGCCGCCGTTCACAGGGTAGGTCTGGGCCGTGATCCACGCGCTGGCGTTGCTGGCCAGGAAGAGGATCAGATTGGCGGCGTCCGACGGTTCGCCCAACCGGCCCAGGGGGTATTGGCGGGTAATCCGCTTTACGACCTCCTCATCCTGCAGCAGGGCCGCCACGCCGGGCGTGCGGACCGAACTCAGGGCCACGGCGTTGACGCGGATGCGATGGCGGCCGAGCTCCTTGGCCAGCGCCCGTGAGAAGCCAGAGGCGGCGGCCTTGGCGCCGGAGTAGACCGCTAGGCGCGGCTCGCCGACGCGGCCTGCGTCGGAGATGACGTTGACGATGCTGCCGCCAGCTTGGCGCTGCAGGATCAGGGGCACGGCGATCCGGCAGACGTTCAGCACCCCATAGAGATTGACGTTCAACCAGTTCGCCCAATCGGCCGGACCCGTCTCCCAGAACACCGGCAGCTTGCTGAGGTCGTCCTGCGGCCCGGCGTTGCCGGCGTTGTTAACCACGATGTCGAGGCCTCCGGCGTGGGTCACGGCGTCCGTCAGCCAGCGCTCGACGTCCTCGAAGCGGGTGACGTCTCCCGGTGCCGCCACGGCCTTGCCGCCGAGCGCCTCGATCTCCGCGCAGACCGCTCGTGCGCGGTCGTCGAAGTAGTCGTTGACGATAACGCAGTCACAGCCGTGCGCCGCGAGGTCCAGGGCGACCTGCCGCCCGACCCCCTGACCCGCGCCAGTGACCAGGGCCACGCGTCCGTTTAGGCAGAGGATGTCTTCCAACTCAGTTCACTCGTTTGGGGTTGATGGTTCGCGGCCGTGAGCGCGCTCATCGGCCTGTGAAGACCGGCGTCTGCTTTTCGGCGAAGGCGCGCATTCCGATCTGAAAATCCTCGGACCGCAGATGCTCGCGCAGCATGTCCTGTTCGTGGAGCAGCGCATCGTCGAGCGGCTTGTCGGCGGTCGTGCGCGCCACCGCCTTCATGCGCCGCAGCACGCCGGGGCTCTTGGCGGCCATGTGACGAGCCAGCTCGAGGGCCGCGTCGGCCACCTTGTCGGCAGGGTGAATCTCGCTGATCAGTCCCAGGTCGTAGAGCCGGCTCGCCGGCAGGGACTTGCCCGTGAGCAGAAGATAGAGCGCGGTCTGCGCCGGCAGCCGTCGCGGCAGCACGGCCGAGCCCCCCGCGCCCGGGAAGGCGGCGAAGTTCGCGTGGGCGTCGCCGATGCGGGCGGTGTCGGCTGCGATGATCACGTCCGCACACAGGGCGAGCTCCAGGCCGCCTGCGAGCGTGAGGCCGTTCAGCGCCGCGATCACCGGCATGGCAAGGCCACGCACCCGCGCCATCAGGTCGCTGGCGCGCGCCAGGAAGTCGCGTTCACCAGCGGGGGGCGACAAGAGGGCGTCCTTGAGGTCCGCGCCCGCGCAGAACGCCTGGCCGGCGCCCGTGATCAGGACCACGCGGACGTCTTCGCGCGCGGCCATGGCGTCGAGGGCGGCCTCGAACGCCGCGACCATCGGCATGTTGAGGGCGTTCATCGCGGCCGGACGGTTGAGTGTGAGGCGGGCGATTGGGCCCACTTGCTCGCAGATCAGGACGTCGTCTTCCATTCCACACTTCCAAGGGCGTGCGCGCTGGCGGCCGGGGCCGCCCGCGAAACGCCGATCGCGACGCCGTGCCCCGCGGTGGACCCTAGCGACGGGGTGTTCGCGTCGCACATGATCTGTGTGGGGATGCGCCATCAGGAAACCTCATGCCGTGGCGCTCGGGCGGCGCTAGTGTCACGGTCCGACAACAAAATCGCGGGTGGGGGACACGGCTTGACGTTTCGCGGATCTCTGCAGGACATCCGCCTGTTCGTGGCGGCTTATGAGGAACGTTCCTTCACCGCCGCTGCGGCTCGCCAGAACACGACGCAGTCGGGCGTGTCGCATCACATGCGCCAGCTCGAGACCCTGCTCGGCGTCCAGCTCTTTGTCCGCGACAAGCTCGGCGTGACGGCCACGCCGGCCGCTGACGAGTTCTATGTCCGGTCGGTCGAGATCCTGCGCCGCACCGATGACGCGGCGAACCGCGTCGCACAGTACGCCAAGGGCTACCAGGGACGGTTCACGGTCGGGATCATCCCGGCCGTGACGCGACGCCTCTCCGCGCCGACGCTGCTGAGGTTCGCCGAAGCCCACCCGCACGTGCGGGTGCGGCTCGTCGAGAGCGTCAGCCGCCTGCCCCAGATGATCCTGTCGGAGGACATAGACTTCGCAATCGGGGCTCTGACCGCGGGCGTCGCCGGAGTGCGCGAGCGCGTCCTGATGACGGGGCCAGAGTGCATCATCTCCCGCGCGCCGACCGGAGGCGACGCCTCGATCGTGGCGCCCCTCCCGAAGGGAAACGTCAACCTGATCTGGCCGACGCTCACGGACGAGCGGCACGCTGCGATCAAGGCGTCGCTCGAAGCCAATGGGGTCCTGCTGGAGTCAGAGCTCGAGGTGCGTTCGGCCTTCGCGGCCCTCGACCTGGTCAGCCGCAGCGACTGGCGGATGGCGGTGCCCTGCCTGAGTATCGACCCCATTGCCGACAAGGGCGCCTTCACGGTGTCTCCCCTGCGCCAGCCGGCGGTCAGCTTCCCCCTCGTCCTGCTCGAGCCCGCCACGCGGGCGCTCGCGCCGGAGGCCGAAGCGTTCGTCGAGGTCCTGACCCAGGTGGCGCGCGAAGCGAACGACGGATGGATGGAGCTGTTCGAAGCCGCCGATGTGCTGTGAGGCGCCCACCCCCTGAGCGGTCTCGGTGGACGGCGCCGCGAGCCCGCCGCTGGCCAGTCATCCAGCCGACGGGCCTAAGCGATAGGTTGGTCGCCTATTTGGCGGTGACGCGGCTCACCCGCGTGTTCACGTTCTCCACCACGTAGACCGTGTCACGGTCCTTTGTGCAGGCGACGTTATGCAGGGCTGCGAAGGCGCCGGGCCGCCGCCCTTCCTCGCCGAACCAGCCCAGAACCTTTCCGTCGAGGGTCATCTTCACGAAGAGGTCCGCGTCGGTGGACCAGAGGACCGGATCAGGTCCCTTCGTGATGCAGATCGACACAGGCCAGAACGACAAATAGCGGCCGTCCTTGTCCTTCCGGTATCCGATGGCCTTGGGCATGAAGCCCTTCGGGCGTCGCGAGTCGACCTTGAACTCGCGAAGGTACTTTCCGTCGTTGTCAAAGACCTGGATGCGGTTGTTGCTGCGGTCGGCGACGTAGACGTTGTCGTTCGCGTCCACGGCGATCGCGTGCGGTGTCTGGAACTGCCCGGGGCCGGAACCCCTGGAACCCCACCGGGTGATGAACTCGCCGTACGTATTGAACTTGTGGACGTAGGCGTTGTCGTAGCCGTCGGAGACGAACAGGTTGCCCTTGGAGTCGAAGGCGATGTCGGTCGGCTCGGCGAAGCTGCCGACCTCGTCGCGCGCCAGGCCCAGCCGCCGACGCTCCCCGACAGCGCGTTGGGGCAGCCAGGCGTCCACGCTTTCCGGGCGCCGGCCGAGGGTCAGGAGCAGGCGTCCTGAGGGCGACCACTTCGAGACCAGGTGAGTGCCCGCGTCGACAATCCAGATGTTGTCCGCGGAATCCACGCGGACGGAATGGGCCCATCCCATTACGTAGTTGTTCGGGCCGCCGATCTCTCGCACGTAGTTCCCGTTGGCGTCGAACTCATACAGCTGAGCCGATCTCCGGTCGGCGATGTCCCCCGCCTCGCCGGTACGGGTGTAGAGGTAGATGTGGCCCTTGCTGTTGACGGCCACGCCGGCGGGTTCGCCGATGTAGACGTTCTTCGGCATCTTCGCGTCGGTGATGACGGCGGTGGAGGTGAACGCGATCTTAGGAAGGGTGTCCAGGGTCGGGCCGCTGCTTCGGGAAACCGCCTCTTGCGATGACGCGCCGGCAGCGAGTGCTGACAGTACAAAGGCGGCCACAATGGTCCGTCGCATTGTCGTTCTCTCCCGGTGTTCTTGTGATGGATGGCGCGTCGTCTGCCGGCGACGCTAGAAGGCGTAGTTCATCCCAACGCCATACGTTCTCGGATCGCTGAGCCCGCCGGCGGCGATCGTGCCGCTGACCCGGGCGATGAACGCGCCGTGCCGGTCGCCGGTCAGGTTGCGGCCGAAGACGTAAAGCTCCGGCCCGCTGTCCAGCTTCACCGCGACACGCGCGTCGACCTTCTCGAACCGGCCGGTGCTGAGCGCCGGCTCGTTCACCGTCGAGTAGAAGCTGTTCGATTCCCACGAGTAGCTGGCGGACAGTGAGAGGGTGGCGTCCCCGGTCACTACGGTCTGGTAGCTCAGGCTCGCGCCGCCCGACCATCTGGGCGCCTGATTGAGGCGGTTCCCGGACCGGTCCGCACGGCCCGCACCGCAGGTGGGGTCGCGCCCCTGAGGAAGCGACGCCAGGAAGGGCTGGCAGAAGTCGGTGTAAGTCGCCGAGAGATAGGTGAGGTGGCCGTCGAGCAGCAGACCGCGAACGGGCCTGACTGTGAGCGAGCCTTCCACGCCCTTGACGACGGCCGCCGCCGCGTTCTGAACGACCGTGACCCCGTTCACGTTGTTCCGGATCTGGATGTTCGAGTAGTCGTAGTAGAACGCCGCCGTATTCAGGGTGATCGTTCGGTTGGCGAAGTCGGCCTTCTCGCCGATCTCATAGGCCTTCAGGTCCTCGGCCTCGAACTCGTTGGGCGCAGCCGCCGCGCCGGGCGCGAAGTTGAATCCCGGCGCCTGGTAGCCTTTGCCGGCTTTGGCGTAGAGCAGGAGGCTCGCCGAGGGCTTGAAGTTGATCCCGATGCTGGGGGTTACCGTCTCGTCCTTGATCTTGCCGCGCGTCTTCAGCCCCGTGCGGCCGCGCGTATAGTCGACCAGCCAACCGCGTCGCTCGTTGTTGTAGCGCGCGCCGCCCACCAGGGTCAGGTTGGGGGTCACGTCATATTCGAGCTGCGTAAAGACGCCGTAGGCGTTCAGCGTGGTGGCGTCGAACGGGTTGTTGAACACCACCGGCGCGGAGGGGGCGCCCGAGAAGGCGGCGTAGGTTGCCTCGTCGCGATAGTAGCTGACGCCGGACGTCGCGCGGAACGACCCGCTACGGAAGACAGCTCGAAACTCCTGATAGATCGACTGGCTGGCGAAGTTTGTCGCCTGGAAGATCAACGGCGCGGCCGAGGCGTCGACATCGATGGCGTAGTAGCTCTTGAGCTCGCGGTAGCTGGAGATCGACGTCAGATCGAGCGCGGTGCTGACATGGTAGTCAGCGATCGTTGAGACGCCTGACGACTTGATGTTCAGTTTGATGCGACCGGCGGCGTCGAGCGACACGACATCCGGGTCCCCGAACCCGATATACGCGCCCGTCGCGGAGAGCACAGCTTTCGTGGCGGTGGCGCCGCCGATGATATGCGAGATGTCACCCGTCAGGACGACGTCGAGGGCGTCATCCTGCGATTTGAACCGCAGCTTGCCGCGCAGGCCCCCTTGTTTGCGGCCCGGGAAACGCCTGCTGTCGACCGTGTTTAGCGCGTAGCCATCATGCTGTTCGAACGCGCCGGAAAGGCCCGCGGAGAACCCGCCGCCCAGCGGGCCGCTGACGGACCCAGCCGCGCGAACGGCGTCGAAGTTTGCGTAGGAGACGTCGAGATTGCCCCGGGTCACGTCGCCCGGCGAACGCGTGATGATGTTGACTGCGCCCGCCGTCGCGTTGCGGCCGTAGAGGATGCCCTGCGGCCCTCGCAGCACCTCGATGCGCTCGATGTCATTGAGCATCCAGAAGCCGGCGTCGGTGCGAGGCAGGTAGACGCCATCGAGGTAGAAAGCGGTCGCCTGACCGCTGCCGATGGGCACCGGCTGTCCGCTCACGCCGCGGATTGCGATCAAGGTCGCGGTGGACGTCCCGCCCGTGTTGCTAACCGTCAGCGAGGGAATGGCGCCCGAGAGGCCGGAAATATCCTGTGTCCCGTGCTGCGCCAGGGCTTCCGGGCTGATCGCGGAGATCGAGATCGGCACGTCCTGTAGCCGCTCGGCCCGCCGTTGGGCGGTCACCACGACCTCCTCGACGGATGGGGCGGACACCTTCGGCTCCTCCGCAGACGGCTGCGCGACCGCGCGCGGCGCCGCCGCCGCAAGTCCGACAAAGGCAGCTCCCCCGCACAGCCAAGTCAAGGATGCGCGCTTGGCGAAACCATCCATGTTCACCCCCCCCTGGTTCGGCTTTCGTGCCGTTGGCGGGGAACTTCCTGGACGCCTCTCAGCCTGACAAATGACCTGAATCGCTGTGCCAGATCAGAAAATCGCATGGCTGAACGCTGGGGGTCGCCGAGGGCGCGGCGCGATCATGAAGGCCGCGACGGCGGCCGCTGTCGATCCTATAGGTCGTGGTCTTGACGGCCCGGTGACCGCTCTCGTCCCTGCGCCGGGGCATCCTCGCCATACAGTTCTCCGATGGAGGACGCTCAAACTGATCATGAGCCTGGCGGGGGCGCGCGCTGTACCTTTCGATCGGCCGAGTGGAGTGAGGCGGGGATCTACCGCGCGCTCACCATCTCGCTGCCGGCCGCCGACCGTTGAGGAGTCTGTGTTGGGCCACGTCTTCCGAACCGAAACGCAGCAGCTCGCGGTCGATGCGCTTCGCCGCTACCTGCAGGCCGAGGTCGAGTCGCTCTACAATCGGGACTACCGAGACCGGCTTGTGCCCAAGGACGTGCTGGGGCCCATCATGCGGCGGCTGTCGGAATTCGGTCTGGTCTGCGGTCTCGTCGGAGAGGCCGACGGCGGGCTCGGCCTCGATTGGCCGACGGCCCTGATGCTCTTCGAGGAGGTCGCCGCCACCTCGCCCGACCTTTCTGTCCCAGTGGCGATCAACACCTTCGGCGCGCACCTCCTGGAGAAGGTCGCGCCTGAGCCCCTGAAGGCGCGCTATCTTCCGGGCCTCGTCCGAGGCGAGACCTTCGTGTCCATAGCCGTCTCCGAGCCAGGCGCGGGGTCCAATCCGGCGGAAATCCGCGCCACGGCGCGCCGCGACGGCGACGGGTGGATTCTCAACGGCGAAAAGACCTGGATCAGCAACGGGACCTATTCGGACTTCCTGATCTGCACCTGCCGGACCGGCGATGATCCTCGCCGCGGCCTGACGCATTTCCTCCTGGACCGGGAGGCCCATCCCTACGAGGTCCTGGAGATCGCGAAGGTGGGCTACACGAGCCAGTCGACCACCCAGATCTTCCTCGACGATGTGCGGGTGCCCGGCGAGAATATGGTGGGGCCCGAGGGCGGCGCGCTGCGCAACACCCTTTCCCTTTTTGAGTCCTCGCGCGTGTTTGTCGCCGCCCAGGGTGTCGGCATCGCGCGACGGGCGCTCGAGGAGGCGCTGCGTTACACCGGAGAGCGGCGACAGCACGGCAAGGTGATCGCCGGCCACCAGCTCGTCGCCGCGATGCTCGCGGAAATGGCGGTGAACGTCGATGCTGCGCGGCTGCTCACCCTGCGCGCCGCTGAGATGATCGGCGCGGGCCTACCGGCCGAGATGGAGGCGGCGATGGCCAAGTACCACGCCGCGGAGGCGGCGGTGACTGTCTCGCGGCAAGCCGTCCAGCTGCACGGCGGCAACGGCATCAGCCGGGAGTTCCTGGTGGAGAAGCTGGCACGCGATGCGCTGCTTGTGCCGATCTACGAGGGCACCACGCAGATACAGCAACTCATCATCGCCCGCGCCCTGACCGGGGTCGCCGCATTCTGACCCCGGCCGTCATTGGACCCAACCCTTGCGACACCGTCCCAGCGGACGGCGCACGTCCTTCAGGAACCTTCTATGAAAAAGCAGACCCAGCCCCTGAAGCTTGAACGGCGGCTGAATTTCGGCCAGGCGCACGAAGAGGCGAGCCGCGGCGGGCTCGCCAAAGTCCTGGTGGAACCGGACTGGGCATCGATCCCGGCGCAGGCTCGCGACGCCGAGGCGCTCGGCTACGACGTGCTTCTGTCGGCTGAGATTCCGAACGATCCCTTTTTCCCGCTGGTCATCGCCAGCCAGTCGCCGGGCTCGATCATCCTGGGCACCGGCATCGCCGTGGCCCTCGCGCGGAGCCCGGTCTCCATCGCCTACTCCGCCTGGGAGTTGCAGCGCATGAGCGGCGGCCGCTTCATGCTGGGGTTGGGGTCGCAGGTGAAGGCGCACATCACCCGCCGGTTCGCAATGCCGTGGTCTGGACCCGCCGAACGCATGCGTGAGTACATCCAACTGGTGAAGGCCTGCTGGCGCACCTGGCAGACCGGAGCCCCGCTCAATTTCGAAGGCCAGATCTACCAGGTGAACCTGATGCCGCCCGGCATGCAGTTGCCGCCTCAGGCGCATCCCGACATTCCGGTGCAGCTCGCCGCAGTCGGCGAGCTCATGCTGCGGGTCGCTGGCGAGGTGTGCGAGGGCGTGCGCCTGCACGACTTCTGCTCTCGCAAGTACATCGACCAGGTGGCGTTTCCGAACCTCGCGGCGGGGTTCGCCACATCGGGGCGACCCGAGGCGGCCTGGAACGCCTTCCAGATCACCGGCGGTGGCATGATCGCCACCGCGGCGACTCCGGACGAGCTTGAGCGGGAAGTCGTGGACCTTCGAAAACGACTCGCCTTCTACGCCTCGACTCCGGCCTATCGAGTCCAGATGGATCTCGAGGGATTTGGGGATCAAGCGGAGCAGCTGACGGACATGTCGAAACAGGGTCGCTGGGACGACATGCTGGAAGTGTTCACCGAGGAGATGGCGCATCGATACGCCGCCATCGGAACGCACGATGTCATCGTCGATCGGATCAAGACGCATTTCGCAGACCTGAGCGCCGTGCAGTTCTCGATGCCGCTGCGCGACGACCGAGAGCGCGGCGTCCTGCGCGAGCTCATTCAGGATCTGAAGGCGGGGCGCTAGGCGGCTGTCGCAGCCCGCGGCCGTGATCCCTCGCGCGCGGATGTCTGGTTGTGCAGATCGATCCCGGCCAAGAGTGCATAGAGCGCATTGAGGGTCGGGGTCGGAACGCGCGCCTCGCGCCCGAACTGCTGCACCTGGCCGATGATCGCCTCGATCTCCAGAGAGCGCCCGAGAAGGACGTCCGTCAGCATGGAGGGTCTGATAGCCGCGCTGCTGCCTTTGGGACTTCCGTTGACCAAGCCGCCTGAGTCTATGACGTCCCGCGCGCTGGTGGGCGGCAGGGTCCAGCCCTTGGCTCTGGCCACTTGGACGACCTCATCCGTCGCGGTCTGCGCGAGGTCAGCCAGAGGGGGAATCGCGTCGAACTCGTGGGCGGCCAGGCGGGTGAGGGCACAGAGCGCGTTGAACGGTGCGTTTCGAAGCAACTTCTTCCAGACGTGCAGGCGAAGATCGCCGCTGACTTCCGCCTGCAGCCCAGCCTGGCTGAGAACAGCGGCGGTGCGCGCCACACGCGCCGAGGCCAAGCCGTCGGGTTCGCCCAAGACCCATCGATTATTCCCGAGGTGGGTCACTGTGCCGGGCGCGGTGATCGAATTTGCCGAATAGACCACGCAGCCGACGGCCCGCTGCGGTCCCAACTCGTTCCACAGTCGACCGTCCGGATCGAGACGAGGAAGACTTCCCCCCTCCGCGGCGAGGCCGTAATTCCACCACCAGGGGATGCCATTGACCACGAAGACGGCGTGTCCGTCAGGCTTCAATAGGCCGCAGATATTGGCGGCGGCGGCAGGCAGCGATTGCGCCTTCAGGGTGACGAAGACGATGTCCTGATGGGGAAGCCTTGTGGCGTCTTCTTCGGCCGCATCGAGCCGGACGACGCGCTCGGCCGCCTCAGTGACGAGGCGGACCCCGTCTCGGCGGATCGCCGCGAGATGGTCTCCTCGGCCCACCGCTGAGACCTCGATGCCTCCGGTTCCTGCCAGGTTTGCGGCTAGGTAGCTGCCAATCCCGCCCGCCCCGAACACGCAAACCTTCATGGGCGAGCCCCCCTGCTGCGTGTCCTCAGACCTGAACGCGCGTCTGCCGATCTAGCGGCCTCAGACGCCTTCGCCTCATCGGAAATTCCGATCCCCCCAGCCCGAAATCCAATAGGCCCTCAGACGCGAGAAGCGCCTAGGCACCCGCCTACCGATCGCTGCGACACCAGGGCTTCCCTCTCCTCGCCGAGCTGATCGAAGGGACCTGAGTATGAGCATCACTCTCGAGCAGGCCAACACGGTCATATCAGCCGCGTTCAGTGAGGGCGCGGAACTTGGCCTCAAGCCGTTGAGCGTCGCGGTGCTGGATGCCGGCGGGCATTTGGTCGCGTTTCAGCGGCAGTGTGGAGCCTCGACACTGCGGCCGCAGATCGCCTGCGGGAAGGCGGGCGGCGCGCTGGCTCTGGGCATGTCGAGCCGTAAGGTCGCCGACATGGCGGCGGAGCGTGCAGTCTTCGTCAGCGCGCTGGGCCAGCTGGCGCCGCATGGCGTGGTGCCGGCGGCCGGCGGCGTGATCGTCGTTGGCGCAGCGTGCGAGACACTGGGCGCGGTCGGCGTCACCGGCGACACGAGCGACAACGATGAGCGCTGCGCCTTGGCCGGGATCTCCGCGGCCGGCCTTCGGGCCGAGGCGTGAGAACCCTCCGCCGCTAGCCGGCCGGGATCACCGGCAGGACCTCAGGACTTCCTGGACGAAGGCCTCCAGCACTGGTCGAGGCGTCTCTCCATCGCGGAACGCGATCATTTGCATGACCGGCAGGGACAGGGCCTCGCCGGGGACCTTGCGCAGATGCGGATGGTTCGATGTCCTGCCCAGCTCTTCGGGCAGGAGCGCCGCATAGGGCATGATCCTCAGTAGCTCGATGGCCGCCGTCGGCGGACTTATTTCCAGGTAGGAATCAGGCGGCGCAGACCCTTGCGAGAAGAACCACTCGTCGAGCAGGCCGCGGGCGAAGGACTGTTTCTGCGGCAGGATCCATGACAGAGCGCGCAGGGCCTGGGGCGTCGGCGTCCACTCCGACGGCAATTCGAGCGTCGATGACAGGAACACCCGGTAGGAGTCCGGCGCGAGCGGATGAATGGTGATGCTCGCCTTGCCTTGCTCCGCGACGAAGGCGGCGTGGTTGATGGCGATCACGGCGTCGATCTCGCCCTCCAGCAGGGCGAGCGCGGACTCTGAAAGGCTGAGCTCGCGCATCGTCAGCAGGACCCGGGGATTCGCCTCGACGAAACGGTGTATCGCCGCAGGCAGGTTGCCGTAGATCGCCGGCGGGACGAATCCGACTCGAAGGACTTCACGAACCGGTGCGTCGTCGGAGGTCTCCGTAATGGCCAGGAGAAGTTCCTGAATGGCGGACCCAGCGCGGCTCGCGACTCGCTTGCCCTGCTCAGTCAGCACGATGCCTTTGGAGCTCCCAACGAAGAGCTGCAGGGAGAACGCGCGCTCGAGGCTCTTCAACATTTCGGTCGCGGCCGGCTGCGAGAGATTCAGCTGACGGGCAGCCTCGGAAATGCTGCCGAGCTCTGCGGCAAAGGCGAACAACTGCAGTTGCCGCACGCGGACGGCGGTCAGCTTGAACGGGATCTGCCCTCCCTTCATAGCGCCGACAAGTTCCTATTTGCTCCGGGAGGCAGGTGTCCTGAGACCAGGGCGAAACGCGCGCGATTAGTCCATCGGATTTGCCGTTAGGGCCATCCAAATCTCGGATGGGACACGGCCGATGCCGTCTGCGAGTCTGAGCGCCTGCGGGAGGGCCAGATGACGAGCGGAGACGGGTCGACCCAGGAAGCCTTGCTGGGAGCGGGGGAGTGGACCTACCGCATGACCCACCATTGGGCGAAGCTGCCCGACGGTTGGACCATGGGGGCCGATATTGCAGGCGTCGCGGTGGACGACCGCGACAATGTCTACGCCTTCGCGCGCGGCGCCGAGCACCCGATGATGGTTTTCGACCGCGAAGGCAATTTCCTTCGGTCGTGGGGCGAAGGCGGCATGTTTGTGCGGCCGCACGCGGTGTCGTTCGGCGCCGACGGATGCATCTACTGTACGGACGATGGCAGCCACACGGTTCGGAAATTCTCGACCGAGGGCAAGCTGCTTCTCGAGATCGGCATTCCCGGAATCCCAGCTCCCATCTACTCGGGCAAGCCGTTCCATCGCTGCACACACACGGCCCTGTCGCCGCAGGGGGACATCTTCGTCTCCGATGGCTACGGCAACGCCCGCATTCACAAGTTCTCGCCGGACGGCCGGCTCATCAAGTCCTGGGGCGACTTCGGCACCGGCAAGGGCGAATTCAACCTGCCCCACAACATCACCACCGATCCGGACGGCTGGGTCTATGTCGCCGATCGGGAAAACAACCGCGTACAGGTCTTTGACGAGCACGGACGCTTCGAAACCTATTGGCACGAACTCCACCGGCCCTGCGGAATGTGCACCGAGGCGAAGAGCAAGCCCCTCACGTTCATCGCCGAGGCCGGACCCCAACTCTACTCGAATATCGGGTTCCCCAGGATCGGCCCTCGGGTCAGCATCGTCGATCACCGCGGCGAGCTCGTGGCGCGCTTGGGGGACAACGGCCTCGGACTCGCCACCAACCAGTTCCTGGCCCCGCACGGCATCGCGATCGACTCGAGGCGCGACATCTACGTCGCCGAGCTCGATGGGATGGGCTGGAAATTCTACTACCCCGATCAGCCTGCGCCGTCGCCCATGCCCAGCCTGCGCAAGCTGGTCCGCGTGCCCCCGGGAAGCTGATCATGAGGCGGCTCATCAGAGCGGCGCATGACCGGCCGCAACAAACATAATGCCTCCTCACCCAGCCCGGTTGGTACCGTTCGCGGCGCTCAAGTCGCTGGCAGAGGCTGCATGGATTTGAACATGACCGTGCAATTGAACGACCGCTACACCAAGCGGGACGGCTGGGTCGTCATTACCGGCGTGCAGGCTCTTGTACGGCTGACTCTCCTGCAGGCGGAACGCGACCAGGCTGCGGGCCTCCGCACCAGCGGGTTCGTGAGCGGCTACCGCGGCTCCCCACTTGGAACACTGGACATGGCGTTCGCTTCCGCCGCGCCACTTCCGGCCGACCACGGCATCCACGTGATGCCGGCGGTGAACGAAGAACTCGCCGCGACGGCGATTGCCGGCTCCCAGCAATTGGAGCAGTCACCGGGCGCGAAGGTCGAGGGTGTCTTCGCCCTTTGGTACGCGAAGGGGCCGGGCGTCGACCGGGCCGCAGACGCCATCCGTCACGGCAACGCCCAGGGCTCGTCCAGGTTCGGTGGCGTGGTGCTGGCGGTGGGTGACGACCACGCCGCCAAGTCGTCGTCCCTGGCGTGCTACACCGACGACACCCTGGTGAGCTTGCGGGCCCCGATTCTGTATCCGTCAGATCCGCGCGAGATCGTCGTCTTCGGCCTGCACGCCTTTGCCGCCTCGCGCCTCAGCGGGTCGTGGCTCGCACTCAAGGTCGTCAACGAGATCGCCGATTCCACGCGGGCGGTCATGGCCGACGAACTCAAGATGGAGAGCCTCGCCCCGGACATCGCCGTCCCTCCGGGCGGTCTCAGCAACCGCTGGCCGATCATGCCCCTCGAGCAGGAGGCCCTGCAGCTCAACCATCGGCTTCCCGCGGTGCAGGCCTACGTTCGCGAGAACGGGCTTGACCGGATCGTGCGGAAGACGTCGGGCGCCCGCCTCGGGATCGTGGCGGCCGGAAAGTCCTGGATGGACCTGGTCGAGGCTCTGCGCCTGCTGGGCCTGGATGAGCCCCGCCAGCGGGAATTGGGCCTGGCCCTCTACAAGCCGGCTCTGATCTGGCCCCTCGAGCCTCAGCGCCTCAAGGAGTTTGCAGCGGGGCTGGAAACCCTCGTGGTCATCGAGGAGAAGACAGGGCTAGTCGAAAGCCAGATCAAGTCTACCCTCTACGGTCAGCCGAACGCCCCGGCGGTCTTCGGCAAGCGCAGGGCCGACGGCGCGGTCATGTTCCCGCAGACTGCCGACTTGAACCCCGAACGGATCGCGGCGGAACTGGGAGACCTGCTCGTGGCCCGCGGCGTGGATGTCGAGGATCGCCTGGCGCGCGTGAAGCGCGGGTTGTCGACCCAGGTCGAGTTCGCCCTGCCGCCGGTGATCCGCAAGCCGTTCTTCTGCTCCGGATGTCCGCACAATCGCTCAACGGTGTTGCCGCAGGGCAGCCGGGCTACGGGCGGGATCGGCTGTCACGGCCTCGCCGCCTGGAACCGTTCCGACACCACTACTTTCGCGCAGATGGGAGGCGAAGGTGTGCACTGGGTGGGTCTGGCGCCGTTCACGGACGAGAAGCACATGTTCGCCAATCTGGGCGACGGCACGTACTTCCATTCCGGCATTCTGGCGATCCGCCAGGCGGTCGCGGCCCAGGTAAATCTCACCTACAAGATCCTCTACAACGGCGCGATCGCCATGACCGGCGGCCAGCAGGTCGATGGCGAACTCTCCGTTCGGCAACTGATCGAGCAGTTGCGGGCCGAGGGTGTGAAGACTGTTGTCCTGTCCACTGACGACCCGTCCCGCTACCCGGCCTCCGACCCTGTGCGCCAGCTCGTCGATCGCGTGGAACATCGCGACGACCTCGACGCCTTGCAACGGGACTTGAGCAATCGTCCCGGCGTGAGTGTCATCGTTTACGAGCAGATGTGCGCCAACGAGAAGCGCCGCCTGCGCAAGCGGGGCCGGATGGCCGAGCCGGAACGGCGCGTGTTCATCAACGACCTCGTGTGCGAGGGGTGCGGTGACTGTTCGGCCAAGTCCAACTGCCTCTCGGTCGAACCCCTCCAGACCGAATTCGGGACCAAGCGGCGGATCAACCAATCCAGCTGTAACAAGGACTACAGTTGCCTGTCCGGCTTCTGCCCGAGTTTCGTGACCGTGGAAGGCGGTCGGGTCCGTAGGGCCTCACCGTCCGCGGTCCTGGGTCAGGAGAGCCTCCCGGCGCCCGTCGCGGCGACCGCCGTCCACCAGAGGGTTCTGGTGGCCGGTGTTGGAGGTACGGGGGTGGTCACAATTGGGGCCCTCCTGACGATGGCCGGCCATATGGCGGGCCACCGCATCGGGGTGCTGGACCAGCTCGGCGGCGCCCAGAAGGGCGGCGCTGTCACGAGCCACATCCACCTTGGCGGCGAGGAAGCCTCAGCGTTGCGCATTCCGGCCGGAGAGGCCGACCTCGTGATTGTCTGCGACCAGGTGGTCGGCAACGTGCGGGACGTCATCTCCGCCTTGGACCCCGGCCGTACCTTCGTCCTGTCGAACGCCGACGTCTCGATCACCGGGGACTTCACGCAAAACCCGGCTGCGGCGCCTGACGCCACGCTCCTGGCTCGACGCCTGGCGTCGGTCGCGGGGGCGGGGCACTTTCATGCCTTCCCCTTCAGCCGGCTGGCCGAAAGGCTACTCGGAGACGCCATCGGTTCGAACCTGATGATGGTGGGTTTTGCCTTCCAGAAGGGTTGGCTCTCGGTCGACCTCGAGGCTTTCCGCACCGCCGTGCAGCTGAACGGCGTGGGGATTGAAATGAACCTGCGCGCCTTCGAGTGGGGACGGCGGCTCGCCGTCGATTCTGATATGGTTTTCCGCGCGGCGGGCCTCGCCGACCCGGAGCCGGAGACGCTAGAGGCCATGCTGCAGCGCCGGGCGAGATTCCTCGCCGACTACCAGGATCAGGTCTATGCCGATCGCTTCATGGAACTCGTGGCTCGTATCCGGACTGCGGAAATAGCCGCCTGCACCGGCTCGGAATTGACCGAAGCCGTGGCGAAGTCGCTGTTCAAGCTGATGGCCTACAAGGACGAGTACGAAGTCGCGCGCCTCTATAGATCGGATCACTTCCGCACGGCGCTGTCCCAGCAATTCGAGGGTGACTTCAAGCTGAGCTTCCACATGGCACCGCCGCTGGTCGCCCGGCGCGACAAGCGGTCCGGCGAGCTGCGCAAACAGCGCTTCGGCGCCTGGATGATGCCGGTCTTCGCCTTGCTTGCGAGGGCAAAGCGGCTGCGGGGCACGGTGCTGGATCCCTTCGGCTACTCGGCCGAGCGGCGGATGGAGCGGGGGCTGGTCGCCGAGTATGCGACGCTGGTCGATACGATCATTGCGCGGCTTACCCCTGAAACGCGGGAGGCGCTTATCGAAGTCGCGGTCCTGCCAATGGCCATACGCGGCTACGGACACGTCAAGGAGAAGGCCGTCGCGGCGTACCGGAACGCCCTGGCCGACCGATTGAGCACCCTGGATCGGGCGCCCTCCTCGGGCCGCGCGCTAAGGTTCCAACCCGCCGTCAACAGCTAAGCCGATCGCGACCGCGATCGAGGGCCCCGCCGGGCTCTGAAGGCACAAGGGAGACCGTCATGAGCGTAGCCGCCGCCAACCAGTCCGTTTCCGCCAGCGAGGCGGAGACACGCGTCGAACTCGCCGCCTTCCATCGCCTCGTGGAGCACCTGGGCTGGGGCGAGGGCATTTACAATCACATCGCTGCGCGGGTCGCTGACGATCCCGGCAAGTTCCTGATCAAGCCGCACGCGCTCACCTATGAAGAAGTCACCGCCTCGAACCTGCTCAAGGTGAGCTGCCACGACGATCTGGACGA
The DNA here is from genome assembly GCA_943332615.1 of Phenylobacterium deserti. Classification (GTDB taxonomy): domain Bacteria; phylum Pseudomonadota; class Alphaproteobacteria; order Caulobacterales; family Caulobacteraceae; genus Phenylobacterium; species Phenylobacterium deserti_C. The sequence continues at coordinate 197,816 of CALQQB010000001.1, forward strand.
AACCGCCGGTGTCAACAAGGTCGGCTTCACCACCCACGCGCCGATCATGCGGGCCCGGGGGGATGTGGCGTGTTCGATCCATCTCCACACCGCCCCGATCATGGCGATCGCGGCCCATCCCAAGGGGCTGCGCATGGTGAACCTCCAGTCGGCTCCATTCTTCGAGAACATCGCCTACCAGGACTTCGCCGGCGCCGCCGAAGGGCTCGACGACCAGCAGCGGCTCATTGACGACCTGGGAACGAAGCGGGTGCTCGTTCTGCGCAACCACGGCGCGGTGATCACCGGCCGGAGCATCGAAGACACCTTCACCGCGACCCTGCGGTTCATCGCCGCCTGCGATGTCCAGCTGCGGCTGGAGGCCTGCGGTCAAGGCATGGTGGAGATTCCGCCGGAGGTGTGCCGCCAGACCGTCGATCAGTTGCAGCGTCACGATACCGGGCGTGGAGGCGCCGACTGGCCGGCTTGGCTTCGCCGGCTCGATCGGATGGATCCCTCCTACAAGGCCTAGCGCGGGCCGCCGGCCAGGGCCCAGGCGTCAGCCGGCCAGGGCGGTCGGCGCGGCCTGTGGCTCGGCGTCTCCGTAGAGTGTCGTTCGGCGCCTGAGCTGGCGGCCGGCCGAAGCGGCGGCGGCGCGAAGATGTGCGACGGAAATCTCCTGTCCGTGCGACGCGCCGGCGGCGCGGCTGATAGACTCGTTCATCAGCACGCCGCCCAGATCGTTGACACCCGCCGACAGGCAGGCGGCGGCGCCGTCCATCCCAAGCTTCACCCACGAGGCCTGAATCGAATTGATGGCGCCATGAAGCACGATGCGCGAGACGGCGTGCATGAGGACGCTCTCGCGCCAGGTCGGGCCGCGGCGCGCCTGGCCGCGCAGGTAGATGGGTGACTGCATGTGCACGAAGGGCAGCGGCACGAACTCGGTGAAGCCTCCCGTCTTCAACTGCAGGCCGCGGATCGCGAGAAGATGGCGCGCCCAGTGCTTGGGATGATCCAGGTGGCCGAACATGATCGTCGATGTCGTCGGCAGGCCGATGCCGTGAGCCGCCTCCACCACATCCAGCCACCCCTGGGTCGACAGCTTGTCGGGGCAGATCTGCGCGCGCACTTCGTCGTCGAGGATTTCGGCCGCCGTTCCCGGAAGAGAACCCAGGCCTTCGTCCTTCAGGCGCCGCAGATAGTCGGCGACGGGCACGCCGAGGGTCGCGGCGCCCTGGCTCACTTCGAGCGGGGAGAAGGCATGCACATGCATGCCGGGTTCAGCCGACTTCACCGCCCGCAAGATGTCGCTGTAGGTCTCGCCGGTGTAGGTCGGATGAATGCCGCCCTGCAGGCAGACTTCGCTGGCGCCCTTGGACCAGGCCTCGCGGACACGTGCGGCGATCTCGTCCAGCTGCAGGACATAGGGCTTGTCTCGGGTTCCGGCCTTGGTCGAGGTCTTCGAGAAGGCGCAGAACGAGCAGCTGTAGGTGCAGATGTTGGTGTAGTTGATGTTGCGGTTGACCACATAGGTCACTACGTCGCCGCGCGTCCTGCGACGAAGCTCGTCGGCCATCTCGACCACCGCTTCGGCCGCCTGCCCGCGGGCCTCGAAGAGCTGCACGATATCGCCTTCGTCGAGCGTCGCGCCCCGGTGCGCGCGCGCCAGGATGGGGTCGAGCCTCGTGTGGCGGACGAGCGCTGGCGCCCCGCCGAGCGGGTTCGCCGGAGATCCCGGGGACGGCTCGTCCAGGCCCGGACTCCAGGAGTTGTCGCGGGCGAGGCCCTCGGAGTCGGCCAGCCGCCGCGCCGCCTTGGCGATCCTCCCGTCCATCCAGGAGGATGCGGCGCGGACATAGCGCGGATGGGCGGTCAGCCGCTCCACAAGAGGTCGTCCCAGCTCGGCACACGCCTGGCCGAGGGTGTCGATCTCCGGCCACGGCGCCTCTGGATTGACGTGGTCGATTGTGACGGGGGAAATGCCGCCCCAGTCGTCCAGCCCAGCATCCATCAGCGCGCGCATACGGCCAGCGTTGAGATTCGGCGGCGACTGGATGCTGACCTCGGCGTCCAGGATCAGGCGGGCGGCTGCGACTGTCCAGACGAGTTCCTCCTCGGAGGGTTCCGGCGCCGTCGCCATCCGGGTGTCGGGCTTCGCCCGAAAGTTCTGGATGATCACCTCCTGTAGGTGACCGTGGGTGCGATGAAGGTCGCGAAGGGCGGCCAGCGCCTCGAGGCGTTCGGCGCGGGTCTCCCCGATCCCGATGAGGATCCCGCTGGTGAATGGTATCCGGGCCGCGCCGGCCGCGGCGATCGAGGCGAGGCGCGCTGCCGGCGCCTTGTCCGGGGATCCAAAATGCGGTCCGCCCCGACGGCAGAGCCGTTCGCTGACGCTTTCCAGCATCAGCCCCATGGAGCCTGCCACGGGGCGCAAGCGCTCGTAGTCCTCGTGGGTCAGGACGCCGGCGTTGATGTGCGGCAGCAATCCGGTCTCGGCCAGCACGAGGCCGGCTACGTGGGCGAGGTATTCGACCGTCGTGGTGAAGCCGAGGTCGGCCAGCGCCTGACGGGCGGTCGCGTAGCGCAGTTCCGGCTTGTCCCCCAGGGTGAACAACACTTCCTTGCAGCCGGCGGCAGCGCCCCGTCGGGCAATCCGCAGCACGTCCTCCGGGGCGAGGTAGGGCTTGGCCAGCCGCGCGGGCGCCTTGGCGAAGGTGCAGTAGTGACAGACGTCGCGGCAGAGCTGGGTGAGCGGCGCGAACACCTTGCGCGAATAGGTCTGGCGCTCGGGACCGCGCGCGCGGCGAACGTCTCTCGCAGTCGCGCACATGACGGCCAGCGGCGCTTGGAGGAGGTCTTCTCGCAGCTCGGCGTCGCTCATGCGGCGGCCCTCCATCGGCGAAGCAGTGCGGTTGTCCGCGAACCTGCCGGCCCTGTGCGGACGAGCGCCAAGTCCTCTGGCCGGTCCAGGTCGAAGCTCAATCCAGGCGTGGAGATCACCCTCGCTTCCAGCCCGCATGAATGTGCGGCCGAGACATGCCGCGCGCCGCTGCCGGGGCCGAATCTGAAGGGGAACGCGGCCGCGGCCTCGATGGCGAGAGCCCCGGTGCCGCCGTCGGCGGTTGGCGCAATCACAACCCGGCCCTGGCCCGCGCCTGACAGGCACGCTTCCACATCGGTCACTTGCAATCGAGGCAGGTCGCCCGGCAGCAGCAGCAGCATGGCCCGCGGGCCCTCTGCCGTCAGAGTGCGGCGGGCCTGCGCGAAGGCTTCATTCAGGCCTTCGCCGAACTGGACGATGGCGCGGGCGCCGGCACGCTCGGCCAAGCGGATGAGCCGTGGCGTGGGCGTGACCACGCTGAGGCTGTCCACGTCGGCGCGCCCACGGAAGACGGCCAGCATGTCGGCGAGCATCGCCTCGACCAGGGCTTCGCGGTCGGAGGCGCCGAGGCTGGGCGCCAGCCGGCTCTTGGCCTGCAACCCGCCCCGCGAGGCGATGATCACGTGCGCCCTCATGGTTTCGCCCGCGCAGGCCGAGCTGCGAGTTCACGGGCGAAGTCCAGGGTCTCAAGGGCCAGCCGCGTTCGATCCTCGTCCGTGATCATGACAGCCCGCAAAGCCCGGACGGGCAGACCCGCTGCCGCAAGGGGGGCGGCTTCGGCCTCGTCCGTCACGTCCACGACTAGACCGCTGATCAGGCCCTCGTAGACCTTAGCCACGCCGGCGAGACCCGGCGGCAGACCCAACTCCGCCATCAGTTTCGCGGCGGGGCCTTTCAGCGCCCGCCCGCCGACGATCGGCGACACGGCCACGATCGGAACGTCTAGAGCGAGCAACCCCTCGCGAAGCCCGGGGATGGCCAGGATAGGTCCAACGCTCAGGTGCGGGTTGGACGGGCAGAGCACGACCGCGGAGATCTTCTTCCAGACGAGGGCGGAAGCCAGTGCGGGCGAGATCCAGGCGCGATCGGCACCTTCGAAGCGGACGCCGGTGGCGACCGGGCGGCACTGTTCGGCCACGAAGTAGCGTTGAAACTCGAGTTCGCCGCCGTCGGTCTGGACGATGGTGCGCACCGGATGGTCGGACATGGGTATGATGGGGTGGCGTATCCCCAGGGCGGCGGTCAGCCCGGCGGTGACCTGCGAGAGCGTTCGCCCGGCGGCCAGCCGCCGGGTGCGTTCCACATGCATCGCCAGGTCCCGGTCCCCGAGGTTGAACCAACTCTCGCCGCCCAGCCGGGCAAGGGCTCCCATGAAATGCCATGTCTCACCCGCGAGGCCCCAGCCGCGCTCACGATCGGCCAAGCCTGCCAGCGTGTAGGCCAGGGTGTCCACGTCGGGCGATATGTGCAGGCCGAGGTGCTCGAAGTCGTCACCCGTGTTCACGACAAGAGTCAGGTTTTTCGGCTCCAGGACTCTGGTCAGCCCGAATGCCAGCTTTGCGCCGCCAACACCCCCGCACAGGGCGACGACATGGCCAGAGGTGCTCACCGGAACAAGTCCCTTTCGAGCGGACGCAACAGGGCGCCGATGCCTCCATCGGCGGGGTCCGGATCGTAGGCTGCGCCTCTGACGACCGCCACGGGCGTGCCCTCCGCGCCCTCTCCGATCACCAGTGAGGCAGCTGCGGCGATCTCGTCGGCCACGCCGATGACGGTGGCCTGCAGTTCACGGCCGAAAAGGTCGGACTCGCCGCGGCGATCCCGTAGCGCCTGGAGCCCAGCCACCCCGATCGCCGCCCCAACAGTTCCCATGCGCCACGCCCGACCCAGGCTGTCGGAGATGATCACCGCCAGGCGGACGCCGCTTTTCGCCTCGAGGCCGGCACGCAGTGCGCGAGCGCTGAGGTCCGGGTCCGACGGCCACAGAAGGACAGTCGGTGTTTCACGCGAGTCGACGTTCGACGCATCGATGCCCGAGTTGGCCAGCACGTGACCCGTGCGGTGGCGACTGATGATGACGCCCGGGACCACGCGCATCAGTTCCTGAGATTCACGCAAGACGAGTTCCACGACCGCCGGGTCCTTCTCAGCCTTGGCGGCGGCCGCCAGCGCGGTGTCGCTAGGCGCGACGGTGGATAGCGGCACCGTGCGCCCCTCCACCTTGGACACCGCCTTCTGGGCGATAACGACCACGTCCCCGTCCTGCAGCGTCAGCCCGCAGTCGACGAGCGCCTGCGTGATGGCGCTGCCGAGGTCGTCGCCCTCCTTGAACATCGGCAAGCCTGGTACGGCGGTCACCGACAGCGAGCGGGGCGGAGCCGGAGCATCCTTCGCTCGGCCCGTGATTCGGACGCCCGCTTGGTCGATCTTGTAGCGGCGGTTGATCTGGATCAGCACCGACGTCAGCGCCTCTGCCGCAGCCGCGTTGGCCAACGGACCGGCATGCCAGCTGCTCAGCCCGAGCCGGCCGAGTAGGCTGCGCACGAGTTCCACCGCCTCGCCATCGTCGCCTGTGACGAGGACGTCAGCATCGACGGCCTTGCCCGACCCCAACTTCTCGGCGCCGATGTTCTGGAGTGCTGACACGACCCTTACGGCCTTGCCCAAGATCTCCGCCGCTTCGAGCGCGGCGCAGCCTGCCGCAGGCAACTGGACCCGACCAACCTTCGGCGGTCGCAGGGGCACCGTCGTGTCCACGACGATCTTGCCCTGCGCGGCTTCGCGGATTTGAGAAAGGGTGTCTGCGTGGGCCGCGTACGGGACCGTCAGGAAGATGATGTCGCAACTAGCAGCAGCCTCCGCGAGGCTTGCGCCTCGCACGGCCGGGCCATGTTGCATGGCCGCCGCGCGCGCCTTGTCGAGATCGCGCGAGCCGATCCAGACCTCGCAACCGGCCGCGTTCAGACGTGCGGCCAGCGCCGCGCCGAGGGCGCCGGTGCCGCCGAGGACGGCGATCGGTCCGCTAGGGATGTCCGCCACCAATCCCTGATCCCCTTGCTCGTGCCAATGCGCCAGGCCCACGCCGCCGATCGCGGCGCCCAAGGGGCTTCGTTATCATCTCCGCTTCGGTCGCCGGCCATGATCCATTTTCATCGGCGCCATCGCGAACCCTGATGCGGGCGTGCGGCGTTTCCGCATCCGGCCGTCACGCGGATGGCCACTGCCGCGGAGTCCTCTCGGTCGCTGACACACAATCAGCGGCTCCTGCAAGGCGTTGCAGTGTCGGCGCGGGAGCAACGCCCCGAAATGCGCCGGCAGCAAGCTACTGCAGATCCTGAGCGGAATCGTCACGTCGGCTTTGCGGTTCGCGCCGGCAGTGGCGGTTTCGCGCAGCATTTTGAGAGCACCGGCAATTGCACCTCGAAGGGCTAGGGTCAGCCTAGCGGAGGCTGCCCGCACCAGGGGCCAGGAGGACTCATGAGGGCGACCCTCTACTTCGTCGTGGCGGCGATAATCGGCCTCGCGTCGTGCTCGCGCGAACGGGCGGCGTCTGGTGGGGCCGAGGCCAGTCACAGGATCGTCGCGGGTGTTGTAAGGGACGCTTCCGGCGCGCCAATCCGAGGGGCGCTCGTTACCGTGGCCGACGGGCCGCAGTCCATCGCGCGGTTCACCGATGCGTCAGGCGCATATCGCATTCCCGACGCCCCTCGAAAGGCGCTCCGTGTCTCGGCGTCCGGCTACGGCCTCGCCCCGATGTCCAAAACCCTGACGGCGAGCCAGGCCGAAGCCGTCGACTTCCAGCTAACGGCGCAATTTAACCCGCAGGAACTCACCACCTCGGAAATCCTGACGACACTTCCGCAGAACGACGAGACGCGCTGGCTCAAGGTGCGCTGCATCAGTTGCCACGGCCTGACACAGCCGGGCCACCTTCGCGGCGCGGCCGAGCCGCTCTGGATGGAGACCTTCAAGTCGATGCAGGAGGTGTACGCGCGCGAAGAAATCAAGCCTGAGGACTATGCGTACACGGCCAAGATCGTCGCGAAGTACTTCGGGCCGAACGCGCCGGAGCCGACAGCGCAGTCCGTCAGGCGGGCGCCTCTCAGCGATGAGGCCCTCAAGGCGACATTCTATATGATCGATCTGCCGGCGCCGAAGGGACGGGTGCTGCCGCACAGCATCGTCGCCGACAATAAGGGCGGCGCGTGGGTGGCGTTGTCTAGCCGCGTGGCCAATTCAATCGCGCGCTGGGACCTGGCAAGCGGCAAGATCGAGTCGATTGCGCTCAAGATTCCGGGCGCAGCACCGCACACGCCTACGATCGACAACAAGGGACGGGTCTGGACCGGTCTCCTGCTCGCCAAGCAGCTGACCGTGATCGATCCGAAGACCAAGTCGATCGACTATGTGCCGCTCCAGTCGATGCCCCATACCCTCAGCACCGATCCCGACGGCGCCATCTGGGGCAATGGCGACAAAATCTTCCGCGTCGATCCCGAGAAGAGGGCCGTCCAACAATACTGGACGCCGATCGAGGCGGAAGGCGACAAGGACTCATGGATAGAGCTGTTTCCGGCCCCCGGCCGTCCCCACGCCGGAAAGCGCCCTCTCGATCCTTACCACGCGGTCCGCGACTCAAAGGGCTTCGTCTGGTTCACATCTTACAATACCGGCCTGCTCACCCGGCTCGATCCGCGGACGGGACAGCAGACCATCTACAAGCCGCCCGGCAATCCGAGCAGCCGCGGTCTGGATGTGGATGCCAACGATGTGATCTGGTTCTCGAACTGGGGTGGCCATGCCCTGATGAGGTTCGATCCCAAGACTGGTCAGTTCCGGACCTACAAGTTCCCCACCGAGTTCGCCATGCCGTACTCCGTTTTCGCGGATCGCAAGCGCGGGCACATCTGGATCACTGATTTCGCGGGCAACCGGCTCACCCGATTCGATCCCCGAACCGAGACGTTCGTCGAGTATCCCCTGCCGCACAACGAATCCTACCCGCGCTTCCTGTCGATCGACGACAAGGGGCGAATCTGGTTCGCCGAGTGGTGGAATTCCCGCCTCGGCGTGATGGATCCCGGCTCGTGACTGAGAAGGTGATGCACCCGCAAAGACGTCCAGCAATTGGCGGCCGATGACGATCGCGCTGCTGATCCTCCATGGACTCATCGCGGTGGTTTTGCTGGGCGCCATAACCCATCAGGCCGCGTCGGTGGTGAGAACGGCGCGCGCGCGCCCGGCCTCGACGACGCGCCGCACCTTCCTGACGCGCTATTCGCAGGTGAGCGACCGCAGCTTCACCGCAGCGGTCGCCGTCCTCTTCGTGCTGAGCGTCGCACTGGGCGGAACCATCTACCCGGCCTACCGCATCGACGTGCGGATACCCTTTGAGGAGATGGGCCTAGCGTGGGCGGTCGGTCTCTTCGAAGTCAAGGAGCACTGGGGCGCGGTCGGACTGGGGGTCGTTCCGCTCTACCTCAAGACCTGGCGCTCGGAAGATTTCGCCCGTCGCCAGACTCCGCGGATGGCGCTAACCCTGCTGTTGGCGATCATCGTATGGACGGACTTCCTGGTCGGGCATCTGTTGAACAACATTCGAGGCCTGGGATGAGGCCGAGGTTCTCGGCGGAGGTGTTCACGGCGACGTTCTGCGTCGCCTATGTTTCCGCGCTGGCGGCGAACCTGCCGCTCTTCCTCTACTACCCGCAGGAACGCGTCTTCAGCTGGTCTTGGGCGCCGTTGTCGGGCGTCGGGCCCGGCATGGCCTGGTACGGTCTCATGGCTGTCGCCTTCCCCGTTTCGGCGCTCGTCGCGGCCGTCGCGCCAACGGACGGGCTTCCGTTGAGAGTTAGAGAATGGCTGTGGATCCTGCCGGCGTGTGCGATGATCGGGTGCCTGTACCTCATGAGCCATTTCTTCCTCCCCTAGGGGAGGACGCGTAGGACCGGAGGGCGCACCAGTGACATACCATCGGAACGCGTGGGCGGGCGCCGCAGCCGCCCTGATCGGCTGGGGCAGTCCGGCTTTCGCGCAATACTCCATGGACTCCGCGCCGGCGCTCGCCCCGGGCCAGATCAGGTACTTCGGTGCGGCAAAGGACGAACGCGGCAGGGTGCTGAGGGATGTGACCTTCTCACTGCAGAGCGGCCCCATCACCTTTGTCTACGTCACAGATCACGATGGCCGGTTCCGCGGCGCGCTGCCGACGGAAGTTCCGGTCGCGCGAATCCAGGCGCGGTGCATGAAGGCGGGGTACCAGGTGATCCGGGTCAGCAAGCGGCCTGGCGTCGCATCGGGTCGACGGTTCGTGCAGTTGGACTGCCTCCTCCGGCGGGTCGCGGGCTGAGCTGACCATGCGCCCTCGGCGTCACCGCGGAGCGAGAGCCTACCCGGCGGCCGGGCTTGTCCTTGTCGGGCTGATCGCGGCGCTTTTCGTGTGGGGTGGTCCGTCGGCGTCGCTTCCAGCACCAGCCGTCGCCCGTCCGCCACCGGCCGACCTCGTTGTCGAGCAGCGCGTTCGCGGATGGCAGGCGATGCGGGAACTCGCCACCAACGAACCCGCACAAGGCGCATTCCTAAAGGCCTGGCATTCGCGCTCAGAGGTGTTCGGGCCTCGAACTACGGATGCGCACGCCCATTCTGCGAGCGCCGGGCCTTTTGATATGGGCGGCGGGCAGAACAACGCCTCCGGAATGCAGTCCGGCGAGGCCGAAGTCCTGATCTCGGCGCACTACAACGAAGCGGCCTTCCACCACATCCGTGACCACGCCCTTCAGCATCCTTCGACCCTGGAACGCCTTCGGCGCATCGGCCCGACCGGCGCGCCGCCCGATCATCAAAGGTCCGTGCCGTCGTTTCCGGTCGGCGCGGCCGTAGCGTTGGCGGCCTGGTGGCCGGTCGCGATGGACGGCCTCACCCCGATGCCCGTGTGGGACCCGGCCACCAACCCGGCGCACCCTCAAGGCAACGGCTATGCGAGCTGGCGGCGGATCGTCGCCGTCGACCCCGCCCCCAAACAGATGACGTGGAGCGCTGCCCCGCTGGTGTTCCTGGGCCGGCAGTTCTCCCGGCTCGACCGGGTGAGCCTCTCCCGCTTCCGCACGGCTCCCGTGGATGCGCTGAGCGCCGCCGCCCTGATGAGGAACAGCCAGGCCCGCAAGGCCGCGCTGATCGCCCTGGGCCGGCCGCTCGAAGGAGGCGACCGGCTCGCGCTTGTCGGGCTACACTTGGCCGTCAAGACGCCAGCGGGCTGGGTATGGTCGACGCTCTGGTGGCATGACCATCCCGCAGACGGCGCCTTCGCTACAGGGCGTCCGCAGTCGATCCCCGAGCCATGGAACAACTATCTGCTTGATGCAGTGGCCGGCCAGGACCTGCCGGACGCGAGTGGCAGCCTCCGGCCGTGCTTCAATCCCTGGTTTGAAGCCCGCTTTCCCGATGGCGGCGGCGGCGGCGGTGTCGATAGCAACTGCGCGGGGTGCCACCGACGCGCCACTTACCCGGCCGTGACCTTCCTCCCCATCCGCCGGAGTTCGTCGCCTCGTGAAGCCGATCCTGCCTTCGCGCCCGACCGGGTCCAGACCGACTCCATGTGGGCGATCGCGCGCCACGGCGCCGGCGGCGCCCCGACGATGTCCGGCGCGTCGTCGGGCGAGGCGGCGCAGTCGCAGAATCGCGCCGGCATTCGAGCGCTAACGCCATAGGTCCCGCTACGGCGGAGCGGTAGCTTCCGCACACTTTTGACGCCTGTGCGGTCGCGCCATGAGACGACGGCGCCGCCGGGTTGGAGACGAGGATGAGGCTATCTCGGGCGCTTCTGGCCATTGTCCTGGCGGCGAGCGCCGGTGGCGGGGGAGCCCGCGCGACCGAGTCCTCCCCGACCGGGGTCGCGCCAGGAACGCGGGAATTCCAGCGCTATTGCAGCGCCTGCCACATGACGGGCGGCCGGGCCGGCCCCGAACTGACCAAGGATTTCCTCAGCGGTCGTGAAATCGAGGTTCGGAAGAAGATCGTCGACGGGGGCGGGCAGATGCCGGCGTTCAAGTACCTGCTCAGCAGCCAACAGACCGATGTGATCCTTTCCTACCTCAAGGGTCTCGACAAACCGCCGTCTCTGATCAGTACGCCGAGGGCCGCGCCGTGACGTCGAAATCCTTGCTCGTCCCGGGCCGAAGGGCGATCGCCCTCGTGTCCGTGCTGGCCTTTCTTGCCGCCTGCTCACCTACGGGAGCGAAGCGGGCGGAGACGACCGAGGGAGCCGCCGCCCCAGGGCCGCTCCTGACGGGCACGGTCCGCTCGGAGACAGGCGAGCCACTGCCCGGCGTCACGGTGTCTGCAAAGCTGAGCGGAGGGCCGGTCACTGTTTCCGTCTTCACGGATGCCGCAGGCGAGTACTTCTTCCCGCAACTGCCCGCGGGTGGGCGCTATGTCGTCCGCGCCCAGGCCGCCGCCTTCGAGAAGGCGCAGTCAGAGCAGACGCTCAACACGGGCATCGGGCGGGCGGACTTCGTTCTGAAGCCGACCAACGACTACCTGCTCCAGCTCTCCGGCTGGCAGCAGATCCGGGGCCTGCCCGAGCGGACGCGGGAGGAGCGGCGCGGCAAGGCGATGCTGATCCGCGCCTGCACGGGTTGCCATCAGACGTCGCGAGCCTTGGCCGGCCGGTTCGACGAGTCGGGCTGGGGGCACATCGTCGACGCCATGGGCAAGATGACCCCGTCGGGCAGGCCTCCATCCTTTGTGGTCGAGCAGCGGCAGGAGATCGCTGCCTACCTCACGAAGGTCCGGGGCCCCGGACGCTCGATCATGACCCTTCCGAAGCCGGTGAGGCCATCCGGCGAGGCGCTCTACTCCACGGTCTATGAGTACGACATCCCGAACTACAAGGGCGGCTACGCCCTGAGCTACGGATCGGACTGGTCAGAGGGGCCGCCCCCGGGCGCGGGAACCGGGATTTCGATTCACGACGCCACGGTCGACTTCGACGGGAACCTCTGGTTCACGAGCCCGGCGGCGTTTCCGGGACGGAGCATCGCGAAGTTGGACGGCGACACCGGCGCCCTGACTTCCTACGCCTTCCCGGGAGACACCGGCGCAGACGCCGGCACCCATGCCGTGGTCACCGCCCGAGACGGAACCATTTGGTTCAACGTCCTCGGCGCCAAGGGCTACTTGGCGATGATCGACCCCAAGACCGGCGCGCGCGAATCCTACCGTGTGCCGGCAGGCATGCGGTTCGTGGGCGGATGGGTGACTGAAGGCGCCAACGGGGACATCTGGGCTTCGACCGGATTCTACGACGGTCTCAACGGCGCCCTGCGCTTCGATCGCAAGACGAAGCGGTTCGAGGAATTCAAATCCCTCAAGGAGGGCATGACCTACGGGATAGCCGGCGACGCCAAGGGCGACGGCTGGTGGGCCCAGATCAACACCGACCGCATGTATCACGCCGATCGGGCGGCCGGAAAAGTCGAGGAAATCGCGGTGCCCTTCGGTTGGCAGGGCGCGGCGTTCCTCCAACCCGGAGACATGACCCGGAAGGAATACCTTGATGTCGTTTTCGGGATCGGGGGCGTGCAAGGCGGTGCGCAGATGCCGCGACGCCTCAAGCCTGACCCGAAGGGAGACAGCGTCTGGGTCGGAAACTGGGCAGGCAACAACCTCATGCGGGTCGACACCACGACGCACAAGCTCGAGTTCTACCCCGCGCCCTACGCGGGAATGATGCCCTACGACGTGGGCATCGACAGCCAACGGCGGGTGTGGGTGGGCATCCAGAACGGCGACGAGGTGGCCCGGTTCGATCCTGACACCAAGGCGTGGACCCTATACCCGCTGCCCACCAAAGGAGTCAGCGCCCGCAGCATCATGGTTGTCGAGCGCGCTGGGCGCATCGAAGTGGTCGTCCCGGCCAACGACGCCAACAAGGTGATCAGGCTCATACCCGGGACCGCAGCGGACGCCAGAGCGCTCAAGGAGCGCTATCGGGGAACCCGCAGCTGAGGCCGCTGCCCGCCCTAGGGCTCGTCCTTAGCGTCGCCCAACGCAGCAGCCATGCTCGCAAGTCGTCAGATGGCCATATGCTCCCCGCCGTCAGACGCCGCGTGGGGGGCACGCTGAGACGTCAGCCAAGCTCGAGCGACTGAGGCTTTGAAGCGCGGTGCGGACGGACCTATGGCTGCACCCACCAATTGTTTGGCGGATTTGGACATGGACCATCCAGCGCCCCGACGCGAAGCTCGGGGCTGCCTCAGCAGGGGGCACCCTCCAATAGGGTCCGCTCTCGCCGTTCGCAGGAGACCTAGATGAACTCCATCGCCTGGATTGCGCTCGCGACCGCGGTTGCGACCGCTGCGGTGGGCGCGACCGCTCAGGAGATGGGCAAGGCGTCGCCGACCATGAGTTTCTTCATCACGAGCGGCGGATCCGGCAAGGGCGCGGCGCTCGGAGGCTTGGCTGGGGCCGACAAGCACTGCCAGGCCCTCGCGTCGGCCGCCGGTCTCGGCAAGAAGCACTGGCGCGCGTATCTGAGTCAGCAGGCGGGCAACGGCCTGCCGGCGGTCAACGCGCGTGACCGGATCGGAAAGGGGCCTTGGCGCAACTACAAGGGCGAGGTGGTCGCCATGAGCGTCGCCGACCTTCACAGCGACAGCAACAAGCTCGGGAAGGCCGCCTCGCTAACGGAGAAAGGTGGTGTCGTGAACGGGCGCGGTGACACGCCGAACACGCACGACATCCTGACTGGCTCCCAGTTGGATGGCATGGCCCCGACAGGCGACCAGAACCTCACATGTAGCAACTGGACCAGTGACGGCGCGGGGAGCGCTTTGGTCGGCCACCACGATCGTCAGGGTGGGGGCACCAACCCCACCTCGTGGAACTCGGCCCATCCCAGCCGCGGCTGCAGTCAAACGGATTTGCAGGGCACCGGGGGCAACGCCCTCTTCTACTGCTTCGCCGCCAACTAGGAAGCGCCCTCAGGATCGCGTTCCCAGCGCGAGTTCGAGCGCTGTTGGTAGATTTGTTGGTATTTCCGGACCTCAGCCGCTGGCCGTTTGGCGGCTAGCCAGTTGGCAAGTCTCGCGCGAGCCAGTCCGTCAGAAGCTCAACAGACCTCCTGGGGACGACCCACCCTCCGGCCAGCCCCGGGGGAGCCACGGCGATGGCGTGGAACCGGCTTTGGACGGTGACCCGGTCAACGCCGTCCGCCGGCGGAGCCTCACCACGCTCTCCGTCAAAAACGAATGTAAATTCGTGTTAAAGCGACACTATGGCGTCTTCATGCAAATCGTTGGCGGATTCTGACATCGATCAAAGCCGTAGGTGAGAGCTTTATGAAGCGGCGATGTCGCCTCGACCAGGGGGTCTGACGGACAGCCAAGAGGGCCCGCAGCCGTGGCAGACGACCAGCCGATCCGACCAGCCTTGCCAATGCCGACGGTGGCAATGCTAGCAGCCATGGGCCCGCCGGACCTGATGTTCCCGCCGGCGCAATCGATATTGCCCGGCGCGAAGAGCTATATGAATTATCCTTTCGCTCTTGTAGCCGGCCACCGGATGCTACGGCTCGACCTTCACATTCCGGAAGGCGTGCGTGGGCCGGTTCCTGTGGTCCTCTACGCCAGCGGCGGAGCCTGGAGGATCGTGCTGAAGGGTCACGGACCGTGGCGGTTCCTCCTGCAGCACGGATACGCGGTCGCCTCTATGGAGTACCGATTGAGCGAGGAGGCGCGGTTTCCTGCCGGGGTGCATGACGTAAAGGCCGCCATTCGCTGGCTGCGCGCCAACGCCGCGAAGTTCAGCCTCGATGGAGCAAGGATTGCCGCCTGGGGCAGTTCGGCCGGGGCATACCTCTCCGCAATGGCGGCCGCGACCAATGGCATGCCCGACTTCGAAGGCGACGTCGGTGAGGATTTGGGCCAGAGCAGCGAGATTGCGTGCCTGATCGACCACTATGGCCCGAGCGACCTCTCAGCGATGGCAGAGGACACGAACGGCATACCCGGAGCTATGGAGATCTTCGGGACTGAGACCTCGCCGGAGAGCCTGTTGCTGGGCTATCGGCCCGCGGATCGACCGGAGGACGCGCGCCGCGCAGCGGTGGCGTGCTATATCAGCGCGGCGACGGTTCCCTTCCTGATCATGCACGGCGACGCAGACACGCGGCTGGGGATCGGGCAGAGCGAGCGGCTGCGCCGCGAGCTGCTCCGCGTGGGCGCGGATGTCGAGTACCACGTCGTGCCTGGCGCAAACCACGCGGGCCCTGAATTCGACACGTCTGAGGCGCAGCAAATTGCGCTCGATTTTCTCCACCGCGCCTTTCGTCCCGGGGCTCCTCTCCGAAGGGCCGGACCGTCCCGGGGCTCGCCCTGATCGGTTGGCAGCGTCGTTCGGGGCCAACGCGCCATTCAAACAGGCCTGGAGCAGGGCCGGCGCCGACCATCCGCCTCCAGCGCGCTCCGCCCCCCTCACGATCCGTCGGGCACGTGCAAATTGCATAGCGACGGCCTCGCCAATGCCGGCTGACATTTGCGTCCGGCTGGAGATCCAGACGTCGGACTGGCAATTTTTCGCATGACATTGGTCAACGGCGCCATGGCGATCGGAGCCGGCCACTGCAAGCATCTGCCAAGTTCCGACGGCTTGACCGTCGGGCTGAATGAAGGGGCAAATACAGTGAAATTTTACACCTTCCGTTGGGAGGGTCAGGTTCGGCTCGGAGCCGCGACGGACGGCGGGCGCCTTGTTGACCTGGCTTCGGCCCGCCAAATGCGCGGCGAAGGCGTCCTTCCGGCTTATCGGAATATGCAATCGCTGATCGAGAGCGAAAGTGCCGGGCTCGACGCCACGCACGAGATTCTTCAGAATCCGCCCGAAGACGCGACGAAGCCGATTGACTCCCTGACGCTCACCGCGCCGCTCAGGCCGCTGAAGATCTGGTCCTACTCCATCTACGCCGACCATCTTCGAGGGGCTGGCGGCGGTATGGCGAAGCTGATGCAGGAGGGTTTGAGTGAGGAGCAGCGGAAGAGAGTCAGCGAAGTCCTAGAGAAGATGGGGGCCGGAGGTGCGGAGTTTCCGCCGCCCGCGTACTACGAGAATCCTCCTTACTATTGTCCCGACGTGATGGCGCTCACGGGACATGACTCCACCGTTGAGTGGCCCGCCTATTCAAACTGGATAGATTATGAGCTCGAACTCGTCGCAGTGATCGGCAAGCGCGGTAAGGACATTTCGGCGGATACCGCCACGACACACATCTTCGGATATACGATCTTGAATGACCTCAGCGCCCGTGACGCACAAATGGCGGCCATGGCGGTGGCCGGTCTCCCCGGCAAGGGCAAGGATTTCGACAATTCCAACCCCATGGGTCCCTGCATCGTCACGGCCGACGAGATACCGGATCCGTTCGCGATGAAGGTCACCGCGCGCGTCAATGGCGAGGTGTGGGCCTCTCGGGTCGCCGGGCAGCCTGATCACACCTACGCAGGCATAATCGCGCACGCAACCCAGTCACAAACGATCATGCCCGGAGAGGCGTTCTCCACCGGTTGCGTGGCCGGTTTCTCCGCCACGGAGGTTGGGCGGAAACTGAGCCGAGGTGACGTGGTGGAGTTGGAGGCCGACCGCATCGGGGTGCTGAGAACGCATATCGTTTGATCGGATCATCGGGCGGCAAGGCAGCGTCTTGCAGGCCCAATCACCCAAGGGAGCACCATATGAGTGTGAGCGAGACGCGCGCGGTCCGCATTGTGAGGGCTCTTGGGCCGAGCGGATCGACCAGCGCCGGCGATAATGACGAGCATCGTAAGGGCCCAGCGGAGTTCTCGTACGGCCTCCAAGACATTGCGAACGGGAAAGCGAGAGCCGTCGCTTTCAACCTACCGGTGGAGGGCTTTCCTCAAGTTAGTCTTCCACCGGGCGCAGCCGCGATGGAGACGGGCTGGCACTACCACAACATCCAGCTCCAATTGGGCTATGTCGCGACTGGAAGCATCGAGGCCGCTTTCTCAGACGGCGCACCGAGGCGCTACCACGCCGGCGAATTGATCGTCATCCCGGGCGATGTTCCGCACAATGCAGCCAGACCCAGTGAAGACTACGGCGCGCTGGAATTCACCCTGCCCGGCGAGTTCGGCACCATCCCATGCCCGGCCCAGCCACCGGGGGCGGCGGTGCTTGGCTTTGCCCTGGATGACAGCCAAGCCCGTCCTAAAGGTGACGGCGTCACCGATTTCGCGCTGCCCGCGCACGTGAGCGGATTTGCCGCTATAAGGTTGCTGCAAGCGGGCGAGGATGTCGTCGATACACCTCGCGGCGGGATGTGCTTCACCTTCCTCACGCACGGCTCCTGTGAGATCGAGGCCGAGGGCGCGCGAGACAGTCTTGGGCCGTACGACATGATGATTGAAGACTCCGCAAATGACCGCGCGCGAGTGGTACGCCGTTCGGAGGACTTTAGAGCCTTTCAGATTCAGCTTCCCGCCTGAGCGCCGCGCAGCCGCGATGTTTGCCAGTCGGCGTGGGCGGGCTCGTACGGTCGCGCTAGGTGGAGAGATAGGGCCATGAATTCAATTCGTCGCGAAGCTTCGCAAGCGACGTCCACTCGGCTCCGTCCCGACCGTGTAGGGCGCGCGTGGCACAGGCTGCTTGTCGCACGGTGTGTAGCCGGGGCCTCGACATGAGCGGGCAGAGGTTCCCGCCTGAGATCGAGACGCCGGTCTGTCTATTTCTCGCATAACTTTGGTTGGCTGCGCCATGGTGAGCGCTGTCAGTCACTGCCAGAATCCCCTGGATAACGACGGCTCAACCGTCGGACGCTGAACGCACTCGCGCCTCAGCGTCTCGAAGAACACCAGCGACAGCGCTGGTTCAATGGGGGCGGATTGAATGATCAGGTCTGGCTGGATGACGTGCGCTTCCATGAGCGCGCTTGCGCTCGCGGTGGGGGCGCCGTGCGTAGCGCAGGCTGCGGAAAATAGCACCGTGGCGATCGAGGAGGTCGTGGTGACGGCACGGCGCGTCGAGGAGCGCCTGCAGGACATTCCGGCCAGCGTTTCGGCGGTCACCGGCGATCAGCTGGCGCAGGTCAAATCACTGTCGGACATCCAGGGAATGGTGCCCGGCCTGGTCTTCAAGTCCTACGGAGCGATCCCGACCATCAGTCTCCGGGGCTACGGGAACCGGCCGCAATTGTTCGGCGGTAACACCTCCGTCGGGATCTACGAGGACGGCGTCTTCCTGTCGTCATACATGGTGGGGCTGAGCACCGCGCTCGACGTGGCTCGGATCGAAGTGGCCAAGGGGCCGCAGAGCACGCTCTATGGCCGTTCGTCGCTCGCCGGCGCCATCAATGTGGTGACCCCCGATCCGAGCCAGACGGCAGAGGGTTTCGCCGAGGTGGGCTTCGGCGGCGCGAGCGGCGGCAGTGGCGAGGACCTCTGGCACGCCAAGCTAGTGCTCTCCGGGCCGCTCACCGACACGCTTTCCGGGCGGTTGGCGATTGTCCGCGCCCAGCGCGAAGGCTTCATGTACGATCCGGTGACGCGGTTCCGCGGCATGGGTTACGACCGCACGGGTGTGCGCCTGAAGCTGATGTGGGAGCCTAGCCAGGATCTCAAGGTCCGCCTTGGGGTGTCGGTCGTGCATGACGACGCACCGCGTGGCGAGGCCATCACCGACCGCGTCATCCCGCCGCTCGGCAACTCGCCGGGGACAACGCCGAGTCCCCTGAACCTGGCGGCCAACACCGCGATCCTGGCCAGCTTCACCGGCCGTCCCGTGTGGCAGGCCAAGTTCGATGTGGAACAGGTCGGCAAGATCAACGGCCAAGATGCCACGCTCGACATCCGCTACAACACGCCCTGGGGCGAGTTCGCCTCCCTGTCCAACTACCAGCATGTAAAGGGGGCGCTGAGGAGCACCGCGGACACGGTGGCGAACAGCGGCGATGTCTATCTGCTCACCGACGAGGAACGATTCTCCCAGGAGTTCCGCCTGTCGGGCAAGAGCGGAGCACTCTCCTACACGGTCGGGGGTTACTACCTCTGGTCGAACTTCAATAACGGGAACTACGGGGCGACCGTGGACAGAGCCTCGCCGCTGCTCGTAGTGAAGCCCGGCTCCGCGCTCTTTGATCTGTTGGGCGTGGCGTCGAACCTCGCCCCCTCAGAAACGGAGACCAAAGCCATCGCGGCTTTCGTGCAAGGCGGCTACGACGTGACCGACAAGCTCAACATCACTGTCGGCCTGCGCGAGTCACAGGACAAGATCGTGGGCGACGCGGCGAACTACTTCGTGATGAGAACCGGTGCCCTGGTCACTAGGCTCGCCCCGCTCACCCGTCGCGCCAAATTCGACGCGCTGACGGGAAGCGCGATCGCTAGCTACAAGGTGATGCCCGGCGTCCTGCTCTACGCCAGTTTCGCGCGGGGCGACTCTCCCGGCGGGCTGCAGGGCGCGACCGTGGTGTCCGTTCCGGCCTCGCTCCAGAATTTCAAACCGCAAAAGGTGGACGCCTTTGAAGTGGGGATGAAGTCTCAGTTCTTGGACCGCCGTCTCCAGCTGAACGTCGCCTTGTTCGACAACGAGTATAAAAACTTGCAGCTCGTTCGCAGCGTAGCCGTCCCCCTCCCGCCGCCGGCGCCCGCAGGTGCGACAACGGCTCAGCAGCTCACCGTGAATGCGGGTGACTCGTATGGCCGTGGCGTGGACGGGGACGTCATCTTTGTTCTCGACTCCCATTGGCGTGCCAGCGCGAGCTACACCTATACGGAGTCCAAGATCACCGACTACACCATCAATCCCAACGACCCCGTACAGATCGACCTGACAGGGGTTCCATTGTATCGCGCGCCCAAGCACACCGCCTCGGCCTCGATCACCTACCGCACGGATGTCGGTGATGGCGACCTGAGCGTCACCTTGGACGGCAACTACACCTCCAGCTACATCAACGACACCGGCGGTTTCATTAGGGGCACCGCCTATCCCGGCCGCCCGGCCGGCGCGATCACGGGGCAGCCCGCCGTGCCGGCGGGGGTCACGACGAGCCAGGTGATTTTCCTGGGGCGTACCAAGGGGTATGGCCTGCTCAACCTGAGTGGAAGCTACACCTTAGGGCCGTGGCAGGTGAGCGCCTATGTTCGCAACCTGCTCAACAATGATTACGTCGGCACCGCACTTTCCAGCGATCCCGGAACCCGAGTGAACGGCGTCGCGGGCGAACCACGCACCTATGAAGTGTCGCTACGGCGATCGTTCTAGGCGCCGAGCCGCCAATCCCCTGGCGACGGCCCCTCCGGGTCTGCCGCCAGGGAGAAGGCGACGCTGAATGTCCGCAGTAGGCCCTCGCCATGCAGACCAAGGTAAGGAAGACGCCAATCCGGCTCGCGGCGGACACCCTCGACGCGCCGCGCCCAGTCCTGAACCCGAGGGCGAAGTAGATACAGTCGCTCTCAACATAGAGACGTGCATGATTGAGGCAGGCTGACAGGTGAAACTCTACAGCTGGTCGATCGCCAGCACGTTCATCTGACGGGCTAACGGCGCAAGCGTGTTCAGGTGTGTTCGGGCGTTGGGGCCGTCTTGCGCGCCCAGACGCCGGCCTCCGAGAAGGCCCCAGTCGGAACCGACGCTTGGCGACGGCATCGCAGGAACCTGAGCATTGAGCATGGGCCGGAGCATAGTTGGGGGCACGATCGCGCTCGTCCCGATGGTGATGTCGTCAGCCCATGCCGAGGGGTCCCGGTCGTGAATCTCGGTGCTGTCGTCCGCTCGTCGCGGGTGACCCGCGGCGATGCCCTGCTGGGGGTCAGCCCGAGGGCCTCGGGTCCTGGTCATTTCTAGGACCAGACCAGAGACCGCGGCGCGCAGGTCTACGCATAGGTGGTTCTAACCCCTGGAAATGGGCTCGGCAGGGGTTAGAAGAATTCGCCGACCCAGCGTCGCATATCCTCGCCACGAGCGTGCACGTCAGAATCCGAACTGCGTAAAGAAATCCGGATCCTTCTTCTCCAGCTCCCACTGCCCGATCCAGTTGTAGAGAGGGTCGACGGGATCATGGCAAGCAAAGGTGCGGGCGTTGCGCCAAAAGCGATCGAAGCGATGGGTATTGGAAGTGCTGCGTGCGCCCGTGAGGTCAAACAAGTCGCTGGCCACCTCAACGCCCGCTTCGACGCTCACACACTTGACGCGGAAGCCATCCATCATGACCTCCTTCATCTCTTCAGGCGACGAAATGCCGGTGTCGATGCGCCGGCAGGTTTGGCGCTGAAACGCCAGGGCCGCGTTGAGTTTCGCCGACATCACGCCAATGCGGCGCATCATCAGCGGATCGTCGACGGCCTTTTCGAAGCGGCGCAGGCTCACGCGATTGTTGTCGCGAACATATTCGGTCGCCGTATCCAACGCGCCAAAGCCGCTGCCGAGCACCAACGCTCCATGCAGCATGAAACCGATCGGGATCAGCGCAGGGGCCAATCCGCTCGTGGGGAAATGCCAGCCGTCGGGTACGAACACGTTGTCATAGGTGATGGTCTGGCTGCACGTACCCCGCTGCCCCATGTTGTCCCAATCGTTGTGCAAAGTGACGCCGTCGGCCTCAAGACGAACGAGGGCATGATACATGCCGGGGTGGCTCTCCATCCTGCCCGCGACAGCGGCGACGCCGCCGCTGCCGCTGCCGCTGTTGAAGGTCTTGACGCCATCGACGCGCACACCCCCGGGAACCTTGGCGATGGTCACTGGCCGCTTAGATCCGGCCTCTGAGGCCGAAGCGGCCATGCGCAGCCCGCGATGCAAAACGCCGTCGAAGATCTCTTCTGCCACTTCCTTGGGAACGGCGTCGCCGGCCTGCAGGATGCTACGGATGACCAACTGCGTGGACAGGTAGGTCTGACCGAGCGACGCGTCCGACGCCGACAGATTGACGACGATCTCGTTCCAGGCCTCGCCGCCGAAAGCGGGCGAGCCGTCGCTGAGGCCGCCGTATGCCTTGGGTACTGCCAGATACTGTAGCTTCTCTTCGTTGACGCGTGCGATGCCCTCGATGGTGTCGCTACCGGTTTCGTCCGCCCGTTTGCCTGCATCCTTCAACTCGAAGCGCAGCGCGTGCGAGCGCCGCACTACGTCATCGACCGTCAGAGCGGCGTCGGCGATAGGTGTCGCAATGTTCATTTGCTCTCGCGCTCTCGCTGCACTCAATCAGCACCGTGGCTTCTCGCCTCGCGACGCTCGGCGAGCGCCCTGTGTTTTCTTCTGGCAGGAATGCCATTTCAATCGCCGAATCCGTCAGCGGCGCGGCAGATCTTGCAATAGAAACTTCTAGGCCTCGGGTAGCCGGCAAGGTCCGGACAACCCATTCGCCGCTCCTGCTGGTTTCGCGGGTCATGCTGGCCAGGAGCAGATGCACCAAGGGTTTGACGGCGACCTCAGGTCACGGATGCTCCGAAGCATCCCGACACAGCCATGGTGGTCGAGTACGTCAACATGCGCGTGACCGAGGTTAGCGCACTCTGATCGGTTCAAGAGGTTTGAGTAGGCGGCCGCAGAGATTGCGCGGGCTGCCGGTCGTCGCCGACTGGCGCTATCGCCCCCACGGCGCCGCGAGGGCACGTTCGGGCAGGAAGTTCTGCAAAAATGAGAACAGCTGTTTTCATCTGTTGACGGGCTGGTGATGCGGTGGAATATCGAGCCGTGCAACTGCGAAGGCTGAGCATCGCGTTGCTACGGGAAAGAGACCGGGCATGAGTGGACAAAGACGTATCCGTGTTGAGTTGGTGGAAGACCCCGCGAATCCGGAAGTTGTGGCGATCTTTCAGAAAATCCACGCACGCCAGATAAATGTCTCGGCGGAACCTGGCGGCCCCCCGCTGAAGGTGGGAAACATCCATCGACTTGTCGCTAACAGCCCGCAGTTATTTGCGGCGTTCGTCGGTCTGGCTGACGCACTACGCAGCCATACCGAGATAGATCCCGCGGAGCGGGAACTTGCGTTGCTCTGCGCCCTCGACATTCACGGTGACGACTACGAGATCATGCCGCACCGCATACTGGCCAAGCAGTATGGAGTCACGGACGAGATGTTGGACAAGGTCTCCGATCCGGAGTCGCCGGTCTTCAGCGAGCGGCAACGTGCCGTGCTGCGTTTCGCCAAGCTGCTCGCGACGGACCGAGACCAACGGTCGACCTGCAAGGATCCCCGGATCGAGGACTATCTGGACAACCGTCAGCGCATCGAACTGGCGCTGAACGTGTCCTGCTACATCGGGTTCTCGCGCCTTACCGACGTCCTCGACGTGCCTCGGGAGGCGGCGTTCAAGAACCTAGCGAACAAGTGACGTCATCTAACCTCGATCGGGCGTTGAGGCCGCCGGGCCGACGGACTGCATGACACGCCGCACGAGCCTTGCGTCTCTAGTCAAACCGCCCAGGCAGGTGCGCAGCCGAACCCTGTCCAATCGCATATTGGAAGCTACGGAGCGAGTGATCCGGAGGGACGGGCTGAACTTCACCATCCGTGATGTTGCGGAGGAAGCTCAGACGTCACTTGGCGGGATCTATGGGCGCTTCATAAACCGAGCCGAACTGCTGCACGCCGTGCACGAGGAGATACTGAAGCGGGTTGAACAGCAGATCATGGAAGCCATCCGCGGTGCAGCGGTCCGCGACGTCATGGCGATGGTCGAGGCGTTCGTCGGCGTGGTCGCACAGGCGTACTGCGCGCACGGCAACGCGCTGGCGCTGATCGTCTCGGGCTCCCAAGCGAGCGTGACCGAGCACCGCGCTGTTCAGTCCCAGGAGAATGTCTACCGGGCGCTTTGCGACGTAGCGCGATCGTTTCCTGGACAGGTCCGAAGGCCTGATGTCGACCTCGCGATGAGAGTCGTTCTCCAGATCGTACTCGGCACGTTCGGCCGCTGGGCCCGCCTGGGACCGAGGTTCGGGGAGAACGCGTCGGATCTTGCAGTGCTCCGCCAGGAGATGGTGGATCTCGTACAGGCGTATCTCTCCGCAGCGCCAGCCTTGAGTGATGCTGCCGGCGGGACGGGGAGACTTCAGACTTGAGCCAGATCGAGGGTCGGGCGGACATCGCCCTGGACGTCAGCAACTTCATCGCGCTGCTCCGGGAGGACCTGGAGAGGAATGGGGAGTCGCAGGTCGATGACTTCCATGCCGAGGACTTCCTCTACGAGGCCGGGGATCTGGTGCTGAATGGCCGCGAGGCGATCCGCAGCTGGGCGCCTGCCCATCAACCCCTCCGGCGGGCTTGTGTCCAAAGGCCATCCCATCGGGGCCACCCGACTCGGTCAGATTTTTGAACTGGTCCAGCAGCTGCGCGGCGAATGCGGCAAGCGCCAGGTCGAGGGCGCGCGCATCGCAGTGCAGGAGAACGGCGGCGGCTTGTGGGGCGTGGAAGGTGCGATCGCCCACATGGCGACCCTCGAACGGGCCGCTTAGGTTCGGTCATCTCAGAAAGGCTCCGACGTGAAGAGGAATTACGCCCGCGCAGTCGAGTTGATGGCGCTTCGCCACGCGAACAAGGACGCCTTGATCAACATCGAACGGAACCGGCGCTACACCTATGCGCAGCTGGATCGACTGAGCAATCGCATCGCCAACGCCCTTCGGACCTCGCTTGAACTGGGGGCCGGTGACCGGATCATGTTGATCCTGGAGAACGACAACCTCTCGATCATGCGCCTCCCGCTGATGTTCAAGCATGATGCGGTGGTGGCCCTGACGAACTTCCGGGACACTGCGGAAGAGCACCGACACCAGGCGGAATACATCCGCCCGCAAGCGGTGTTTATCGAAGCCAGCATGGTTGAGGGCTACGCGGCGTTCCTTCAGGGCCTGGGCGGTAAGGTCATCGTCATGGATTCGCCGTCGCCCGACCAACTGGCCCGGTTTCCGGGGCTGTATTCCTTCTGGGAACTGGTTGACGCCGCGCCCGACACGAGCGTTCCCCTCGAACTGGAGGAATGGACCTCGCCGCGGCTGCTGCGCTTCACCGGGGGAACGACGGGACGCGGCAAGTGTGCGATCTACACGCTCGACAACAACATGGCCGGCTGCGAGAGCATCTTCCTGCATCCCGACCTGGGGTTCGACAGCAGCACGCGCATGCTCCACGTTTCGCCCTTATCCCACGGTACGTCGATGTTCCTGTTGCCGGCCTTCTGGGCCGGCGGGACCAACGTGACGCTCAACGCGCTCGACCTGGAAGTATTCCGCCAAGTCGTCGAAGAGGAAGCGATCACGCACAGCTTCCTTGTACCCACAGTGCTCTACCGGCTGCTCGAACTGCAGGTGGCCAAGCCGCGCCAGTTGGGCTCGCTCAAGACCATCGTTTACGGCGCTGCGCCGATGAGCCCGGCGCGTCTCAGCGATCTCATCGAGAACTTCGGACCGGTGTTCGCTCAGGCCTATGCCGCCACCGAGGCGCCTGCGCTCGTGTCCGTGCTGCAAAAGAGCGATCACCGAATCGACACGCCAGAAGCCCGCGCTCGGCTGGCCTCCGCCGGGAGCATCACCCCGGGGGTCGAGGTCACCATCACCAACAGCGAGGGGATGCCTCTCCCGCCCGGGGAGATCGGCGAGATCCGCATCCGTTCCCGCGCGGTGATCCCAGGGTATCTCGACAATCCTGAAGGGACGGCCGCTGAGTTCGAGGACGGCACATGGCGGTCCGGCGACCTCGGCTATATCGACCAAGGCGGTTATCTCTTCATCGTCGATCGCTTGAAGGACATGATCATCAGCGGCGGCTTCAACGTCTATGCGGTCGAGGTGGAGGCGGCGCTCGCGACCCATCCCGCAGTCCTAAACGCCGCCGTCGTCGGGGTGCCGCATCTGGACTGGGGCGAAGCAGTCCACGCCGAGGTGCAGCTACGCAACCAGATGGCCTGCACCGCCGAGGAGCTGATCGCACACGTGAGGGGCACGATCGGGGGCTACAAGACGCCGAAGACTATCAGTTTCGTCGATGAGCTTCCGGTCACCGTGGTCGGCAAGGTGCTGCGCCGCCAAGTGCGCGAAAAGTACTGGAAGGCGCACGACCGCCGCGTCAACTGACGGGGTCCCCTAAGAAGGGCCCAGGATGCCGTAGGCTCCCGCAGAAAGCTGATGAGGGTGCCTGCCTGCCTGCATGTTTGACCTCGTGGCGAGCTGTAGCGGCGGCCCCGACGCGCGCTGGCAGTTGCAATTCAGCCTGCGCGATTGACCGGTTCCGTCATCGTCGCGCCAGAAGGCCGGGGCTAGGCTAGGGGCCCTGACAGGGCAGCCGGTGGGAAGAATGAAGGCACGTTTGGGCTGGAAGCTGGTGGCGATGCTGTGGTTGTTGGCTTATGCGGGCGCAGCGGGCGCAGCGGGCGCTGCCGACGCCCCTTCGTTCACCCTCGCGCCGAGCTGGCCGAAGCCGCTGCCCCACAAATGGGCCCTGGGACCAATCGGCGGCGTCGCTGTCGATAGGCGCGGCCACATCTGGATCAGCCAGTTCGTTGGAACGCCGGCGAAGGGATCGCTGGCGGAGAAGCTGATGGCCGACATGACGCCCGACATGAAGGCCCCGCCCATTATCGAGTTTGATCAGGCGGGCAACGTCCTGCGGGCCTGGGGCGGACCTGGTAAGGGATATGACTGGCCTCGGGGGCCGCACGGCCTGTTTGTCGATCACAAGGGCTTCGTCTGGATCGGCGGCACCTGGCCGAATGAAGACGCCGAGATCCTCAAGTTCACGCAGGACGGAAGGTTCGTCCTGCAGATCGGTCGCACCCGCGAGTCCGGCGGGGCCGCCAGCACCGACAAGCTTGACCGACCGGCCAATTTCACGATCGACCCCAAGACGAACGAACTCTATGTCGCCGATGGCTACGGCAATCGCCGGGTCATGGTGTTCGACGCCGACACCGGGAACTTCAAGCGGATGTGGGGCGCCTACGGTAAACCGCCGGCCGACCCGCGTCCGGATGCCCTCGACAACTATTACCACAGCGATCCGGTCGATCCGAAGGGGCCGCCACCAGAGCGCTTCAACAGCCCGGTGCATTGCGCCGTCGTGGCGAAGGATGGCTTGGTCTACGTATGTGACCGCACCAACGCCCGCGTGCAGGTCTTCCGCACCGACGGGACGTTCGTGCGAGAGTTCCCGTTCGACAGGGGGCCGGACGGAACGAAGGGGCAGATCACCGACGTGGCCCTGTGGCCGGATGCGAAGCAGACGTATCTGATTGCCGGGGGAGACGAGATTCTGGTGCTGCGTCGCAGCGACGGCCAACTCCTTTCCCGGTCGGCGGGTGGCCCGGGTGAGCTGCAGTATCTGCACCTCATGGCCATGGACCCGGAGGGGAACCTCTACACTGGGGAAGTCATGAAGCGCGTCCAGAAGTGGGTTCCGACGTCCCGGCCCCGACGATGAGTCTGTTCGATACGGCGTCAGCTCAGGATGCGCGCGTTCCGGACCTCGTGGCGGGGCCGGTGCGGACACACCATGAACCCAGGTACGAGGCGCTGATGTTCTCGCTGCAGGCCTGACGAGGAGGCCGAGAGACCGATGCTTGTCAAAGCTCGCTGCAACTAGCCTTGGGAGGAAACGACAGGAGCGCGATCACCCCACTGGTTCATCCGCCGTCTGGTCCTACTTCTGCGGCGGAAGCCGATGCGCGCGCGGAGCTCGCCGCCTTTTTGCCGGCTGCTCGAACATCTCGGCTGGGGGAGGGCATCCACAACCACATAGCCCTCCGCGCGCCTGGCGAGCCCGAAAAGGTTCCCATCAAGCCGCATGCGCTAACCTACGAAGAGGTCGCAGCGTCGGCACTGGTCAAGGTGGACCCTCGCGATGACTTGGACGAGCGCGCCGGCGTCAACAAGGTCGGTTTCACGACGCATGCGCCGATCCTGCGCGCCCGGCAGGACATGAGGGCGTCAAGCTGAGCCGGCCTTCGGAGGAGGTTCTCGATCTCCTCGACCACCAGCCGGCGTCCTTCACGAAGGAGCACGGCGAAGTGGTGGTTCTGCAGGCGCACTATCGCATTGGCCGCCCCGCTGAAGCGCCCCGCGCATCTGGAAGCCACAGCGCCTCGCGACTTCCGCGCTCAGCCATTGCGCGAGAGTTGGAACCCAACACTGTGAGGTTGATTTACGTGGGGGAACGTTCAGGGTTGGCCCGTTGAACGAGGCTAGGGAGGAAGCGATTCTCGTGCGGCTATACCCATTGAGAACCGCCCGTGCCTGAGCCGGTAGCGCCGCAGCTTAGCCCCCGCCAAATTGAGTGCCTGCGCCTTGCGGCTGCGGGGCAAACGTCATTGGAGATTGGGGTCACGCTTGGACTGTCTTCCCGCACGGTCGACCAGTATGTCGGCGAGGCCTGCGCGCGCTTGCGGGTTCGAAGTCGCACACAAGCTGTCGCCAAAGCGGTGACGCTCGGGCTTTTGTCTGACCCGCCTCCGTAGAATCTCGGACCGCATTCCTACGGAATTGACGGGCCTGTCAGTTGTCGGGAATCAATCAGTAGTGGTGGCGCTGGCGTTGCTTACGAGCCGCTGAGGTTCAGTTTGCTGGCTGTTCCGCCGAGTGCACGCGCGCAAGCAGCCGGTCTAGTTGGGGGGCAGCCTGACTAGGAGTTCGGTCCCATGGCCAGCCACAGCAATTCCCCGCATCGGGGCGAGCCCCGGTCCTTTCGCCCTCGGTTTGAAGCCGAGCATCATCCGTCCTCGGCGCGCCTGATCACGGAACGCCAGCTCGAGTGCCTCGCGTGGGTTCAGGAAGGCAAGAGCGCGACGGACATCGGCGTGATCCTCGGGCTCTCGGGACGAACCGTCGAGAAGCACATCATCAAAGTGTGCGGTCACCTCGGTGTGAAGACGCGGGTTCAGGCCGTCGTGCGCGCCCGGGAGCTCGGCCTCATCCGGGGACATGCGCCGTAAGCCTACCCCCTCCGGATGGGTAGGCTTGCGCCTCGCGGGTCTGGCGCCGCCCAGCCAACATCACATTCCAGGCCATGGAGAGGCCTGTCTTTTGAAGCCTTCACCGCCAGGCGCTCGCATGACCCTCAGCCTCGCCGCCGCCCTTGCCCTTGCCGCGCAGTGCGCCCCGAACGTCGCGCCTCGGACCCTTCTGTCTGTGGTCCACGTCGAGAGCCGGTTCGATCCGCTGGCGATCGGCGTGAACGGCGCGCCGCGCATCACGGTCGCGCCGGTCTCTGTTGACGACGCAATCGCCAAAGCCGGGGCGCTGATCGCGGCGGGCCGCAGCCTTGATCTCGGCTTGGCGCAGATCAACAGCAAGAACCTGTCCTGGCTTGGCCTCAGCTTGCGGGAGGTGTTCGAGCCTTGCACAAACCTGCGGGCCGCCTCCCGCATCCTGCAGGACGGGTACCGGCGCAGCGACGCCGGCCGCGTGGGCGAACAGGCGGCTCTGAAGACGGCGCTCTCCTACTACAACTCCGGGGATCCGATCCGGGGGATCAGCAACGGCTACGTCGGCAAGGTGACGGCTGCGGCCGAGCGGATCGTGCCGGCCATCGGCGGCGCAAGCCTGCCATCAGTCCCCGCGTCCAAGCCGGAAACGTCGGAGGAGGTCTCGCCGCCGCCTTGGGACGTGTTCGGGGAAGCCCCTCGCGGCCGTGGCAGCTTCGTCATGACCCTCACCAATTCAGCCGCCGGAGGTTCCCAGTGACCGTGCCCAGCAAGAAGGCTCTTATCGGCCGGTTAGCCTTTGCTGGGCTGATCGCGCTGGCCAGCGCGAGCCCGGCCTTCGCGCAGTCGGCCGGCGTCGGCGGCAACATCGGCACCTTCATCCAAAACATCATCGACCTGCTCAACAGCAACGTCATCCGCGGCCTGGCCGTGATCGCGATCATCATCACTGGCATCGCCTGGATGTTCGGGCACCTCGACATGCGGCGCGCCGGCACGGTGGTCGTCGGCATCATCGTCATTTTCAGCGCCGCGGCGATCGTCGACCTGATCACCGGCGGCAGCGGCGCGGCGTGATCTGATGGCCGCAGAAGCCGACGAACGCCTGACGGAAGACACGCTGTTCCTGGCCTGCACGCGGCCGGCCATGGTCGCTGGCGTGCCGATGGAGGCGATGGGCCTCAACCTGATGGTCACGGCCACGGTCTTCCTCGCCGCGCACTCGCCCTCCTACCTGCTCATCGCCCCTGCCGTGCACGTCGTGTTCCGGGCCATCTGCAAGCACGATCACAACGCCTTCCGGGTGCTCTGGATGTTCGTCGACACTAAGGGACGCGCCCGCAACAGCGCGACCTGGGGCGGCAGCTCGTGCACGCCGCTTCCTCTGAAGCGCCGCTACGTCGCCGCCGAGGTGCTCCGTGGCTAGCCTCCTGCTCCAGCCTCGCGTGGCTCAGTCCACGCTCGCGCGGGACCTCGATCCGCGCGGCGCCCTGCCGTATGCGCGCCATGTGACCGGCGAGATCATCGGCCTCGATACCCAGGCCTTGATGATGACCTTCCAACTCGACGGCGCGAGCTTCGAGACGGCCGATGTGCGCGACCTGAATGATTGCCACGCCAAGCTCAACGGCGCCTGGCGCAACCTCGCCAACGATCATCTGGCCGTCTGGCATCACCTCGTCCGGCGGCGCCATGAGGGTTTTCCGGACGGCGCGTTCCGCTCCGATTTCGCCGGCGATCTCGACACCCAATACCGCACGCGGCTTGGCGCGACGCAGATGTTCGTCAACGAGCTCTATGTGACGCTGGTGCTCCACCCTGGTCGCGATGCGACCGAGCGCGCGGGGGCCTGGATCGCCAAGCGCCGCCGCTCCGACGCCGACGAGGAGGAGGCGGTCAGGCGGCTGCAGGACGCCGGGCGCGACCTGGCGCAATACCTCAGCCGTTACGGCGTCCGCACGCTGGGCCTCTACGAGCGGGACGGCGCCTGGTTCTCCGAACCCCTCGAAATGTTGCGGCTCGTCCTGACGGGACGCCGCGAGCGCGTGCCCTTGATTCGCGGCCATCTCGGGGCGGCCATCTATTCGGCGCGGGTGATCTTCGGCCGCGAGGCCCTGGAGATTCGCGACGCCGCTGACGCGAGGTTCGCCGGCATCTTCGGTGTGAAGGAGTATCCGGCGGTCACCCGGCCCGGTCTCTGGAATGGGCTCCTGTCGGCTCGCTTCGCCTTCGTCGCCAGCCAATCCTTTACCTTCCTGTCCAAGACCGCCGCCCGCGCGGTGATGGAGCGCAAACAGAACCAGATGCTCTCGGCCCGGGACCGCGCGGCTTCGCAGATCGCGGGGCTTGGGGACGCGCTGGACGACCTGATGTCCAACCGCTTCGCCATGGGCGACCACCAGGCCTCTGTGCTGGTCTATGGCGACGACCCGCGCCACCTCGCAGACAACCTTTCCAGCGCCCGCGCGCTGCTGGCCGACTCCGGCCTGGTCACCGCGCGCGAGGACCTGGCGCTTGAAGCCGCCTTCTGGGCGCAGTTTCCCGGAAACTTCAGCCGGCGTGTGCGGCCGGCTGCGATCACCTCACGCAATTTCGCGGCGCTGGCGCCGTTCCACACCCACCCCGCCGGTCGCGCAGAGGGCAACCACTGGGGTCCGGCCGTGGCGCTGCTTCGCACGTCCGCCGGCTCGCCTTTCCACTTCAACTTCCATGTCGGCGACCTCGGTCACACCTTCATCTGCGGACCTTCCGGCTCGGGGAAGACCGTGGTCCAGAACTTCATGCTGGCGGCGCTGGAAAAGTTCGGCGCCCAGCAGGTCTTCATCGACAAGGACCGCGGGGCGGAGATCTTCGTGCGGGCCTGCGGCGGGACGTATCTGACCCTTCGCAACGGCGAGCCGACGGGATTTGCGCCGCTCAAGGCCCTCGACTTCACGCCGGGCAATGCGGCCTTCCTCGGCCAGCTGATCCGGCAGCTAGTCGGCGCCGCCGAACGGCCCCTGTCGGTGCAGGAAGAGCACGCTATCGACCAGGCCATCGTCGCCTTGGGGCCGCTGTCGCCTCGGCAACGCTCCCTGTCGGCGCTGCGCGCTCTGCTCGGCCAGCGCGACGCCAGCGGCGTCGGCGCCCGGCTGGAAAAGTGGTGCCGGGGCGGCGCGCTGGGGTGGGTGCTCGACAACGAAGACGACGCCCTTGGCCTGGACGCCCGGTTCCTCGGCTTCGACATGACCCACGTGCTGGACAACGCCGAGGTCCGCACGCCGATGATGATGTACCTCTTCCACCGGCTGGCCGCCCTGGTCGACGGGCGGCGCTTGGTCATCGACATCGACGAGTTCTGGAAGGCGCTCGGAGACGAGGCCTTCCGCGGCTTGGCGCAGGATGGCCTCAAGACTTACCGCAAGCAGAACGCCTTCATGGTGTTCGGCACCCAGTCGCCGGCCGACGTGCTCCGCTCGCCCATCGCCCACACCATCCTGGAGCAGTGCGCGACCAAGATCTTCCTGCCCAACGCCCACGCCGCTGAGCGCGACTACATCGAAGGCTTTGGCCTTACGCGTCGGGAGTTCGTCCTGGTGCGCGAGGAGCTGGCGCCGGAGTCGCGCCAGTTCCTGATCAAGCAGGGGTTCAATTCCGTGGTCGCCGAGTTGCGGCTCGACGGGTTGGACGATCAGCTCGCCGTACTCTCCGGGCGCACCGAGACGGTCGATTTGCTCGATCGCATCCGGGCCCGCGTCGGCGACGATCCCAAAGACTGGCTCGAACCCTTTCACCGCGAACGCAGGATGATGCCATGAAGCGGCCGTTGATCACTTTCGCCCTTGCAGGCGCAATCACCCTCGGCGGTTCGGCCGCCCGCGCTCAGCTCGCCGTCTATGACGCCACCAGCTACGCCAAGCTGATCCAGCAGGCGACCACGGCCGTCAACCAGCTCAACGAGCTGAAGACCCAGGTCAGCCAGGGCCAGCAGCTGTTCTCCAGCCTCAACGAGGCCTCGGGCGTCAGCAAGATCGCTAGCGCGCTCGGCGTGCCTTCCCTGCGGTCGTTCCTGCCCGACACCTCGGCCTTGAGCGCGGTCACCAAGGGCGACTTCTCGGCTCTCGGCGCCATTGGCGCCAAGGCCGACGCCATCCGCTCCGCCAACCGCCTTTACACCGCCCCGTCCGACGATCCGCTTGGCGCCGATCTCGAGGCGGCGGGGCAGCGCGCGGCCCGCGACCTGGCTTTGGGTCGGAGTATCTCCGACGCTGGCGCCGAGCGTCTGGAGGGACTGAAGGATCTTCAGGCCGCCATCGACACGGCGCCCAACGCCCGCGCCGTGATGGACCTGCAGGCCCGCGCCACCACCGAGCAGGCGATGATCGCCAACGACCAGATGCGGCTGCAGGGCATCGCCATGGCACAGGCGGCCGAGGATCGGTTGCAGGCCCAGCGCGAGCGAGAGCGAATGTTGGCGGCGCGCGAGGCCCGGATGGCTGCCTACAAGCAAGGATTTCATTGATGCGCCCGCTCGTTCTTGTGCTGGCCCTCGCGGCCTTGTCGGCCTGCTCACCAGAACCGCGTAGCGCCACCTATTTCGAGGCTCATCAAGAAGAGGCCGCGAAGGTGGTGGCTGACTGCCAGACCGGCGCCCACCGCGGCCAGGAGTGCGTCAACGCCCAGGCCGGCGTCGCGGCTGCCAAGCGCGACGCGCGGATGGACGCCTACCGCAAAGGGTTCTGATCCCGTGGCCGAGACGCTGCACATCTTCCAGCCCGCCTATCAGTTCGTCGACAGCAAGCTCGACGTCTTCCTGAACGAGCGCGCCGGTTCGGTGATGGCCCAGGTCTCCGGTCCGCTACGGGCGGCCCTGGTGCTGTACGTGCTGCTCTACGGTTTCGCGATCCTGCGCGGCGCGATCCAGGAGCCGTTCATGGATTTCGTGGTGCGCAGCATCAAGCTGGCCTTCATCTACATGCTGGCCACCACGGTCGCCTATTCGACCTACGTCACCCAACCCCTGTTCCATGTCCTGCCCGACACGCTGACGCAGGCGGTGAGCGGGTCAGGCGTCCCAGACGTCGGCTCGGCTTTCGACCAGTTCTTCAATCGCGCTGCCTACCTCGCCGAGAAGATTACCAAGGAGGCCACCCCGATCGACTTCGGGCCGTGGATCCTCGGCGCCGTGGTCTACATCGTAGGCGCGCTTGCCGCCGCCATCGGCTTTGGGGTGGTCCTGATCGCCAAGGTGGCGCTTGCGTTGCTGGTCGCGCTCGGCCCGATCTTCGTGGCCTGCGCTCTCTTCGACGCGACCCGGCGGTTCTTCTTCGGCTGGCTCAGCCAGGCGGTGAACTATCTCGTACTCTTCGCGCTGATCATCACCGTCTTCCAGCTGATCCTGTCCCTGGTCGCCCAGCAGTGGGGCGCCATCGACGGCTCCGATCCCATGGCCGGCGGCCTGTTGTTCATCGCCCTGTGTCTGCTGGGCACGATCTTCTTCCTGCAGACGCCGGCCATCGCCGCCGGGATCGCGGGCGGGGCCAGCGCAGGTCTGGCCGACTTCGCCAACGCGGCCTCCCTGAGCGGCGTGCCCCGGGCCGGCGCGCCCCAGGGACCCCAAGAGGCCAGCCGCAGCGCACCGCGGGGTGGGGGCTCCATTCGTCCAGCTGGAGGTCGCGCGTGATACGGATCCCTGTCCTCATGATTTCGGCGTCGCTCGCCCTGGCCGCCTGTTCGTCGACCGGTGGCGGAAAGCTCGCGGTCTGTGATGGCAAGCATCTGCGGCCAGGCAACCCCTACGGGACCGTCCTGGCGCCAGCCGCGGAGGTCAGGACATCCGCGCCGCCTGGCGCCGCTGCACCCAAGCCGAAGACCCTGTCTTCAATTGGCCAGCCGGCGTCGTTCGGGAGCTGCCGCGCATGACCGCCGAGAGCGATCTGAAAGGCTATTTCGCCGAGGCGAAAGGCTGGAACGCCGACCAGCTTCGCAGCGCCGAGCGTTCGCGCCGTCTGGCCTGGGGCGTGGCGGCCTGCGCTGCGATCGTGGCGACGGTGGCGGTCGGCGCCGTCGCAGCCATGGCGCCGCTGAAGAGCGTCGAGCCGTTCGTCGTCCGGGTCGACCGCGCCACCGGGGCCGTCGATGTCATGACGGCGCTGAAGTCCGAAAAGCCGCTGACTTATGACGAGGCGGTCACCAAGCACTTCCTCGCGCAATATGTCCGGTCCCGGGAAGGCTGGCTCGCCCCGGCCGCCGAGGCCAATTTCCGCCAAGTCTCGATCATGTCGACGCCAGCCGAGCAGCAGCGATGGGCCGACGCCTTCCGGCCTGCCAATCCGCAGAGCCCGCAGGTGATCTACGGTCCGGCCGGGGAAGCCCAGATCGACATTCGCGCGGTGAGCTTCGTCTCTGAAGGGGTCGCCAACGTCCGCTTCCATCGGATTGTGCGCCAGAGCGAGCAGATCACCGAAAGCGATTGGATCGCCACGGTGGCCTACAGCTACACCAAGGCGCCGATGGGCGAGGCCGACCGCCTTCGCAACCCGCTGGGCTTCCAGGTGACCAGCTACCGGGCCGACCCGGAGGTGGTGCGATGAAAGCTCTCGGCGCCGTCTTCGCGGCAGCGGCGGTTCTCGCTGCCGCGCCGGCCTTCGCGTTGGACACCCCGAAGTCCGGCCCGTCCGATCCCCGAATCAAGATCGTCGACTATGACCCGTGGGCGGTGGTGAAGGTCACCGGGGTATTCCGCACGGCCACGCAGATCCTGCTGGGTGCAGATGAGACCATCCTTCACGTGGCGGTCGGAGACGCCACCGGGTGGGACGTGGCGGCCGAGAAGAACATCCTCTTCGTCAAGCCGAAGGCTGCCCGGCCGCCGACCAATCTGATCGTCACCACCAGCCGCGGCGGCGAGACCCGCAACTATACCTTTGAACTGGCGACGCGCGCCGGCTCCTCGGCGCGGAACACGCCGGACACCGTCTTTGGCCTGCGCTTCCGCTATCCGCAGGACGAGAAGCTTGCGGCGGCCTCGGCGCTGACAGCGCAGGCCGCCGCGCTGGAGCGTCGCATCATCGAGCTGAAACTCGACCGCGCGGTGGTGGAGGGACGGCGCAACCTGAACTACGGCGTCCAGGGCGCCAGCGCCCTGCAACCCTCCGAGGTGTCCGACAACGGCCGCTTCACCGTCATGCGGTTTCCCGCCAACCAGCAGGTCCCGGCCATCTACCAGGTGGAAGCGAGTGGGACCGAGAGCCTGATCCCCTTCGATGTGCGCGGCGAGTTCGTGGTGGTCCACGCGGTCGTCCGCCAGTTGCGCCTCCGCCGCGGGCGCGATGTCACCTGCATCTACAACCAGGCCTTCGAGCCCTACGGCGTCAACCCGGCGACCGGCACCGCCGCGCCTGACGTCCAACGCACCGACCAGGGAGCGTTCAAGCCATGACCGACGCCGCCGAGCCGCATGACAGTGGCCGACCCTTGGACGACGGACGGACCGCGCCGCCCGCCTTTGAGCGCTCCATCTCGCCCATCGCCGGGCGCCTGGGTTCGGGCATGGCCGGCAAAGGCGTCGTCCTGGCGGCCCTCGTGGCCGGCTGTGGTGTTTTCGTCGCGGCCTCCTGGGGCCATGATAAGCCCAAGTCTGAGCCCAAGCGCCTAGAGCCCGCGCGCCAGGTGGTGCCGTTCGAACTGGCGACGAAGGCGCCATCGCCGACCTTGGCGGCGCCCGGCCCCGACGCGCCGAACCTGGGTCCGACCGAGGCAGGGGGCCAGGTTCCGGCGATCCAGCCCACGGCCGGTGGAACGACCGCCGCAGCGGACGCGGCGACCCGCCGCCAGGCCGAAGTCAGCGCCATCCGCGGGGCGCCGATCCTGGCCTATACCCGCAGCAGTAGTGGCGGCGCAGGACCAGCGATATCCGCGCTCCTGGCGGCGCAGAACGGGCCGGCGCGCGAGGCGACCGAACTCGACCAGCTGCGGCGCAGTTCGTCGATCGGGCAGGCCCGGGCCGCGCGGCTGGGTGATCGCAACTTCCTGATCGTCGCCGGCGCCAACATCCCCTGCGTCCTGCAGACGGCGATGGATACCACCACCCCGGGCTACGTGACCTGCCTGATCCCGCGCGATGTCCTTTCGGACAACGGAGCTGTTGTCCTGATGGAGAAGGGCACCAAGGTCCTCGGCGAATACCGCTCCAGCTTGCGCCAGGGGCAGCGGCGGCTCTTCGTGCTCTGGACCCGGGCCGTCACGCCGGCCGGCGTCGCCATCGCCCTGGGCTCGCCCGCTGCCGACCCCGTCGGCCGAGCCGGCTTTGACGGCGACATCGACACCCACTTCTGGGACCGGTTCGGCGGCGCGTTGTTGCTCAGCATCGTCGATGACGCGGCCTACGCCGTGGCGGGCCCCAACAACGGCGCAAACGTGACCCGCCTGCCGTCGGACGCCGCCGGGATCGCGGTTCAGAACTCGATCAGCATCCCGCCCAGCCTGCGCAAGGCGCAGGGGGCCGAGGTCTCGATCTTCGTCGCGCAGGATTTCGACTTCTCCGGGGTCTATGGCCTGCGGGCGCGGTGAGTCATGGCCCCGGACACCGCCGTCCTTGAGCACTATCTCCGGCCTCTGCAGGCCTGCCTCGCGCCGGCCGGCGTGACCGAGGTCGTGGTCAATCGTCCGGGCGAACTGGGCATCGAGCATGCGGGCGGCTGGGAATGGCGGCCGGCGCCCGAGCTGACCGAGATCTGGCTCTCGACCCTGGCCAAGGCCGCGGCCGCCTTCACCGCCCAGGATGTGACGCCCGAGGCCCCGATCTGCTCGACCGTGCTGCCAGGCGGCGAGCGCTGCCAGATCGTGATTCCGCCGGCCGCCGAGCGGCTGTCGCTGACCCTGCGCAAGCCCTCCGAGGCGACGTTCGACCTCGACGCCTTTGCTCGGGGCGGCCTGTTCGACGACGTGGCGCTGGCGACCAATGACCTCTCCGCTGATGAGACGGGCCTGCTGGCGCTGCGGGATGCCGGGGACTGGCCGGCGTTTTTCCGGCTGGCCGTGCAGAGCCGACGCAACGTGTTGATCTCCGGCGCCACGGGCTCCGGCAAGACCACCTTCGCCAAGGGACTGGTGCGGCTGATCCCCGATGGCGAGCGCCTGCTGACCATCGAGGATGCCCGCGAGCTGACCGTCCCGCATCGAAACGCCGTCCATATGCTCTACGCCAAGGATGGGCAGGGGCTCGCCAAGGTGGGCGCCAAGCAGCTCCTGGAAAGCGCCCTGCGCATGCGCCC
>CALQQB010000002.1 GCA_943332615.1 Phenylobacterium deserti
ATAGCCCGCTCAGCCAATCGGCAATGAACCCCACGCGCTGATCCATGGCGCAGCTCTCCAACCAAGGCATCGGCAGGTCCCCCTACCGACAGAGAACTGTCACCCATCCTTCCGGTCGATTCCGTCACCCCTCTATCCGGTCAGGACACTCTCCCGGCCTCTCCCTCGGCGCTGCGCGCCTGGGAGAGGAGAAGGAAGCCGCCCTCGATCAGTTCCCGCCCTTGCTCGCCGCCTCATCCATCCGGGCGCCGCGGAGGATGCCCTCCATGGCGTAGTTGCCTTCGTGGCAGGCGTATTCGTAGATCTGGCCCTTGGCGGGCTTGAAGGCATATTCGCCGGACCAGGCCCGGGTGTAGTGCGTCGGGTCGTCGACTGTGAACTGGTAGAGCAGCTCGCCCTTGGCGATGCGGGTGAAGCGTTCCGTCACCGTGCCCTGGGATGACACGGGCGTCAGCGTGCGGCCTTCCTGGATGGGGTTCACGTTCTTGGTCTCGGTGACCAGGGTGTCGCCTTCCCACCAGGCCACGGTGTCGCCCAGCCAGGGCCGGATCGACGCTGGCGCGTGAGACGCTCGGGCCTTTTCCGCGGAGGCGAAGATCGGGGCGATCCGTACGTCGTGGTTCATCTCCAGGTCGATGACAAAATAGCCCGGGGTAACGAAGAAGCTGTAGTTGTTGTTGTAGAGCGCGTTGAGCATCACCGGCCCGCCGGCGTCGCTCTGCGCGATCAGGCAACGCTCGCGGATCGGGAGATCTTCCGGGCCCGCGTAGGGGCCCTTGCCGGAGCGGTACTCGACCCCGTCGCGGATCATGAGCGCGAGGCTCTTGGCGCGATTGCGGAAGGGCATCTTGCCGTCAGCGGGGCTGGTGATGAAGGAGGAACGCGCTTCGCCGCGAACCCGCATCAGCCCGTCGCCGTTGTCGATCCAGAACGAATTGTAGCCGGCGGTGGCGTCCTGATCCTTGAAGGCGCCCTTGCTGAGGTCGGAGGCGCCGTTCGCCGCGTCCTGCCGCGCCTTCGTCGCCTTCTGCACCGCGTCGGCGCGCTCCTTGGGAACGACGAGCTGGGAATAGGCGCCGGATCGCTCGAGCTGGGTGAGGGTGGCGTTCGTCCAGACTCCGTCGAAGTTCCGCGCCAGTTCCTTGGGTGCGGGGGCCTTGGGCGGTGACTGGGCAAAGGCCGCGCCCGCGAGGAGCAAGGCCAGCATGGCGACCGCAGATATCGAGCCTCGGGTCATCGCGTCGTACTCCGCAGTCTTCGCACTCTGCCAGCAGTTTGCAGGGCCTCGGGTGAGGCTACTCCCTCGTGAGCCACGATTCAAAGTCACGGCATGTTTTTTTGCCGATTCAACGATCGGTCAAAACCGACGCCTCGGCCCCTATGCGATAGCCCTCCCCCCTCCCCCGAGCGCCGCAGGCGCGTAGAGATGGAGGGCAAGAGGAAGGGACGTGGCGTGCGGGGGTGGCGGCGGGCCCTACTGCGTCAGTTCCAGCCCCTCAAGCCCGCCCTCCGCCCGCCAGCCCTCCAGCACCTTCACGAAGGCCACCGGCCCTGCGCCATAGGAGCCGTTCTGCTTGGCGATGCGCTCCGGGGCGCCTTCGTTGTTGTAGTAGCCGGGGGTACATTCGCGCAGGAACGCCTCGCGCATCAGCGACAGGTCGATGATTTTCTGGACCCAGGCGGCCTCGGCCTCCTCGGTCGGCTCCAGGGTGCGAACCTGGGTGTCGAGCGCGTGCTTCAGCACATAGGCGATGTGCTTGGACTGCTCGTTGATCATGTGCGGGAAGTTGGCGGTGAAGCCGGACTGGCTGTTCGAGACGATGAAGCAGTTGGGGAAGCCGCGGCTGAACAGGCCATGCAGGGTGGAGACTCCGTTGGCCCACTTGTCCGAAAGCGTCTGGCCGCCCTTGCCGTAGAGCTGATAGCCGGACCGGCGGGTGAAGTCGGTGCCGACCTCGAAGCCGGTGGCATAGATCAGG
Organism: Phenylobacterium deserti; assembly: GCA_943332615.1. GTDB lineage: Bacteria > Pseudomonadota > Alphaproteobacteria > Caulobacterales > Caulobacteraceae > Phenylobacterium > Phenylobacterium deserti_C. The sequence goes on from CALQQB010000002.1 coordinate 1,980, forward strand.
CAGTCGACCTCGTACTCTTTCCCGTCCACGACGATGCCGTGCTCGGTGATCCGCTCGACGCCTTTGCCCTGGGTGTCGATCAGGTGGACGTTCGGCCGGTTGAAGGTGGCGAGGTATTCGTCGTGGAAGCAGGGCCGCTTGCAGAACTGGTTGTACCAGGGCTTCAGCGCCTCGGCCTTGGCGGGGTCCTCGACCACCGAGTCTACGCGCGCGCGGACCTGCTCCATCTTCTTGAAGTCGGCCAGTTGCATCAGTTCGGCCGGATTGCTGACGATTTCGCCGGCTTCCATCTTCTTGCGCGCCAGCAGCAGGATGTTGCCGATGATGTCGGTCCAGCCGTCATTGACCAGGTCCTTGTCCGCGAAGCCGCCGGACACCAGGACGTTGAAATTATCCATCCGCTCCTGCTGCCAGCCCGGCCCCAGGCTCTCGGCCCACGTCGGATCGGTCGGCGTGTTGTTGCGCACATCGATGGACGACGGCGTCCTCTGGAAGACGAACAGCTCCTTGGCCCATTCGCCCAGGTGCGGCACGCACTGCACGGCGGTCGCGCCGGTGCCGATGATGGCGACGCGCTTGTCCCTCAGCTTCGTCAGGCCGCCGTTGGAATCGCCGCCGGTGTAGTCGTAGTCCCAGCGGCTGGTGTGGAAACTGTGGCCCTTGAAGCCCTCGACGCCGGGGATGCCGGGCAGCTTCGGCCTGTGAAGAGGCCCGTTGGCCATGACCACGAAGCGGGCCTTCAGCGCATCACCGCGGTTGGTCTCGACCGTCCAGCGCGAGGTATCCTCGTTCCAGCGCATGGCGGTGACTTCGGTCTGGAAGAGCGCGCCCTCGTAGAGGCCGAACTTCTCGCCGATGGCGCGGCTGTGGCGCAGGATTTCCGGCGCGCGGCTATACTTCTCGACCGGCAGGTAACCGACCTCTTCCAGCAACGGCAGGTAGATATAGCTCTCGATGTCGCAGGCCGCGCCGGGGTAGCGGTTCCAGTACCAGGTGCCGCCGAAGTCGCCGCCCTTCTCGATGATGCGGATGTCGCTGACGCCGGCCTCGCGCAGCCGCGCCGCCGCCAGTTGACCGCCGAACCCGCCGCCAACCACGACGACCTCGACCTCCTCGGAGATGGGCGCGCGATCGATGCGCTCGACGTAGGGGTCTTCGAGGTAATGGGCGTATTGCCCCGCGATCTCCACGTACTGCTCGTTGCCGTCCGACCGCACGCGGCGGTCACGCTCAGCGCGGTACTTGTCGCGCAGGGCATTGGGGTCGAACCCCAGATCGCCGATCTCGGCGTTCATTGGGCCCGAAATCTCCGGCTTGTCGTCGGCCATGGTCAGCGTTCCCGTAGAATTTGTGTGTTCGATAGTCAGCCTGCCGAACGACTGTTTGAATGGCAAGGGTGACGGGGCGTCACAGGCTTACGAGCGCACAATCTTGCCACCCGCCATCGACGCCGGAACCCCCGTCGTCCCCGGGAACGAGATCGGCAGGCCCCGGAACGTCCGCGCCGCCAGGTAGGCGAAGGCTTCGGCTTCGATGGAGTCGCCGCGCCAGCCGTGGTCCTCGGCGGTCCTTACCGGCATCGGCAGGCGGGCGGAGAGCGCCTTCATGATCTCGGGGTTATGGCGGCCGCCGCCGCAGACGATGACCTCGGTCGGGGTCCCACCCACCATTTCAAACGCCAACCTCACGCCCTCGGCCATGAAAGCCACCAGAGTTGCGGCGGCGTCCTCGAGCGACAGTCGCTCTAGAGGATCCAGGGAAAAATCGTAGCGGTCCAGGGACTTGGGCGGCGAACTTGAGAAATACGGGTGGGCCAATAGCGCCCGGACCCCGCCCTCGTCGGCGCGGCCGACGCTGGCGTACTTGCCGTCGGCGTCGAAGCGTCCCGCGCCTCTGGCCTGGACCAGCAGGTCGATCATGCCGTTGCCGGGCCCGGTGTCGAAGGCGGTGATGTCGGTCTCGCCGTTCCAGAAGGTGACGTTGGCGACGCCGCCGATATTCAGCACCGCCAGCGGCGGCGTCAGCCCCGACGCGCGGGCCCGGGCCAAATGGTAGATCGGCGCCAGCGGCGCGCCCTCGCCGCCCGCGGCGACGTCGGCGGTGCGGAAATCGTAGGCTACCGGGCGTCCGGTCAGCCGGGCCAGCATCGCGCCGTCGCCCAGTTGGACGGTGCGGCCGGGCACGCCGTCCCGCGGCCGCTCATGCAGCACCGTCTGGCCGTGCATGCCGACGAGGTCGATGTCAGGCCAGGCCAGGTCATGGTCGGCGAGAAAGGATTCGGCGGCCGCGAAGTGCTCTTCCGCCACCATCTCGGCCACGAGGCGGAAGATCGGCGGCTCAGGCGCGCCGCGCGGCCAGGCCAGAGCCTGCTTCGTGGCTTCCAGCACCACGTTGCGGGTGGCGTCGGAAAGCCGACGCTCGCCGGCGGGGCCGAAGATGTCGATCGTGTCGCCGTCGGTCTCCAGCACGGCCATATCGACCGCATCGAGCGAGGTGCCCGTCATGAATCCCAATACGCGCATGCGCCTTGACTGCCATGAGCCGGCCGCTGTAGCCAGCCTGCCATGAACGGTTCCGCCGCCCGCCTCGGCTGTTACTACCGCCTGCCCTAGCAGCAGGCGGCCGATTTCACGCGCCTGCCCACCCTGGCCGGCGCTGTGATAGAGCCCCGGCGTCCCGAGCCCGAGAAGCCCAGATGTCCGATCCCGCATTCAAGTCGAGCTTCCTGCAGACGATGCAGGCGCGCGGCTACATCCACCAGATCACCCACCCGGTCGAGCTCGATGCGGCCGCGACGTCCGGGGTGATCACCGCCTACATCGGGTTCGACGCCACGGCCTCGTCCCTGCACGTCGGTCACCTGATCCAGATCATGATGCTGCGACGGCTGCAGCAGAGCGGTCACAAGCCGATCGTGCTGATGGGCGGCGGCACCACCAAGGTGGGCGACCCGACCGACAAGGACGGCCAGCGCCCCTTGCTCACCCACGACCAGATCCAGGGCAACATCGCCACGATCCGGGACACCTTCGCGAAGTTTCTGACCTTCGGCGACGGCCCCACCGACGCGGTGATGGTCGACAACGACGAATGGCTGTCGAAGTTCGGCTACGTCCAGTTCCTTCGCGACTTCGGCGTGCACTTTACGATCAACCGCATGTTGGCGTTCGACAGCGTCAAGGCGCGGCTGGATCGCGAGCAGCCGATGACCTTCCTCGAGTTCAACTACATGCTGATGCAGTCGGTGGACTTCCTGGAACTGGAGCGCACGCACGGCTGCCTGCTGCAGATGGGCGGCTCGGACCAGTGGGGCAACATCGTCAACGGTGTGGAGCTGATCCGCCGCGTGGACCAGAAGCCCGCGTTCGGGCTGACCACGCCGCTGCTCTCCACCGCCTCGGGCCAGAAGATGGGCAAGACCGTGGGCGGGGCCGTGTGGCTGAACGCCGACCTGCGCAGCCCCTACGACTACTGGCAGTTCTGGCGGAACACCGAGGACGCCGACGTGGGGCGCTTCATGCGGCTGTTCACGGATATCTCGGACGAGGAGATCGCCGAGGCCGAGGCGTTGGAAGGCGCCGCCATCAACGCGGCCAAGATCAAGCTCGCCAACGAGGCCACCCGGATGCTGCACGGCGCCGAAGAGGCCGACAGGGCCGAGGCTGCGGCCAAGGCGGCGTTCGAAGAAGGTAAGCTTTCCGGAGACCTCCCAACAGTTGAACTGCTGTGGGCTGGCCCCGACGGCAGTTTTACTCGGCGGACAGCGGAGGTGCTCGTGAAGGAAGCCGGACTCGCGTCTTCGCTGCGCGAAGCCCGCGACCTGATCTCGGGTGGCGGGATTCAAATCAACGACCAGCACCCGGCAGTCGGCGACTACTTTGAGAAAACTCAGATCTTGCCGGATGTGGCCGCGTTCAAGATCCAAAAGGGCAAGAAGAAGATCGTGCTCCTTAAACCCATCTAACCCCCTCGCAAGAACGTCATGGCCCGTCCCGGCCACCCAGAAGCGCTGGCCTTGGGGATTTGCCTGGACCGTCGGCGTCTCTGGGTTCCCGGCACAAGGCCGGGGATGACGATCAGATTATTGGAGTCCTGAGATGACCGCTGTGACCGAAGGCGCCCCCGCCCCCGACTTCACCCTGGACACCGCCGATGGGCCTGTGTCGCTCGGCGACTTCAAGGGCAAGACGCTGGTGCTCTATTTCTACCCGAAGGACGACACCGGGGGCTGCACCAAGGAGGCGCAGGGGTTCACCGAGCAGGCGGCGGCGTTCGCCACGGCCGGCGCAACAGTGATCGGGGTCTCCAAGGACTCCATCGCCAGCCACCGGAAGTTCACCGCCAAATATGGCCTGGGCGTCGCGCTGGGCTCCGACCCCGAGGGCCGGGTGATCGAGGCCTACGGCTCGTGGGTGGAAAAAAGCCTCTATGGCCGCCAGTACATGGGCATCGACCGCTCAACCTTCCTGATCCGCGACGGCGTGCTCCGCAAGATCTGGCGCAAGGTTCGCGTGCCTGGCCATGTCGATGCGGTGCTGGAAGCGGCCAAGGCGCTCTGATCCCGGTGAACGGTGATCACCTGCGGCCGCTCGTCGCTCGATGACCTCATCGTCCCCAATTCGGGTTGCCTGACCTAAAGAAGTCATCGCATATCGCCGGGTTCGCGAGGTTCGGGGGGCTTTCGGCGCACGAATGCAACGTTTTGCGCGTCTCGTTCACTCCCTGGTGGAGCTGTTTCCGGAGCGGCACCTCTACGTGCGCTCGGGCGGAGCCATGAGGGCCTTCGTGCTCACCACTCGCAAACAGTTGATCCTGGCCGGCACTCTCGGCGTCGCCGCCTTGTGGATGGGCGTCTGCACGGCTGCGATGATGGTCGGCCTGCTGTCGGCCTCGGGGTCCGACCGCGAGATCGCCAAGCTGAAGGCCCAGTCCGAGCGCTACGTCGCCGACCGCCAGGCCCGGCTGGACAGCGCCATGGCGCGCCTCAGTGCGGCCAGCGGCTCCAACACCGACGTGGCGACCGGGATCGAGAAGCGGCATGCGGCCCTGGCCATGCTGCTGACCGACATGAAGGGCGCGCCGGGCGCGACCGAGGCCTTGACCCCCGCCATCAACCGCGCCCTGGCCAGCAGTCCCGCCGCGAGCCCGGCGCGGCGCATCGAGATGGTGCGCATGGGCCAGGAACAACTGCTGGACGCCGCCGACACCTTCGCCAAGAGCCGGGCCGATCGGCTGCGCCTGGCGTTCCGCATGGCCGGCCTCACCCCCTCGTCGTTCGTGGACCGCCGCGGCGCCCTGGGCGGACCGCTGATCGAGTCCAGGGACCCCCGCGCCCTGGCCGCCGTGCTGGACGTCGATGACGACTTCGCCGTGCGCATCCAGCGGGCGGCCCACGATCTTTCCGAAGCCCAGTCCCTGGCCGACGCCAGCCGCGACATCCCGATTGGGCGGCCGATCGCCGCGGACGGGCAGTCCAGCGGCTTCGGCGTGCGCTACGACCCCTTTACCCACCGCCCGGCCTATCACTCCGGCCTCGACTTCCCCGGCGGCTATGCGACGGCGATCTACGCGACGGGGCCGGGCGTGGTGTCCTACACCGGCGTGCGCTCAGGCTATGGCAATGTGGTCGAGATCGACCACGGCCGCGGCCTGAAGACCCGCTATGCGCACCTCTCCGGCTTCGCCGTCCGCCCCGGACAGCGCGTGGGGATCGGGCAGCGGATCGCGGCCATGGGCTCCACCGGCCGCTCGACCGGGACTCACCTGCACTACGAGGTGTGGGTCAATGGCAGGGCCCAGAACCCGGGCCGGTTCCTGAAGGCTGGCCAATATGTTCTCCAAGCCAACTAAGGGCGACGCGCCCACCGAGCTTTCCGTCGCCTCGTCGCGCAAGATCAGCGTCGCCTCCCTGGTCGCCGAGGGCTTCCGCATCCGTGGCGACGTGACCACCGACAGCGACCTGCACCTGGACGGTGTGGTCGAAGGCGACGTGAAGGTCGGCCGCCTGACCATCGGTGAGAGCGGCGCTGTGAACGGCACGATCACCGCCGAGAGCGTGGAGATCCGCGGTGCGGTCACCGGCACAATATCGGCACGACAGGTACGGCTCTGGGCCAGCGCCCGGGTGGACGGGGACATCAGCCACACCGAGCTCTCCATAGAGGCCGGGGCGCATTTCGAGGGCCGCAGCCTGTCGCTCGCCCCCGCCAAGCCCGAAACCCTGAGCGTCGTGGCGGCGGAGTAGCCTTCCCTCCCCTAGTGGGGAGGGACAGACCGCGAAGCGGTCAGGGTGGGGGAGTCGGGATCAGACGCACACGCCAAAGAAGGCCCGCCAATCTTTGCCGCCCAGTTCCGGCCCACACTTCCCCACCCCGCTCGGCTTCGGCGAGTCGACCCTCCCCATGAAGGGAGGGAAACGCGCTTAAGCGTCCCGCGTGGCCCCGACCCGCTGCGCCAAGGCGGCGCCCATGAAGGCGTCCAGGTCGCCGTCGAGGACGCCGGCGGTGTCGCTGGTTTCCACCTCGGTGCGCAGGTCCTTGACCATCTGGTACGGCTGCAGGACGTAGCTGCGGATCTGGTGGCCCCAACCGATGTCGGTCTTGGAATCCTGCATCGCCTGGGCGGCGGCTTCACGGCGTTGCAGTTCGGCCTCGTAGAGCCGGGCGCGCAGCATCTTCCACGCCTCGTCACGGTTCTGGTGCTGAGAGCGGCCGGCCTGGCAGGCGACCGCGATGCCGGTTGGGATGTGCGTCAGGCGCACGGCGCTGTCGGTCTTGTTGACGTGCTGGCCGCCGGAGCCGGAGGCACGGTAGGTGTCGGTGCGGACGTCGGACGGATTGATGTCGATGACGATGGTGTCGTCCACCACGGGATAGACCCACACCGAGGCAAAGCTGGTGTGGCGTTTGGCGGCGGCGTCGAAGGGCGAGATGCGGACAAGACGATGGACTCCGGCCTCGGACTTCAGCCAGCCATAGGCGTTGGCCCCCTTGATCTGCAGGGTCACGGACTTGATGCCGGCCTGGTCGCCAGCGGTCTCTTCCAGGAAATCGACCTCCATGCCGTGGGCGTTGGCCCAGCGGCTGTACATGCGCAGCAGCATGCCGGCCCAGTCGCAGGACTCGGTGCCGCCGGCGCCGGAGTTGATTTCCATAAAGGCGTCGTTGCCATCGGCCTCGCCGCTCAGCAGAGCTTCAAGCTCGGAGCGGCCGGCGCGCTCCTTGATACCGCGAAGCTGGGCGCGGGCTTCCTCGAGGCTGGCCTCGTCGCCCTCCTCATCCGCCATCTCCGCGTAGCCCAGGGCGTCGGCGAGGTCGCGCTCCAGCCCCTTCACGGCGTCGATCGAGGCGGCGAGGCGCGCGCGGTCGCGGGTCAGCGCCTGGGCCGCGTCGGGGCGGTCCCAGAGGGTCGGGTCCTCGACCCGGGCGTTCAGCTCATCGAGCCTTCGGAGCGCAGGTTCCCAGTCAAAGACGCCTCCTGAGCAAGTCGATCGACTGCTCGATGTCGGCCTTGGCGGCCTCGACATCCAATCTCATGGGAAAATTCCTTCGAATAGGGGCGCGGGATGTAGCCGCCGCCTCCCCTCAGCACAAGGCGGCTTCAGGAGGCGCAGCTCAATAGAGGTCGGAGAGGTCGTCTTTCTTCTTCGGCGGCGGAGCGGCCGCCGGCGCGGCCGGGGCGACCACCGCCGCGCCGGGGACGCCGGGAGCGCCCAGCTTGTCATAGGGGATCGGGCCGGCCGGCCCAGCGGCGCCGAGCGGGCCGGCGACCCCGGTCGGCTCGGTGCCGGGTCGGAAAGCCTCGCGAATACCGCCGACCATCGCGTATTTGGCGTTGGCCGGGACCGGAAAATCCTCCGCCGGCTTGTCCTTCAGCGCGTTGGTCATGAACTCAGTGAAGATCGGCACGGCGGTGACCGCGCCGGTCTCCGATCCGCCCAGGCTGCGGTTGTCGTCGAAGCCGATGTAGATGCCGACCACCAGGTGCGGCGACACCCCCATGAACCACACCGAGCGCGACTCATTGGTGGTGCCCGTCTTGCCGCCAACCGGCTTGCCGATCGACGACGCCTGGGTGGCGGTGCCGCGCTGGACCACGCCCTGCAGGAAACTGGTGATCTGGTAGGCGGTGATCGGGTCCATCACCTGGTCGCCGGTGCGCGGGATGCGCGGGCTCTCGGCATCCCCGAAGAAGCTGGTGTCGCAGCGCAGGCAGTCGCGCTTGTCGGCCCGGAAGATGGCCTTGCCGTTGCGATCCTGGACCATTTCGATCAGGCGAGGCTGCACGAACTTGCCGCCGTTGACGAAAGTCGAATAGGCCGCCGCCATCCGCATCGTCGTGGTCTCGCCGGCGCCCAGCGCCATGGCCACCACCGGCTCCATCTTCTTGGTCTCGCCAAGCCGGGTGGCCAGATCGACGATGCGCTTCATGCCCACCGAATTGGCCAGCCGCACGGTCATGGTGTTGCGCGACAGTTCGATACCGCGGCGCAGGTAGAGAGAGCCCAGGAAGTCGTGGTGGTAGTTTTCCGGGCTCCAGTCCTGGCCGTTGGCGCCCTTCAGCGTTATGGGGCCGTCGATGACCTGGCTGGCAGGGGTGTAGCCGGCCTCCAGCGCCGCGGCGTAGACGATCGGCTTGAAGGCCGAGCCCGGCTGGCGGAAGGCTTGCGTCGCCCGGTTGAAGCTGGAGGTGTAGAAGGAATAGCCGCCCACCATGGCCGTCACCCGGCCCGAATAGGGTTCCATGGCCACCAGGGCGCCGTTCACCGCCGGCACCTGCTTCAGCTTGAACCCGCCGCGCTCGTTGGGCGCCACGAAGATCAGATCGCCGGCCCCGATCCCCTTCCCGCCCCGCGCCCATGAGACGTCCGCGCCAACGAGCGCGCCCTTGTCGCCGTCGAGGGTCATCACCTGCACCGCTCCGCCGGCGACGCTGAGCACCACGGCGTGACGCCATTCGGCGCGCTCGCGGGGGCGCGGCTGCTTGCGGGCGACGGCTTCCCAGCCGTCCAGGGTCGTCACATGGCCCCAGGCGCCGCGCCAGCCATGGCGGCGGTCGTAGTTCTCCAGGCCATTCATCATCGCCATCTTGGCGAAGCTCTGAAGCCTGGGATCCAGCGTCGTGCGCATGTAGTAGCCACCGGCGTTCAGCCGGTTGTCGCCGAGTTCCGGCATAGTCAGGGCCGTGCGACGAACCTCCTCCACGAAATAGTCAGCGTCGCGGTACTGCGAGCGGGAAGGCGCGGCCTGGACGACCAGGTCCTCTCGCTTGGCGGCTTCGGCCTCGGCGCGGGTGACCATCCGCAGCTCGGCCATCTGGTCGAGGATCCAGTTGCGCCGGGCCAGCGCCTGGGCCTTGCGGCGGATCGGGTGGTAGTTGTCCGGGCCCTTTGGCAGCGCCGCCAGATAGGCGTTCTGGGCCAGGGTGAGGTCGCTGATCGACTTCCCGAAATAGTTGTAGGCGGCCGCCCCGACGCCGAACGAGCGGTAACCCAGCCAGATCTCGTTGAGATAGAGCTCGAGAATCCGCTCCTTGGACAGCGTCTGCTCGAGCTGGGAGGCCAGGATCGCCTCCTTCAGCTTGCGCCCGATGGTCTGGTCGTTGGTCAGCAGGATATTCTTGGCCACCTGCTGGGTGATCGTCGAGCCGCCTTCCAGCCGCCGGCGCTGGGCCACGTTGATGACGTTCTTGACCATGGCGCGGCCGAAGCCGCCGACGTCGACGCCGCCATGCTTGAAGAAGCTGTGGTCCTCGGCGGCCAGGAAGGCCTGCGCCGTCTGGGCGGGGATGGCGTCGTAGGGGACGAAGATGCGCCGCTCGCGGGAGAACTCCCCGATCAGGGTGCCGTCCCAGGCATAGGCGCGGGTGGCGGTGGCCGGGTGATAGTCCACCAGGTCGCCAGCGTTGGGCATGTCATGGAACAGCCAGGCGGCATAGACGCCGGTGGCCAGGGCCGCCGCGGCGACGAAGCTCAGCGCCGCGACACCGGCGAGGCCGAGCCATGGCAGGGGCTTTCCCCTTTCGGGGGGCGTCCGCTCGGGAGCGTCTGGCAGGGTCACGATAGGGCGGGCCTCACCTGGACCGTCTAGCCTGTGTCGGACGGGGCGCCAACGCCAGCCATCGCCGCAGGTGCGCTAGCGAGAGGCGATCCTGAACGTTTCGCCGAAGTGGGTGTCGATGGCGCGGCCGACGGCGGACATGAAGCGGGCGCGGGCGGCGGGGTCGCGAAGGCGGGCTTCGTCGGCGGGGTTGGAGACAAAGCCCATCTCCAGAAGCACGGCCGGGACGTCGGGGGCCAGCAGCACCATGAAGCCGGCGTCGCGGTGGCTGTGGCGCAGCATCGGGGCCTGGCCGTCAATGCTGGAGACCAGGGTCTGGGCAAAGACCCCCGACCGGTTGCGCGTGGCGCGCTGAGTCAGATCGAAGAGGATATCGCGCACCCCCTGGTCACCGGACAGGCTGGCCTTCATCAGCCAGTTATCCCGCGCCATGAAGCGGGCTGAGCGGGCCGTGCCCTTGTCGGACAAGGTGTAGACAGACGCCCCCTTGAGGTCGGCCTCGGGGCCGCTGTCGGAGTGCAGCGAGATGAACAGGTCGGCGCCGGCGCGCTGGGCGACGCGCACGCGGTCCTCCAGCGGGATGTAGACGTCGGTCGAGCGGGTCAGCACCACCTTGTAGCGGCCAGTCTTGCCCAACTGGTCAGCCAGCGTCAGCGCGGCGGCGAGGTTGATATCCTTCTCGTAGCCATTGGCGCCCAGGGAACCCGGGTCCTTGCCGCCATGGCCGGCATCGATGACCACGACCTTCTTGAGCGGCAACGCGGGCAAGGCCTTCAGGGGCGCGGCCGGCGCGGCGGCCTTTCTGGCCGGCAGGAACTGGGCGCGCAGCGTCGGCGCCGCGGTCATCGCCGCCGCCGTCTTCACCGAGGTGAAATTCACAACCGGCGCCGCAGCTACGTCGATCACGTACCGATAGCTGGTGATTCCATCGCCCGGCGGCAGCAGGAAGCGTCGCTTGACGACGGCGCTGGCGGCCAGGTCGATCTGCAGGCGCGCACCGGCGGAGGTCTGGTCGATCGTCCAGGCCCGAACCACGCCCCGGCCCGCGCCCTGCTGGGTCTGGGCGCCGGTCACGTCGGGCAGCAGGATCACGATGCGGCGATCGGCGGCGCCGTCGGCCACGACCTTGGCGGTGGCCGAGCCATCAAGCTCCAGCACCAGCCGGGTCTCGGGGCCATCGCCCCCCATCCGGACCTTGATCAGGCTGGCGGTTTCGGTCGCCGCGTGACCCACGGCGAAGGCGGCGAGACCCACGAGCACCGTGACGGCGGCGATTGCCCGCCCCCGGTTCCGGCTCACCGCACCCATCACCCGCCGCAGCATCCTTGGATCCTGGAAATCACGGAGATTCGCGCCAGCCGCGAACCCACGCCCCATAATAGTCAGCGCGCTCGTGGACAAAGGGTTAACGAGGTGTTGCCAAGGGCCTTGCGCGTAAAACAAGAGCGCCGCTTTCCTTTTCGGGTCCAGTGTTGCAATGTCCCGCAGCGTGAGGCCGCAGCCCCGATGGGGGCGCGACCGCCACGCGACAAAACCAAGACGCGACAAAACCAAGCCGGCGTCGGCTTTGACCGAATCCTCGGTGACGACGCACCCTCCGATCCGCGCCCCTCGGGACGCGCCTAGGAACACACCCGATGAGCTGCGCAGCTCGAGCCACATCTGGCCCCAAGGCCTCCCGAGACGCCGTTGCCGGTGTCCTCCGGGAAGGCGCGCGCGCTCGTCCCATTTGCCGGCAGCGCCTAGGCGGAAACGCCCCCGCGCGCCGCGGAGAGACTTTTAATGCCCAAGACTATGTTGATCGATGCCGCTCACGCCGAAGAGACGCGCGTGGTGGTTATCGACGGAACCCGGATTGAAGAGTTCGATTTCGAGAGTTCCAACCGCAAGCAGCTACGAGGGAACATCTATCTCGCCAAGGTGACGCGCGTTGAGCCGTCGCTGCAGGCGGCCTTCGTGGAATACGGCGGCAACCGCCACGGCTTCCTGGCCTTCAACGAAATCCACCCCGACTACTACCAGATCCCGGTCGCCGACCGCGAAGCCCTGCTGCGCGAAGAGGCTGAGGAACACGAGGAGGACGAGCGTCCGACCCGTGCCCGCCGCGGACGGAGCAGCAGCGCCGGCAATGGGGGCGACGCCGCCGAGGCCTCCGACGAGGATCAGGACGACGAGGCCGACGCGGTCTCGGATGACGACGATGACGTCATGGAAGAAGAGCTGGCGCGCCGCCGCCGTCGGCTGATGCGCCGCTATAAGATCCAGGAAGTGATCCGGCGCCGGCAGATCATGCTGGTGCAGGTCGTCAAGGAAGAGCGCGGCAACAAGGGCGCGGCGCTCACCACCTATCTTTCGTTGGCAGGCCGCTATGGCGTGTTGATGCCCAATACGGCGCGTGGGGGCGGCATCAGCCGCAAGATCGAAACCGCAACCGACCGCAAGCGCCTGAAGGGCGTGGTCACCAGCCTGGCGGTGCCGCAGGGCATGGGCCTGATCGTGCGTACGGCTGGCGCCAAGCGCACAAAGGCCGAGATCAAGCGCGACTATGACTACCTGCTGCGCCTCTGGGAAAACATCCGCGAGAAGACGCTGCATTCCATCGCCCCCTCCCTGATCTACGAGGAAGAGGACCTGGTGAAGCGCACCATCCGCGACCTCTATGACAAGGACATCGATGAGGTCTGGGTCGAGGGCGAGGCTGGATACAGGGAAGCGCGCGACTTCATGCGCATGCTGATGCCAAGCCAGGCCAAGAAGGTCATGGCCTACCGCGAGCCGACGCCGCTGTTCGTAAAGCATCGGGTCGAGGACCATCTGGCCCAGATCTATTCGGCCAATGTGCCCCTGCGTTCGGGCGGCTACCTGGTGATCAACCAGACCGAGGCGCTGGTCGCCGTCGATGTGAACTCCGGCCGTTCCACCCGTGAGCGGAACATCGAGGCCACGGCGCTGAAGACCAACATGGAGGCGGCGGAGGAAGCCGCCCGCCAGCTGCGGCTGCGCGACCTGGCCGGTCTGATCGTCATCGACTTCATCGACATGGATGAGTCGAAGAACAACCGGGCCGTCGAGAAGAAGCTGAAGGACTGCCTGAAGGACGATCGCGCCCGGGTGCAGATGGGCAAGATCAGCCCGTTCGGCCTGATGGAGATCAGCCGCCAGCGCCGCCGTACCGGCGTGCTGGAAGGCACCACCCACGTCTGCGAACATTGCGCGGGCACGGGCCGCGTGCGTTCGGTGGAATCGAGCGCGCTGGCCACCCTGCGGACCCTGGAGCTTGAAGCGCTGAAGGGCGGCGGGGAAGTCACCCTGCGCGTGCCGCGCGACGTCGGGCTCTACATCCTCAATGAGAAGCGGGCGCACCTGGCGCGGCTGTTCCAGGCGTTCGGCCTGTTCGTGACCGTGCTGGTCGATGACACCATGGCCCACGCCGACCATGTGATCGAGCGGACCTCCATGGAGACCCGGCCCGAGCACGCCGCGGTCGCCCTGCCCGCGCCGCTGCAGGCTTTCGAACCGGCCGCCGAGGACGACGACTTCGAGGATGTCGAGGACGACGAAGAGGACGAAGAAGACTTCGAGGACGACGAAGAGGCCGAGGACGAAGACCAGCCCCGCGCCGCAGCCGCCGAGCGCGCGCCCCGCGAGGCGGGCGAACGCAGCGAACGTCCGCGGGAAGACGACGAGAACGGCCGTCGTGGCCGCCGCCGGCGTCGGCGCGGACGTCGTGACGAGCCGCGCGAGGATGGCGAGCGCGAAGCCCGTCCTGCCGCTGCCGCTGCCGCTGTCGCGGAGACAGAAGAAGACCGCGAGGCCCGTCGTCGTCGGCGGGGCCGTCGAGGCGGTCGCCGGATGCGCGACGATGCGCGCCCGACCGACGCCTTCTCCTGGGTGCGCCCGTGGGTGCCCTACGGCGACGACCCGTTCGTCTGGTACGACCCGTCCGAAGACATGAAGGTGGCCGCCCCCCAGCCCGCGGCGCGGGCTCCGGCCCCTGCTGAGGCCAGGACCGAGTCGGCCACAACCGAGTCGGCCAGAACCGGGTCGCCCGCGCCAGCCGCCACCCGTGGCGCCACCGGGGACGACGATATCTGGGTCGAACTGCCGACCGCCGAGGACAAGCCCAAGCGCGCGCGCCGCAGCCGTGGTCGTGGCCGGGGTCGCGACGAGGCTGAAGCTCCGGCCGAGGCGATCGCCGCTGTCGAGGCAGAGGCTGAAGTCGTGACCGAGGTCATCGCCGCGCCGCCTGAGCCGGAGGCTGAACCGGTTGACGCTGAAGCGCCGAAGGCCAAGCGCTCGCGCAGCCGCAAGGCCGCCGCACCGGTCGAAGCCCCGATCGAGGCGGAGACTGGTGAAGCCGAGGCTGTCGAAATCGCGGCCCCGGTCGCGGCGGCGGTAGCGCCGGAGCCCGAGCCCGAGGCGGAACCCACCCCCAAGGCGCCGGATCCGGCCGAGATCAGCGGCCCCGCGCCCGCCCAGCGCAAGGGCTGGTGGCGGCGCGGTTAGGGGCGTAGAATCCGACCGGGACGGGGATATCGAACTTGAGAGAGTTGCGAATGGTATCCCCCTTCCGGTCGGTCTCCCGCCTTGCGCTCAGCGCCGTCGTCGCCGGCGGCCTGATCGGGAGCCCCAGGCCCGCCTTGGCGCAGGGCCAATCCCTGATCCGAGACACCGAGATCGAGGAGATCCTGCACCGGGACGCCGATCCGATCCTGCGCGCCGCCAATATCGACCCGAAGAACGTCCAGATCGTGCTGATCGGGTCGAAAGATATGAACGCCTTCGCCGCGCCGCGGGTGATGGGCGTCAATACCGGCCTGATCGTCGAGACCAAGACGCCCAATGAGCTGCAGGGTGTCATGGCCCACGAAACCGGCCACCTGGCCGCCGGCCACTCCGCCCGCTCAGGCGAGATGAACGCCGCCGGCATGAAGCCTTTCCTGCTGACCATGGGCCTGGGCCTGCTGGCGGCGATCGCCGGGTCACCGGAGGCGGCGGCAGGGTTGGCGGGCAGCGCCAGCTACTTCGGCACCCTGGGCGCCATCGGCTTCAGCCGCGAACAGGAAAGCCGCGCCGACCAGGCCGGCGCCACTCTCATGGAGAAGGCCGGGCTGTCCGGTCGGGGTCTGGCCGACTTCTTCGACAACTTCCGCTACCAGGAGGTGTTCGACGAGGCCCGGCGTTACGCCTACTTCCGGACCCACCCGATCTCGTCGGAACGGATCGAGGCCCTGCGCAGCCGGGTGACCAAGCAGTCCAACTACGACAAGGTGGATTCGCCCGAGGCGATGGCCGAGCACGCGATCATGCGCGCCAAGCTGGACGGCTTCATCAATCCGCAGGTGGCGATCACCAAGTACGACGAGAAGGCCAAGGACTATCCGTCCCGCTACGCACGCGCCATCGCCTACTACCAGCTGAAGGAGCCGGACAAGGCGCTGAAGCTGATCGAACAGCTGCTGAGCGAACAGCCGGATAACCCCTACCTCTATGAGCTGAAGGGCCAGATTCTGTTCGAATTCGGTCGGACCGCCGAAGCCGAAGCCCCGCAGCGCCGCTCGGTGCAGCTGAAGCCAGAGGCGCCGCTGCTACGCATAAACCTGGGCCAGACCCTCATCGCGATGGACGACAGGAAGAAGGTGGCTGAAGGCATCGACGAGCTGAAGCGATCGCTGACCCAGGAGGAGGACAACGCTGTCTCCTGGCGCCTGCTGGCCGAGGCCTATGACAAGGTGGGCCAGGACGGCCTCGCCCGCCTGGCCACCGCCGAATACAATTTCAACATTGGCGACATGCGCCAGGCCCGGGTGTTCGCCATGCGCGCCCGCGACATGCTGAGCAAGAACACCCCGGAATGGCGCCGCGCCACCGATATCGTCCTCGTCGCACAGCCCACGCGCGAGGACCTGCGCCAGCTGGGTCGCGAAGGCTCGATCGTCAGCAATTCACGTTGAGGACCGGCCGGCTGCGCCCTATCTGGACCCCTATGACCCGCACATTTCCCCTCGCCGCCCTGGCCACGGTGGCCGCCCTCGCCCTCGGCGCCTGCCAGCCGCAGGCGAGCGGCTCCGACCCCAAGTTCGGCGCCCAGGTGCGGGCCTATTTGCTCGAACATCCCGAGGTGATCGAGGAGGCGGTGCAAAAGCTCCGCGCAAATCAGATGCTGGAGCAGGCCAAGGCCGGCGCCTCGGAGTTGTCGCGCTACCGGCAGCAGCTGGAGGCTGATCCGCGGGACTTGGTGGTCAATCCGAAGGGCCGGTTCACGGTCGTGGAGTTCTTCGACTACCGCTGCGGCTACTGCAAGGTGGTGGCGCCGGAGATTGTGAAGTTGATCGCCGAGAACCCGGACGTGCGCTTCGTCTTTAAGGAATTCCCGATCTTCGGCGAGGTCTCCGACAGCGCCGCGCGGATGGCGCTGACCCCGCAGGTCAAGGCCAAGGGCTTCACGCTCCACAAGGCCTGGATGGCCGATCGCGGCCTCGACGAGGCGGCCCTGGACCGGCATTTGGCCGAGGCGGGGCTGAACCCGGCCGAAGTGCGCCGGGCCGCCGCCAACCCCGCCATCGACGCCCAGCTGCGGGACGTGCGGAACCTGGCCACGGCCCTGGGCCTGCAAGGCACGCCGGCCTTCGTGGTCGGCGACTACCTGATCCCCAGCGCCGATATCGGTGTCGTCCGCGCCGCCCTGGCCAAGGTTAAGGGCGGGGAGATCAAGCGTCTAGGCTCCCCAACGTAATGGTTCGGCTCTGCTAGAGAGCTCCCGCTTTGGCAGGAATTAGGCCTCGACAAGAATGAGCGTCGGCAAGGGACTTCAAGCATGAGCGAACGCATCCTGGTTATCGGAGCGGGAATGGCGGGCCTGTGGAGCGCCATGGCGCTGGCCCGGGCCGATCGCGAGATCGTCGTCCTCGACCGCGACCCGCCGCCGCCAGAGGGCGACGCCGATGCGGCCTTCGACCATTGGCAACGCCGCGGCGTCGGCCACCTGCGCCACAGCCACGCGTTCCTCGCCCGCCTGCGCACTCTCGTGCGGGACGAGCATCCGCAGCTGATGGAACAGCTGCGCGCCGCCGGCTGCCGCGAACTGGGCTTCGAAGGCGGCCTCACCGCCAAGCACCGCGAAACCTACACACCCCATCCCATTGACGCAGACCTGGCGATCCTGACCAGCCGCCGCACGACCCTGGAACTGGTGATGCGGCGCTATGTGGAGCGCCTTCCGGGTGTGATTTTTCGGGCGGATACCTTTGTAAAGGCGCTGAAACTTAACCCCGGCGTTCCGCCGACGGTGAAGGGCGTGGTGCTGCAGGACGGCAGCGAATTGGAGGCCGACCTCGTGGTGGACGCGGCAGGCCGCAATTCCCTGGCCTACGAGCAGCTCTCCGCCGCTGGGATGGCCATCCCGGAGAGCTCCGAGCCCTGCGGCGTGATCTATTTCACCCGTCACTATCGCCTGAAGCCCGGCCAGGCCGAGCCGGAGCGCGGCAAGTTCGGGACCACCGGCGACCTTGGCTACCTGAAGTTCGGTGTATTCCCCGGCGACAGCGGCTGTTTCTCCATCACCCTCTGCGCGCCCGAGGTCGAGGAGGAGATGCGCAAGGCCATAGTCGATCCCGACACCTTCGACGCCATCTGTCGCAAGTTGCCCGGCGTCGCCCCCTGGATCGAGCCGGAGCGGACGGACCCGACAAGCCGTGTGTTCGGCATGGGCCAGCTGGAAAGCCGCTGGCGCGACTATGCGCCGGATGGCCGGCCGGCCGTGCTGCGGCTGTTCCCGGTCGGAGACAGCGTGGTGCGGACCAACCCGCTCTACGGTCGCGGCTGTTCCTTCGCCGCAGTCAGCGCGCACCAGCTGCGCGACGCCCTGGCGGCCAGCACTGATCCAGCCCAGCGGATGATAGCCTACCGTACCGCCCTGGAACGCGAACTTCGACCCTATGACAAGGTGATGCGGCAGGCCGACCGCTCCGCCATCCGTCGCGCCCGCGCCGCCCTGATGCCGGAAAGCAAGCCCTCGGTGCGGGCGAAGATGGCGAGCAGCTTCCTCAACGACGGGGTGGTAATCGCCATGCGCGAGGACGTGGAGCTGCTGCGCGCCTTCCTGCGCGGCTTCCACATGCTGGAATCGCCGGACGCCTGGCTGAAACGCCCCGCCAACCTGGCCAGAATCGCCCGGGTCTGGGCGCGCGGCAAGACGCGCAACGCCGACCTCTATCCGCCCAAGGCGGGGCCGGACCGCGACGAGATGTTTGCCGCGGTCGGCGTGTCCGCCACCGCCGATGTGGACCGCATCCGCGCCGCTTGACCGCCGCTGCGTAAAGCGCGTTGCCTGCCGCCTTCAGGTTTCCCGAAGGGCGCGCGCGATGTCGGACTACAAGCTGCTCATCAACGGCCAACTCGTGGCCGGCGATATGACGATGCCGGTGATCAATCCCGCGACGGAAGAGCCCGTCGCCGTCTGCGCGCGCGCCTCGAAGGGTCAGCTGGACCAGGCGGTCGCCGCCGCCAAGATAGCCTTCCCGGCCTGGAGCCGGACCACGATGGACGAGCGGCGCGCGGTGCTGGTGGCCATCGCCGACGTCATCCAGGCCAACCTGACCGACCTCGCCCGCCTGCTGACCCAGGAACAGGGCAAGCCGCTGGCCGACGCCACCGGCGAGATCTTCGGCGCCTCGGCCTTCTTCCGCTACTTCGCCAGCCTGGACCTGCCGGCGACGGTGGTGACCGACGACGCCACGAGCCGGATCGAGATCCGCCGCAAGCCGCTGGGCGTGGTGGGCTGCATCGTGCCCTGGAACTTCCCGATGATCCTGATGGCCTTCAAGGTCCCCGCCGCCCTGCTGGCCGGCAACACCGTGATCCTGAAGCCCGCCGCGACCACGCCGCTGACAGCGCTGAAGCTGGGCGAACTGATCAAGGACATCGTGCCCCCGGGCGTGGTCAACATCATCAGCGACGCCAACGACCTGGGCGGCGAGATGACCACGCACCCCGACATCCGCAAGATCAGCTTCACCGGCTCCACCGAGACCGGCAAGAAGGTGATGGCCTCAGCGGCCGACGCCCTGAAGCGCATCTCGCTGGAACTGGGCGGCAACGACGCCCTGATCGTGCTGGACGACGTCGATCCCAAGGAGATGGCGCCCAAGGTCTATGGCGCGGCCATGCAGAACGCCGGCCAGGTGTGCATCGCGGCCAAGCGGATCTACGTCCACGAGAGCATGTACGACGCCATGTGCGACGAGCTGGTCAAGTGCGCCAACGCCGCCGTGGTCGGTGACGGGCTGGAACAGGGCACCCAGATGGGACCGCTGCAGAACAAGGCCCAGTTCGAGAAGGTCATGGGCTTCATCGAGAGCGCCAAGCAGGACGGCAAGGTGATCGCCGGCGGCGGCCGCAAGGGCGACAAGGGCTATTTCATCAACCCGACCATCGTGCGCGACATCGCCGAGGGCTCGAAGCTGGTGGACGAAGAGCAGTTCGGCCCGGTCATGCCGGTGATCAAATACTCCGACCCCGCCGACGCCGTGCGCCGCGCCAACGCCTCGATCTATGGCCTGGGCGGCTCGATCTGGGCGAAGGACTCCAACCGCGCCTGGGACCTGGCGACGGAGATGGAGTCCGGCTCGGTGTGGGTCAACAAGCACGCCGACCTGCAACCCCACCTCCCCTTCGGCGGTGCCAAGTTCTCCGGCATCGGCTCGGAGCTCGGCGAAGATGGCCTGAAGGAATTCACCCAGGTCCAGGTCCTGAACATGGCGCGCTGAGACAGCGGCAATCGGCGCTGTTTGACGAACCGGACATACCGCCTATTTGAACGCGGCTTAGGTATGGCTGGGGCGGCCAGGGGGCGGGTTTGAGCGAGCAGAGACAATTCAGCGAGTATGAGAAGAAAGTCACGCTCTGGGGCGTGGCCATCGTCTTCCTGCTTTCGGCGCTGGATCAGACCATCGTATCGACGGCCATGCCGCGGATCATCGCGGAGCTGAACGGCCTGGCGCTCTACTCCTGGGTCACCACGGCCTATCTGCTGTCCTCCACGGTGATGGTGCCGATCTGGGGCAAACTGGGCGACCTGTATGGCCGCAAGCCCGTGCTGTTGGCGGGGATCACCATCTTCCTCGCCGGCTCATGGCTGTCGGGCCTGGCGGGGGAATTCGGCGATCTGCCGATCCTGGGCGGCGGAATGATCCAGCTGATCGTCTTCCGGGCGATCCAGGGGATCGGCGGCGGCGCCCTCTTCACCACGGCCTTCGCGATCATCGGCGACCTCTATCCGCCGCGCGAACGGGGCAAGATCGGCGGCATGTTCGGGGCGGTGTTCGGCCTGTCGTCCACGGTCGGGCCGCTGATCGGCGGGTTCTTCACCGACCACGGGACGGTGACGCTGTTCGGCCACCTCGTCGCCGGCTGGCGCTGGGTATTCTACCTGAACCTGCCGCTCAGCCTGCTGTCGCTGTTCATGATCATCGTGAAGATGCCCAAGATGTCCCACGCGGCGAAGGGCAAGATCGACTTCATCGGGGCCGGCCTGATCATCGCCACCGTGGCGCCGCTTCTCCTGGCGCTGACCTTCGGGGGTCACAAATATCCTTGGGTGTCGCCCGTGGTGCTGGGGCTGTTCGGTGCATCAGCCATGGGCCTGGTGCTCTACGTCATCGCCGAGCGGTTCGCCTCCGACCCGATCCTGCCGCTGGACCTGTTCAAGAACCGGGTGTTCTCGACGGCCAACCTGGCGGGCTTCCTGGTCTCCATGTCATTCATGAGCACGGTGGCGTTCCTGCCGCTGTTCATGCAGCTGGGCCAGGGGGTCGGGGCGACGACCAGCGGGCTCTCCATGCTGCCGATGATGGTCGGCATCATGGCCAGCTCCATCCTGTCAGGGCGACTGGTCAGCAAGACCGGGACCTACAAGGCCTACATGATCAGCGGCGTGGTGGTGACGGCCATCGGCATCTGGCTGCTCAGCCAGATGAACGCCGACACCAGCCGGCTGGACCTGGCCTGGAGAATGCTGGTGCTGGGGATCGGGCTGGGGCCGGGCCAGAGCCTCTTCAGCCTTGCCGTCCAGAACGCCATGCCGATCTCGCGCCTGGGCGTGGTGACCAGCTCCAGCCAGTTCTTCCGCCAGATCGGCTCCACCATCGGGGTGGCGGTGTTCGGCACCCTGCTGACCAATCACCTGAACGCCGGCCTCGGCAAGATCATGCCGGGCATCGACGTGGGCAAGCTGCAGGGCATGGGGGCCCAGGCGGCCGGCGGAAGGATGGCGATGCCGCCCTTCGTGCGCGACATCATCGCCACGGCGATTACCGACACCTTCGCGGTAGGACTGGTGGTGCTGGCGGCGGCCCTGGTCGTGGTGCTGCTGATCCCGCAGATCCCCATGCGCGAAACGCCCGCCGCACAAGCCGCCGCGCCAACGCCCGAGGATGACACGGCCGAGGCGGCCTAGAACCGGTAGGTCGCCCCCATCCGCACCGTGCGCGGCTCCACCACCCGGCTCAGCCCCTTCCTTAGGGGGCAACCGAAGGGTCATCGCGGACGACGGGAGCCAGGGCCTGGACCGGCCCTCGGCACCGGAGTCCAGCGGTCTCGGGGATGGCAATCATGTCCCCTTCAACCCGTGTCCCCTGCAACCCGAAATCGTCGAGGTCTGCGAGACGGCCTTGCGTGCGTCTTTGCGCCCAGCGGGTTCTATTCGTGTTCGCCGTCGGGTCTCCGGCCCGATGAGAGTGCGAACAACGCCGGCTTACGTTCAGCCACCGTGTAGGTCGCAACAGTTATGGCGGCCGCCGAAATCAGGACGGCATGCCCGATGAGACTTGCCGCGAAGAATGTGTAGCTGCCAGCAGCAATAGTGAAGGATGCAGCCCACATCCACCCCAGCACCTGCAAGATCATGTGGCGCGTAGCCAAGTCTGGAATATGCCGCAGCGGGCTGACATTCGAGTCGAATATAAAGTTCCAAGCATGGACGATGAGTTTTCTCACGATGTATTTCCTTGTGATCTTACCAAGTTTGCGTGTTGTGCTGACAACTGATGCGAGAATGGATGAAACGCGCCATATGGTCGTGTTCTGTACGAACGGACGGCTCAGACCTAACCTGGCTTCCTGCTCGGCCGGACAGAGCCCTCTTTCGTGACGATCCCGGAGCGGATCTGGAGCGCGTAAGGGCGCCTCCAGGCGCGCCGCGCTTGCCGGGACAAATCGCTGTCGCGCAACGCCGATCGCTGCGCGCCAAGTCGAACCCTTCAGGGATCTCTGAATTTGTCATGGACAATGTCCGGTTATCGCCCCGACATTCGGCCAATGTGGCTACTTTGTCTAGGACAAAATAGATTCCGGGGTTGAGGGCCTGGACGACACGGGGGATTCCGGGCGCATCGCGCAATTACGGTGAAGGTGTGGACGGCGCTCACGTCGGCATGGGTGCGCCGGGAGGATCGTTGTCGAGCCGCATCGTCAGACGAAAACCGTCCACACCCTCACCGTCATTAAGACGCGCACGTCGAACGCGGCGCGCCGCCGCCCGTTTCCAGCTCAAACTTTCCCACCCTGACGGCGCCGCCGTCTGTCCCTGCCCATCAAGCGAGGGACATCACGCCGAGCTGAGCCACGCATCCTCTTCCGGCTCGAAATCGAGCGCGGCCTGCGGCGGGTCGGCCAGGTCGCGCCAGCCGGCGATGGCGTCGGGCGGGAAGCCCACGTCCATGGCCAGCCGTGCCACGTGGTCGTCCAGCGGCTCGTCGCAGAAGCTGTCCTTCAGGCAATCCTCGGCGATGGTCTCTTCGACGCCCTGGCGATGGAAGGCGAACGTCTCAGCGGCGGACTCGTCCCATTCGGCGCTCTCGCGCTCGTCTTCGGGCCGCTCGGCCTCGTTCCAGGCCAGCCGCAGCAGGGCCTCGCGCACCTCGCCGATGCGCCGGGCCACCGCCGCGCCGCCGGGCTTTGCCTTGGGCATGTTGGCCTGAACCTGGTCGGCGGCCGCCAGCTCACGCCGCAGCCGCACCTTCAGCGCCAGGCTTTGGCGATAGGACCGCGCCGCGCGCTGATAGCTGCGCGCCAGCCCGCTGGCTTCCTCGGAGTCCTCCGCCGCCAGCGCCCGGCGCGCAAAATCCCGCGCCAGCGCCAGATCGTGCTGCGCCAGTTCGACGAGGCCGAGAGCGTCTTCCTCGGTGATGTTGAGGGCGTCGAGCATGTTGGAGGGGAGTGAAGCACGGGGGTGCGTCAGAATCGGACGTAGGGGCTGGCTGGCTGCTGATATGGATTACGGCCAGCCGGCGCTACACCTTCACCAAGCCATGACGGCGGTGATCGAGGCCTTGTTGGAGAAGATCCTGCGCTGGGCGTGCCCGCTGTAACCGAGCTTGATCTGGGTCGCGGCGGTGGGCCTGAACGCCATGCCGGCTTCAAACGCGATACCATCGCGACCGACGTCGACGCTGCCGGTGTCCCAATTGGCCCCGCCCAGGGCGACGGGACGCAGCGTCCTGCCGTTGGCGCCGATTTCATGGGTCCAGCTGGCGGCCAGCGAAGCGGCGACCCGGTCGTGTTGCATGCGGCCCTCAAGCCCGAGCCGGGTTTGCCCGCTGCTCCACTGACCGCTGCCGAGGGTCAGGTTGTTGATCCCGCCGCCGGTTTCCTGGGCCCCGCCGGCCTTGACCCGTTCCGCCTGCACGCCGGCGATCCCGGAGATTCGGTAATTGCGACCGGTGATCAGCTGATAGCGGCTTTCCAGGGAGACCCCCAACGCGCGCAGGTTTTCCGAAGCCTGGCTGGTGGTGGACCCGCCCACCAGAGCCTTGGTGTTCCGCACCATCGCCCAGTCGCTTATCGATCCGGCCAGCGCCGCCCGCACGGACCACTTTCCAGACTGGCGGGCGCCGTAGATTGAGATCGACGCGCCGGTGTCCTTTGCTGAACTGAGGGCGTCGGAGGTGAGTTCGCCCTTGCGGTAGCTGACCGCCACGCCGAGCTGACTGGAGCAGGTATTGACGGGGCTAACCCCGGCGACGAAGCCATAGCGGCCGTTCCTGAAGCCTAGCGCGTTGGTGTCGCCGGTGACGCGCTCGCGGTCGCCCACGATCTCGATCCAGCCGGTCTTCGGGCTGCAGGACGTTGCCTGTGAACGCGCCAGGTCTCCAGGCTGATCATCGTGGCCGACGTTGTTCAGCACGGTCTTGAGGCTGGAGCGCAGGGCCAGACGATCAGACAGAACCTCGTCGGCATAGACCTCCCCGCCCAGTTGCTGGAAGGCGGCGGGAAGTTGGTCGGCGTTCAGGCCGTAGAGCCCGGAAAACAGGGCCTGGGCCGGGGTTCCGGCGGACCCGGCGGCGGGACGGATGGCGTCCAGGGCGGCGGCGGGCGCTGCGGCGTTCCCGATCCAGCCGCTGGACTGTGCCAACAGGCCGTAGCTGGCGGGGGTCACCACCAGATTGAGGGTCTTTGCCCCGTAAAGGACATCCAGTCTCTGGTTGGCGGCCAGGCCGCTGGCCGGCTGGGTCACGCCCGAGAAGCTGCCAGCAACACTGCCGGCGGTGACCACGGTGAAGGTGTCGCCCAGGACCGGGGTGAAGTTGTTGGTGGCCGAGCCGGTGATGCCACGCAGGGTGGGGGCGATCACGCCACCGGCGGTGAAGACGCCTGTGGCGCCGGTGACGCTGAGCCGGTCATAGCTGCCCGCGCCGCCGGCGGCGCTCCAGGTGCGCCCATCGATATCAACGGCGTAGGTCGAGCCTGCGGCCTGGGTGACGTTTCCGGCCACGGTCAGGGTCCCGGGAGAGTTGCCCGGCGCCAGGGTTGCGCCGCTGGCTATCGCGACATTGCCAGCCACCGTCCCCGAGCCGCTGAGGGTGGCTCCGCTGGCCACAGTCAGACCTGAGGCCCCCAGCACCCCCTGAACCGCCAGCTTGCCCGCCTGAACCGTGGTCTGGCCGCTGATCGCGCTGGTACCGGTCAGTGTCAGGGTCCCGGCACCTGACTTGGTCAGGGCGCCCGTGCCGCTCATGGCGCCGGCGTAGGTCCCGTCCGTTACCTGGGCAAACGCCACAGAGCTATTGTTGAGGATGGTGCCTTGCAGCGAGGTGGCGTTGCCGGACAGGGTTCCGGCGGCGACCGTCGTGCCGCCCGAAAAGGTGTTGGTTCCGGTCAGCGTCAGGGTTCCTGCGCCCGTCTTGGTCAGGGAGCCTATGCCGCTCATGGCACCGGCGTAGGTCCCGCTGGTCACCCGGGCAAACTGCACGGAACTGTTGTTGGCGATGGCGCCCTGCAGCGAGGTGGTGTCGCCGGTCAGGGTTCCGGCGGCGACCGTCGTGCCCCCCGAGTAGGTGTTGGTGCCGGTAAGGTTCAGGGTTCCGGCACCCGCCTTGGTCAGGGTGCCCGTGCCACGCATGGCGCCGGCGTAGGTCCCGCTGGTCACCTGGGCAAACTGCACGGAACTGTTGTTGGCGATGGCGCCCTGCAGCGAGCCTGTGTCGCCGGTCAGGGTTCCGGCGGCGACCGTCGTGCCCCCCGAGTAGGTGTTGGTGCCGGTAAGGTTCAGGGTTCCGGCGCCCGCCTTGGTCAGGGCGCCTGCGCCGCTCATGGGGCCGGCGAAAGCCTGAGCATCAGAGCGATTGAAGATCAGCGCGCCGTTGTTGACGACGGGGCCGATGATTGCGCCCGTTGTTGCGCCGGCCCCCACCTGAAGCGCTGCGCCGGACGCAATCGTTGTGCCGCCGCTGTAGGTATTCTCCCCGGTCACCACCAGGCGGCCTGAGCCCTGCACCTCGACAAGGCCCGGCTGGGCGCCGTCCGACAGGATCCCGGACAGTGTATCGACCTGGCCGGCCGCCGTGACGAACGTCGGATCGCCGGAGGTCACGATGTTGTTGGCGAGCGTGACGTCCTGCCCCGGCGCGAAGCCTATCGTGCTGAAGGGGTTCATCGTGATCACGCCACTACCGAAGGCGCTGTTGTTGCCGGCGATCACATAGGTGCCGGATTTAAGCGTCGTTCCGCCGGCGTAGGTGTTCGTTCCGCTAAGCGTAATGGCGCCTCCAAGCCCGGAGTTTGTGAACGTTAAACTTCCGGGTGTTTGGCCCGTTCGCGTTTGAAACTCGTCGTCCGCAATGGCGCCGGCGAAGGTCAGGCTATGGCCAGCGGCGTCGATGGCCCCGCCATTGTGGGTGATCGTGTAATGGGTGGTGTCTGAACCATCGATGTTAATCGAGAGCGTCCCGCCGTCGAATACAGGGTAGAGAGTGTTTCCAATATCTGAGATGTAGTTTCCGGATGTATTTTCAATATTCGTAGTTGTAATTATCGGAATGTCTGAAGCAAATGCAGATATTAAATCAAATATAATATAACCATCACCTATATTAAATCCCGACTGCATGATGATTGATGAAAATTCAAAATACACATATGATCCGCCGCCGCCGCCGGCGCCGCCATCGGAGTCGCCGCCGCCACCGCCACCGGAGACGCCGCCGCCGCCGCCGCCGCCATAGAGGCCGCCCCCACCGCCACCACCGAAGCCGCCTTGCGGCTGGCCATTATTTTCGCCGTCCCCGCCAGCAAACCCTCCTAGCAGCGCGGTTCCACCGCGGGCTCCGAAGGTATTCCCGCCGTCCGAGCTAAAGCCACCGCCACCGCCACCCTGGCCGCCCTCGCCGCACCCACCTTCACCGCCCCCACCTTCACCGCCGCCCTGGCCGCACGAGAAGGAGCCCAAATCCCTGGCCCCCGCGCCGGCGTCACCGTTTGATGTCGTCAAGCCCGCGC
Source organism: Phenylobacterium deserti (assembly GCA_943332615.1). Taxonomy (GTDB): domain Bacteria; phylum Pseudomonadota; class Alphaproteobacteria; order Caulobacterales; family Caulobacteraceae; genus Phenylobacterium; species Phenylobacterium deserti_C. The sequence continues at coordinate 28,811 of CALQQB010000002.1, forward strand.
CACCGTCGGAAGAGGAGTATCCCGCACCGCCGCCGCCGCCCGCTACGATCAACGGGAACTGGACATCAGGGACCACCACAAAGCTCCCGCCACCGCCGCCGCCGGCCCAACCTCCCGGAAGGGCATAGCCGTCGCCACCCTTGCCGCCGACGATCAATTGCAGAGCTACTCCAGCAGGGATATCGATGTTGCCGACAACGCGGGCCCCGGCCCCGCCTACGTCGTTCACCCCCCTTCCCCCCGAAGCCCCGGCTACGGTGATCCGATAGGTGCCACCCGTGGTGATGGTGGTATTAACGATGCTGCCCGTGTAGTTATATGTGACCGTCTGAGCCATCACCGGCGTGTGAGGCACGGCAAAGCCCACGCACAGCGTCAGCCACGACACGGCCGTCATCAGCGACTGACGACGGCTGGTTCTGGGCAGGAGAGGGAGCCCTTGGGCGCACGGGTTGGGCATCTGTTGATCTTCCTCACCGCAGGCATGATCTGCCCCACTTCGGTCAAGGAGGGACCGCGCTATTGTTCGAGGTAACCCGAGCGTTCCATCAACTGCGCAAGCGCGCATTCTGGCGCGCAAATGCGCCACCGACTTCCAGGCCTGCGCCGCCCGGCATGAAGATGCTGGATTACGGTGGATTGCGGTGACGTGGATTACGGCGACAGTGTCACCGTAATCCGCACTAACCGGCCCTATTCAATCCCGCTCATCCCAGTATTCGCCGGGATGAGCGGTTGAAAGGCGTGATCAGGAATTGGGTCCGGGATGACGATGGGCGAGAGGCGCCCCGGCGACCGCCTAGATCAGCCCGCTCAACGGTGACGACGCATCGGCATACATCCGCTTGGGCATCCGCCCGGCCAGGAAGGCTTCCCGCCCGGCAATGACCGCGTGTTTCATGGCATTGGCCATGCGGATCGGGTCCTTGGCCTCGGCGATGGCGGTGTTCATCAGGACGGCGTCGCAGCCGAGTTCCATGGAGATCACCGCGTCGGAGGCGGTGCCGACGCCGGCGTCCACCAGCACCGGCACCTTGGTCTGTTCCAGGATCAGGCCCAGGTTCAGCAGGTTCTGGATGCCGCGGCCGGAGCCGATGGGGGCGGCGGCCGGCATGATGGCGGCGGCGCCGGCGTCCTCCAGCTTCTTGGCGTAGACCGGGTCGTCCGAGCAGTAGACCATCACCTGGAAGCCCTCGGCTATCAGCAGCTTCAGCGCCCGCAGCGTCTCTTCCATGTCGGGCAGCAGGTGCTTGGTGTTGGACAGCACCTCCAGCTTCACCAGGTCCCAGCCCCCGGCCTCGCGGGCCAGCCGCAGGGTGCGCACCGCGTCCTCCCCGGTGAAGCAGCCCGCCGTGTTCGGAAGAAAGGTGAAGCGGTCGGGCTTCACATAATCGACCAGCATCGGCTGACTGGGGTCCGACAGGTTCACGCGGCGCAGGGCCACGGTGACGATCTCGGCTCCGGCGGCCTCGGCGGCGGCGGCGTTCTGGGCGTAGTCCTTGTACTTGCCGGTGCCGACGATCAGCCGCGAGCGGAAGGTGCGGCCGGCGACGGTCCAGGTATCGTCTTTGGCAGGGGTGTGGGTCGCGCCGTCCAAGTCAGCCGCCTCCAATGAAATGTACGATCTCGATCCGGTCGCCGTCGGCCAGGGGGGTCTTCGCATAGGCCGATCGCGGCACGATCTCCAGGTTCCGCTCCACCGCCACCTTCCGGGTGTCGAGCCCCAGCGCGAACACCAGCGCCGCCACGTCGGTGACGTCGGAAAAGGCGCGGGTCTCTCCGTTGATGGTCAGTTGCAAGGGGCGCTCCGGTCGGTTTGCTTGTGGCCTCCGCCGGGCGCCGTTACAAGGGCCCCGGAATCGACGGCGGAGCTCAATGCCGAAACCGATCTATGTGCTGAGCGGCCCCAACCTCAACCTGTTGGGGACCCGCGAGCCGGAGATTTACGGACATCAGACCCTGGAGGACGTCCGCGGCCTATGCGAGGCTCGCGCGGAGTCTTTCGGGTTCGAAGTCGTGTTCCGGCAATCCAACCATGAGGGCGTGCTGGTGGACTGGATCCAGGAGGCGCGGACCGCCGCCAGCGCCTTGGTGCTGAACCCCGCCGCCTATGGCCACACCTCGATCGCTATTCTCGACGCGCTGAAGATGCTGGAGATTCCGGTGGTGGAATGCCACCTGTCGAACCCGGCCGCGCGCGAAGCCTTTCGCGACAAGACCTATGTATCCCTCGCCGCCACCGGGGTTGTGTCCGGCTTTGGCGGCGCGAGCTATGAACTGGCCGTCGAGGCCGCCGCGGGCCTGGCCCGCTAGATCTGAACAGAAAGACAAGGGCCCGTTTTCCATGGCTACCTCACTCAAGGCGCCCGCTGACCCGATCGACTCGCGCCTGGTCCGCAAGCTGGCCGACATCCTCACCGAGACGGGCTTGAGCGAGATCGAGGTCGAACATGACGGCCTGAAGATCCGGGTGGCCCGGCAGCTGATGGCGGCGCCGGCGGTCCACTACGCGCCGGCCCCGGTCGCCGCGCCCGTGGCCGTGGCTTCGGCAGCCGCCGCGCCCGCCGCCCCGGCCCGCGCCGCCGGCGAGGAGGTGAAGTCGCCGATGGTGGGCACGGTCTACCTGCAAGCCAGCCCCGGCACGCCGTCCTATGTAAAGGTCGGCGACACCGTCGAGGCCGGCCAGACCCTGTTCCTGATCGAGGCCATGAAGACCATGAACCCGATCCCCGCACCCCGAGCCGGCAAGATCGTTGCGATCCTGGTCGAGGACGCCCAGCCCGTCGAATACGGCGAGCCGCTCGCGATCATCGAGTAGCCCCATGTTCGACAAGATCCTCATCGCCAACCGCGGGGAAATAGCCCTGCGCGTACACCGGGCCTGCAAGGAGATGGGCATCTCCACGGTGGCCGTACACTCCGAGGCGGATTCGTCGGCCATGTGGGTGCGGCTCGCCGACGAGAGCGTCTGCATCGGCCCGGCGCCGGCGGCCAAGAGCTACCTGCACATCCCCGCGATCATCGCCGCCTGCGAGATCACCGGCGCCCAGGCCGTCCACCCCGGCTACGGCTTCCTGTCGGAAAATGCGCGGTTTGCGGAGATCGTGAACGCCCACGGCTTCACCTTCATCGGGCCGAAGCCCGAGCACATCCGGATGATGGGCGACAAGATCACCGCCAAGCAGGCGGTGAAGGCCGCCGGCATCCCCGTAGTGCCCGGCTCCGATGGCGCCATCACCACGGAAGAAGAGGCCATCGCGGCCGCCGCCGAGATCGGCTTCCCGGTGCTGATCAAGGCCGCGGCCGGCGGTGGTGGGCGCGGGATGAAGGTCGCCCAGACGCCCGACGACCTGATCGAAGCCGTCCAGACCGCCCGGACGGAAGCCAAGGCGGCGTTCGGCGACGACGCGGTCTACATGGAACGCTACCTCCAGACGCCAAGGCACATCGAGCTGCAGGTGATCGCCGACAGTTTCGGCAACGTCTGCCACCTGGGCGAACGCGACTGTTCCCTGCAGCGCCGCCACCAGAAGGTGCTGGAGGAGGCCCCCTCCCCGGCCATCGACGCCGCCACCCGCGCCCGCATCGGCAAGGTGGTGGTCGATGCGATCCGGGCCATCGGCTATCTGGGCGTCGGCACCATCGAGTTCCTGTACGAGAACGGCGAGTTCTTCTTCATCGAGATGAACACCCGCCTGCAGGTAGAGCATCCGGTCACCGAGGCGATCACCGGCATCGACCTGGTCCGCGAACAGATCCGCATCGCCGCCGGCCTGCCGCTGTCGTTCACGCAAGGCGAAATCATCTTCGAGGGCCACGCGATCGAGTGCCGCGTGAACGCCGAGCACCCGAAGACCTTCGCCCCCTCGCCCGGCCTGGTCACCGACTACCACGCCCCCGGCGGCCTGGGCGTGCGCATGGATAGCGCCCTCTACGCCGGCTATTCGATCCCGCCCTATTACGACAGCCTGGTGGGCAAGCTGATCGTCCACGGCCGCGACCGGGCCGAGTGCATCGCGCGCCTGAACCGCTGCCTGGGTGAGATCGTGGTCGGTGGCATCGACACCAACATCCCGCTGTTCCAGGAGTTGTTGCAGCAGCCGGACATCCTGGCCGGGACGTACGACATCCACTGGCTGGAACGCTGGATGGCGAGCCAGGCGGCGGGCTGACCGCCGCTTCGGCAGCGGTTACACCAGCGCCATGTCCGCGTTCGACGCCCGCGACCTGCTCGACTGCTACGCCCGCGGCGTTTTCCCGATGGCCGATGCGCGGGGTGATGCGCGGGTCTTCCTGGTCGACCCGGAGCAGCGCGGCGTGCTGCCGCTGGGCGGCTTCCACGTCTCGCACCGGATGGCGCGGACAGTGCGGGCCGAGCCGTTCGAGGTGCGGGTGGATACGGCCTTCCACGGGGTGATCCTGCAATGCGCCGCCTCCGGGCCCGGCCGGACCCAGACCTGGATCAACCGGCCGATCGAGCGGCTGTACCTGCAACTGCACCGGCTGGGCCGGGCCCACAGCGTCGAGTGCTGGCAGGACGGCGAACTGGTCGGCGGCCTCTACGGGGTGTCGCTACAGGGCGCGTTCTTCGGGGAGAGCATGTTCTCGCGGCGGCGCGACGCGTCGAAGGTGGCGTTGGTGCATCTGGTCGGGCGGCTGATCGCGGGCGGCTACATCCTGCTCGACGCCCAGTTCATGACCGAGCACCTGCGCCAGTTCGGCGCCCAGGAGATCGCGAGAGCCGACTACCACCGGCAGCTGGCGGCGGCGCTGGAGGTGGAGGCGGACTTCTACGCGATCGGCGCGGGCGCCGCGGGCTTGGGGGCCGGCTCAACCGTCGGCGGCGGTTCAGCCGCCTTGGACGCGGGCGTCGCGGCCAGCGGGGCCTCTGGTGGCTTGGGGGCCGGCCTGGCGGCGGGGCGCGGCGCGGCGACGGGGATCAGCGGTGCGCTCTGCCTGCAACTGATCGCCCAGGCGTCGTAGGTGGCGTGCTGCAGGGGGTTCAACGCCGGCGATGAGGCGTACATCCAACCCTTGAACGCCTGCTTCGACGGCGGGGTCAGGCGACCAGGTTGCGCGCGCGGCTGGGAGTCGATGGTCAGGTAGACGACGGAGTCCTGGATGGGCTCCTCCGGCGCGGACCGTTCACAGGCGCGGACCGTGAACACCAGCCCCTTCCAGCGCACTGGCGCATTGACCTTGGCCTCGAAGCGCAGGGTCTCGGCGGTGACCTTGTCCAGGGCCTGCATCACGGCGATGTCGTAGCGGTTGCGCCGGGTGACGGTCTCGACCGGCTTTTCGGTGACCACCGCTTTGGGCGGCGGCGGCGCGACTTCTGGCGCCGCGGCGACCGGCGCGGGCGTCGAGGGCGTCACAGATAGCGTCTCACTGGGCGCCACGGCCTTGGGCGTCACGGGCGGCTCTACGGGACCCGGGGCTTGCTGGGCTGTCGGCTGGGCATCGACCATCACGCCAAGGCCGGTCGCCAGCACGAGCCCCAGCGCGCCGCTGCGGATGAACCGTGTCGAGGTGCGCACGCGGCCCACGGCTATTCCGGCGTCCAGGCCTCATAGTCGCCGGTGGCGCGCTGGCGCTCCCCGCCCCGCGAGAGCGCCCCCTGCGGCTTGTAGGCGTAGATGGTGCCGGTGAGGTTCGGCAGATGGGGCTTTTCCCACGACTTCAGCAGGAACGGCTCCTTGGTCGGCGGCTCGTCGAACGTGTAGCGCAGCCAGCCGTGCCACTCGGCCGTCACCTTCGAGGCGTCGGCGTAACCCTTGTAGATCACCCAGCGCCGCTTGCGGCCGCGGTCGTAACTGTCGCGGTCGTCGCGGGCCTCATAGTACTTGTTGCCGAGCTCATCGGTCCCGACGAAGCGACCGCGCCGCCAGGTGGTGAAGTGGATGCCGGGCGTGGCGCCGTTCCACCAGGTGAAGATGGTCTTCAGGACGGACAATTGAGGCCCTTCGAGGTCGCGAATTCGGCCGGACTATAGGGGTGTGGCCGGGGGGCGTCCAGCAGAGCCCGCGCCCGGTCTTTCTTACAATATGTTGGGGATAGGCTATCGGCCGCACCCAACATCTATTGCAGCAGCCGCGAGCCAGGGCCTAGCCTCGCGCGCTATAGGGAGTCGGCGCATGGACACGGGCACGTCACGCGCGGGGATCGAGGGGCGCACCCTCGAGCTCGGCGACCGGCTCGTGGAGGTCGAGGCGCCGGCGCACTTCAGCCATGCGCGCGTCGAGGCGTGGATCGACTGGGCTGGCGGGCGCAGCGACCTGAGCGCGGCGATCGGCGAGTACGCCGATGCCCTGGCGGACCAGGCCCAGGCCCGGGGGCTGACCAACGGCCTGCGGAGCCACATCCGATTCCGTGACGCTGTCGCCGAGGCGATGCTGCTGGGCGCCCTTGCGCTCGCGCCCGGTCGGACGCCGCTGGCAGTCCTGCGGCCGGGGGCCGGCCCCCTGGACGACCTGGTCGCCGCCCATCGGGGCTGTGAGGCCGCGCAGGCCGCAGCCGGGCTGATTCGCGCGCGCTTGCAGGCGGTGATGGACGCCATCACCCGCTGCGAGGGCGACGCCGAGGCCTGCGCCGACCCTGCCCGCAACACCAGCCTGGCCCGCGCCGCCGAGGCCGCACGCGCGGCCGGCGCCAGCGACGCGATGATCCTGGAGGCCGCAGCTCTGGCGCGGGCCGGTGAGACCGGCTGGTCCTGCTCCGCGCCGCCGCCGCCTTTGGCCACACCCGTCGTGGCCTCGGCCGACACGGATCTGGCCCTGGCGCGGGCGGCCTGGACGACCGGGCGAGTGATCGCCGCGCGACCGCACACCGCGACGGCCATCGCGGAGGGCTCCAGCCTGCCGACCGCCGGAATCGAGCTGATGGCCTTCTGGCGCGACGGCGCCTTCGACGCTGGCGCCATGGCGGAAGCGACGGTGCTGGCGGTGACGGCCCTGGCGGCGGGAACGGATGGACCGCTGCGGATCGGGCTGGGCGGGCTGGGCGACTGGCTGGCGGCCCACGGCCTCGATTATGACAGCGACCCGGCACGGCAGGCGGCGAAGACCCTGTTCCTGGCGGCCCGCACGGCGGTGGCCGAGCTGGAGGTGGACGTCCGGTTCGGTCTGGTCAGCGATGCCGACCTGGCCCTGCGGCTGGGCTGCCGGTTGGACGCCGCACCCTGGTCCGGGCCTGTCACGGTGGCCGAGCTGGCCGGTGGAGAAACCGTGCGCGTGCTCTCGGAGGCCGCCGTGCTGGGCCTCGCGGCCACGGGCCTCGACGCCGAGACCGCGCAGGCTATGCTGTTGGGCCACCGCAGCCTGGCCGACGCGCCCGGCGTGGGTGTGCCGGCGCTGACGGCGCGCGGCTTCAGCGACCTGGAGATCGAGGCCGTGCAGGCCGAATTGCCCTTCGTGCGCGCGCTGGCCCAAGCCTTCGCGCCGGCTGTGCTGGGCGAAGGCTTCCTGCGCGACGTGCTGGGCGCCACGGCCGGGCAGCTGGCCGATCCGCAACTGGATGTCCTGGCGCTGGCCGGCTTCACTCGCGACGAGATTGCGGCGGCGGAGGCCCACGTCCTGGGCGCCGAAAGCCTAGTCGAGGCGCCCGACCTCACCGACCACCAGCGAGGTGTGTTCCGCACGGCCGAGCAGATCGGCCCGGCGGCGCGAGCCGCGATGCTGGCCAGCCTCGCGGCCGTGCTGGACGTGCCCCCGGTGCTCGACGTCGCCCTGCCCTGGGATGCGTCGCTGGCGGCGGTGCAGGCGCTGCTGGCCGACTCCCTCATCGCCGTGCGCCCCCGCCGCGCGTTGGCGCCGGCCGCCCTGCGCCTCGACATTCCGGCGGTCGCGGACCTGGTCGTGCGGCCGCCACAGCCCGAGCCGCAGGAACGCATCGTCGAGCGGATCGTGGAGCGCGACCGCACCCGCCAGAAGCTGCCTGACCGCCGCAAGGGCTACATCCAGAAGGCGGCCGTGGGCGGCCACAAGGTCTATCTGCACACCGGCGAATACGACGACGGCCAGCTGGGCGAGATCTTCATCGACATGCACAAGGAAGGCGCCGCCTTCCGCTCGCTGATGAATAACTTCGCGATCGCGATCTCCATGGGCCTGCAATATGGCGTGCCGCTGGACGAGTTCGTGGACGCCTTCGTCTTCACCCGCTTTGAACCCGCCGGGCCGGTGACCGGCAACGACACCGTGCGGTCGGCCACCTCGATCCTCGACTACATCTTCCGCGAGCTGGGGATCAGCTACCTGGGCCGCGGCGACCTGGGCAGCCCAGACGCGGGCGAGCTTAACGCCGACGGTCTCGGACGCGGGAAGGCCGACGCGGTGGGCGCCGAACAGGCCGAGCCCGAGCCGCAACCGGTCTCACACTTCATCTCCCGTGGCTTCGCCCGCGGGGCGGCCCCGGACAACCTGGTGTTCCTGCCCAGCGCGGGCCGCCCGTCAGGTCCTGCGGCAAATGGCGCCGCTGAGGTGTGTGCGGCCTGCGGCGATATCGCGGTCGTGCGCAAGGGCCAGGCCCTGATCTGCGAGACGTGCGGGGCCAGAGCCAGTCGCGCACCGGCCGACCAAGCGGGCTAAGTCTATCGAAGTTACCGCGATTTAAGTGGCGCCCGGGCGTTGCAGAGGCCACTTGTCATGATGTGAAACGACAAGGACACCGCGTTCGGATGACCCGCCTGGTCCACCTTCTGGCCACCTCGGCCGTCGCCTGCGCGATCGCGGGCGGCGCTCAGGCCGGAGACAGGGAGATCCCTCGTCAGGTGTCGTTCGGCGGGTCGTGCGTGAAGTGCGAGCTGTCCGGCCGCAACCTCTCCGGCGCCCGGATCATCGGGGCCAACTTCTCGTACTCGACGCTGGTGGGCGCCGTCCTGCGCGACGCCAAATTCCAGGCCTCGGTGTTCGTGGGCGCCGACCTGACCAAGGCCGACCTTTCCGACGCGTCGATGACCGGCGCCAATTTCTCAGGCGCCAATCTCACGTCCGCCCGGCTGCGCTCAGCCGAAGCCAATGGCGTGGTGTTCAACTCGGCCAATCTGACGCGGGCCGACCTTTCCGACACCGAAGCCACGGGCGCGTCTTTCGTTCGCGCCATCCTGACCAATGTGACCCTGAAATCGGCCACGCTTCGCGGGGTGCAGTTTGAACTGGCCGACCTGAACCGGGCCGTTATGAACGACATCGAGGCGACCGGCGCCAACTTCGGCCGCGCCCACCTGAACGGCGCGATCCTGAAGGACGCCAGCCTGCAGGGCGCCAACTTCGCACGGGCCGACGCCAATGGCGCGACGTTTCAGGACGCCGACATGACTGGCGCCATCCTCACCAGCGGCGACTTCAGCCACGCTTCGTTCCGCTCGACCGACCTGACCGGCGCGAACCTGTCCGGCGCCACCTTCGACGGAGCGGATTTCAAGGATGCGGACATCTCCCGAACCCTGCTGATCGGCGTGGACCTGTCAGGCGTTCGCGGCCTGACCCAGGACCAGGTGGACGAAGCCTGCGCCGACGGCCGCACCAAGCTGCCCCGGGGGCTGACCGCCCGCAGCTGCGCCGGCAGCGCCCGCTGGATCATGCACCGCGACCAGCCGCGGCCGCGGATCACGATGATCCCCTCGATGCCGGCCCCTCCGGTCGCCCCCGCCCCGCCGGCAGCACCCCGCTACACGACGCCCGGTACGCGCTAAGGGTCAGATCTTCAGCTGCGGCGCAAGGCGAATAGACAGCTCTTTCAGCTGCTTGTCGGACACTTCTGACGGCGCGTTCATCATCAGGTCCTGGCCCTGCTGATTCAGCGGGAAGGCGATGACCTCGCGGATCGCGGTCTCACCGGCCAGCAGCATGACGATCCGGTCGATGCCGGGCGCCAGGCCCCCGTGCGGCGGCGCGCCATGGCGGAAGGCGTTGAGCATGCCGCCGAACTGTTCCTCGACCACACTCTCGTCGTAGCCGGCGATCGCGAAGGCCTTGACCATGATCTCCGGCAGGTGGTTCCGCACGGCGCCGGAGCACAGCTCGTAGCCATTGCAGACGATGTCATACTGGTAGGCCAGGATATCCAAGGGGTCCTTGGTGTTCAGCGCGTCCAGCTCGCCCTGCGGCATCGAGAACGGGTTGTGGCTGAAGTCAACGTGGTTGGATTCCTCGTTCATCTCGAACATCGGGAAATCGACGATCCAGACGAACTCGAAGCGGTCCTCGTCCACCAGTTTCAGGTCCGTGCCCACCTTCGTGCGCGCAGTCCCGGCAAACTTGGCGAACACCTTGGGATCGCCGGCCGCGAAGAAGCAGGCATCGCCGGCGCCCAGGCCCATCTGGCCCATGACCGCGTCGGTCTTCTCAAGCCCCAGGTTCTTGGCGATCGGGCCGCCCCAGGCGCCCTGATCCTCACTCCAGAAGATGTAGCCCAGGCCGGCCTGGCCCTCGCCCTGCGCCCAGCTGTTCATGCGGTCGCAGAACGCGCGGGAACCGCCCTTCGGCGCGGGCACGGCCCACACGGCATTCTTGCTGTCCTCGAGGATCCGCGCGAACAGGCCAAAGCCACCGCCGCGGAAGTGCTCGGAGACATCCTGCATGATCAGCGGGTTGCGCAGGTCCGGCTTGTCAGTGCCGTACTTGCTCATGCATTCCCGATAGGCGATGCGCGGGAACGGGTACGGCGTCACCGGCTTGCCGTTCGCGAACTCCTCGAACACGCCATGCATGACGGGCTCGATGGCCGCGAAGATGTCTTCCTGGGTCACGAAGCTCATCTCGACGTCGAGCTGGTAGAACTCCAGGCTGCGGTCGGCGCGCAGGTCCTCGTCGCGGAAACAGGGCGCGATCTGGAAGTAGCGGTCGAAGCCGGAGACCATCAGCAGCTGCTTGAACTGCTGGGGCGCCTGCGGCAGGGCGTAGAACTTTGACGGGTGCAGGCGCGACGGCACCAGGAAGTCGCGCGCGCCCTCGGGCGACGACGCCGTCAGGATCGGGGTCTGGTACTCAAGGAACCCTTGGCCGATCATCCGGGTGCGGATCGAGTGGATCACCCGCGAGCGCAGCACGATGTTGCGGTGCAGGGTCTCGCGGCGCAGGTCCAGGTGACGGTTCTTGAGCCGAATTTCCTCAGGGTAGTCCGGCTCGCCGAACACCGGCAGCGGCAGTTCGGACGCCGCCGACAGCACCATGATCTCGGCGGTCTTCACCTCGATCTCGCCGGTGGGCAGGTTCGGATTGATGGCGTCGGGCGAGCGGGCGACGACTTCGCCGTCCACCCGGATCACGCTCTCGGCGCGCAGGTGTTCGATCACCGCGAAGCCGGGCGTCGATGGGCTGATCACCAACTGGGTCAGGCCGTAGTGGTCGCGCAGGTCGATGAAGATCAGGCCGCCGTGGTCGCGCTTGCGATGGATCCAGCCCGAGAGCCGGACCGTCTGGCCGGTGTCGGCGGCGCGAAGCGCGCCGCAGGTGTGGGAGCGGTAGGCGTGCATTTTCTCTGGGGAAATAGGGGGTTTTACGAGGCGCGGAAGGGCGCACGGAGGACTGCGAAAGTCAAGGCGCGGGCGGGTCGGGCCTGCGGCTTGACACAACCAGCGTGGCCCCGTCCCATCCCCACTTCGAGTTCGGGGATAGCCAGTGACCCATGCGATCCGGGCCGCGCTTGCGGCTCTTGCGGCGCTCAGCCTGAGTGCGTGCGCGACGACCACCGCAACGAAGCCGGCGGCCAAGCCCGCCTCGCCGCCTGCCGCGAGCGCCCCGCCGATACCGCTGCCCAAGGGCCTTGACCCCGCCCAGGCGTCCAACCCCTTCCCCAGCACCTACAAGCCCCTGCCCGGCCGCCCGACGGCGATCGTGGGCGCGACCTTGCTGACCGGGACCGGCGCGCAGGTGGAGAACGGCGTGGTGCTGATCCGCGACGGGCGCATCCAGGCGGTGGGCGCCGGCGTCGTGGTCCCGGAGGGTTTCGAAACCGTGGACGCCCGCGGCAAGTGGGTGACGCCCGGGCTGATCGATACCCATTCGCACCTGGGCGTCTACGCCTCGCCGGAGGTCGCCGCCCACTCCGACGGCAATGAGGCCACCGACCCCAACACCGCCCAGGTCTGGGCCGAGCACTCGGTCTGGCCGCAGGACCCGCAGTTCAACCTGGCCCGCGCCGGCGGCGTGACGACGATGCTGATCCTGCCGGGCTCAGCCAATCTGTTCGGGGGCAGAGGCGTGACCCTGCGCAATGTGCCGGCCCGGACCGTTCAGGACATGAAGTTCCCTGGCGCGCCCTACACGCTGAAGATGGCCTGCGGCGAGAACCCCAAGCGGGTCTATGGCGGCAAGAGCCGTGCGCCCTCGACCCGAATGGGCAATGTCGCCGGCTATCGGGCCGCGTGGATCAACGCCGCCGACTACCAGCGCAAGTGGGACGACTACCGCGCCAAGATCTCGAAGAACGAGAAGGCCGATCCGCCGAAGCGGGACCTGCAGCTGGACACCCTGGTCGGCGTGCTGAAGGGGGAGATTCTGGTGGAGAACCACTGCTATCGCGCCGACGAAATGGCGCAGATGATCGATATCTCGAAGGAGTTCGGCTACCACATCACCGCCTTCCACCATGCGGTCGAGGCCTACAAGATCGCCGACTTGCTGGCCGCCAACGGCATCTGCGTCGCGACCTGGACCAACTGGTGGGGCGAGAAGCTGGAGATGTATGACTCGGTCGAGGCCAACGTGCCGCTGGTGGAAGCCGCCGGCGGGTGCGCGATCATCAAGTCGGACGACCCGGACCTGATCCAGCGCCTGAACCAGGAAGCCGCCGAAGCGCTGGCCGCGGGGCGCGCGGCGGGCCTCAGCATCACCGAGGCGCAGGCGATCCGCTGGATCACCGCCAATCCGGCCAAGGCGCTGGGCATCAGCGCCGAGACCGGCTCTCTGGAGGTCGGCAAGCGGGCGGACGTGACGTTGTGGAGCGCCGACCCGTTCTCGATCTATGCGCGCGCCGAGCGGGTGTGGGTGGATGGCGGTTTGGCCTACGACCGTGGCGATCCGAGATACCAGCCAAAGTCCGACTTCGAACTCGGCCTGGAGGGCGCGCGATGACCCGCTTCCCCCACTTCCCGGGAATGGCCCTCCTGGCCACGGCGGCCCTCCTTGTGGCCGGGGCCGCCCAGGCCGCGACGGTGGCGATCACCAATGCCCACATCCTGACCGCCGGGCCGGCGGGCGAGATCGCCCGCGGCACGGTCGTGATCCGTGACGGCAAGATCGTCGCGGTTGGCGCCGGTCTCGTTCCGCCAGCCGGCGCCCAGGTGATCGACGCCAGAGGCGGCGTGGTCACACCGGGCTTTGTGGCGGCCAACAGCCGCCTGGGCGTGCTGGAGATCAGTTCACTGGGCAACGATGCAAGCGTACGAACGCCCGACATCGGCGCGGCTTTCGACGTCCAGTACGCGCTCAACACCGATTCCGTGGTGGTCCCGGTGGCGCGGTTGGGCGGGATCACCAGCGCCATCGTCACCCCGGTGGCGCGCGGTGGCGGGGGCGGCGGCGAAGCTGACGACGAGAGCGGCGCGAGCGACACCTCCGGCGGCCCGTCGTCGCAGAATTCGCCGGGCCTGTTCGCGGGCCGCGCCGCGGTGATCCAGCTGGGCAAGGGCCAGGAGCCACTGGTTCGCGCCCGGGTCGCCATGGTCACGCCCTTCGGCCGCGGCGGCGCCCTGGCCGCAGGCGGCGCGCGCGGGGCGGAGTATGTGCTGTTGCATGAGGCCTTGGCCGACGTGCGCGCCTACATGCGCAACCGGGCGGCCTATGAGCGGGCGGCCTACCGGGACCTGGCGCTGTCGCGCGCCGACCTGGAGGCGCTGATCCCCGTCGCGCAGGGCCAGATGCCCCTCGTCGCCGTCGCCAACAAGGCCTCGGACATCCGCGCGATCCTGAGGCTGGCGAAGGCGGAGAAGATCCGGGTGATCATCTCCGGCGGCGCCGAGGCCTGGCGTGTCGCGCCGGAGTTGGCGGCGGCCGCGACCCCGGTGCTGATCAGCTCAACGACCGACCGTCCCGCCGACCTTGAGACCCTGGGCGCGACTTTGGAGAACGCCGCGCGGCTGGAAAAGGCCGGGGTCACCGTGGTGATTCAAACCGGAGGTGGGGACCATCGCACCCACGAGATGCGCTATGACGCCGGGACCGCGGTGGCCAACGGCATGAGCCCGGCAGGCGCGCTGGCGGCCATTACCATCAACCCGGCCCGCGTGTTCGGGGTGGCCGGCCGCATCGGTTCGCTGGAACCAGGCAAGGACGCCGACCTGGTGCTGTGGTCGGGCGACCCCTTCGAGCCGCTGTCCCGGCCGCAGCTGATCCTGATCCGCGGCGAAGCCCAGCCGCTGACCTCACGCCAGATCGAGCTGCGCGATCGGTACAAGGACCTGAACCGGGCCTATCCGCCGGCCTATACGCACTGACCCCATCCCTGCTCTTCAGGGATGGGATGATCTCATTTCTCCGGATGCACCAGCGCCTGGTAGGTCAGCGTGCGCGCCATGCCGCCCAGGTCGTCGCCGCCGGTGCCGCCCATACGCTGGATCATGCCCACGAAGATCAGGTCGTTGGTGGGGTCGACCCAGAACCAGGTGCCGGCCGCGCCGCCCCAGCTCAGGCTGCCATCGCCTTGCAGCGTGCCGGCCTTTCGCGCGTCGTTGACCACCATGAAATCAAGGCCGAAGCCGACCGCCTCGTTGAAGCGCAGGCCGACGCTGCCGTTGGTGTTCAGCAGCACGTTCTTGGGGATGACGTTCGTTCCCATGAGCTCGACCGAAGCCGGCGAGAGGATGCGCACGCCGTCCAACTCACCCTTGTTGAGGATCATCTGGCTGAAGCGGGCATAGTCCATGGTCGTGGAGACCAGTCCGCCGCCACCGGATTCCATCGCCGGGGGCTTTGTATAGTCGGGCATGCCCCCGCTGAAGAGTTCCTTGGCCTCGACGATCTTGCCCTTGTCCTTGTCGAAGGCATAGACGGCCGCAAGGCGACCGGCCTTCGCGTCACCCGTGTAGAAACCGGTATCGGTCATCTTCAGAGGCTTGAAGATGCGCTGTGCGAGAAAATCCCCGAACTTCTGTCCGGTCAGGCGCTCGACGATATAGCCCTGGATGTCCACGGCCGAGGAATAGGACCAGTTCGTGCCCGGCTGGTACATCAGCGGGATGGTCGCCGTTCGCTCGATCATCTCATGCAGGTTGCTGGCGGCCAGCACCTTGCGCTCGCGATAGAGCTTGTCGACCGGATGCTCGTCGCCCAGGCCGTAGCCGAAGCCGGCGGTGTGGCTCATGATCTCGCGCATCGTCGGCGGGCGCTTGAGGTCCTCGACCTCGGTGATCTTGCCGTCCTTGTCGGCCTTGACCATTACCTTGAGGGCCTTGAACTCGGGCACATAGCGGGTGACCGGATCGTCGAGACGCCACTTGCCCTCTTCGAACAGGATCATCATCGCCACGCCGGTGATCGGCTTCGACATCGAGTAGATGCGGAAGATCGCGTCCTCGGTCATGGGCTTGCCGGTTTCGAGGCTGCTCTTCCCATAGGTCCGGAAGGCCACGACCTTGCCGTGGCGGGCCAGCAGGGTGGTCATGCCGGCGACACGGCCTTCGGAGACAGCGCCTTGCATATAGGCGTCCAGCTTGGCCAGGCGATTGGCGTCGAAGCCCAGCGATTCGGGGCTGGCGGCCGGGGCCAGCGCCATGGCCGGCGCCTTGACGGCGACGGCCTTCTTCGACTGCGCGAGGCCGGCGGCTGGCGCGGCGACCAAAGCGATGGCGCCCAGCGCCGCCGCCAGGCGGATGCTCCTGCGAAACATGATCTATCCCCTCCCAAACACTTGTTGGGGCGACCTTAGGCTGAGGCCCCCTCCCCGCAAAGGCCGCGTGCGTTTCAGGTCGGCAACGCAGGCCCTGCCGGCTGGCTTGGCAACGGTTTCTGATCGCCTGGCGCGCGTGCGCCGGCAGCGGAGCTCGCGATCAGCCTTCTCCAGGCGTAGGCTGCGCCCATGAGCGCACCGTTCCGCACAGAGCCACTGCCCGCCAGCTTCGGAGCCAGGGTCACCGACCTGGCCGTCGCCGACCTGGCGGACGCGGACTTCGCCGCCCTCTACCGCACCTGGCTGACCTACGGCCTGCTGATCTTCCCGGGCCAGCATCTCAGCCGCGACCAACAGGTGGCGTTCGCGCGCCGCTTCGGGGCGCTGGAGATCGAGATCACCCCGATCAGCAACGTCCGCGCCGACGGCTCGGTCCGCCCCGAGGACGGCGACGACGTGGTCAAGGTGCTGAAGGGCAACATGGGTTGGCACTGCGATTCCACCTACATGCCGGTACAGGCCAAGGGCGCGGTGTTCACGGCCCACGTCGTCCCGGGCGCGGGCGGCGAAACGGATTGGGCCGACATGGCCGCAGCCCATGACGCCCTGACGCCTGCCCTGCGCGCCCGTGTCGCCGGGCGCTCGGCACGGCACTCCCTGCGCTACAGCCAGGGCAAGGTCGGCCATGCGCACCAGGCGGGCAGCGCCTATTCCGGCTACGGAATGACGGTGGAAAGCCCACCGCTGCGACCGCTGGTGAAGCGCCACCCGGAGACGGGACGCGACTGCCTGATGATCGGCCGCCACGCATTTGGCATTCCAGGCCTGCCGCCGGCCGAGTCCGAGGCCCTGTTGGAGGAACTCACCGCCCTGGCCTGTCAGCCGCCCCGCACCTGGCGGCACAGCTGGACCCCGGGCGATGCCGTCGTCTGGGATAACCGGCGCCTGATGCACCGCGCCTGCCCTTGGGACATGGCCATTCCGCGGGTGATGTATCACTCGCGCATCGCCGGAGATCCGGTCAGCGAGTTCGCAGCCGCGGGATAAGCGGACGCCGCGCCGCAGCATGCCCACTGTCGGTTGAACTTTTTCGTTAATTTACGCCTGAAAAGCGCGTCACAGCGACTTTCTGCGCCGTATGGTTTAGGAACCGTTGACGCGCGTAGGGGTTTTTTCGGGTGCCCAGTCTTGTCAATGGACTTGGAGGCCTTGCCGGTTTCGGCGAGGGCTTCCTTCAGTCCAACGATGATCGTTCAACAGCTTCAATCGACATCACGTCGATCTTTGGCGCGGACGGCCTGTATCTGAACGGCGCGCACTACAAGACGCTGTTCGTCAACAACAACGGCAACATCACCTTCGGCGGACCGTTGGCCTCGGGCGATCCAATTGCGATGGGTCAGGCCGCCAGTCCCCTCGTCATAGCTCCCTACTGGATGGATCTAGACGGTACGGGGTCGCGCAACCCATCGCCAGGCGGGACGTCCACGGGCACCCAGTTCGTGTTCTTCGACCTGGACGCCAGCCACAAGACCTTCACCGCCACCTGGGACGACATCGGCTACAGCCCGACTCACGCCACGACGCCGGCCGCCTTCCAGGTGCAGTTGATCGACGCCGGCGGCGGCGACTTCGACATCGCCTTCATCTACGAGTTCATCGGCCCGGTCGGCGCCGACCAGCCCAACATCGCGCGCGCCGGATTCTCACTGGGCCGCACCGGCGGCGTGGCCACCAGCTATGAGCTCGCGGCCTCCGGCAATGCGACCCAGATCGCCCTGGTCGACACCAGCGCAGGGAACACAGGCCAGGCCGGCGTCTGGATGTGGCATATCCGCGGCGGCAAACTGATCGGCCCGTCCGATCCTCCCGTCACGCCGCCCCCCACCGAACCCCCGGTGACGCCGCCAGTCGTTCCTCCGGTGGTTCCGCCCGTGACGCCGCCCGTGACGCCGCCGATAACGCCTCCGCCTACGGAGCCCCCGGTGATGCCGCCGGTGGTTCCACCCGTTACGCCTCCGCCCGTCGAACCCCCGGTGACGCCGCCGATTGTTCCCGCTGCGGATGTGACATTTTCGGTCTCCGGTCCCGGCCTGCACCGCGAGGGCGACACGGGCGTCACGTCCTTCGACGTCCAGATCGGCCGTGCGGGCGACCTGCTTGGCCCCTCGACGGTCCGCTGGGTGATCGTCATCGATGATCCGACCGATCTGGCGCCCGGCCAGGCGCTTTCAGGCGAAGCCGTGTTCGGCATCGGCCAGGAGAGCCTCACGATCCCGATCTCGGTCCTCGGCGACAAGGTCTTCGAGCAGGACGAGCAGTTCCTGTTCAAGCTGGTCAGCGCCACGCACGGCGCGAACACCTTCGACCCAGGCGGCTCCAGCTTCGGCGTCATCATCAACGATGACGCGCCCGTCACCTTCGCCTTCTCTGGTCCCCAACTGCGCCCGGAAGGTCTGTCGGGCTCGACCCCGTTCGAGTTCACCGTGATCCGCGCCGGTGAACTGGGTCTGGCCTCGACGGTGCGTTGGGAGCTCACGCCCGGCGAAGCCGACGCGTTCGACTTTGCGGCAGGCCAGCCACTCTCGGGCGTCGTCACCTTCGCCGCGGGCGAGAGCCAGGCCAAGATCATTATCCAGGTCGCCGGTGACGCCCGGCCAGAGTTCGATGAGATCTTCGGCATCAAGCTGACGTCGGCCACCACAGGCACGGCGACCTTCACCCCGACGGCCGCGACGACCGGGACGATCCTGGACGATGACATCCGCCATTCACTGCTGGTCTCCACCCCGACCGCCCTGGTGCTGCCCGAGGGCAACTCCGGAACGACCGCGTTCAATTTTAACCTGCTGCGAACGGGCGACCTCAGTCTGGCGGTCACCACTGGCTACCACATCACCCTGCCGGTGATCGGCGGGGTCAGCGCCGGTGAGATCCAGACCCCGCTGGATGGCGTGGTCACCTTCGCCGCCGGCGTGGCGGAGGCGATGCTGACGGTCGTCGTTAATGCCGACACCACGCCGGAAGACAACGAGGCCTTCTCGGTGGCTCTGGGGGGCGGGGACTTCAACGATCTGACCCTGAGCGGCGTCGTGATGAACGACGACCAGAGCTCTGGCTTTGGCGCCCCCATACGCGACTTGCCTCTGGGCCTAGGCGGCATGGATGGAGAGCCGACCTCATTCATTGAGCTATTGGTCGGCGGAACCCTTTGGGCCGGCGCCGGCGGACTCTAGCTCTGCGCCAGATCCTTCCTCTCCGAGAGCGGCTCCGAACGCGGCTTCTGGCCGGGTCAATCTTCGTGGCGCTGGCGCCAGCGACGGCTCAGGCTCAGCTGACCGCCGACACGGCTGGCATTCAGGTAAGCGCCGGAGGCGCGTTACCCGTGATCGCGCAAGCTGGCCGCACCATCGATATCGCGCTCGGCGCGTCGCGGACGATCATCCCGTGGTCGTCCTACAACCTCACATCCGACCAGGCCGTGGTTTACCGGTTCCAGGACCGTGGCTGGATCGTCCTCAACAAGGTCAGCGGTCAGGCCATGATCGACGGCTCGGTCGAGTCGCTGGTCGGGACACAACGTGGCGGCGGAGCGGTCTGGTTCCAGGCGCCGGGCGGCGTGATCTTCGGCCCGAACGCGCGGGTAAACGTCGGCGGCCTGCTGGCCACCACCGGCGCGGTGGCCCAGGCCGGCTTCCTCGATCCTGGCAATCTGAAGTTCGATTTCACCGGCGCCGACGGCGCGGCGATCGAAGTTCGCGGCGCCGCCCAGGTAAACGCCACGGGCGGCGCCCTGGCGTTGGTGGCGGGTTCGATCACCACGGACGCAGACAGCTTGGTGTCCGGCACGGGCGCCACCGTCCTGCTGGGCGCGGCCAACGCGTTCACGGTCCGCTTCGTCGCCCCGGCTGGCGACCTGGACCTGGTGGACTTCGTGGTGCCGACCGCCGCAGCCGGAACCAGTTCAACGACGCCCCTTACCCTGCACGGCCAGACCGTCGGGGCAAACGTGTTCCTGGCCGTGGTGAACCGCGCGGACATCGCCAGCGCCGTGATCAGCGCGCCAGGCCTGGTCGCCGCGCAGTCCGCCACTCTTGACCGCGGCGACGTTGTGCTGACGGCAGGCGTTGGCGTGATCAACCGCCAGCCGGGGCTGACCCGGATCAACGCGACGACCGAGACGACCGCCAACCTCGGGGTCGTCGCCGCGCAGCGGGACCTGCTGGGCGGACTGGCCTCGCCGACGGCGCTGACCGGCCAGCAATTCGCCGCGGGCCGCGACCTGGGGTTCGCCGCCGCCAGCCTGGACGTGGCCACCCTGAACGCCGGCCGCCTGCTGGCGATCGACGCCAGCCGCGGTATCATACTGCGCTCAGGCGCCTCGGCGGGCGCCACGATCACCCTGCGGACACCCGGCGCCTTGACGGTGGGCGGCGGCGCCGGAGGGATCAACGCGATCGGCCGGCTGCAGATCGACGCCGGCTCTGTACGGGCCGGCCAGCTGAATTCCGGCCGCAGCGTGGTGGTCAACGCCAGCGCTGCCGGCCCGGAAGCGGGCCCTGCCGTCAGCATCGCCTCGATCATCGCCGACGACGACATCACGATCACCACCACCAACGCCTCGGGCCACATCGTCCTGGGCTCGGCGACCTTCACCGCCGTGCGCGGCGACGACGCGCCGGTGGGCCGCAACCTGACCCTGACCGCCCGCGGGGCCCTGGCCGACATCACGTTTGGCGCGCCGGCCGGCTCGGTGCTGAGCGGCGCGACCAAGGTGGCCCTCTCCGCCGGGCGCGACGTGACGGCCAACGTCTCGGGCCTGCTCACCCTGACCAGCGGCCTGGCCGGGCGGAATTTCATCATCCGCGCCGGAGACCTGGACATCGCCGGCCCGCTCAACGCCGTCAGCCTGCGCATCGAGTCCCTGGAGGGTGGAATCACCCTGGGCGGCGGCGGAAACAGCAGCGCGCCGTCCTCCCCCACCGAGCGCCGCGCCGCGCCGTCCGAGGGCCTGCGGGTGACCGAGGCGGAATTCCAGCGGATCACCGTCACTGACGGGGTCAGCGTCTACGCGGGGGCCAGCACCCTCGCGGCGCGGGGCGACCTCACCGTCCTAGACCTTCGCGTCGATCCCTCGCGCACGCCGGCGCTGTTGCTGGCTGCGGGCGCGGGCAACGATGTGGTGATCAATGGAGCTCTCGCGCCGGGCGTCAGCGGCGGCCGTGTGACCATTGGCGAGGCCACAGCCGACAACGGCTTCCAGCCCGGCCGCATCCTGATCAGCGGCTCGATCGGCGTGGCCACAGGCTCGACCGCCACCAGCTTCATCGACGTCCATGCCCTTAGCGAGACCCATCTCTACGCGTCGCGCGAGATCATCCTGGGGTCGGCTCGGTTCATCGGCCTGGTGTCCGGCGTTCCGGCGGAGCTGATCGATATCGCCCGTGACCTGCCGGCAGGTGTCGCCCCGACACCTGCCGAGCAGGGGCACGTGTTCCTCGCCACGGGCATCCTGACGATGTCGGCGCCGAGCCGGATCATCGTGCAGAACACCGGCACCCGCACCATGCCCACGGGGATCCTGATCGACGGTGGCACGCCGACTTTGTCGATCACCTCGACGGGCATCGTCGATCTCTCGGGTTCGTTCCGCGATGCGAGCGGCAGGGTTCGGGGCGGACTGGGCGCCGGCCTCACGCCAGCTCTGCTGGTCACCGCATCGTCGACAGGCGGATCTGGCGGCGTTGGGACAGCCACGATCCACTTCAACGGTCTCGATGTAAGGTCGACCAGCAGCAACGGCGGCGGTCGATTGCCCGACCTGATCGATGCCCGTGTGCAGGTAATCGCCCAGGGCGTGGACGACGCCCTGACCAGCCCGAGCGACGCGGCCGTCAACGGCCTGCCGCCAGAAGTTCCGGTACTGTCCTCGCCCGAGCCGGACAGCGACGCGATCACCCTCGACCCGGTTCCGGCGGGTACGGGTAGCTTCGAGCTCTGGAAGCGGAAGATGAAAAGCCGGTAGCCGCGGCACCTTCCCCAGATTGTCGGCCCAGGAGGACACTGTCCTGGCCGCGCTGGGGCAGCAAGGGACCGATGGCGCTGAAGAGCATGGACATCGAAATCGGCTTCAGCACCACGTCGTCGGCGCCGGCGGCCCGGCAGTCGGGCAATCAGCCTCGATGGTCGAGCCGGAATCGGCGGTCACCACAATGATCGGCAGCTTGGCTTTGTCGTCAGGGCGGGCACGGATGTGGCGAATGGCGGTGATGCCATCCATGCCCGGCATACGCAGGTCCGTGAGGATCAGATCATAGTCCTCCGCCTCGACCATTGCGATGCCCTCTGCCCCATCTTGCGCCTCGAACATGTCAAGGCCACCCGCCCGCAGCATCTCCTCGACGACCTTGTGGTTGACCTCATTGTTTTCAACGAACAGGACCCGCACCGCAGGAGCTCCAGAGGCCGAAACCGGGCCCACGTTGGAGGTACGACGCCCAGGGGCCAACGGATTACCGTAGACGGTCGAGACTGGCGCTGGACTGCGACACCGGCGCACAGTTTGCCAATTCGGGCCAGGCTCCGATCGGCCGCGCTGACACCTGCGGACATTCCCCCGGTTCCGAACGCGCCGTGGGCTACTTCTGCGATTTCTCGACCCTCCCCGCCGACGTCCAGCCGTGAGCCGCACGCTGCTCGCTGCTCGCTGCTCGCCCTTTGATGGACATCAAGGCGACCGATCGGCAATGGCTCAGCATCGGGACGCCCGTCCAGGCATGGAGTCTCGAATATGGCTGCGACCCTAAGACAATCCCTACGCGCCTGCGCCGCCGCCGCCGCGGCGCTGATGG
Organism: Phenylobacterium deserti; assembly: GCA_943332615.1. GTDB lineage: Bacteria > Pseudomonadota > Alphaproteobacteria > Caulobacterales > Caulobacteraceae > Phenylobacterium > Phenylobacterium deserti_C. The sequence goes on from CALQQB010000002.1 coordinate 51,487, forward strand.
CGGTCGCGCCGTCGTGCGCCTACGCTGCACCCCCAGAACCGAGCGCCGCGGAGTCCCTGCGGCTGGGCCGGGCCTTGGTGCTTCGCAACTGCGGCATGTGCCACGCGATCGGCGCGACGGACGTCAGCGCCAACCCCCAGGCGCCGCCGTTCCGCAACCTGAACCAACGCATGGATGTCGAGAACCTGGGCGAAGGCCTGGCCACCGGCATCCTCACCCAACATCCGGCGATGCCGGAATTCCGTTTCGAACCGCGCGAGGTCGTAGCAATCGTCCGCTATCTGCGCAGCATTCAGGGCCGGACGCGCGCGGAGGCTGAGACCCGCGCGACGCCGAGCATCTAGACTCCCCAACACCATCCCTGGCAGCAGGGTCAAATCACTATGCGGAAACGTCCAGCCGCTCCAGCCCGCGGAAGAACGGCAGGCGCCGCCACTGCGGCTCAGCCTCAGGCTCGGCCAGGTGCAGGGTCGGGAACCGGTCGAACAGGCGAACCAGCGCCACCTGCGCCTCAAGACGGGCCAGCGGCGCGCCGATGCAAATGTGTGCGCCGCCGCCAAATGCCACGTGCGGCTTCTTCGCCCGGCTGACATCGAAGCGGTGCGGGTCTTCGAACACCGCCGGGTCGCGGTTGGCGGCGCGCAGCATCAGCATCAGCGACTGACCGGCGGTCAGCGGACAGCCGGCCACCTCCATCGGGCCCGACGCCAGGCGGCCGGTGATATCGACCGGCGGCTCGTAGCGCAGCACCTCCTCGACCACCGCGTTCACCAGGCCGGGCTCGGCGCGCAGCTTGGCCAGTTCCTCGGGATGGGTCAGCAACAGGCGTACGCCGTTGCCGATCAAGTCGGTGGTGGTCAGGTTGCCACCGACCAGCAGGGCCGTGAGGTTGATGCGCAGCTCGTCCTCGGAGAGGTCAGCACCCTCGGCCTGCAGCCGCACCATGTCGGTCAGCAAGTCGTCGCGCGGGTTGATCCGGCGCTCGGCCAGTTGGGCTGTGAAATAGGCATTCAGCGCCTCGCCGGAACTCGTCATCGCGGCCGTCTCGGCCTCGCCTCGGAACGGGTTCAGGCTCTGGATCACGTCCTCCGACCATTGGCGGAACTCGACCAGCCGGTCGTGGTCGACGCCAAGGATTGAGGCGATGACATCGATCGGGATCGGCACGCAGAAGCGGTCCATCAGGTCGAAGCGGGCCCCGACTTCCAGGCCGTCCAGCGCGGCGTCCACGATATCGATCACCTGCGCCCGGCAGCGCGCCACGCGGGCGTAGAGCGCCTGGGCCAGCGGCTGGCGGACGCGGGCGTGGTCCGGGTCGTCAAGCATCAGGATCGAGGTGGTGCTGCTGCGCGGCAGGCTGGGATCAACGCCTTGCACCAGACCGCGTTGCAACAGCGCGCCCTCCTCCGCCCGGATCGGGTCGCGCCAGAGGCCGAGGTCGTTCACCGTCGCGCGAACGTCGGCGTAGCGCGAGAGCAGGACACTGCCGGACACCGCGTCCTTGTGGGCCGGGCAACGGGCTCGCAGGTCATCCAGGATCACGTGCGGATCGGCGCGATAGGCGTCGTTCAGCGGGGTGAGTTCGAAGATGGACGGCAGCGGCTGATCGGTCATGCCGTAAGGATACCTCATCGTCGTCGTCTCAACCAAGGCTGCTGGCGAGCTGACCCCTATTCGTGGGATGGTTCACAGGTGAACCGCCCAGGGAGGCGGGGCGGAGGAGGCGCAGCCATGAACCAGGTTCTGTTCGACGTCAGCGAGGGGATCGCCACGATCACCCTGAACCGGCCGGAGCGCCTGAACGCTTGGACCGGGGTGATGGCCACCGAACTCCGCACGGCGATGGAGGCCGCTGAAGCCAATCCCGAGGTCCGCGTCATCATCCTCACCGGCGCCGGGCGTGGATTCTGCGCTGGAGCGGATATGAACGACCTCACGAGCATCAGCGCGGCCGGGGGGACCGAGACGCGGGCGTTTACGCCCTTGGATCCGGCCGCGACAGCCGACTATCAGCACCCGCAGACCTGGTTACCGACGGTGGGCAAGCCGATCATCGCGGCGGTGAACGGGCCGGCCGCCGGCATGGGCCTGGCGCTGATCCTGTTCTGCGACCTGCGCTTCGCCGCCGACACCGCCGCCTTCGTTACCGCTTTCTCCCGGCGCGGCCTGATCGCCGAGCATGGGACCAGCTGGATGCTGACCCGGCTCACCGGCCACTCCCGCGCCCTGGACCTGCTGCTGTCCTCACGCCGGGTCGGCGCCGACGAAGCCTACCGAATCGGCCTGGCGGACAGGGTCGTGCCCGCTGACCAGCTGATGGCCGAGACCCGCGCCTACGCCCGCGAACTGGCGGAAAAGGTGTCGCCGCGCTCCATGCGGGTGATGAAGAAGCAGCTTTGGGATGGCCTGCTGCAGAGCCTGGGTGACGCCATGGTCGACGCGGACCGCGAGATGGCCGACAGTCTCAAGACCTCCGACTTCAAGGAGGGCGTGGCGCACTTCGTCGAGAAGCGGGCGCCGCGGTTCACCAGCGTCTGAGCGGCTTGGGGGCCTGAGACATATGAGTTCTGCCGGACTGATCCTCGCGGCCCTTGTGGCGGCAACGCCCGGCGCGTCGCGGACCGCACTGGCGCCTGCAGCGCCGGACAACCTGCCGCCGCCGCCGCAGTCGGCCTTCAGCTGCCAGGATGGCAGCGGCCTGGTGGCCCACTTCGCCACCCGCGACGCCAGTCTGATCGCCATCGTCGATACTGGCGACGGCCCTCATGCCCTGCCGCTGCAGCCCTGGGACGGGGGCGCCGCGCGCATCACCTGGAGCGACGGCGTGCGCACGCTCACCTGGAACCCTGGCGTGCAGATCATGTGGATGGAAGGCGCCGTCCACCGAATGTGCGGTCGCAGCGGCGGCCACAAACATTAGACCAGTCGTCGCCGAAGTTGGTTCAGGCTCAGTGCGACGAAGGGTCTATCTTTAGGCAAGAGTCTTGAGCGATCGGCGGTTCAAGTGAACCGTCGAACGCCCTAGGCGGGTCTAACATCCAGCCCCTCCAACTCACCCGTCTCTCGCCAAGCTCGCGCCAGGGCGAAGAAGGCGTCCGAGCCGGGGCCATAGAGGCCGTCGAACAGGCCCTGCCCCTGCCCCGCCTTGCCCTCGCCGTTGTAGTAGCCCGGGGTGCAGTCCATGCGAAACTGCAGGTTGTTCAGCGCGCTGTCGCGGATCGCATGCTGCCAGCCGGCTTCTCCGTCCGCCGTGACTTCAATGACGGCCGCCTGACGCTCGGCGGCGGCCTTTACCACCTGGGCGACGTGGCCGGCCTGCTCGTCCAGCATGTGCGGGAAGTTGGGGGTCAGGGTGTTCTGGGTGATGCCCAGGTGGAAGCAGTTGGGGAACCCGTGGCTGTAGAAGCCATGCAGGGTCTTCATGCCATCCGCCCAGTGGTCGGTCAGCGTGCGACCGTCGCGGCCGATCACCTCGAACCCCGCGCGGCGGGTGTAGGCGGTGCCCACCTCGAAGCCGGTGGCGAAGATGATGCAGTCGACCTCGTACTCGACGCCATCAAAGATCAGGCCGGTCTCGGTCACGCGATCCACGCCACGGCCGAGGGTGTCCACGAGGGCGACGTTGGGCCGATTGAAGGTAGGCAGGTAGTCGTCGTTGAAGGTCGGCCGCTTGCAGAACTGGCGATACCAGGGCTTCAGCTTCGCCGCCGTGGCGGCGTCACTCACCGTGGTGTCCACCCGGGCGCGGACCTGGTTCATCTTCTTGAAGTCGGAGATCTCCATCATCCGACCCAACTCCTGGGCGTCCATGCCGCCCGTCGCCGCGCGGGCCGCGACCCCGGCGCCAAGGTTACGGATGATGTCGGTCCAGCCGTCAGAGACCAGATCCTCGTCCTGGTGGCCGCCGGCGACCAGGGTGTTGAAGTTCTCCATCCGCCGCTTCTGCCAGCCGGGCGCCAGCGACTTCGCCCATTCCGGATCGGTGGGCTTGTTGCCCCGCACATCCACCGACGAAGGCGTACGTTGGAAGACGTAGAGCTGCTTGACGTGCCGTCCCAGATGCGGGACGCACTGGATGGCGGTGGCGCCGGTGCCGATGATCGCGACCCGCTTGTCGCCGAGCTTGGTGAGGTCGCCCTCCGAGGAACCGCCGGTGTAGGCGTAGTCCCAGCGGCTGGTGTGAAAGCTGTGGCCCTTGAAGGTCTCGATTCCGGGGATGCCGGGCAGCTTGGGCCGGTTTAGCGGACCGGACGACATTACCACATGGCGCGCGTTGAGCTCGTCACCGCGGTTGGTGGTGATGCGCCAGCGGCTGGTCGCTTCCTGCCAGCGCACCTCGGCGATCTCGGTCTGAAACAGGGCCTGGTCGTAGAGCCCGTAATGCTCGCCGATCCGCCGAGCGTGCTCGCGAATCTCCTTGGCAAAGCTGTATTTCTCCTTGGGGATGTAGCCTGTCTCCTCCAGCAGCGGCAGGTAGATGTAGCTCTCGATATCGCACTGGGCGCCGGGATAGCGGTTCCAGTACCAAGTGCCGCCGAAGTCGCCGCCCTTCTCGATGATGCGGATATCGGTGACGCCGGCCTCTCGCAGCCGCGCACCGGCGATCAGCCCGCCAAAGCCACCGCCGATGATCACCGCCTCGACGTCGGCCTTGACCGGGTCGCGGGTGAAGCCGGGCTCCACATAGGGGTCGTCGATGTAGTGGGCGAAGTCGGCGCCCGACATCTCGACATACTGGTCGTTGGCGTCGGAGCGCAGGCGACGGTCGCGCTCCGCGCGGTACTTCTCGCGAAGGGCGTCGGGGTCGAAGTCCAGCTGTTCGGTGATCGCGTTCATCTCGTCTCTCCGCTCGCCCGCCGCCTAGGCTGTGAACTGAACCTGGGTGACGGGCGGAGGCAAGGGTGACGTAGCGTCCCCTAGCGCCGCGCACGGCCCGAAAACAGCATGTCCGACCAGCGCCACTCGCCGGAGCCCACGGCCAGCCGGGCCGCGCCCGGGCCATCGTTCAGCGACAGCACGACCAGTCCGCGCACCGGGGTCTTACGGCAGGTTTCCGGTGCGAAGGCCACCTCCCACTGGATCGCCTCGCGCACCGCCGCCAGGCCCGCGCCCTCCTGGCCCGGATGGCGCACCCACGCGCCGTTCCAGACCATCAGTGCGCGACCGCGGTGCGCCTCGGCGACGGCGGCGCGGACCTGGGGGTCCTTGCGCAACGCCGTCTGCAGCCGCCGCGTCATGTTGCATGCGCCGCCCGCTCCACCGGCGCCACCGGCCTGACCGGACTCCGCATTGCCGGCGCCGGCCAGTTCGGCGTCGCTGACCTCGATCGGCGCCTCCAGCACAGCGATCCTGGCGGCCGGGACCGGGACAACGCTGCGGGGCGGCGCCATTTTTGGCGGACGCGCGACGATGACGGCGCGCTTGGGGGGCGCCGGCTTGGCCTTGGGCATGTCCGGCTTGCGCGCTTCCGCAGGCGCCGGCGACGGTGGAGGTGGTGGGATCGGATCGACCAGCTGCACCACCATCGGCGGCGGATCGACCACCGGCGGCGGGTCTGGCTGGGCGCCGACCAGCAGCGCCAGAACCGCCACGTGGCCCAGGGTGCACCCAGCGGCGACAAGCGCATGCCGGCCGTCGACCCTTCCGCGCCCAGCCCGGAACATCGGCTACGACAGGACGATCAGCACCACCCGCCGGTTGGCCTGGCGACCGACCTTGTCCTTGTTCGGTGCGACCGGCGCGTCGGGACCGTACGAGATCGTGCTTATCCGGTTCAGCGGTACGCCGTGCTGGTTCAGGTAGCGACGTACGGTCTCGGCCCGCTGTTCGCCCAGCCGGTAGTTCAGGTCCTTGGCGCCGGTGGCGTCCGTGTGGCCCTGGACCTCCACATAGACGTTCCGGTTCTCGCTCTTCAGCTTATCGGCCAGCGAGTCGAGCCGGGCCTGGGCTTCGGGAGACAGGTCGGCCTTGGCCAGGCTGAACTTCATGCTGTCGTCGGACAGAACCTCCGAATAGAGGAACTTGCCCTCGGCCAGCTTGCCGGCGGCGATGGCGCGATCGAGGGCATCCTTGGCGGTGCCCTCGACGGCGATCAGGTGGGTGTCGGTGGTGTCGACCCGCGAATTGACCGTGTCCACTCGGGAGCCGACGACCGCCGCCTGCTCGCGAACAAACCCTTTGGTGGCGCAGCCGCCGAGGCCGGCGACGCTCAGCATCATCGCTCCCGCGATCACTGCTCTGGATCCAAGCTGGATCATTTAAGCTCCTTCGTTGCGTTGGAGCCCCACCCCGTACGCGCCTACTGCCGCCTTGAATCAGGGGCGAAAGGGGCCGTTTTCGGGCGCAGCTTGGCCGTAGGTCGGCGAAGACCGGCTCACACGGCAAGGCTTTCGCCAATCCCGGGCGCGCGACAGGACGGCGCCCAGTTCCCTTTACCGGCGCCGGCACAGGCCCTAGGCAGTGGCCGAAGGCCTCGCTTGGCCGCCGCAGACGGAACCGCCACAAATGTCCTCCGGACTGGTCGCCTTGCTGGACGATGTGGCCGGCATCGCCAAGCTGGCGGCCGCGTCCCTTGACGACGTGGCGGGCGCCGCCAGCAAGGCCGGGGTGAAGGCCGCCGGCGTGGTGGTGGACGACACCGCTGTCACGCCCGGCTACGCGATGGGCTTCACGCCGGAACGCGAGCTGCCGATCGTCTTCAAGATCGCGCTGGGCTCACTGCGCAACAAGTTCCTGATCCTGCTTCCGGGCGCCCTGGGGCTCAGCGCCTTCGCGCCCTGGGCGATCACGCCGGTGCTGATGCTCGGCGGCGGCTACCTGGCCTTTGAGGCTACCGAGAAGATTCTTGAGGCGCTGCACGGCGAAGACACCGGCGACGTCGTGGAAGAGCTGGCCCTGAGTTCGGCCGAGTTGGAGACGCAGAAGATCGCCGGCGCGGTGCGCACCGACCTGATCCTGTCGGCCGAGATCATGGCCATCTCGCTGGGCGAGGTGTCGGACCAGCCGCTGCTGATGCAGGCCGCGGCCCTGGCCGTGGTCAGCGTGGCCCTGACCGTCGGCGTCTACGGCGTGGTCGGGCTGATCGTGAAGATGGACGACATCGGCCTACATCTGGCCCGGCGCGACTCACGGGCCGCGAAGGCGGTGGGCGCGGCGCTGGTGCGCGGCATGCCGGTGGTGATGGACCTGCTGACCCAGGTGGGGACGGCGGCCATGCTGTGGGTCGGTGGCGGCATCCTGGTCCACGGCCTTGAGCACTTCCACCTCACGCCCCTGCCCGACTGGCTGGAGGCCGCCTCGCATTGGGCGGGCCAGGCGCCGTTGGTCGGGCCGCTGACGGCCTGGGCCACGTTCGCGGCCGGCTCGGCGGTGGTCGGGCTGGTGGTGGGCGGCGTCATCGCCGGGGCCTTGCACCTGGTTCCGCGGAAAGCCCACTGAGATCCAGCCCTAGCTGCGCAGACTCCGCACGCAGGCTTTCAGCAGGGCCGCGCGACCTGGCGGAAGATCCGGTTCGCCCAGTTCCTGCTTTGCGCCCGCCAGCGCCTCACCGCGGTGGCGGACGCCGAGGTTCCAGACTTCCGCGCGGACCTCGGCCTTCGTCGGGCCGAGGCCGTTCTGCCAGGGGAAAAGGCCCACGCCTCAGCCGCGGCGCCGGCGTGTGCTGCGGCTGTCGTTAAGGGTCGAGCGCGGAACCGCGGGCGCCGACCGCCCGGTGGAGCGCGGATCGTTAACGTCGCGCCGGGGTGGCTGAGGCGGATTACTCGGGAAGTGGGCCATGGAGAGCTCTTTCGTCGGTCGGAGGGCGAAATGGTTCGGCGGCTACTGGCCAGATCCGAGAGGGTTTGGCGCGCGGGCGGCTCTGCGGCCGGCCAGCCGCTCGCTCGCCTCGCGCAACCGTCCCAGCTCGGCGTTCAGGTCGGAGATGTCGATCTCGGCCTGGGCCAGGCGCTGCTTGAGGTAGGTGTTCTCGCGGGCAAGGTCGGCCGGTGGACGCTCGGCGGTCATGTGCGTCGCGCCGGCCGGTTGGCGGCGATGATGCAGAACAGCATGGGCATGGGGCAGGCTCGAGGGACGCCGAGCCGGGAACTGATCGACCGCTTGGCTGGCGGCACGTCTCCGACGGCGTACGGGTTTCATATGCGCGCTCGCGGGGCCAATAGCCATGGCCGCGCTGACGCGACAGCCCGGACGCAAACGGCGCGCCACCCGACTGGATGACGCGCCGCCTGCGTGTCGATGGATAGGTCCGACGGTCGCCACTTCGAGGGACGGGAGAAAGCGCGGCGGCCGTCGGTCAGGGGAAGGTGCCGGGTGGCGGCTGAACCGTGGATGAACCGAAAGGCTCGCCAGCGCCCGGGTGTTTGTGGTCTCACGGGGCCAGCGAGTTGGCGGCTTCGCCACGACAGACCATCGGAGACCTTCGCCATGACCATCCTCATCACCGGCGGGACCAAGGGCATCGGGCTGGCGATCGCCGAACAGCTGGCGGGTCGGGGCGAACCCATGGTGCTGGGCTATCACAGCGACGCGGCGGCGGCGGGCCAGGCGGTGACCCGGCTGGCCGCCCTGGGCGCGCAGGTCTCGGCGGTGCGGGCCGACGTGGGCGACGTCGAGGGCGCCGCCACCCTGGTGGAGGCCTGCGCGGGCCTGGCGCCCGGGCCGCTGCACATCGTCCACAGCGCCGCGATGATCTATCCCACCGCCCTGCTGGAGGCCGACCTCGGGATCTTCACCCAGGCGATCCAGACCAACGGCCTGTCCCTGCTCTACCTGGTGCAGCAGGCCTTGCCGCAGCTGGCGCGGGGCAGCGGCATCGTGTTCATCTCCAGCGCCGGCGCGCGCTCGACCCTGGCCAACTACGGCGCGCTGGGCTGCGGCAAGGCGCTGGCGGAGAGCCTCATCCGCTACCTGGTCCCCGAGCTGGCGCCGCGCGGGGTGACCATCAACGCCGTGGCGCCCGGGCTGGTGGCGACCACCTCGGTGGCGCGGATGGCCGGCAGCGAGGCGGCAGCCGAGCGGGTGCTGGAGCGCGGCGCCCGGGCCAACCCGTCGGGGCGGCTGACCGAGGGCGCGGACTATGCCGCGGTGGTGGACTTCCTGCTCAGCCCGGCGGCGGCCTTCGTGCAGGGCCAGGTGATCCACGCCAACGGCGGCGCCTGGGTGGGCTGAGCCGCCCCGCCCCGCGCGGTGCCCAGTGTGCGCGAGGTCAATGCGGCCCCGGCGATCCGGCCCAGTCTGCGCCGCAAGAAGGAGACCGCCATGAGCTATTACGTCGCCACCACCCTCAACCAGCCGTTCGAGGCCACCGTCGCCGCCACTCGCGAGGCCCTGGCGCAGGAGGGCTTCGGGGTGATCACTGAGATCGACGTGCAGAAGACGATGCAAGCCAAGCTGGGCCTGGCCTTCCGCCCCTACCTGATCCTGGGCGCCTGCAACCCGGCGCTGGCGCACGCGGCCCTCATGCTGGAGGACAAGGTGGGAACCATGCTGCCCTGCAATGTGGTGGTGCAGGACGTGGGCGGCGGCCGCACGGAGGTGGCGGCCATCGACCCGGTGGCCTCGATGGCGGCCATCGACAACCCGACGCTGAAGACGGCGGCGGCCGAGGTGGGGGCCAAGCTGCGGGCGGCGATCGGGCGGCTTTAGGCGCGGCGCGGGCGCCACGCCGGGGCGCCGGTCCGTGGTCGCGAGCACGACGCGGGGCCTGCCGCGCCTTTCCCGCGCCGGGCGGACGTGGCTATCGTGGGGGCGCGCGCAGGAGAGCCGGACGGATGACGACCTTGATCTGGGGCGTGAAGCAGAGCTTCCGCAACTATGTGGAGATGAGCGGCGGGACGATCACGGTGTCGGCTGGGGCGACGCAGACGGAGGGCGGCGAGATCGCGTTCCCGGCGGCGCCCGACAGCGACCTGGACGTAGACGGCGGCGCGCTGGGCGGGACCGGCCGGTTCGTGGGCGAGGTCAGGTTTCAGGCGCATGGCGGCATGCTTTCGGTGGCGCTGTTCGATCCGGGGATCGAGGTGGGCGCCGAGGGCCCTGCCCTCACCGTGGCCGACAGCGCCGCCCGCACAAGGCGGGTGACGTTCGCCAAGCTGGACCTGGCGGGCATGGCGGCGGGGCCGGACGGGTCGGTGACCCTGCCGGCGACGATCACGCTCGATGGGATGTTCATCCTGGGGGATCACTACCCGCCGGGGACGGTGCTGGATCCGGTGCAGCTGGTGGCAGGACCGGCCTAACGCTGCAGCAATGTCCGCTGATCCCGGCGAAGGCCTGGACCCAGATGGGATAGCTTGAAAGTGGGGTCTGTGGGCGCTGAGCGCCTCCAACCCGCATGCCCGTCTTGAGATCTGGCCCCCGGCCTTCGCCGGGATGAGCGGATTGAATATGGGCCTCAGCCGGTCTCGGGGCGGCCAGGCAGCGGGTGTTCCGGGACGGGGTATCGGGACAGGCCGAGGGCGTGCGATCCTGGCCCCGAGGCATCGCAGCACGGGAGATCGAGGTTTGGACGCAGCGGCGACGGCGGTGGAGGAAACGCGGTTCCGGTACGAGGGCGCCGACGGCACGGGCCTGGCAGGGTTCGTCTGGCGGAGCGCCGGGGCCACGCCCCGGGCGGTGCTGCAACTGGCGCATGGGGCGGGCGAGCACGCCGGGCGCTACCGCGAGGCGCTGGCGCCGCTGGTCCGGGCCGGCGTGGTGATCTACGCGGCCGACCATCGCGGCCACGGCCAGACCGGCGGCATGAGCCACCTGGGCGACTTCGGTCCGGGCGGAGCTGCGGCGGCGGTGGACGACATGGCCGTGCTGGCCAGGCGGGCGCGGGCGGAGACCCCCGGCCTGCCGCTGATCCTGATGGGGCATTCGATGGGCGCCATGTTCGCCCAGGCCTGGCTGCTAGAGCATTCACAGCTGATCGACGCCCTGGTGCTGTCGGGCACCGCCGGTCCGGGGCCCCGGATGGCGGGCGGACCCAATAGCGTCTACGCCAACCCGCGCACCGACTACGACTGGCTGAGCCGCGACGCCGCTGAAGTCGACCGCTACATCGCCGACCCGTTCTGCGGCATCCAATTCACCAAGGCCAGCGCCGCCAGTTTCGCCGCCCTGCGCGAGCGGGCGCTGACGCCGGAGGCCCTGGCCGGCGTGACGCGGGGCCTGCCGGTCTATGTGTTCGTGGGCGACGAGGACCCGATCAACCAGAATCTGGAACGCCTCACGCCCCTGGTGGACGCCTACCGCGCGGCGGGCCTGGACGTGACGCTCAAGGTCTACCCCGGCGGCCGGCACGAGATGCTGAACGAGACCAACCGGGCGGAGGTGGTGGCGGACCTGGCGGCGTGGATCGAGGGGGTGGTGGGGCGGTTGGTGGCGTGAGGCTCAGTGGCGCGTCATACTGAGATCATATATATGTTGTCTGCACCTCAACCCTGCGAGACCCGTCATGCCGAAGGATGCAGCTTTCACGATGAAGCTTGAGCCCGAATTGCGGGACGCCTTCATGGCGGCGGCCGACGCGGCGCACCGGCCGGCGTCCCAGGTGGTGCGCGAACTGATGCGGGAGTTCGTGCAGCGTCAGGATGAGGCGCGCGACTACGACGCCTTCGTGCGGCGCAAGGTTGAGGCCGCCCGCGCCGAGAGGGCGGCGGGCGACGGCGTGCCCGACGAGGTTGTCGAGGCCGAATTCGCCGCGCGGCGCGCCAAGGCGACGCGGCCGGCGTGAGGGTCGTCTGGATGCCGCGGGCCCGACGCGACCGGGACGATATCTGGACCTACATCGCCGCCGACGACCCCGCCGCCGCGGCTCGCATGGACCAACGCTTCAGCGATGCCGCAGCCAGCCTCGCGGATATGCCCCTGCGTGGCCGTCCCAGCGCCGCGCCGGGGACGCGCGAGTTGATTCCGCACCGCAGCTATCGTCTGATCTACGAGGTGGAGGGCGAGACCGTCTGGTTGCTGGCGCTGGTGCATACCGCGCGAGCGTGGCCGCCGGTTGGGGCGTGAGGCGAGGCAGGGAAAACTGGCGCAGACTTCGCGCCGACGGCGTGGCGCGGATGGTGCGGAAGTGAGGGCCTGGGGCCTGGATATCCTGTCCCCGCCTTTCGAGCGGAGGTTGGCGGTGGGCAGAGCGGGGATGATCGCGGGGTGCGTGGCGTTGGCGGCCGTTGCGGCGGAGTCCAGCGCAGCGGGGGCCAGCGCAGCGGGGGCGCCTCGGACATCCCCTGCCCCGCCCCCTGCCGACCTGACCGGCACCTGGACCAACGCCTGGTACACCGACCTGCAGCGGCCGAAGGATTTCAAGGCCCTGGTCGCCACGCCGGCCGAGGCCGAGGCCTATGAGGCGCCACGCCGTGCGCTGAACGGGATGATCGTCGACAAGGACGACGCGCTGGGCCAGGCGGCCTCGGAGTTCAACGACAAGGGCCCGGGGCTGGCGCGCATCCGCGGCGAGATCCGCACCTCGTGGATCACCGACCCGGCCGACGGCAAGGTCCCGTTCACCCAGGAGGCCAAGGCGCGGCTCGGGATCGGCAAGGAACGTGTCGAAAAGTACGACAACGTCGAGGACCGCGACACCGAAGAGCGCTGCCTGACCGCCCGCGGGGCCGGGGCGCCGATCCTGAACTCGCCCGACACCAACCTGATCCAGATCGTCCAGACCCCCGGCGACATCGTCATCGTCTCGGAAAAGAACCACGACGCCCGCGTGATCCTGATGGGGCCGCCGCCGCCGGCCTGGGCGCCGCGCGACTGGATGGGCGTGTCGCTGGGCCGCTGGCGCGGCAAGACCCTGGTGGTGGAGACCACGGGCCGACGGCCGGGCGTGACGCGGGTGGCCGGGATGAACCTTTCCGATCGCGGCCGGGTGGTGGAGGAGTTCACCCGCACGGGGCCGGCCGAGATCACCTACCGGATCTATGTGGAGGACACGACGCTCTACACCCGGCCGTGGCGGGCGGAGATCACCTTCCGCCCGGCGGGGCGGATGTACGAGTACGCCTGCCACGAGGGGAACTATTCCCTGCCGTCAGTGCTGAGCGCCGCGCGGCAGGCGGAGGCGGCGGGGGGCAAGGGCGAGGCGAAGGGGACGCCGTAGGCGGGACATCAGGCGAACTCTGCCTCGGGGAATAGTGCTCCTGTCCCCGCCTTTCGAGGACCAGGCGGCGCGGCTGGCGGCGCTGGAAGACGCTTTCGGGCAGGTCGCAATCATCAAGACATGGGACAAGCTCCGCGCGAGCGCGCGAGGGGGTTTGAATTCACTTGAGAAAGAGCGTGGAATTGTTCGTGGTTTGTTCTTAACATTCACATCGGCCTGAGGCAAGGTTTTTCAGGCGGGTGGCCGTGGCGGGACCGGGACGTTGGTGACAGGTTCTCCGTCCGGGCAAGGTCGACGTGGTCCCCGGCTGCGCCGGGCCCGAGGCGTGACCTGATCCCAGGGCCAATGGGTATCGTATCGACGTATCCAGATCCGACTACAGAGCAGGTCTACAATCGCACCCGACTGCCTAGCGAGCTCAATTGAATGCACTGTCACCGTAACACTGCAAGGCCTGATCCTCCCGTCGGCCCGGCCTGCGCGGGCTCGGGTTCGAGCTTGATCTGGGCGACCGCAAGGCGGCGATAGAGCCGTCGCCGTCGAGCGATCGGCCACCAATCATAGAGGAAGATCTCTACCGGTCGCCAGTTGGCCACCCATCCCAGGATGATCAGACCCTCGTCAAAGAAGCGTCCCAGGTACCCCGTCCCTAGAAGGCTGCCGGCGCCCTTTCCCAGGACAATGCAGGCCGCCAGGACCGACAGACCGATGGCCAGTGACGCTCGGCCTGACCGGAAGAGATCACGCAGATCCCAGCCCAGGACCTCTGATCGATAGGCGAAGTAGTTACGGATCGCCTCTTCAATGTGCCGCGCCTCGCTCCGCTGCACTTCGCCGGCCGGCATATGGACGATGATCGAAATCTCATGCTGCGTGGCGATCTCGCCTGCCCAGCCGACGATGTATTCTTCGACGTCCGCATCAAGGTCCCGCTCGCGAAACGGCAGGGGGTCGAGGGTGTGAAAAATCTGGCCGATGTTTTTGATCCGCACCTGTATGGGGCCATCCAGATGCGTGCTGCCTGACGGTCGGGATCGGCGGTCGCCGGAGGCTGAGGCGCGCGAGCGGCGGTTCATGGTAGCTGCGCCTTGGCCGAACGGCGCAACCTGCACATACGGGTGCGGCGTGTTGCATGGAACGCGATGCGGCCCCCCTGGTCCGCCCGCGTGCCGGTCGGCTTCGGCGGGCCGACGCCCTTGTCGCGGATCACAGTTGCCTCCCCATCGAGCGGACGCCAATCTCACCGGCCATGACGGTGACGACGCCCCCAATCCAGAGCCCGGCGACCAGCAGCAGGACGCCGATGGACACCTGGCGGCCGTAGGCGCGGCCTCCGGTCACGAAGGCCGTCGGAGCCTTGACCGCCATGTTGGTGGTGAGGGTCAGGACAACCCCGATCGCCGCGGCGGCGACGGTCATCCGCCCGCCCGCCAAAAGCGTGGCCATGGAGACCGAGGCCGCATGCGCGTCAGCGAGGCCCATCAATGTCGACCCGATCAGGGCGCCTGGCGCGCCCAGCCAGCGAATGAGAAGCTCGGAGACAAGGCTGAAGGCGCCCACCAGGGCGACGAACAGCAGAACCGCCGCGCCATTGAAGGCGCGACCGACCGTCTCACCGTCTGTGGTCTTCGGTGTGCGGCGCACAAGCCAGATAGCATAGACGAACATCAGGAGCGCGGCGAACCCTAAGGGGAGCGCCAGGGCGACGATCAGAGGCGGACTGACGGCGCCGATGATCGCCACAAGATAGCCAAGGCTGCCGATCATGGCGGCGATCGCGCCCGCTGCGCTGGCTGCGGCCACGTCGGGTTGGCCCTTGGCGCGCGCGCCCATGGCGGCGACCGCGGCCGTGCTGGAGACCAGGCCGGCAGCTAGTCCCGCGGCCAGCAGCCCGTACCGCTCGCCCAGCACCCGCTGGGCCACGTAGCCCAGGAAGCTGAGCGCCATGGCGACCACGGCCAGGCGCCAGAGGGTGAAGGGATTGAGCAAGCCGAACGGATCGATCGGGCGATTGGGCAGCAGCGGCAGAATGACCACGGCGGCGATCGCGAAGGTCAGGGCGTCCAGCAGCTCCTGGTCGGTGATCCGATCGCGGACAAACCGGTGGAGTTGAACCCGAAACGCGAGCAGGGCCGCCACAACGACGCCGGCTTCAAGCGCGAGCGCAGGCCGGGTCTGCGCCAGAACCCCAAGCGCGTACGTCACGACCAGCGCCATTTCGCCGGTGAGTCCGGGATCCCGGCGGTCTCCGAGCCAATAGGCTGCGAGCGCCGCAAGCGCGACGAAGCCGCCGGCCAGCAAGACAATGCCCGGATCGCCGATCAGGGTCGCGACCCCGCCCAGCAGCCCGACCAAGCCAAAGGTGCGCAATCCGGCGGCCGACCGGGTGTCACCCTCGCCCTTGCGACGCTCTCGCTCGAGTCCGATCAGCAGACCGATCGCCAGAGCAACCAGCAGCGGCCATTCTGGTCTGCTGAACCAGGGTGTCAGTTCACTGGCCGACATGAGGCGATACGATTGCGACGCTGGCGCGCGGACCGGCATCGGTGTCGACCCGCCAGCCCGGCAAATGCTGCGCCGCCGGCGTGCCCGCGAGGACCATGGCCCGAGCAAGCGCACCGTCGAAGTCAATCGAGACAGTGTCGCTGGGTATCCCCTGGCGCAGGAAATCCGCCCAGGCAAATTCGCTGAACGGCGCGGCTCGCTTCGTGAAGCCACCGGCTCTGCGCAAGGCGCTGGCCAGACTTCGGAAGGGATCGTCGCGTAGCGCGTCAAGCGTGGGCGGGATGTCGCTGAACGGCCGGCGACAGCCCTCCGCGTCATAGGGACGACACCAGCCTCGCGCCTCCAGAGCGGGCCAGAAATGCGCCGAATCGAGCGCCCTGAAATCGGCAACGTGCCGAACCTGCACCTGCTCCACGCCCTCCTCCTTCATCGCGCGCGCCAGGTGGTGGCGGTCGACGAGATAGAGCGCGCCTTCCGGAGCCAGAACCACGGGCGCCACCAATTTCGGCGCACGCCCTTCTCCGGCCCTCCGGATCCAGGCCCGCAGGCGCAGGCGTTTTTGCGCGACTTCGCGAAATCCGACGGTGATCTGGGTCGGGCGGAGGTCCGCGATCCGAGCCAGAACCGGATCAGCCGGCGGGCTTGTCATGGATTCCCTGGCGACTTTTCGACTTCGCGGTCGCCGGCGATTCCGTGGTCTTGCCGTCGAAATGCTCTTCGGTGGCCGCGGCGTCCGCCTTGGTCGCGCACACCACACCGTCACGATGCTGCGGCGGGGCATAGAGCGTGTAGAGCTTCAGCGACTTCGAGCCGGTGTTGACGATATTGTGGCTGGCTCCGGCTGGCACGACGATCGCATCGTCGCGCTTGATCTTGGTGCGTTCACCATCGATCCAGACCTCGCCCTTGCCCTTCTCCACCCGGAAGAACTGGTCATGACCCAGGTGGGTCTCGGCGCCGATCTCCTCGCCGGCCTTCAGCGCCATCAACACCAGTTGCAGGTGCTTGCCGGTGTAGGCCACGCGCCGGAAGGCGGCGTTCTCGATGGTCAGGTCTTCGATGTCCTCGACAAAGCCCTTCACGGCATACTCCTCGGCGATCTCGCGGGCGCCGCCGCGTCGGTTTGCGTTGCTCAGGTAAGCGGTCGCCTCCTGGGCGAAGCACCGAGCCTGGACGCAAGGCGAGGCTCGGTCGGCAAGTGTTCGCCGTATCGCCGGCCAGGTCCTTGATAAGGATCATGCCGGCTCGGAGCCCCGGACCAGCGCCTGTCGCTCGACGTAGCGCCACCCACGCCTTCGGTGATCGATCCTGTCACGTCTATTCCGCACCTCTCTCGCGCTCGCCGCCGGACTCGCGACCGTTTTCCCTGCCCTCTCCGTCGGCGCTGCGATGGCACCGGACGCAGTTTTCGATATCGCGGACGCCTTCCTCGCGGTGTTGGGCCTCTGTCCGACCCTTCTGGTGTTCGTGGCAGCCGTAGCAGTTGTAGGCTCGGTAGTTGCCGCCGACGTGGCAGGTCGAACATGTTGTGTCGTGGGGTGGCGCCAAGCTGAAGTAGCGGCCGTGATCGAAGGTGGCGGGCGTCCAGGCGCGGGTGTTGTGGCATTGGGCGCAGGGTGGATCGGCCCCACGGTGCAGGTCGTTGGCCGGCGCGCGATGGCAGGTGGCACAGTGCAACCTGGTGTCGGGTTTCAGACGCGCGTGGTCGAAGGCGCGCTCGATATTGCGGGTGAGCCTGGGCCGCGGGTGATCGGTGTGGCAGGCCATGCAATCTTGCGACGCGAGCTCCTGGTGGAAGGGCGGCCGTAGCGGGAAGCCGCTGACCGGCGAGCCCTTCGTCGTCCGACGACCGATATCGGCAACCGTGTGGCAAGCGATGCAGCGCTCCGACGATGCGCCGCGAAAGGGTGCGTGACAGGCGAAGCAGTTCTGCTGAAGCCCGGCGTGAGCGGGCTTCAGGTTGCCGGGGCTCACCATTTGGTGGGGATAGAGGAAGACCTGCGCGACGATCGCGGCAAGCGCCAAGCCAAGGCTGATCCAGACCCATCTGGGCGTCATTTCCAACCCCACAGCACGAGGATGGCGATGACGTGCGCCAGGGCGAGGACGGCAAACGCGAGCGAGATCGGCAGATGGATCTTGCGCCACTGCTTCACGACATCAACGGTGAGGCTGTCGTGGTGAAGCCGGGTCTTGATCTCAGCGTCTGAAACGCCTTCAGCCTTCAGGTCGGCGCGCGCCGCCTTGAGCCAAGTCTGGGCTCGGCGGAGCAGGTACTTGCCGGTCAGGCCGCTCAAGATGTTGACCAGCATCGCGCCCACCGCGAGCCAAGCCAGGACCGCGTTGAAGTGAATGCCGGCGTGCACCAGGATCAGCAGCGACCCCGCCCAGGCGAGCCATTCGTGCAAGCGTAGCAACAAAACTGGATTGCCGCCCTGAATGACCCCGCGCTTGCGCAGGGAATGTCCAAACGAACCCAGGATCAACAAGACGCCCGGAATGCCGAGATAGCGACCGATCCAAACCGCATCTAGCAGGTGCAGGGCGGCGTCTACCAACAGCGTCGCGACAAGCAGAGCCGCCAACCGCAGGAAGAACGGCAGCACCTCGCGCTGGAGCAGCTTGGGTCTTACCCCCACAACGTCATGCCCAGCCTTCCTACCGGGGGGCCGCCGCCCACGCCCCCGATGTCGACCTGGGCCAGATCGAATGCGCCAAGGCGTGATCGACACCCACACAGCGCTGCTCGCATTCGGACTCTCCTCGCCACACAGTCCGCCCCCATCTTTGCGGGTATCCTGAGTTCAGGGACGCGTCTGTGCGATGGATCAAAAGGACGACCAGAGGCGAGGCGACGTAGCGCGGCATCATGCGGGCTGCCGATAGTGAGCCATGGGCGGGCGGCCTGCGATCCGATTTCGAAGGCTGCGGGCAACACAGAACCAGCCACCGCTGATGCCTGTGAATGTGGGGACAGGAGCAACGATCCCCGACGCCCTGCCGGGCGTTCGCCCCCTCCACCACCGGCTCTGCGGCGGGCGGTCCCCCTCCCCCGCTTCGCAGGGGAGGTAAGGGTTAGGGCCTACTTCAATCACGCGATGTGACCGTAACTGCCGATCCCTCGGCCAACACCACCGCGGTCACTGCCCGCTTCCCGTCACAGCCGCCACGGCCGTCGTCCGCCCCGCCGCGGCGATCGTCGCCGCAAGCAGCTCGGCGCCGCCCATCGTCCCGTCGTCAGCCCCGCCCAGCGCATACTGCGGCGGCACCGTCTCCGGCCCCTCGCCGGGCGGCAGCGGCGGGGTGAAATAGCCCAGCGCATAGTTGCCCATCGCGTAGCCCAGCAGGGCTTGCAGGTCGGGCTCCAGCGTCCGTGCGATCTGCGGCGGGCACGACAGGTACTGGTTCTCCTCCTGCCGCAGCCACCCCAGCGCATAGGTGATGTTCAGCCCCCAGCGATCCTCATCCGACACGTTCGCCCCGCCCCCGTGGAACACCGTGCCTGTGTAGATCAGCACCGAGCCCGCCTGCATCTCCGCCCGTGCGATCTCCGCCGCCTGCGCCTTCCGGTCGTCCGGCCACACTTGCGAGCCGGGAACGACCTGGGTCGCTCCGTTCGCGGCCGTGAAATCGGTCAGCGCCCAGATCGTGTTCACCTGCGGCTCCACCCCGGGCATCTGCCGCCCCCAGGCCCACCGGTCCCGGTGGATCGGCTGCGCCGCCTGCCCGGGCATGATCCGGATCAGCTGGGTCAGGTGCAGCTGATAACGCTGGCAGTTGGGTGTCAGCACCCCGTCGCATAGCGCCAGCACACGGCCATCCATCACCGCCGTCCGCGTCAACGGCGAGCGCGCCACCAGCGCGCCCGTCCGCGTGGTGCGATCCCCGCTGAACGCATCGCGCCCGATCGGCGTCGCCTCGACATAGGGCTGAAGCTCGCCCTTCAGCGCCGCGACGGCCCACGGCGCCAGCATTCCGTCCAGGATCAGCGCCCCGTCCCGCGCCAGCACCGCCAGCACCTCGGAGGCCGGCGTATCGGCCGGCAGATGAACAAGGGCGGGCATGGACAAATCCTCCGCAATGGCGCGCGCTATCCTGCCCCCCGCCCCGTTCCTCCGCAATGTTCGGCAAAAGCTCGGCTGGATCGGCAGACGCTCGGTCGCGCGGACGCCGCCGTGCGGCGACCACTCCGCTCATGGGAAATGTGGGGACAGGAGCATGGACTCGCGCGCCCGAGGTTGCCGCCCGCCCCCTACCCCCGCAATGCCTCCACCGCCGCGCCCAGCAGGGCGTAGGTCTCGAACTCGGAGTCGGTTTCCCAGGCTTTGCGCCAGGCGCTCCACACCACGGCGACCACCTGTTCGCGCGGGTTGACGTAGACGAACTGGCCGAAGATGCCCTGGGCGGTGAAGGCGCCGTCGTGGGGGCCGCCCGGCGTTCGGGGCAAGATCCACCACTGGTAGCCGTAGCCCAGGGGGTAGCCCGCCTCCAGCGCGCCGAAGGCGGTGGCGGCGGTGTCGGGCTGGCCGGCCAGGTCGCGCCAGCCCTGGGGCAGGATGCGGGTGCGGCCGTCGGCGGCGACGCCGTCCTCCAGCAGGAACTGGCCCAGGCGGCCGAAGTCGCGCAGGCGCGCGCTGACGCCCAGGCCGCCTAATTCCAGCCCGCTTTTCGACTCCAGCTGCCAGTAACCGTCGGCCTCCATGCCGGCGGGGCCCCAGACCTTGTCGGCGTAGTAGTCGGCCAGCGGGCGGCGGGCGGCGGCGGCGACCAGGGCGCCCAGGAGGCAGCTCTCGCCGGTGGAGTAGTTGAACTTCGTCCCCTGGGGCGCGGCGCGCGGGCGGGTGCGCATCAGGTCGAGGACCGCGCCGTCCTTGAGGCTGGCGAGGGCGGCGGCCAGGGAGACGATGTCGGACTTGCCCTTGGGATCGTACTGCTCGTCCCAGGCGACGCCCGAGCACATGCGCAGCACGTTGCGCACGGTGACCCCCTCATAGGCGCTGGCCTTCAGGGTGGGCAGGTAGCGTTCCACGGGATCGTCCAGGCTGGCGATGGCGCCGTCGCGCAGGGCGGCGCCGGCCAGGGTGGAGGTCATCGACTTGGCGGTGGAGAAGCTGGTCCAGCGGGTCTGCGGCGTGTTGCCCATGCCGTAGCGCTCCAGCGCCACCTCGCCGCGCTTCAGCACCAGCAGGCCCGCGGTGCGGCGGCGCGCCATGTAGTCGTCGAGCGTGTGGGTGGCGCCTTCGGCCTGGAAGGCGAGGTTGCCGAGCGGGCGGGCGTGGGGCGGCAGCGGGCGCACGCGAGCGCCGCGGCGGATGGCGCGCACCGGACGGGCCAGGTCCTGATTGCGGAACGTAGCGGCCTGGTTGTCAGCCGTGGTGTCCAGCACATTGGCGGCGATGGCCTCGCGCGGCCGGGCGAAGGCGGCCGGCGCGGCGACGAGGCCGGCGGCCCCCGACAGCAGCCCCCGGCGGTGGATGGGGATCAGGGACATGGGCACCTCCTCGGCTTCCTATCGTTGTGCCCCGCGCGCGCAGGGCCGTCACCCTACCTGGGCCGGAACCGCTTGCTGGCCGGGAAGCCCTTCGGCGCCAGCTTGCCCGACGCGGCCCTGCGGCCCAGCCACTCGCGCCACTCCGGCCAGGCGCGGTTGCGGCCGCCGCTGTCGATCCAGCCCGCGCCGTCGTCAGCCTTGAAGGCCATGGCGTCCTTGAGGCCGCCTTCGCGGTAGGCCTGGAGCTTGACGCCCTTGCCCCGGGGCATCTCGGGGAGTTCGGCGGTGGGGAAGATGAGGATCTTGTTGTTGTCGCCGATGACGGCGAGGTGGTCGGCGTCGCCAATTGCGATGCAGCTGAGGGCGGCGCCGTTCAGCACCTGCTTGCCGGCGCGGCGGAAGGCGATGGCTTCGGCTTCGGGGAGGATGAAGCCGTAGCCGTCCTTGCTGGCCAGGACGCGCCGCGCGCCGGGCTTGTGGACGAAGACGTCGACCAGGCCGACCTTGTCGTCGAGGTCGATCATCAGGCGCAGGGGCTCGCCGTGGCCGCGCGCGCCGGGCAGCTTGTCGCAGGCGAGCGTGAAGAAGCGGCCGTCGCTGGCGAAGATCAGCAGCTTGTCGGTGGTCTCGGCGGGGACCAGGAAGGCCAGCTTGTCGCCCTCCTTGAACTTCAGTTCCGAGGGGTCCTCGACCCGGCCCTTGGCGGCGCGGATCCAGCCGCGGTCGGAGAGGATGATGGTGATCGGCTCGCGCACGATCATCGCCTCGATGGCGGCGTCGGCGTCGATCTCCGGGGCGTCGGCCAGGGTGGAGCGGCGCTTGTTGAGGGCGGGGCCGAGCGCGTCCTTGGTGTGGCGCAGGCCCTCGCCGACCAGGCGCCACTGGCGGCGGTCTGAGGCCAGCAGGTCCTGGATGCCGTCGCGTTCCTCGGAAAGCTCGGCGTGCTCGCGGCGGATTTCCATTTCCTCAAGGCGGGCCAGTTGCCGGAGGCGGGTGTTGAGGATGGCGTCGGCCTGGAGATCGGAGAGGGCGAAGGTCTCGATCAGTTTCGCCTTCGGCTCCTCCTCGTAGCGGACGATGCGGATCACCTCGTCGAGGTTGAGGTAGGCGATCAGCAGGCCGTCGAGGATGTGGAGGCGGGCCTCGATCTTGCCCAGGCGGTGGCGGGCGCGGCGGACCAGCACGTCGCGGCGGTGGTCGAGGAAGGCGCGCAGAGCCTGGCGCAGGCTCATGACCCCTGGCGTGCCGCGGGCGTCCAGGACGTTGAGGTTGACGCTGAAGCGGGTCTCCAGGTCGGAGAGCTTGAACAGGCTCTCCATCAGCACTTCGGCCTCGACGTTGCGGGACTTGGGTTCGAGGACCAGGCGGATGTCTTCGGCGCTCTCGTCGCGCACGTCGCCCAGCAGCGGGGCCTTCTTGGCGTCGATCAGCTCGGCCAGGCGCTCGACCAGGTCGGCCTTCTTCACCTGGTAGGGGATCTCGGTGACGACGATCTGGTACGTGCCCTTGCCCAGGTCCTCCTTCTCCCAGCGGGCGCGCACCCGCACCCCGCCACGGCCGGTGGCATAGGTTTCCAGCAGGGAGGCTCGAGGCTCGACGATCACCCCGCCGGTGGGAAAGTCCGGGCCCTGCACATGGGCCATCAAGGCCTCGGTGTCGGCGTCCTTGTTTTCGAGCAGCAGGAGGCAGGCGTCGATCAGCTCGGCGGCGTTGTGCGGGGGGATCGAGGTGGCCATGCCGACCGCGATGCCGGTGGAGCCGTTGGCCAGCAGGTTGGGGAAGCCGGCGGGCAGGACACAGGGCTCGGTGTCGGAGCCGTCATAGGTGGCCTTGAAATCGACCGCGTCCTCGTCGATGCCGTCCAGCAGCAGCATGGCCGCGGTGGTCAGCTTGGCCTCGGTGTAGCGCATGGCCGCGGCGTTATCGCCGTCGATGTTGCCGAAGTTGCCCTGGCCGTCGACCTGCGGATAGCGCTGGGCGAACGACTGGGCCATGCGGACCAGGGTGTCGTAGATCGACTGGTCGCCGTGCGGGTGATAGCCGCCCATCACCTCGCCCACCACCTTGGCGCATTTGCGGGCGGCGTTCTCCGGGTTCAGCCGCATCTCGCGCATGGCGTAGAGCACGCGGCGCTGCACGGGCTTCAGGCCATCGCGCACGTCGGGCAGCGCGCGATCGGTGATGACGCTGAGCGCATAGGCCAGGTAGCGGCGGGAGAGCGCCTCGGAGAGCGGCTCGTCGATGATACGGTCGCCGGGAGGCGGCGGCGGCGGGGCGGTGGTGCTGGTGGTCATGGAATCACGCGGGGCATGGCTGGGCCATGCTTAGCGCGCGAGCGACCGGCCGTCGCCGCGCGCCCGCGCCGCATCCCCAACAATCCGTCAGAGCCGCCCCGCCTCCCTCAGCCGGTCCAGCAGCCACAGCCTGGCCGGCGGCAGGGGGCGGTTGAGGGGGTTGAAGATGAAGGCTTCGAGGAAATGGGCGGTGAGGTCGAGGCCGGCGCCGATGTCGCCGGGGCGCAGCCGGCCTTGCGCGGAGAGCATGAAGGGCGGGAGCGCCAGCAGGCGGTCCTTGTAGGGCGCGCCGGCGTCGGCGCAGACGGCGCGGCCGGTGCGGGGGCTGACGTAGATCAGGTCGTCGGTGGCGCCGGTGGCGGCGCATTTTGAGAGGTCGAGACCGAAGCCCAGGTCCTGCAGCAGGCCGGCCTCGAAGCGGACGAAGACGGCGGGCCAGATGTCCTCCAGGGCGAAGGCTGAGGTCAGCGCCTCGAAGGCCAGGAAGGCGCCGGGATGGGGCTCGCGTTCCGGCAGGGCGCCGGCGGCTATCGCCGCGGCGGCGGCGATGCCGGCCAGGGCCAGGGGGTCGTCGAACAGGGCGGACGGCCCCTCCCCCACCGGCTCCAGCGCGGCCGAGCCCAGCTGCTCAGACACCCGCGCGCGGTAGCGGACCAGGACGCGGGCGCCGGCCTGCAGGAACGGCTTCATCTTGCGCGACGCCCCGCCGGCCACGTGGGCGGCGTAGCGGCCGTGGTGCGCGGTCAGCAGCTCAACGATCGCGCCGGACTCGCCATGCACGCGGGCGGCCAGGACGTAGGCGTCGTCTTCGAATTCCATCTACCGCTCATCCCGGCGAAAGCCGGGACCCAGATGGGATGGCTGGAATGTGGGTTCGATCAGCTCGGCGTTCATCCGACGCACGTCGGCGCTTCTCGATCTGGGTCCCGGCGTTCGCCGCGATGAGCGGATCATTTTCCGATCTTGCTAGACATCGAAGTCCAGCCCGACGTTGCCGTAGAACTCGCGCTTGTCGGCCCATTTCTCATCGACGGCGACGTGCAGGAACAGGTGCACCGGCCGGTCGAAGAGCTGGATGAGTTCCTCGCGGGACTTCTGGCCGATCCACTTCAGGGTCTGGCCGCCCTTGCCCAGGATGATCGGGCGCTGGCTCTCGCGCTCGACATAGATGGTCTGCTCGATGCGGACGCCGCCGTCCTTGTGGTCTTCGAACTTGGTGGTGTCGACGGCGGCCGAATAGGGCAGCTCCTCGTGGACGCGGAGGTACAGCTTCTCCCGGGTGATCTCGGCGGCCAGCAGGCGGGCGGGAAGATCGGCGGTCTGGTCGGCGGGATAGAGCCACGGGCCTTCCGGCATCAGGGCGGCGAGCCGGGCCTTGAGGTCATCGACCCCCTGGCCGTCGGCCGCCGAGATCATGAAGACCTCGGAATAGACGCCGGTTTCGAAGAGACGCTGGGAGAGCGCCAGCAGGGTGTCGCGGCGCATGCCGTCGATCTTGTTGAGCGCCAGGATCGCCTGTTTGCCGGAAGCCTTGAGGCCCGCGACGATGGTTTCCACGTCCTGGGCGGCCTTGCGGTCGGCGGGCTTGCCTTCCTTGGTCGGCGCGGCGAGTTCAGCGACGCTGTCGACAAGGTGGACGATGACCTCGGCGTCGTCGGCGCCGCCCCAGGCGGCGCGGATCATGGCGCGGTCCAGCCGGCGGCGCGGCTGGAAGATCCCGGGGGTGTCGACCAGCACGATCTGGGCGTCGCCGTGGATGGCCACGCCGCGCACCGGGAAGCGCGTGGTCTGCACCTTCTGGGTGACGATCGAGACCTTGGCCCCGACCAGGCGGTTGGTGAGGGTGGATTTCCCGGCATTGGGAGCCCCGATGATGGCGGCGAACCCGGCGTGGGTGGGGGGCGTGGTGGGGGAGGTGGTCATGTCAGGTTCTCAGGTTCGGACTCCACACCCTCGCGTTTGAGCAGCATGGTCTGGGCGGCGGCTTTTTCGGCGGATCGGCGGGACCCGCCCTCCCCGCGTTCGGGTTCGAAGCCCTGGATACGGACCTCGACGGTAAAGGCGGGGGCGTGCGGCGGGCCCTCCTGGGCCACAACCTCATAGGCGGGCAACGGCAATCCCCGGCCCTGCGCCCACTCCTGAAGTTGCGTCTTGGAGTCCTTGAAACGCGGCTCGTCCAGGGTCTCGAACGCCTCGGCCCAGAAGGTCTCGAAGAAGGCCTTGGCCGTCTCCAGCCCGGCGTCGATGTAGAGCGCCGCGATCAGCGCCTCGCAGGCATCGCCCAGCACCGCGTCGGAGCGCCGGGCGCCGATCTTGGTGGCGGAGGCCGACAGGCGGAGGGCGTCCGGCAGGCCGCAGCGTTCCGCGGCCCGGGCGCAGGCGTGGTAGTTCACGAGGCTGGCCAGCTTGCGCGACATCTCGCCCTCGCGGGCGTCGGGGTCGAGGGCCATCAACCGCTCGGCCGCGCAGAGGTTCAGCACCCGGTCGCCCAGAAATTCCAGCCGCTCGTTGTGGCGTACAAGGCGCGCGCCATCGCCAACGCTGGCGTGGGTCAGCGCGCGTTCCAGCAGGTCGCGGTCGGCGAAGCTGTGGCCGATGCGGCGCTCCAGTTCCTCGATGGCGCCGGTTCGCAAATTCATAAGGTGGGCGCGATCACTTCAGGATCTTGAAGAAGCGGCTGGGCCGGGCGTCGATGATCCAGGTCCAGGGCTTGAAGATCGAGGCCTTGGGCTTCCAGCTGAGCAGGATGATCTGGGCCTTGCCGACGAGGTTTTCGGCCGGGACATAACCTACCCCGCCCAGGGCCGGGTTCACCCGGCTGTCGGAGGAGTTGTCGCGGTTGTCGCCCATCATGAAATAGTAGCCCTGGGGAACGACGAAGACCTCGGTGTTGTCATAGTCGGCGTCGGGGCCGAAATCCTGGGTGACGAAGGCGCGGCCACTCTGCAGTGTCTCTTCGAAGCGGGGAACGTCGCGCGACAGGCCGCCGGGCAGCTCATCCTTCACCGGCGACAGCGGTTCGCGCGCCACCTGCTTGTCGTTCACATAGAGCAGCCCCTGACGCATCTGGATGCGGTCGCCGGAGACGCCGATCACGCGCTTGACGTAGTCGGTGTGGCCGTCGCTGGGCAGCTTGAAGACCACGATGTCGCCGCGCTGGGCCTTGCGTTCCAGGATGCGGCCCTTGAACAGCGGCGGGCTGAACGGGGCGGAGTGGCGCGAGTAGCCGTAGGTGAACTTCGACACGATGATGTAGTCGCCCTGGTAGAGGTTGGGCTCCATCGAGGCCGAGGGGATCGTGAAGGGCTGGAAGAAGAAAATCCGCAAGGTCAGCGCGATCAGCAGCGCATAGACCACCGTCTTGATGATCTCGAGAATCTCCTGGGCCGCGGTCAGCTTTCCCGCCGCCTCGCCGCTCTGCACGTTCTCAACCATGTATGACCCTTGGAAGCCCCGACGTCTCAGGGCGGCTGTTGCCTAGACGCTGGATAGCCGATCAGCAAGTTCGGCGCCCGTGAACTCTGCATCACCCGAGCGGGCCGCCAGCTCGCAACTGGCCTGATGACAGGCCGGCCCGCGCCTCTATCTAGGACGCCATGGACCGCACCGCCCTGCCCCCGCTTCGCCTGCTGCTGGCGCTCCTCGTGGTGGCGGTGTGGGGCAGCAATTTCGTGGTCATCAAGTGGGGGCTGGCGGCCTTCCCGCCCCTGACCTTCGCGGCCCTGCGGTTCGCGTTCGCGGTGCTGCCGGCGATCTTCTTCCTGAAGCGGCCGGCCGTGCCTTGGTGGAACCTGGCGGCCTATGGGCTGATGATCGGGGTGGGCCAGTTCGGCCTGCTCTACATCGCCATGACCCACTGGATTTCGCCGGGCCTGGCCAGCCTGGTGGTGCAGACCCAGGCCTTCTTCACGATCGGCCTGGCCATGGTGGTCGCGCGCGAGCGGGTGCGACCCTTCCAGCTGGCGGCGCTGGGGCTGGCGGCGGCGGGACTGGTCTGGCTGATGATCCACGCCAACGCCGAGGTGACGCCGCTCGGGCTGGGCCTGGTGCTGCTGGCGGCGGTGAACTGGGCCGGCGGCAACACCGCCGCGCGGGCCGCGGCGCCGGCCAGCATGCTGGCCTATGTGGTCTGGGCCAGCGCCTTCTCCGCGCCGGCCCTGTTCGGCCTGGCGCTGTGGCGCGAGGGGTGGTCGGCGATGAGCCAGGCGGTGCTGCACGCCGACGCCGGGGCCTGGGCGGCGGTGGCGTGGCAGTCGTTCGGCAACACAATCTTCGGCTACACTGCCTGGGGGTGGCTGCTGGCGCGGCACCCGGCGGCGACCATCTCGCCCCTGTCGCTGCTGGTCCCCGTGTTCGGCATGGGCGCGTCGGCGGTGCTGCTGGGCGAGCCGCTGACCTCCTGGAAGCTGACCGCGGCGGCGCTGGTGCTCGGCGGCCTGGCGCTCAATACGATCTGGCCGCTGATGGCGCGCCGCCCTGCCAGCGCCGTCTAGGGGAACGCCTCATGGGGCTCAGGCCTCCGCGTTCGCCTTTATCCGCGCCAGAGTCGCGCGCATCCACTTGGCGTAGGGGCCGTTGAGGAAGGCGGCTTTGAGAAGCGGGCCGCCGAGAGGGCCCAGAAAGCCGGGGAAGCGGTCGCGGCGCAGTTCAAAGCCGTAGGTCCAGCGGACGCGGGTCTGACCCTCGCCATCGGCCGTGTAGAGGAACTCCGCCAGCCCGTAGCGCAGGGGCGCGGCGGTGGCGCTGGTGTAGTTCCAGACCACATAGCGCAGGCGGTCTTCGGTGGGCGTGCGGATGCGTTCCAGCACCTGTTCGACGATGGTCGAGTCGTCGGTCAGGAATGCCATGTGCCGCGAGCCGGGCTCGCCAAACGTTCCGCCGGCCAGGACATGGGTGCCCCGCACGCCCGGCAGGCCCGTGTCACCGGCGATGGTGTCGGCCAGCGGCGTGGCGGCCACCGAGGCCATTACCTGGACCAAGGGCCGGTCGATGACGATCTCCTCGACCCGGGTCACCAGCTTGTGGGGCGCGGCGACCGGCGGGTGCGGGGTGTCAATGAAGCCCGCTGGCGGCTTGAGGCCAGCCATCTACTTGATCTTCATGGTGACGGAGCCCTGCGGACCTTCCAGATCGAAGCTGTCGCCGGACTTCTTGTCGGTGGGATAGGCGGCGCACGTCTCATTGGGGTCGAAGTTGGACGAGGTGCACAGCTTATCGCCGTCACGCTTCCAGGCCCCGGTGACCTGGCCATCCATGGCGGTGAACTTGCCGTCGGCGGTGTAGGTGACCTCAATGTCCATGCCCTGAACGTTCAGCACGATGCCGTGCTTGACCACCTCGTCGATGGTGTCGGCGAAGGCGGGCGTGGCGAGGGCGGCGAAAACCGTGGCGGCGAGCAGAAGGCGCATGGTTGTCTCCCGGTGAAGGACATCAAGATTAGCCCAAACGTCGCAGTCCGCCATGGCCAATGCCTGAATGGTGCGCGAATCCTGAACGCAGAAAAATTGTCCGATGCCCGGCGCTCGAGTCTCTTGGTAAACTCAAAATTCTAGCCACTTCTATTACGTCGATGCCTACGGATGTTTCGGACCGAGTTCTACGATGCGCATAGATTTGGAGGGGGTTGCAGCAGGATGACAGAGCCGAGACCCGAGGTGCGGACGTCTGAGCCTGCGTCCGACAAGGCGGACGGCGCAAATGCTAGCGCCCACGTCGGCGGCGGACTCGCTTCCATCCTTGGAAGACTTTGGCCCCGCCGTGGCCTGGCCAATGAACTGCAGCACAAGACGGCTGAGATTGAAGCGTTGCGCCGCGAAATCGCCGAGGCAAACCGCCTCGCGAAATTGGCCGAAGGCCTCGCTGGTGTGGGCTACTGGTGGTTCGATCCGAAGACCATGTCCCGGACCTGGTCCCCCAACACCTTTGCGCTCTATGGATTGGACCCTGCCGACGGCGTTCCTGCCCAGGGCGGCCGGGGCATGTTCGATCCCAAAGACCAGGAGCGGCTCCGCCAAGCGGCCCAGGGCCTGGCGACCGAACACGACCCCGGATACGTCTACGGCTTCACGCGCGCCGATGGCGAGCGGCGGTATGTCCGGATGACCGGAGGCCAGGAGCACGACGCAGACGGACGCCTCTCCCACATGTATGGCGCCATCATCGACGTCACGGAGGCGCGGCGCCGGGAATTTGCCCTGGCCGAAAGCGAGGCGCGCTACAGGCTGCTGGCGGAGAGCGTCCAGGACGTCATTGTCCGCTATAACCTGCATGGCATAGTCGAGTTCATTTCTCCGTCGGTCCGGCGGTTCGGGTACGAGCCTGGAGACATCGTCGGCCACCTCATTTCGGAGTTCGAGGCGGCGCGACTCGGCCCGCAACTGCATGAAGACCTGGCCCAATATTCTGCTGGGCGTCCGTTCCCCGATGGCGTGCGGAGCGAGACCCTTATGAAGACGGCCGACGGCTCTGCGGTCTGGATCGAGAGCGTTGAAACCGGGATCTATGACGAAGCAGGGGCTTTCTTCGGCGTGATCGGGGTCTTGCGCGACGTCACCGAGCGGCATGCCCTGGAAGCGCAACTTCGGTCCAAGCAGGCTGAAGCTGAAGCGGCGGTCGTGGCGAAATCCGAGTTCCTGGCCAACATGAGCCACGAGATCCGCACGCCCCTCACGGCGGTGATCGGCTACACCGGCCTGATGGCGAAGATCGCGGATCTTCCGGACAAGGCGCGCACCTATGCCGATCGCGTCAACCGCAGTGGCGAAGCGCTCAACTCGATCGTCAACAACATCCTCGATTTCTCCAAGGTCGAGGCCGGCCAGGTGCACCTGAAGCCCGAAACCTTCGTGGTGCGGAACTTCATCGACGACGCCATCGCTCAGGTTCAGGAGAGCGCGACACAGAAGGGACTGACGATCGCGGTCGAAACGGAAGGCTACCTGCCTGAAGAGGTGCTCGCCGATCGCGCGCGCCTCGGCCAGATTCTGCTCAACCTCCTGACCAACGCGATCAAGTTCACGCACCAGGGCGGGGTGATCGTGCGGCAGTCGTACGATGAACAGAGCCAGCGACTTGGCGTTTCGGTGATCGATACCGGGATCGGTATTCAGCCCGAGCAGTCCGCCCGATTGTTCCAGCGTTTCTCGCAGGTCGAAGGATCGAACACGCGTCGCTTCGGCGGGGTCGGCCTTGGGCTCGCGATCTCGAAGGGGCTCATCGAATTGATGAACGGCGAGATCGGCGTCGAGAGCGCCGAAGGGACGGGTTCCACGTTCTGGTTCCGGGTTCCGGCGCCCTCCACGGAAGTGTCGGCGGCGGGCGCCCCGGACCAAGCCGAAGAGCCGGCTTTCAACCTGGAATCCCTCAATATTCTCGTGGTGGACGACGTACACGCAAACCGGGAGCTGATTGTCGCCCTTCTCGAACCCTTCGGCCCGGTTGTCATCGTTGCCGCTGAGGGCGCCGAGGCCGTGGAACTTGCGTCCAAGACCCGGTTCGACCTTGTGCTGATGGACATTCAGATGCCGGGCATGGACGGCTTGGCCGCAACCCGGGCGATCCGGGACGGGGCCAAGCTTAGCTGCGATACCCCCGTGCTCGCGGTAAGCGCCAGCGTTCTGCCCAGCGACGTTGAGGCGTGCCGCAGGGCGGGTATGAACGATCACGTCCCAAAGCCCATCAACCCGCGGGAACTACTCAGCAAGATCGCGCTGTGGACCCACCCGGTCGATCGGCCGAAACGGGGGTTCGCGGCCTAAATCGGCAGCGCCTCGATGATCACGAAGGCCTGGGCGTAGGGGTGGTCGTCGGTGAGGCTGAGGTGGATCACCGCCGTCATGCCGGACGGCGTCATTTCTTCCAGCCGCGCCAGCGCGCCGCCGGTGAGCGCCATGGTGGGCTGGCCGGAGCGCATGTTGACCACGCCCATATCGCGCCAGAAGACGCCGCGGCGCATGCCGGTGCCCAGCGCCTTGGCGCAGGCCTCCTTGGCGGCGAACCGCTTGGCGTAGCTGGCCGCGGCGTCGGCCTTGCGGTCGGATCGCGTGCGCTCAAGTTCGGTGAAGACCCGCTGTTTGAAGCGGTCGCCGAAGCGGTCGAGGCTGTCTTTGATGCGGCGGATATCGGAGAGGTCGGAGCCCAGGCCCAGGATCACGCTGTTGCCTGCGCGCGGGCTTCGTCCATCAACGCCCGCATCCGCTGGATGGCGGGACCCAGGCCGATGAAGATGGCCTCGCCGATCAGGAAGTGGCCGATGTTGAGTTCCATCACCTCGGGAATGGCGGCGACGGGCTTCACGGTCTCGTAGTCGATGCCGTGGCCGGCGTGGACTTCCAGGCCCAGCTCGGCGCCCTGGGCGGCGGCGGCCTTGAGCTTGGCGAGCAGGGCCTCGGCCTGGGGCTTCTTCTCGCGGACGGCTTCACAGTAGGCGCCGGTGTGGAGTTCGATCACCTGGGCGCCGACGGCCTTGGCGGCGGCGACCTGGGCTTCGTCCGGGTCGATGAAGGCCGACACGCGGATGCCCGCGGCGACCAGCCGACGCACGACCGGGGTGATGGCGTTGTGGCCGCGCGCGACGTCAAGGCCGCCCTCGGTGGTCACCTCCTCGCGCCGTTCGGGCACCAGGCAGGCGGCGTGCGGGCGGTGCGCCAGGGCGATGGCCTCCATCTCCGGGGTGACGGCGCACTCGAAGTTGAGCGGACGGCCGCGGCGCCGGCAGATGGCCGCCAGCTGGTCGATATCGGCGTCGGAGATGTGGCGGCGGTCCTCGCGCAGGTGGGCGGTGATGCCGTCGGCGCCGGCCGCCAGCGCCATCTCGGCGGCGCGCACCGGATCGGGATAGCCCTCACCGCGGGCGTTCCGCACGGTGGCGACGTGGTCGATGTTCACGCCCAGGCGGAGACGGGTCATGCCCGCAGCCTCTTCGACCCCGGTTCCTCGGCCGGTAGGGCGGCCAGTTCCGGCGGAATCTCGTCCGGCGCGTAGGACGGCACATCGATGGTCGCCAGCGCCACCAGCGGCCAGCCCACATCGGCCTTGCCGCCGGAGCGATCGACGATGCAGGCGCAGCAGACCACGACCCCGCCCGCCGACTCGATCGGCACGACCGCCTCGCGGAACGAGCCGCCGGTGGTGATGACGTCTTCGACCACCACCACCTTGGCGCCGGGGGCGATCTTGAAGGCGCGGCGCAGCTTGAAGCCGCCGTCCTCGCGCTCGACGTAGATCGAGGGCACGCCCAGGGCGCGGGCGACCTCGTAGCCGGGGATGATGGCGCCGACGGCGGGGGCGACGATGACGTCCGGCTTGCCGAACTGGGCCTCGATCTTCGCAGCCAACGCCTTGCACAGGCGTTCCGTGCGGTCGGCGTACTGGAAGACCAGATTCTTCTGCAGGAACATCGGACTGTGGCGGCCCGAGGCCAGGATGAAGTGGCCTTCGCGCAGGGCGCCGGCGCCACGGAACTCTTCGAGGACGTCTTCGGTGTTCATGGCGCTGAGATAGCGCTGATGCGGCTTGCTCGAAAGGTCCGGTTTCAGCCTTTCGTCCGCTCCACTTCCGAGAAGCCGCAGCGTCATGGTTGAGCGGGCGGGAAACTCAGCTTATCATTGGGATCTAGAGGGAACCATGCTGCGAAACCTGATGATCGCTGTCGCTTTTGGGCTATGCGCACCGCTTGCCGCCCAGGCTCAACCGCAGGCTATCGGCGGTCCGACGGAACTGGCGGACGGATTCTTTAGAGCCCTGCAGACCGGTGAGGCCGCCAAGGCTTACCACGACATCTGGATTGGCACCTTCATGGCGAAGAAGCAGCCTGAGGTCGATAACGTCGCCAGCCAGACTACCTTCGCGCTCAAGACCTACGGCAAAGTTCTAGGATGGGAACTGGTGTCGGAGAAGGCCATCACGCCCAGCTTCCTCGAGCGGGTCTACATGGTGCGGACTGAGGCCTTGCCGCTCTTTTTCAGGATGCAATTCTATAAGCCTGTCGCGAAGTGGCAGGTCGGAAGTCTGTACTTCACGGACAACTACAAGACCGTCGAATAGGCTGAGGCTCAGCCCTTCGTCCGCTCCACCTCTTCCACGCTGGGGTTGGCCCGGAGCGCGGCGGAGATGTGGGTGAGGTGGCGGGCGTCCTGAACATCGACGTCGATGTCGATGCCGAAGAAGTCGTTCTGGCGATGGTGCATGCGCAGCTGGACGATGTTGCCGCCCGCCTCGCCGATGACAGTGCAGACCTGGCCCAGCACCCCCGGCGTATTGCGGATGGTGGCGGTGAGGCGGGCGCGGGCGATGGCGTTGCGTTCGGCTTCCGGCGTCCATTGGAGGTCGCGCCAGAGTTCCTCGCGGTCCTCGTACTCGGCCAGCTTCTCGCAGTCGATGGTGTGGACGGTGAGGCCACGACCGTCGGTCTCCAGGATGCCGACGATGCGGTCGCCCGGCACCGGCGAGCAGCAGGGTCCGAAGTGGAGGGTGACGCCCGGCGTGAGGCCCGAACCGCGGACGTATAGGCGCGCGGTCTTACCGTCCTCGATGTGGACGCGGGCGTTGGCGGCGGCGCGCTCGGCGGCCTTCAGCCCCGGGAACACGCTTTCCAGCACCTGGGACGGGGTGGCCCGGCCCCGGCCGACGGCGTCGAACAGCTCATCCTCCGTGGCGACCGCGAAGCGCTCCAGGGCAGGACGCAGGGACACGTCCTTGCGGGCCTTGCCGGCAGAGTCGAAGGTCTGGTCGATGGTGGCCCGGCCAAGGCGGATGAATTCCTCGCGCTCGGTCTGGCGGATGTGGCGGCGGATCGCCGAGCGGGCGCGCCCGGTGACGGTCAGCGAACGCCAGTCCTGCGGCACCACCGGCTTTCCGGCCTTGATGACCTCGACCACGTCGCCGTTGGAAAGCGTCGTCCGCAGGGGCTTCAGCTCGCCATTGATCTTGGCGCCGATGGTGATGTCGCCCAGGTCGGTGTGCACGGCGTAGGCGAAGTCCAGCGGCATGGCCCCGCGCGGCAGGCTCACCAGCTTGCCCTTGGGGGTGAAGACGAACACCTGGTCGAGATACATCTCGAGCTTGGCGTGCTCGACCAGCTCCTCTGCGTCGCCGCCATTCTCCAGCACCTGGACGAGATGGCGCAGGTTGACCAGCGGGTCGCGGCCGCCGGCCGCCATCTGGGCCTCGGGATCGAAGCCGTAGGACTTGTTCTTGTAACGCCAGTGGGCCGCCACGCCCTCTTCGGCCACGAGGTCCATGGCCTCGGTGCGGATCTGCATTTCGATGCGCATGCCGCGGTAGCCGACCACGGTGGTGTGCAGGGAGCGGTAGTTGTTGCGCTTGGGGGTGGAGATGAAATCCTTGAAACGCTCCGGCACCGACGGCCAACTGCGGTGGATGACGCCCAGGGCGCGGTAGCAATCGTCCTCGGACTCGACGATCACGCGGAAAGCGTAAATGTCGGAAAGCTGAGAAAAACCAATCGATTTGCGCTGTAACTTCCGCCAGATCGAGAACGGCTGCTTCTCACGGCCATAGACCCGGGCCGGCACACCGGCTGCCTCCAGGCGGGCGGTCATTTCCAGGCTGACCTGGGCAACGGCGCCGCCCTGGTCGGCGCGAAGGCCCTCCAGCCGCCGGATGATCGCGTCGCGACCCACCGGGTTGAGGTGCATGAAGGCCAGTTCCTCCAGCTCCTCGCAGATGCGGTGCACACCGATGGAGCGGGCGAGCGGGCTGTAGATATCCAGGGTCTCACGCGCGATCCGCTCGCGCTTGGCCGCCTGCTTGATGAAATGCAGGGTCCGCATGTTGTGCAGGCGGTCGGCCAGCTTCACCAGCAGGACGCGGACGTCCTTGGAGATGGCCAGGATGAATTTCCGGAGATTCTCGGCCTGGCGCAGATGCTCCTGCGAGAGCTCCAGCTTCGACAGCTTGGTGACGCCCTCGACCAGCTCGGCGATCTCGGAGCCAAACAGTTCCTCCACCGTCGCGCGGGTGGCGTCGGTGTCCTCGATGACATCGTGCAACAGGGCGGTGACGATGGTCGCGGTGTCGAGCCGGTAGTCGGTGAGGATGCCCGCCACCTCGATGGGGTGGGCGAAGTAGGGGTCGCCGGACGCCCGCTTCTGCGAGCCGTGCTGGCGCATGGCGTAGACATAGGCGCGGTTCAGCAGCGCCTCGTCGGCGGTGGGATCGTAGGAGCGGACCTTTTCGATCAGCTCCCACTGGCGCAGCATCCGCGGTCGCGGCGGCGCAGCGGGCGCGGGCGTCGCCTCGGAATTCGGAACGTCGTGGTTTGGGGCGGCCGGCTGTCGGGCCGCCTCTTGGATCAGCGGTTCTGCGCCGTCTGGGCTCAGTACCGCTCCTCCTGACCGCCATCACGGTCGCTCTGCAGCGCGCGCACGAGCTCAAGCTCGCTCATCTGCATGTGGGTGGGATCGGCCAGCAGGGCCAGGGTCTCGGCCTCTTCCTCAGCTTCCGAGCGCTCATCGACGCGTTGCAGGGAGGTGATCAGGGCTTCCCGCAGTTCGTCGGCGTCCACCACGTCGTCGGCGATTTCGCGAAGCGCCACGACCGGGTTCTTGTCGTTGTCGCGATCCACCAGCAGCGGCGCGCCGGCCGACACCGCGCGGGCGCGATGGGCGGACAGGAGCACGAGCGAGAAGCGGTTCGGGACCTTCTCGATGCAGTCTTCGACGGTGACGCGGGCCATGGAGTCTCTCAGACGAGGGATAGAACCGGCGAAAATAGCGGTTGCCGGCCGATTGTGCAACGCCGCAAAGGCCGCAGCCTCGATGCGGAGCCCCCACGCGGCGGAATTCGAAAGCGCACAGCATCACGCTTTCGGCAGACCGTCATCAAATCGAGAGGATGTCGTCAAATTTCAGTGGCAATCCCTTCGCACAGAAGGCCGACCCAATTGGCGCTCGGTGAGGGGGCGAGCCGAGCGCCTGGATGCGCTACAGGATTGCGTGCGGGGGCGAAGGCCTGCCTCCGCTCGAAGCGCAGCGCGCCC
The DNA here is from genome assembly GCA_943332615.1 of Phenylobacterium deserti. Taxonomy (GTDB): domain Bacteria; phylum Pseudomonadota; class Alphaproteobacteria; order Caulobacterales; family Caulobacteraceae; genus Phenylobacterium; species Phenylobacterium deserti_C. Next base: position 87,870 of record CALQQB010000002.1, read on the forward strand.
GGGTCGCGGACTCGGCCTACGATATCCAACTCGACGGGCAGATCGTGACCCAGGCTGGAGGCCGTACGCTACTGCAGCGCACGGGTCGGGTTCAGGCTCGCGACGAGATAGCCTTCTGGGACCTCGACATCCTGCAACTGTCGATGGTCGAGTTGCTGCCCGTTCTTCTCCTATTCCTGGATCTAGGCGTGGCGATCACTCCGACAAGGGTCCAGTCCGGAGACGTTGCGGGGCGACTCGCTGCGCGCCGTGAGCATGCACTTTCAGGTTTCGCCGGAGGATCTCAACGATCTCATGGGCCGACCGACGTGCGCGGCGGAGGGCTGACGCGGGACACGTCGGGGCATCTCGGAACTGTCAGGGCGCTTAAGGCATAGCTTCATCAAAGCTTCTTGTTGCCGTCACCGAAGCTACATCGCGCTCGGGCTTCTACGCCCTCAGTCCATCAGATCGGACTTTGGGGATATCCATATGAACAAGTACTTCCACGGTGCCGCCGTGGCCGCCCTCTCGCTCGCCTTCGCTAACGTCGCCGCCGCCGCGATTGCAGCAGACGACGACGCCATCACTGGGGTCGCGCTCGCAGAGGTGATCGTCACGGCCGAAAAGCGTGAGACCAACCTTCAGAAGACGCCGATCGCCATCACCGTCCTAGGTGGGCCCGAGTTGGCTGCCCGGCATGTGGAGAGCCTGATCAACCTCACCGACGGGGCCATTCCGTCGCTGCGCGTCGCCACCTTCGAGGCGCGCCAGTCGGCGCTCACGATCGGCATTCGCGGCATCGTGCCGTTCGACGCCAACCAGACCGCGCGCGACCAGGGCGTCGGCGTCTATATCGACGGCGTCTATCTCGGCCGCCAGCAGGGCCTCAACGCCGCCCTGTTCGACATCGAGCGCATCGAGGTGCTTCGCGGCCCGCAGGGGACGCTGTTCGGCCGCAATACCGAAGGCGGCGCGCTCAGCATCGTCACCAAGGCCCCGACCGGCGAGTTCGGCGGCCGGATCACGGCCGGCGTCGGCAACTACGGCTCCTACACCGGCGAACTGCACCAGGACTTCCAGGAAGTCGCCGGTATCTCAGTGAAGGTCGACGCCCTGATCCAGCATCAGGATGCGACCACCACAAACCCCGCGACCGGCCAGGCCGGCTGGAACCAGTATGACCGCAAGGGCGGTCGCGTCACCCTGCTCTACAAGCCGACGGACGACTTCAGCGCCGAGATTTCCGCCGACTACGCCAAGGACGACAACACCCCGTTCTTCAGCCAGTTGGTCAGCTACAATCCCTACGGCAAGCGGGTCCGCACCCTGGCCGAAGTCACCGCCGGCCCGGCCAACGCTCCGGCCGGCACGATCAATCCGATCGCGTCCCTGGTGAAAGTTCGCACCAGCCGCCAGGGGTCATCGGACATCGGCACAGTGCAGCAGCCCAGCGTCGATGAAACCGGGGGCGCCTCGGCCGTTCTGAAGTACACGGTCTCCCCCGCCCTCCAGCTGCGCTCGATCACTGCGATCCGCGGCGTCGGCACCAACCAGTGGGACAATTCGGGCGTCGAGAGCCGCGTGGTGTTCGCCCCGAACGGCAACTTCGGGCGCTACAGCCTGTCGGATCTCTACCAGCGCCAGTTCAGCCAGGAGTTCCAGGCGGTCGGCGACTTCGGCGACAGCCTCAAATACGTCGCCGGCCTCTACTATTTCCGGGAACACGCCAAGGAATCGGCCGCGACGCCGTTCACCAACCAGTGGAACGCCGACGGCACCGCCTTCACGATCCGCTCTTCCTTCGGCACAAACAGAAACGCGGCCGCGACGGCGGGCTGGGAGTACGGCACCCGGTTCCTGACCCGGGCCAGCGCGGCCGACGCGAAGAGTTACGCAGCCTACGGCCAGGCCACCTATACCCCGGCCTCGATCGAGGCGCTGCATGTCACCGTCGGCGGGCGCGTCACCAAGGACAAGCGCGACGGCACCCTCTACATCGTCAACGGCAAGGCGACGAACTTCAAGTTCAACTACGACAAGACCCGCGTCGACCCGCTGGTCAACGTCGCCTACGACGCGACCGAAGACGTCAGCCTCTACGCCAAGTACTCGACCGGCTTTCGCGCCGGCGGCGCGAACGACCGTTCCGCGACCTTCACGGCCTTCGGCCCGGAAAGCGTGAAGGCCTATGAAGTCGGCGCCAAGATGGACCTGCTGGACCGCCGCCTACGCGTGAACGTGGCTGCCTACGCCATGGACCGCAACGGTTCCCAGATCGACTTCGACAATGTCGACACCATCCTGGGAAGCCCGACCGCCGGCGCCCATACCGAGGAAACGCGCAACGCGCCGGGCACATCAAAGATCAAGGGCTTCGAGGCCGAATTGACCGCAAAGGTCACGGAAGCCATGACGGTCGGCGTCTCTTACGCCTATACCCACGTGAAGATTCCGTCCGCGCCGTTCCCCTTCACGGGCAACCCGGACGTTCCAGTGGGCACGCCGTTCCCGGTCAAGGTGGTCTACACCCCGCCGAACGCCGCATCGGCCTACGTCGACTACAATATGCCGGTCGGGGAGATGACCCTCCGCGCCCACTTGGACGCCAACTACGCGGACGCGCAGTACGCGTTCCAGACCGAGTTCGCCGACGTGTCGCCGACTGGGAAACTGATCCAGAACGTCGCGGCGAAGACGGACTCCAGCTTCATCGTCAATGGCAGCGTGGCCCTGGCCGACATCAAGATGGCCGGAGGCGGTGCGGAGGCGGAACTGTCGGTGTGGGTGCGCAACCTGCTCGACGAATCGCACATCTACCGCATCTCGGCCGCCAACCGCGGCACGATCGGGGACTACGCCAACTTCAACCCGCCGCGCACCTACGGCCTTCAGCTGCGCGTAAAGTACTAACCGCGCCGGCATCACCTTCGACGCCGGAGTCACCGTGAACGCCTAGGCCGGAGACGGCGTTTGGCTCGCGCGCCCACCCCTAAAAAGGGGTGCGGCGCGCGCATCGGTTTTTCCTACCGGCTGGATCGGCATTGGGGGTCTGGCCTAGCGTCTGCACTCGCCGACATGCCCCGGGGATTTCGATGCTGAACCTGCTGCGCGCGCCGACGCGCGAATACCGAACCCCCATCATGGACAGCCGGCACTGGGACAATTTCCAGCCGCGCACAGGCGATGTGGTGGTGGCGACCTACCCCAAGTGCGGCACCACCTGGACGCAGCGCATCGTCGACCTGTTGATCCACCAGTCGATCGCGCCGCGGCCGATCATCGAGACATATCCCTGGCTGGATGCGACGTTCCAGGCGCCGCTGGAGGTGAATCTCGCGACGCTGGCCGCCCAGACGCACCGGCGCGCCATGAAGAGCCACCTGCCCTTCGACAGCCTGCCGATCTACGAGGGGATGAAGTACATCCACGTGGCGCGAGATGGCCGCGACGCCTGCTTCTCGTTCCACAACCACGAGAGCAGCTACACCCCGGAAACCCGCGCCGGGTTCGTTGAGCGGGAAGCCGCAGACCCTCGCTTCCGCTCACGACCGGAGCCGGAGAGCGACCTGCGCGCCTACTACGCCCGGTGGATGGACGAGGCGGAGGCCGACGAGGGCGGAGGCTACGGCGTCGATCTGCCGTTCTTCGACTACGAGATGACCTACTGGCGCGAGCGCAAGCGTTCGAACCTCTTTATGGTCCACTACAACGACCTGAAGGCCGACCTGCCCGGCGAGATGGCGCGGATCTCGCGGTTCCTGGAAATCGATACGCCACCGGCCTTGCTGGCCGAACTGGCGACAGCGGCGCAGTTCGAGTCGATGAAGGCGCAGGGCGGCGACCTGCTGCCCGCCCTGCCGTTCGCCTTCCGGGGCGGGCACGAAACGTTCCTGAACAAGGGGACCAACGGCCGCTGGAAGGATGTCCTCACCGATGAGGATCTTGCGCGCTTCGACCACCATTCCGCCACCCGGTTCACGCCGGCCGCGCGCGCCTGGGTCGAGGGCGGCCGGCTGGCGGCGGGGGATCCCGAGGCGGCGGCCGACTGAGGCCTACGCCGGCGCCTCGCCCGCGATCGTCGAGCGGTAGAGCTCGCGCCGGAACCCGTCGTAGTCATTGAACGCCTGGTGAACGCAAATCCGATTGTCCCACAGCGCGAAGGTCCCGGCTTCCCAGCGCAGGCGGCAGGTGAAGGCCGGCTGGGTGATGTGGGCTGCAAGAAACCCGAGGATCGGTTCGGCCTCAGCCGGGGTCAGGCCCTCGATCCCCACGGCATAGGTCTCGTCACAGTAGAGGGCCTTCTCACCACTGACGGGATGGGTGCGCACGAGGGGATGCATCGCGCCCAGCACCTTGCGGGCAATCTCTGGCGGCAACTCACGCAGATCCCGGGTGGCGGCCACCCGGCCGATCGGGGTGTCGTCCGGCGCCTGATGCGCCTGCGCTGTCGCCAGGACGCGGCGCATGGACATGTGGACCCTCAGGGGCGCCAGAAGGGCCCTCATGGTGTCGCTGAGCGTGGCGTAGGCCAGCGCGGTGTTGGCCCAGATCGTGTCGCCGCCATAGGGCGGAACCTCCACCGCATACAGCATGCTGATCGCCGGCGGTTCGGGCAGGAAGGGTGAGTCGGTGTGCCAGCCCGCGCCGAAGACCATGCCCGCACGGGCATCGGCCTCGCGGATCAAGGGCTGGACGTCGGGATAGCCCGGGACGCCTTGCGTGTAGGCGTCTTCCGCGAAGGGCCCGAAACGCCGGGCAAAGGCTTGCTGGCCGGCGTGACCGACCTGCTGGCCGCGAAAGTAGATCATCTTGTGCCGGAACAGGGCCTCGCGGATCTCGGCGAACGTGGCGTCGTCGACTTCGGACAGGCGCACCCCCAGGATTTCCGCGCCCATAGCCGCCGCCAGCGGCCGGACCTCGATGCGTTCGTAGTCGCGGGCGTGATTGTCGAACTGGCCGGTCGGATGAATGATCATTGAGGGTCCCCAGGTCTGACGGGAGAGGCATTCGCACCGACGGTCGCCGCGGCGGCAAGGCTGGCGGCGCTGCGGCCCAGCACCGGATGGCGCCAATCCGGCGCGATCTCGGCCAGCGGGCCCATGACGAACAAGCGGTCGTGGGCGCGGGGATGCGGCAGGGTGAGGCCGTCCCGGTCCAGCACCTGGCGGCCGTAGGCGATGAGATCGAGGTCCAGTGTGCGGGGGGCGTTTCGGGCGCCGCGTTCGCGGTCGAGATCGGTTTCGACCGAGAGCAGACAGGCCAGCACGTCCCGCGGCCCCGCGTGCGCCTCGACAATCGAGACGCCGTTGCGGTACTCAGGCTGCATTGGGTCGGGCCAGGCGGCGGAGCGCCACCAGGATGACCGCTTAAGGATTTTCAGGCCGACGTCAGGAAACCGCGCCAGAGCCGCCTCCAGGAGAGCCTCCGACGAGCCGTACCGGCCCGGAAGGTTGCTGCCCAGGGCGACAATGACGGCCTGATCCAGGTGCAGGACTATTGCAGTTATGACCTTCTACCCCACGGACCGGCTGGCCCTGTTCATCGACGGCGCCAACCTCTACTCCGCCGCCAAGAACCTTGGCTTCGACATCGACTACCGGAAGCTCCTGGAGGAGTTCAAGAAGCGCAGCATGCTGGTGCGCGCCTACTATTACACCGCCCTCGTCGAGAACGAGGAGTACTCGCCGATCCGGCCCCTGGTCGACTGGCTGGACTACAACGGCTACCGGCTCGTGACCAAGCCGGCGCGCGAGTACACCGATGGCTCGGGCCGCAAGCGGTTCCGCGGCGACATGGACGTCGAGATCGCCGTCGACATGCTGGAGATGGCTGAGCACGCCGACCACATGGTGCTGTTCTCCGGCGACGGAGACTTCCTCAAGCTGGTGGAGGCGGTGCAGCGCAAGGGCAGTCGGGTGACCGTGGTCTCCACCGTGAAATCACAGCCGCCGATGGTCAGCGACGATCTGCGCCGGCAGGCCGACAACTTCGTGGACCTGGCCGACCTGGCCGACATGATCGGCCGCCCTTCGCGCCTCCCGCGCTTCATCTCCGAATCGCGCACCGCTCGCGAGGAAGACCGCGAAGCCGATGCGGGCCACTGAGGTCGCGGGTCCGGCAGAGGCGCCGGCCGACTGCCTGCTGTGCCCCAGGCTGGTGGCCTATCGGCGGGACAATGAACGCTCCGTGCCGGGCGGGTTCAACGGGGCGGTGGCCTCGTTCGGCGACGAGGATGCGCAGCTCTGCGTCGTGGGTCTTGCCCCCGGTCGCATGGGCGCCAACCGGACCGGGCGCCCGTTCACCGGCGATGGCGCGGGCGTGATGTTGTATGAGACGCTGCTCACGACCGGCTTCGCGCGCGGAACCTATCGGGCCACGCCCGACGACGGCGTGGAACTGGTCGATTGCATGATCACCAACGCGGTGCGGTGCGCGCCGCCGGGCAACAAGCCGGAGACCTCTGAGGAAGCCGCCTGCCGGCCGTTCCTGAAGGCCCGGCTGGCCGCCCTGCCCCGGCTGAAGGTGATTGTCACCCTGGGCGACGTGTCGCGGCGCAACGTGATGCGGGCGCTAGGCCTGAAGGCCTCTGCCGGAATTCCGGGCCACGGCAGCGAGTTTCCGGCCGGGCCCTACACGGTGCTGAACAGCTATCACTGCTCTCGGCTCAACACGAACACCGGCCGGTTGACGGCGCCGATGTTCGAGGCCGTGTTCCAACGGGCCAAGGCCCTCATCGACGCCTGAGCCCATGGAGGCCCACCTCGTGACGCGTACTCTGCTCTTCAGCCTCGCCGCCGGCGTCCTGGCCACCTCCGCGTTCGCCGCGCCGGCGCAGGTCGCGGCGCCGCCGAGGATCGACCCAGCCCTTCACGACCGGGCGCTGGAGACCCTGAAGCGAGGTATCGCCTTCAACACCTCCGCCGGGGCAGGCAACACGGTGGCCTATGCGGAGTACCTGAAGGGGCTGCTGCTGGCCGGCGGCTACAAGGCAGACGAGATCGTCATCGAGCCAATGAAGGGCACGGCGTTCCTGATCGCCCGCTACCCTGGGACCGACCCGACCCGGAAGCCCATCGTGATCTCCGGCCACATGGATGTGGTGGCCGCGAACCCTGCCGACTGGTCGCGCGATCCGTTCACCCCCGTGGTCGAGGGCGGCTACGTCTATGGCCGCGGCGCCGAGGACAACAAATTCGACGTGTCGGTGGTGGTCACCACCCTGGCCCACCTGCGCAGCACGGGCTGGAAACCCGGCCGAGGCGTGATCCTGGCGCTTTCGGGCGACGAAGAGACCACGATGGACACCACCGCCGTCCTGGCCCAGCGGCTGAAGGACGCCGAGCTGGTGCTGAACGACGACGGCGGCGGAGGCGCCCTGGCCCCGGACGGCACGCCGGTGGCCTATGGCATCCAGGGGGCGGAGAAGACCTACGCCGACTTCCAGCTCACCGTCACCGATCCCGGCGGCCATTCCAGCCGGCCGACGCCCACCAACGCCATCTACCGCCTGGCCAAGGCGCTGGACCGGGTCGCCGTCTATCGTTTCCCGGCCATGCAGAACGAGATCACCAAGGGCGCGGCCCTGGCAGAGGCCGCAACCGCGCCGGCCCCGATCGCCGACGCCCTGAAGCGGTTCGCCGCCAACCCGGCCGACCAGGGCGCCATCGAGACGCTGTCGGCGGACCCGAATTACCTGCCCATGCTGCGCACCACCTGTGTGGCGACGATGATCTCCGGCGGCCACGCCACCAACGCCCTGCCGCAACGCGCCGGCGCCAACATCAACTGCCGCATCTTCCCGGGGACCTCATCGCAGAGCGTGCGCGAGACCCTAGTGCAGCAGATCGCCGACCCCAGCGTCGCCGTGACTCGCGCCGCCGATGGCAGCGTCGACAGCCCGGCCTCGCCCTTGCGCGCCGACGTGCTGGCGGCGATCACCAAGGCGGTGCATGCGCGCTATCCAGGCCTGACGGTGATCCCATCGCAGTCGTCGGGCGCCACGGACAGCATGTATTTCCGCAACCAGGGTATCCCCAGCTACGGCGTCTCCGGCATCTTCCAGAAACCGGGCGAGTCCTTCGCCCACGGCCTCAACGAGAAGGCGCCGCTGGCCACCCTGGACGGCGACCTGCTGCACTGGGACATGATCCTGCGGGATCTAGCAAAGTAGGTGATCCATGCCCCCTAACTCCCGGTCATTCGAACAGATCAAAACAGCATATGATGAGAGCCCCGACGCCGCGATGCTCGACAACACCGCGTCAAGAAATTCCGAGGACGATACGCTGCTCCACCTGGCTGCGTTCCGAGGAAACGAGGCTGACGTTCGAGATTTAATTTCCCTCGGAGCGGTCGTTAACGCGCGCGGGGACCTCGGCATGACGGCGCTGCACTATGCGGCGATAGGCGGCCACGTCGCCGTCGCTGAGTGCCTGCTCGCCCTCGGAGCCGACCGTTCGCTGCCGGACGAGTTCGGCCAGACCCCCGCGAAAGTCGCCGCGCTCGCATCGCACGCCAACCTGGCAGGACTGCTGCGTCCGTCCCGTAGGCGGCAACGTCGGCGCTGATCGCATCGACCACTGAAAAACTCTTCCGCTTCCGCTACGGCGCCGCGGTATCTTTCAGACAACAAGATATTTGGGAGACTCCGATGCGCGACCTGATCATCCGGAACGGGACCATTGTCGATGGAACCGGGGGCGCGCCCTTCATCGGCGACGTGGCCATCGACGGCGACCGAATCGTCGAGGTCGGCAAGGCAGTCTCCGGGACCTTCAAGCGCGAGATCGACGCCAAGGGCATGACGGTGACGCCCGGCTGGGTGGATATCCACACGCACTATGACGGCCAGGCCACCTGGGACCCGTTGCTGGCGCCCTCCTCCTGGCACGGGGTGACCACGGCGATCATGGGCAACTGCGGCGTCGGCTTCGCGCCCGTGCGGCCGGATGCGCACGCCTTCCTGATCGAGCTGATGGAAGGGGTCGAGGACATCCCCGGCGCCGCGCTGACTGAAGGCATCGATTTCACCTGGGAGACCTTCCCGGAATACCTCGACGCGCTGGAGGCCAAGCCGCGGGTGATGGACATCGGCACCCATGTGCCGCACGCCCCGGTCCGGGCCTATGTGCTGGGCGACCGCTGCAACACCGACTACCAGCCCAACGCCGCAGAGATCGCCGAGATGGCGGCCCTGGTGCGCGAGGGCGTGGAAGCCGGAGCGCTGGGCTTCTCCACCAGCCGGACGCTGCTGCACAAGGACCTGAAGGGCGTCCACATGCCGGGCACCTTCGCGGGCTCAGACGAGATGCTGGCGATGGGCCTTTCCATGAAGGGCCTGAAGCACGGCATGTTCGAGATGGTCTCCGACCACCTGGGCGATGACGACGAGTGGATGTGGGTGAAGGGTTTCGCCCAGGAAACCGGACTGCCGGTGACCCTGGTGGCGACCTCGGCCGGCGCCTACGAAGGCAACAAGATGTACAATATCGCCGAGGAGGCCCGCGCCCACGGCATGGACATCCGCCCGCAGATCGCCGGGCGACCGACCGGAATCCTGCAGGGGCTGAACTCCAACTTCCACGTCTTCATCGCGCACCCGACCTACCGGGCGAAAGTCCACGACCTGCCGCTGGCCGAGAAGGTGGCGATGCTGCGCCGGCCCGAGATCCGCGCCGCGATCCTCTCCGAGGAGAGCATGATCAAGTCCGGCCCGCTGGCCGGCGGCGCGGTCGAACTGCTGTCGCGGGTGTTCCCGCTGGGCGAGACGCCGAACTACGAGCCCGACCGCGAGCAGAGCGTCACGGGCCTAGCCGAGGCGGCCGGCGTGTCGCCTCAGGAGATGATGTACGACCTGCTGCTGCAGGACGAGGGCCGCGAGCTGCTCTACCAGCCGCTGGGCGGCTATCAGACCTACAACTTCGACTTCTTCCGCAAGAACATGCAGCACGAGAACGTGCTGTTCGGGCTTTCGGACGGCGGGGCGCACTGTGGGGTGATCGCCGACGCCGGGATGCCGACCTTCATCCTCACCTACTGGGCGCGCGATCGGGTGAAGGGCGAACAGTTCCCGCTGGAGTTCCTGGTCCGCAAGCTGACCAGCGACACCGCCCGCGCCTATGGTCTGAACGATCGCGGGCAGCTGAAGCCCGGCCTGCTGGCCGACCTGAACATCATCGACTTCGAGAAGCTGCGGCTGTTCCGGCCCGAGGCGATCAACGACCTGCCGGCCGGCGGCAAGCGGCTGGTGCAGCGCACCGAGGGCTATCGGTACACGGTGAAGTCCGGCCAGGTGACCTTCGAGGACGGCAGACACACTGGCGCCTTGCCCGGCGGCCTGGTGCGCGGCGGCCGCGAGGCGGTGATCCTGGCGGAAGCGGCAGAGTAGGCGCCGCGCTGCAATGGGCTAGGATGCCGGCGCTTCGGTTGGGAGACCCTTGATGCGCCGGTATGTGCTGGGAGTGCTCGCGGCCCTGATCGGGTTTGGCGCGGCGCAGGCGCAGGCGCCTCCCCCGTCAGCGAACCCGGCGCTGGATATCTATGCCAAGCCCGGGCGGCTGGTGAAGGTGGCGGACGAGCGCCGCATCCACCTCTATTGCCAGGGCCGTGGGGCGCCCACAGTGATCTTCACTGCCGGGCTGGGCGGCTGGTCGATCGCCTGGTCGAAGGTACAGCCGGCAATCGCGCGGCATGCGCGGACCTGCGCCTGGGACCGCGCTGGCTTCGGCCATTCGGACGGCAGTCCACAGCCTCAGACCCTGGCCGCAACCACGGACGACCTGGAGCAGGCGCTGGCGGCGGGCGGGATCAACGGGCCTTATGTGCTGGTCGGACACTCGGCGGGGGCCTTCGAAACCCTGCGCTTCGCCGACCGTCATCGCCGGGAGGTGGCGGGTATCGTGCTGGTGGATCCCTCCGTGCCCGACCAGACCGCTCGGTTCACGGCGATTTCGGCCGACCTGAGCAAGTCGCAGGCTTCAAGCATGGCCATGGCCATCACCTTCCAGCGCCGCTGCGCGAAGGGCCTCGAGGACGGGACGATGAAGGCGGAGGACGGGATGTGGAAGGCCTGCTTCCGCTATGGCCCCGACGTCTCAACGGCGCTGACGGGGGCGATGACGGCGCTGGATCGCGCGCCGGGGCGGTTCATGGCCAAGGCCTCGCTGGCCGAGCAGTTCAGCGCCAGCGCCGAGGCGGTGGTCGATCCGGCCCGCAATTATGGCGACCTGCCGCTGATCGTGCTGACACAGGGCACGGGCCTGCAGATGCCGGGCGCGACCGCTGAACAGACCGCGGCCCTGAACACCGGCTGGATCGGCTGGCATGACGACTACGCGCGCCTGTCGAGCCGGGGGGTCAATCTGATCGTCCGGGGCGCTGGCCACAATATCCAGTCGGACAAGCCACAGGCGGTCATCGGCGCGATCGTGGCGGTGCTGGACATGGCGGCGGACCGCTAGCCGTAGAGCGCTTCCAGCCGCGCGCGCTCGACCCGCGATGCGGCGCTGAAGTCAGGGCTCGACCACAGGCGATGCTCGCCGCGGGCATAGGCTTCGGCGTTGCGGGCATACATCCAGGCATTGAAGGCATTGGCGGCGGCGTTGTTGCGTGTCCGGACCACCTTGCCCGGCGCGCCCATGACGATGGAATTGGGCGGGATGATCGTGCCCTCCTTCAGGAAGGCGTGGCCGGCGATAATCGAATTGTCGCCGATTTCGCAACCGTCCATGATGGTCGCGCCGATGCCCACCAGCACCCGGTCGCCGATCCGGCAGCCGTGGACGGTGCAGTGGTGGGTGATCGAACAGTCCTCGCCGATGATCGTGCCGGTCCCGTAGCCGATATGGACCATCACGAAGTCCTGGATGTTGGTGCGCGCGCCAATGCGGATGTTCTGGGACTCGGCGCGCATGACGACGTTTGGCCAGACCGAGGCCTCGGCAGCGATCTGGACGTCGCCATAGATCTGGGCCGTCGGGTGGATCCAGGCGGCGGGATCGATATGGACGTAGGGGCCAAAGGGCATCAGCGGGTCCAGTAGCGGTAGCGCCAGGCTTCCTGGAAGCCTGCCTTGCGGTACAGCGAGCGGGCGTCGTTGGCTTCCTCCACCTGCAGGAACACCCGGTCGATCCCTCGGTCCTGGATGGCGCGGCCGAGGGCGGCCAGCACAGTGCTGGCCAAGCCCCGGCCTCGACGGCGCGCTTCCGTACGCATGCCGTGGATGGCGGCCCAGCCGTGGCCGAAGGTGACGCAGCCGACCGCCACCGTCTGGCCGTCCTCGCGCGCCGCGCCGTAGAGGGCGTCTGGCGAGCGGGTCAGGGCGGCGACGCGACTGGCGCCATCCTCGGGGTCGAAGCCTTCGCCCAGGAACACCGCCCCCCAGGCCGCGTCCGGCTCGGCCATCAGGTCTCCGGGCCTGTCGCGCAGGGCGGCCAGGCGGTCCACGTCGCCTACCTTCACGATCGTCGGCTTGCCCCCCACGTAGCCGCGCTGGGTCAGCGCCTCGCGCACGGCCTGGAGGCCGGGCCCCTCGGAGACGCGGAAGGCAGGTGACAGGCCCGCGGTCCAATAGGCGGCCTCGATGGCGCTAAGGGCGGAGGCGTCGGCGTCGTGACGCAGCGGCACGGCGCTCTTGGCGCGACCAATGGCGCCGTCGTCCAGCGGGACCAGCCAGCCGCCGATCTCCAGCACCTTGGCGGGCGCGACGCCCTCGACCGTGGCGCGCTCCAGGCTCTCAATGTCGGCGGGGCCCAAGCTAACTCCGATCGCCCTTCATCAGGCGGGCCTTGTCGCGTTGCCAGTCGCGAGTGGCCGTGCTCTCGCGCTTGTCGTGTTCCTTCTTGCCCTTGGCGAGGCTGATCTCGAGCTTAGCCATGCCCTTGTCGTTCCAATAGAGCTTGGTCGGAATGATGGTGCGCCCGTCGCGCTGCACGGCTCCGATCAGCCTGTCGATCTGCTTGCGCTTCAGCAGCAACTTCCGGTGCCGCCGGGGCTCATGATTGAAGTAGGGGCCGGCCTGGGAATAGGGCGGGATGTCAGCGTTGATGAGCATGATCTCCTTGCCCTCCACCGCGGCATAGCTCTCGGCGATGTTGGCGCGGCCGTTGCGCAGAGATTTCACTTCCGAACCGGTCAGGGTGATGCCGGCCTCGAAGGTCTCCTCCAGGAAATAGTCGTACCGCGCGCGCCGGTTCTCGGCGATGAGCTTGCCTGCCATCAGATCAGGCCCGCGTCCTTCAGGCCGATGAGCACCTCTGCCTTGGCGGCTTCCGAACACGGCGCGATGGGCAGGCGGGTCTCGGCGGTGCAGAGGCCCAGATGCGCCAGGGCGAATTTGGTGGGCGCGGGCGAGGCGTCGGCGAACAGGGCCTTGTGCAGGCGGATCAGCCGGTCCTGGCCGTGGAGCGCGCCCTGCCACTGGCCGGCCATCGCGTCGTTGTAGAACTGAGACACCAGCTCCGGCGCGACATTGCAGGTCACTGAGATGCAGCCATGGCCGCCATGGGCCATGTAGCCCAGGCCGCCGTCATCGTTGCCCGACAGCATCACCCAGTCCTCGCCGCAGTCCAGGCGCTGCAGGCTGGCGCGGGCCAGGTCGCCGCTGGCGTCCTTGATGCCGACGATGTTGGGCAGCTTCGACAGCCGCGCCAGCACCTCGTTAGAGATGTCCACGCTGGTCCGGCCCGGCACATTGTAGACCAGCACCGGCAGCTGCACGGCGTCGTTGATCGCCTTGTAGTGCAGGTAGAGCCCCTCCTGGCTGGGCCGGTTGTAGTAGGGCGTGACCACCAGGGCGGCATCTGCGCCGACCGTTTTGGCGTGCTGCACCAATTCGATCGCCTCGGACGTAGAATTCGAGCCAGCGCCGGCGATCACAGGCACACGGCCGCGAGCGGTCTGAACGCAAAGTTCAACCACCCGGCGGTGTTCATCGTGACTCAGGGTAGCGGTCTCGCCGGTGGTGCCGACGGGAACGAGGCCGTGGACGCCGCCGGCGATCTGGCGCTCGACCAGGGCCACGAAGGCGCCTTCGTCGATCTCGCCATTGCGGAAAGGCGTGACGAGCGCCGGCATGACGCCACGAAAGAGGGGTTCGGACATGTTCGGATCAGGTTCAGGGAAAAAACAAAAAGCCGTGATGATGCCGCATGGTGATGCGACGTTCAGATTTGCCGGGACAATATGTTGGCTCGCGCTCGCGCCGCAACGCCGATTCCATCCATCCCCGGTTTGGGGGGAGTAAGATTGGACGCCAGACTTCGTAATACCCTGCTGATTGGCTGCGCCCTGGTGGTCGCGACGACGATGGCGCGCGCCCAGGGCGCGGACCCGATCGGCGACCTTTTGGCCCAGGCGCCCGAATCAACCTCGGAGCCTTCAACCGCCTCGGCGCGGCAGACCGTGGCCCATCCGCTGAGTGCCGCCGACCGGCTGCTGTTCCTGCAAGGGATGGCGGCGGCGAAGCGGGGCGACATTTCCGGCGCTCGGAATGTGGTGCTGAGCTTGTCAGACACCGTGGCGCGCAAGACCGTGACCTGGGCGTTGATGGACGCCAACGCAGAGTCGCTGAGTTTCTATGAGTTGGACGCCGCGCGGCGCGACCTGGCCGGTTTCCCGCGACCGAACCGACGCCAGCTGGCCGCAGAGCGCAAGCTGGAAGGCTCCGGCAAGTCCCCCGCCGAGATCGTGGCCTGGTTCGCGGGCCTGGAGCCGCAGAGCGTCCAGGGCGCGAGCGCGCTGGCCTCCGCCTACCGCCAGCTGGGCCGCCAGCCCGAGGCGGCGGAGCTGATCCGCGCCTGGTGGCGGACGAAGAGTTTCGAGGCCGATCCGCAGCGGGCGATGCTGGCGCGGTTCCCGGACATCCTGACGATGGACGACCATGTTCGCCGCGCCGACGTGCTGCTGTACGGCGGCCAGGGGCCGGCAGCCAAGGACATGGTGGCGATGCTGCCGGCGGAGCTGCAGCCGGCCGCGCTGGCCCGGATCTCGCTCCGCACCGACAGCCGCACGGCGGAGGACGCCTGGACGGCGCTGACGCCCGAGGAGCAGGCAACGCCCGGCGTGGCCTTCGAGCGCGCCGCCTGGCTGCGCCGCAAGGGTCGCGACAGCGAGGCCATGGCGCTGCTGGCCGCCTTTCCCAAGGAGGTGGTGACGCCCGAGGCCGCCGACCGCATGTGGGACGAGCGCCACCGGCTGGCCCTGTCGGCGATCCGCGCCGGCGACTGGCGCGGCGCCTACCAGGCCGCCGCCAACTCCGGCCTCACCCAGGGCAGCGATGCAACCGAGGCGGAATTCTACGCCGGCTGGATCGCGCTGAACCGCCTGAACGAACCGGCCGCCGCCGGGCGCCACTTCGCCGCCATCGAGAAGATCGGCGCCTCGCCGATCACCCGGGCGCGGGCCTTCTACTGGATGGGCCGCGCCGCCGAGGCGCGTGGCGAGGCCACCAGCGCGCAGACCTACTACGGCCGCGGCGGCGAATACGTGACCACCTTCTATGGCCAGTTGGCCGCCGAGAAGCTGGGCCGCCCGCTGGTGCTGCCGCGCGACCCCGTCGCCAGCGACGCCGACCGGGCGCAGTTCGAGGGCAAGGACCCCGTCCAGGCCATGCGGCTGCTGGCCGACCAGGGCCAGCGCGACCTGTTCCGCACCGTCGCGCTGCACCTGGACGACACCGTGCCCACCGTGGTCGAGGCGGCCCTGCTGCTGGACGCCATCAAGGGCTACGGCGACCAGGACACCGCCATGAAGGCCGGCCGAGCCGCCGCCCAGCGGGGGCTGATCCTGGCCGACCGCGCCTATCCAGTACGTACCGCGCCGAACGTTCAGGGCGCGCCGGAGCTGGCGCTTATCCTGGGCATTACCCGCCAGGAAAGCGGCTTCGACCCCAGCGTCCGCTCGGGCGCCGATGCGCGCGGGATGATGCAGATCCTGCCGTCCACCGCCTCCGGCGTGGCCCGGAAGCTGGGGATGGGCTTCTCCGCCAGCCGCCTCTACGAGGCCGACTACAACATGCAACTGGGCTCAGCCTACCTGGGCCAGCTGGTGGACCGGTTCTCCGGCTCCTACATCATGGCCACCGCCGGCTACAACGCCGGGCCTGGGCGGCCGGCGCAGTGGACCAGCTTCTGCGGCGACCCGCGCGGCGGCAGCCAGGACCCGCTCGATTTCATCGAGTGCATCCCGTTCTCGGAAACCCGAAACTATGTGATGCGGGTGCTGGAAAACACCCAGGTCTACCGCGCCAAGATGGCCGGTGGCTCCTCGCCAATCACCCTGAGCTACGACCTGCGGCGTGGCGCCTACGGCTATTCGGCGCCCACCGGCGCGGCGATCAGCGCCAGCAATCCCTAGGCCGAACGGGTCCGCGGGCTGACGCTCGCCACGACAGGTTCAGTCGATAACGAGGCCGTGCAGCATGCCGTCGAGGGTGACGCGCATCAGTTCCTCGCGGTCGGCCCAGTCAAAGTTGGGCCGGCTGGTCATCAGCGCCACCACGCCGTGGCAGGCCATCCAAAGCGCCTGGGCGGCGGACCGGCCGTCACCGGTGCGCAGGCGCCCGTTCGCGGCAACCTCGCGCACGACGCCAGCGAAGGTGTCGTAGCATTGCCGGCTGAGGTCTGCGGCGCCTTCCGGCAGCGGCACGGCGGCGGGATTCCGCGGGCAGTAGACCAACTGGTAGGCGTTCGGATGCTCCAGGCCCCAGCACATGTAGGCGTCCAGCATCATTCTGGTGCGGACCGCCGCGTCGAGCGGGCGCTGGGCGATCTCGCTGTTGCTGGCCAGCAGGTTGCGGAAGGCGCCCTCGCAAATCTCCGCCAGGATGCAGCCCTTGTCCGTGAAATGCATGTAGAGCGCGGTTGACGAGACCCCGACCTCGTCGGCGATCTTGCGGATCGTCGCGCCCTCATAGCCATCGGCTACGAAAATCCGTTCCGCGGCCTCCAGGATTTCGGCCCGACGTAGGTGCCCGTCTCCCTTCGCCTTGCGCGCGGTTTTCCGCGTCGCCGTCTCGATAACGCTCATGCAGACTCCCCATGCGTAAGCAATTGCAGCGGACCCCAAATCGTCAGGTGTGACAAGTCTTTGTCGGTGGCGGCTGCGTGCGGTAAGGGGCGGCGGATGGCCTTGTCTCTCGCCCAGCCCGAAATCTCCGAAGCGGCCGAGGTGATGCGCACCACCGGCTGGGCCGATTATGCGCTCATCGATTCAGGTGGCGGGCGGAAGCTCGAACGGTACGGCCGGTACGAGGTGGTCCGGCCAGAGCCGCAGTGCCTTTGGACGCCGCGCCTGCCGCCGGAGCGCTGGACGGCCGCCGACGCGGTGTTCGACCCCAGCGACGAAGAGGACGCCGGGCGCTGGCGCTTCAAGGGGGCCATCCCGCCGGAGACCTGGCCGCTGGGCTGGGGGCCGATAAAGTTCCACGGGCGCTTCACAGCCTTCCGCCACCTGGCCTTCTTTCCCGAGCAGGCGGCGAACTGGGCCTGGTTGCAGACACAGGTCCAGGCGGCGGCGCAGGCGGGCGGCGATCCGCCTAGGGTGTTGAACCTGTTCGGCTATACCGGGGTCGCCAGCCTGGTCATGGCGGCGGCAGGCGCGGCGGTGACCCATGTGGACGCGTCGAAGAAGGCAGTGGCCTGGGCGCGGCAGAACGCCGAGCTGTCCGGGTTGAACGACAGGCCGGTGCGCTGGATCACCGAGGACGCGCGCAAATATGTCCAGCGCGAGGTGCGGCGCGGCTCGACCTACGAGGGGATCATCCTGGACCCGCCGAAATATGGGCGCGGGCCGGACGGTCAGGTGTGGCGGCTGTTCGAGGATCTGCCTGAGCTTGCGGGGCTATGCGCCCGGCTTCTATCGGAAAATGCCAAGTTCCTGGTGCTGAACGCCTATGCCGAGCGGATCTCCGGGGCGGCGCTGGCGGGCCTGCTGGCCGAGAAGCTGGACGGCCGCGGCGGCCGGATCGAGTGGGGCGAACTGGCGCTGACCGAAGAGCGCGGCGACCGGGCGATCGGGATGAGTTTCTTCGCCCGTTGGTCGAGCGAAGGTCGGTTTGCGTGACCAGCCGCACGATCACCTCCCTTTCGAACGACACCGTTAAGGCGGTGCGCGCGCTGCACATGCGCAAGGAACGCGACGAGACGGGGTTGTTCGTCGCTGAGGGACTGAAGACCGTCATCGAGGGCATCGACACCGGCCACGCGCCGAAGATCCTGATGCACGGACCCGACGCATCCGATCATCCGATGATGCGCAAGGCCGTAGAGGCGACGATGGCGGCGCGGGGTCAGGTCATAGAGGTGACGCAGGACATCCTGGCCAAGGTCTCGCGGCGCGACAATCCGCAGGCAGTGGTCGGCGTATTTTTGCAGGTTTTTCAGGAGCTTGTGGACGTGATCTCCGGGCTGGCCGAATGCGTCGTGGCCCTGCACCGGGTGCGCGACCCGGGCAACCTGGGGACGATCATCCGCACCGCCGACAGCGCCGGCTGCGGGGCGGTGATCCTGGTAGGCGAGTGCTGCGACCCCTATTCCGTCGAGGCGGTGCGCGCGACCATGGGCTCGATCTTCGCCGTGCCGCTGGTGAAGGCGACCGAGGCCGAGTTCGCAGCGTGGCGCGCGGGCTGGACCGGCTCGGTCGTGGGGACACTGCTCTCGGCGGACCTGGACCACCGGCAGGCGGCCTATGTGAAGCCAACCCTGGTGCTGATGGGCAACGAGCAGCAGGGGCTGACGCCGGAGATGGCGGCGCTCTGCGACGTAAACGTCAAAATCCCCATGCGCGGACGGGCCGACAGCCTGAACCTGTCGGTGGCGACGGGGATCATGATCTACGCGGCGACGGGTTAGAGCGGCTTATTTCAGCGCGAAGCTGAGCTTGGCCCCGATGAAGCGGCCGTTGGGGTCATAGCCGCGGGCGGCGGCGGCGCCGTTGGGTTTCTGGCCGGGCTGGATGCCGCAGAGGAACCCCAGCGAGCCGGTGATGTCATCGCTTTCGGCCAGACGGCTTTCCACCGAGGTCTTGGCGATGCCCGCAGTGCGCAGGGCGTAGGCCTCGGCGTAGGGCGCGGCCAGGGTGATCTTGGCGTTGGGGGTGTCGCCCGGACGGCTGATCTGGGCCTTGGGGGCCATGACCGCGGCGCGCAGCACGTCGGCCGTGGTGTCGGCTTGGGCGGCGCCCGCCAGGCTGGCGGCGGCGAAGGCGAACAAGGCAAGGCGGCTCATGCGGCGACGCTCCTGGGTCTCAGTGATCCTACGCCAGCACACATGAAAGGGATGCGAAGTTTCACGTTCCTCTCGGTTTCGCGCGGGCGGTCGGCGCGGCGGTCGCCGGGTCCTCGGGCCAGAGGTGCTTGGGGTAGCGGCCGCGCATGTCGCTGCGGACGTCCTTCCAGGAGCCCTTCCAGAAGCCCGGCAGGTCCTGGGTGGTCTGGATCGGGCGATGGGCGGGCGATGTGAGCGACAGGGTGAGCGGGACGCCGGCGACGGTGGGGTGGACGGCCAAGCCGTAGACCTCCTGCACGCGGATATCGACGCGCGGCCCGGCCTCGGCGGCGTAGTCGATGGCGAAGCTGTTGCCGGTGGGGGCGGTCCAGCGGGCGGGGGCTTCGGCCTCCAGGCGGCGCTGGAGGTCCCAGGGGATGAGGGTGCGGAGCGCGCTGTCGAGGGCGTCCGGCCGGAGCGCGGTCAGCGATCGGACGCCGCTGAGCAGCGGGACCAGCCAGTCGTCAAGTCGCGCTAGCAGGGTCGCGTCGGACAGGTCCGCCCAGGCTGGGTCGCGGGCGTGCAGGAAGGCGGCCCGGGCCCGCAGGGAGATCGTCGCCTCGCCCCACGACAGGCCGGCCAGGCCGTCGCGCCGGACGCGGGCCGCGAGGGCTGCGGCGATCAGGGCTGGATCGGGGTTGTCGTCGAGGGTCTCGCGGATCGTCAGGCGGCCCAGGCGGGTGAGGCGCTTGGCGCGCAGGCGCCCGGCCCCGCTCTCCTCCAGCCGGTCCTCGATCTCGAAGTGGCCTGAGAAAGCGTCGAGTTCGGCAGGGTCCAACGGCGCCGCCAGCAGGATGCGATCGCGCCGCTCGCCGCCGCCCAACTCGGCGATGGCCAGCCAGGGCTCGCGGGCGAGCGCATCGGTGGGCTCCAGGAAGGCGCCGCGGCCGGTCACCAGTTGGAACTCACCCTGCCCGCCCCGGGCCTTGGCGATGCGTTCGGGGTAGGCAAAGGCCAGCAGCAGACCGTCGGAGAGCGCCTCGCCCTTGCCGGCCTTGCCCGTGAGCGAGGCCCAACGATCGGCCAAGGTCCGGGCGTCGCGGGCCCTGGGACTGCGGTCCCGGTTCAGGCTCTCCAGGCGGTGGCGCAGGTCGGCGTCGCGGCCGCCAAGGCCGCGCTCGGTGATCAGGGCGGCGATGCGGGCGGCGCGGAGGGCCTGTCCGGTATCCGCCGCCCTCAGGACCATGTGAGCCAGGCGCGGGTTGAGCGGCATATCGGCCAGGGCCCGGCCGTGGGCGGTGAGCACGCCCTTGGCGTCCAGCGCCTCCAGCCGGACCAGCAGTGCGCGCGCCTCCGTGAAGGCGGCGGCCGGCGGCGGGTCGAGGAAGGCCAGTCCGCGCGCGTCGCGCGCGCCCCAGCGGGCGAGGTCGAGGGCCAGGCCGGAGAGGTCGGCGTCGAGGATCTCCGGGTCGGCATAGGCCGGCAGAGCCCGGGTCTCGGCCTCATCCCAGAGGCGGTAGCAGGCGCCGGGTTCGGTGCGGCCGGCGCGGCCCCGGCGCTGGTCGGCGGCAGCGCGGCTGACGCGGACGGTAGCCAGCCGGGTCAGGCCTGTTGCCGGGTCGAAGCGGGGCACGCGGGCCAGGCCGCAGTCGATCACCACCCGGACGCCCTGGATGGTCAGGCTGGTCTCGGCGATGGAGGTGGCCAGCACCACCTTGCGGCGGCCCTGCGGCGCTGGCTGGATGGCGCGGTCCTGGTCGCGAGGGTCGAGCGCACCATAGAGCGGCGCGATCTCCACATTCGGCCGGTTGCGCTCGGCCAGCCGCTCGGCGGTGCGCAGGATCTCGCCCTGCCCCGGAAGGAAGACCAGCAGGCTGCCGGCCTCCTCGGCCAGGGCGCGTTCGATGGCGCGGACGGCCTGATCCTCGATCCGCTTGCTGTCGTCGCGGCCGAGGTAGCGGGTCTCCACCGGGAACATCCGGCCCTGGCTCTCGATCACGGGGGCCTCGCCCAGCAGGCGGGCGACCGCGGCGCCGTCCAGGGTGGCGGACATCACCAGCAGCCGCAGGTCCTCGCGCAGCAGGCTCTGGGCGTCGCGGGCCAGGGCCAGGCCCAGGTCGGCGTCGAGGCTGCGTTCATGGAATTCGTCGAAAATCACACAGGCGACGCCGGCAAGCTCCGGGTCGCGCAGGATCATGCGGGTGAAGACGCCCTCGGTGACGACCTCGATGCGGGTGCGGGCCGAGACCTGGGACTGCATGCGCACGCGGAAGCCCACCGTCTCACCGACGCGCTCGCCCAGGGTGGCCGCCATCCGCGCCGCCGCTGCCCGGGCCGCAAGGCGACGGGGTTCGAGGACGACGATCTTGCCGTCCGCCACCCAGGGCTCGGCGAGCAGTTCCAGCGGGACCACGGTGGTCTTGCCGGCGCCTGGAGGGGCCACAAGAACGGCGGCGCTGCCCGAGGACAGCGCCGCCTTCAGATCCGGTATCGCGTCGTGGATCGGCAGCATGACGCCGCCGGCCGCCTAGCCCTGACCGGGCGGGTCTTCGCCGATGCGGTGCGGGAGTTCGCGGGGTTCGCCCTCGCTGCCCGTGACCAGGATGCCGCGGCCCAGCTTTGAAGCCCGGATGCCGTAGACGAAATAGACCGCCACGCCGACCGCCAGGTAGATCAGGAAGAAGTTCCGGGTGGCCGGCGTCGACATCAGGCTCATCAGCAAAATCACGCACATGACAGCGCCCAGGATCGGTACGACCGGGAAGAGCGGTGTGCGGAACGGCCGCAATAGGTCCGGGTCGGACCGGCGCAGATAGATCACCGTGATGCAGACCAGGGCAAAGGCCGCCAGGGACCCGACGTTGGACAGGTCGGACAGCGCGTCCAAAGACAGGAAGCCCGCCGCGCACATGGCCGCGATGCCGACGATGATGGTGTTCACCCAAGGCGTCTTGAACGTCTTGTGCACCGTGGCCAGGGCAGACGGCAGCAGGCCGTCGCGGGCCATGGTGTAGAACACCCGGGTCTGGCCGTAGAGCAGCACGAGCATCACCGACGACAGGCCGGCGATGGCGCCCACCTTCACCACGAAGGCGAACCAGGGCAGCCCCATCTTGTCGGCCGCCAGCGCGATCGGCGCCGGCACGTCGAGCTCAGCGTAGGGGACGATGCCCACCAGCACGGCGCAGGTCAGAATGTAGAGAATGGTGCAGATGGTGAGCGCGCCTAGGATGCCGATCGGCATGTCCTTGCCCGGGTTCTTGGCCTCGGCGCCGGCGGTGGAGACCGCCTCGAAGCCGAGATAGGCGAAGAAGATCACGGCGGCGGCGTGGATTACCCCGCCGATGCCGTACTTGTGGTCGGTGTTGCCGGTGATCACATCGCCCATCGCGCGACCGATCTGGGCCCAGAGGCTCATGTCCGTACCCGCCGCACGAGCGGGAATTTCAGCCGGGATCAGCGGATTCCACTGGCTGACATCAACGTATTTGAAGCCGATGACGATGAAGGCGATGACCACGGTGACCTTGATGGCGACCACGACGTTGTTGACCGTCGCGGACTCCGTCACCCCTCGAACGAGCAGCATCGTGACGAGGCCGATGACCACGACAGCGGGTAGGTTCATCATGCCCGTGCCGATCACCACGCCTTCGTGGTTCTTGACGATCACCCCGGGCGCGGCCTGCAGCGCGGCCGGAATCTGAACGCCGAAGTCGTGCATCAGGCTGACGAAATAGCCGGACCAGCCCACCGAGACGGTAGCGGCGGCCAATCCGTACTCCAGGA
This sequence comes from Phenylobacterium deserti, assembly GCA_943332615.1. GTDB lineage: Bacteria > Pseudomonadota > Alphaproteobacteria > Caulobacterales > Caulobacteraceae > Phenylobacterium > Phenylobacterium deserti_C. Next base: position 110,843 of record CALQQB010000002.1, read on the forward strand.
CCAGCAGCAGCCCCATGACCCAGGCGGCGCCCTCGCCCATCGAGGCGTAGGTGTAGGAATAGGCCGAGCCGGAGACCGGCAGCGCGGCGGCGAGTTCAGCGTAACAGAGCGCCACGAAGGCGCAGAGCGTGCCGGTGATGATGAAGGAGATCATGATCCCCGGGCCGGCGAATTGGGCCGAGGCGCGGCCCGTCAGCACGAAAATTCCGGTGCCGATGATGCAGCCGATACCCAGGAGGATGAGGTTGACGGCGCCGAGCGAGCGTTTCAGCTCCCCTTGCTCATGCTCAGCCTGAATCTGGCCGACCGACTTGCGCAGGAAGATGCGCCCAATTCCATTCGCCATACGGCTGGTTTCCTGTTCGATTCTGCCCTTTGCAGGCTTGAAGGCACGCTAGACGCGCCCAACGCGCGCGGCAATCACCGCTCGAATTCGCCCCAGCCTTTCCATTTACCGGCCCTTCCATGCCGGCCTTTCCATTTGCGCGCCGAAACATGATCATGGGGCGTCATGAACGCGCCCACACCTCCCGAGCTTCCAATCCGCGCCCTGATCGCGCCGGTGACCCCATTGCAGCAGAACTGCACCATCGTGTGGTGCGCCAAGACCAGGAAGGCGGCGATCATCGATCCCGGCGGCGAGGTCCAGCGCCTGCTCGCGGCGCTGAAAGAGCACGATCTGACGCTGGAGAAGATCTGGATCACGCACGGCCACCTCGATCATGCTGGCGGCACGGCGTCCCTGAAGGACATCACCGGCGTCCCGATCGAGGGGCCGCATCCGGACGACGCCTTCTGGATCGACCAGATCGACGCCTCGGGCGCCAAGTGGGGCATGCCGGAGGCGCGTGGGTTCACCCCGGACCGCTGGCTGCACGACGGCGACGTGGTGACCCTGGGCGAGACCCAGTTCGAGGTGCTGCACTGCCCCGGCCACACACCCGGCCACATCATCTTCTTCCACCGGGAAGCCCGCTTCGCCCAGGTCGGCGACGTGCTGTTCCAAGGTTCGATCGGCCGCACGGACTTCCCGCGGGGCAACTACCAGGACCTGATCGACGCCATCACCAGCAAGCTGTGGCCATTGGGCGAGGACGTACGCTTCGTGCCGGGGCATGGGCCGATGTCGACTTTTGGACAGGAACGGAAAGCCAACCCGTTCGTGTCAGACATGGCCCTGGCAGGCGAATGAAGGCGCCTGTCGCCTTTGAAACCCCCGAGTTTCAGGTGAGACATTCGCAGGTTACCGCCGTCGCCCACGCTGGCGGACATGGAGACTACGACTGACATGGCCGGCGCTGGAGCCCGCATCCTGATGGTCGATGACGATCCGGGCATCCGGGACGTCGTGTCCGACTTCCTCGGCCGTCATGGCTACAAGGTGGAGACCGCCGCCGACGCCACCGAGATGGAGCGCGTCCTCGAGCGCGGACCCGTCGACCTGATCGTGCTGGATGTGATGCTGCCCGGCGAGGACGGCCTGGCCGTATGCCGGCGCATGACCACCACCGAGGGTGCGCCGCCGATCATCATGCTGTCGGCCATGGGCGAGGACACCGACCGGATCGTCGGCCTGGAGCTGGGCGCCGACGACTATCTGGCCAAGCCGTGCAATCCCCGCGAACTGCTGGCCCGCGTGCGGGCGGTGCTGCGCCGGGCCGAACAGCGGACGGCGACCGGAGCCCTGGGCGCCGGCTGCGAATTCGCCGGCTGGCGGCTGGACCTGGTGCGGCGCGAACTGCGATCGCCGGCCGGGGTGGTGGTGAACCTCAGCTCCGGCGAGTTTTCCCTGCTGCGCGCCTTCGTGGAGCGCCCGCAGCGGGTGCTGACCCGCGACCAGCTGCTGGAATTCGCGCGCGGGCCGGATAGCGACGCTTTTGACCGCGCCATCGATGTGCAGATCAGCCGTCTTCGCCGGAAACTGGATGATGGCGGCGGCGGGCACGACCTGATCCGCACGATCCGCAACGAGGGCTACATGTTCACCGCCAAGGTGAAGCGGACGTGAAACGGCCAGCGGCGCCGCTGTTCGTCCAGCTCCTGACGCTGACGGGCCTGACGCTGGTGGCCGCCTGGGCGATCAGCGCGGGGCTGCTGTTCATGCTGCCGCCGCCGGCGCCGGACTTCTATCGCCTGACCGAGATCGCGAGCGCATTCCGCGGCGCCCCGCAGAGCTTTAGCGACCGGCGCGAGCTGGAACAGAAGATCCTGACGAACCCACCCAGCCCGCAGCTCCAAGGCCGCACGATCCCGGACATCCGCGCCCGGCTGGCGAAGGACCTTGGCGTACCGGTGGCGGACGTGGTGATCGCCGGCGACCGCGGCCCGCTGTCCGACCGAGGCGTCGGCAGGATCATGCGCGCACGGGTGGCGCGAGCCGGCGTGCGGGAAGAGCACTTCCTGATCGAGCCGTTCCAGGTCGGCGTGCGCCGGGCCGATGGTCGCTGGTCGGTGGTGCAGCCGCAGCGGGGCATAGGGCTGAACGACTGGCAGCAGCGGCTGGCTCTGTGGTTCGTGCTGTCCGCCCTGGCCATGGCGCCGGTAACCTGGATCTTCGCCAGGCGACTGACCAAACCGATCCAGGTGTTCGCCGACGCCGCCGAACGGCTGGGCCGCGATCCGCGCGCCGCGCCCATGGAGGTGAAGGGCCCCGCCGAGATCGGGGTCGCCGCCCGCGCCTTCAACGAGATGCAGGAGCGCCTGCGCCGCTACGTTGAGGACCGCACGGCCATGGTGGGCGCGATCGCCCACGACCTGCGCACCCCCCTCACGCGCCTGCGCTTCCGCATCGAGGGCCTGCCCGAGGAGCAGCGGGCCAAGTACGCCCACGACCTGGACCAGATGGAGGAGATGATCACCGCCACTCTGGCCTTCGTCCGCGATGCGACGAAGCCGGGCGAGCGGACGAAAATGGAGCTGTCATCCCTGGTCGAGAGCCTGTGCGACGAGATGGCGGAGACCGGCGCCAAGACCGAGGTCGAGCCCGGCGAGAAGGTGGTGCTCGAAGCTGATCCGATGGCGCTGCGCCGGCTGATCGCCAATCTGCTGGAGAACGCCGTGAAGTTCGGAGGCCAGGCTCGGGCCCGGGTGTTCGCCCAGGCCGGAAATGCGGTGGTGGAGATCGACGACGATGGCCCCGGCATCCCGCTGCAGGATAGCGAGCGCGTGTTCGAGCCCTTCTATCGACGCGAGCCGTCCCGCAGCCGCCAGACCGGAGGGATCGGCCTGGGCTTGGCGGTGGTGCGGTCCATCGCCCGCGGCCACGGCGGCGATGTGAGCCTGATCAACCGGGTGGGCGGCGGCCTGACCGCACGGGTGCAATTGCCCCTATAGGACGGTGACGCCTCCGCGCGCCTGGATTGCCGGATCGACGAAGGCATACAGCTGGTTCACCGTGATCGGCTTGGTCAGGTAGGTGTCGGCGCCAGCCTGACGGGCAGCTTCTTCGACATCGGGGCCCGACATGGCGGTGAACATGGCGATCGGGGTGCGCCTGGCGTGATGCTCGCTCTCAAAGGCGCGGATCGCGCGCACGGCCGAAATCCCGTCCATCAGCGGCATGTCGATGTCCATCAAGACGCAGTCGAAGTCATCCGCTTTGAACTTTCGGACAGCCTCGGCGCCATCGAACGCGACCACCACCTCGATGTCGCGATCCTCCAGCATGGCCTGGATGGTCAGGTGGTTGATGTGGTGATCGTCGGCGAGCAGAATCCGGCGCGCGCGCGCTGGCCCGGCAGAGGTCGCGTTGCGATCGGGGGTCTGGACGGTGGACTGGCGAGCCCCGGCAAGTCGGGCCTCCAGATCGAGGGCGCGGCCGATCGAGGGAATCCGATGACGCGGCGCCAACTGGTCGGACACCATGGCCGACACGCCCATCGGCTGACCGGCCAGCACACGTCCAAGCCCTGTTCCTTGCCGCTCTTCAAGTTCGTGGGAGGGATATTTCTGGGAACTCACGGCGTTCGCCCTTCAGATACCTTGAAGGCAGCTTGCTATTCCAGCTCAGCTCACTTGCGTATTAGCTATGAGTTTGCTGCACTGCACACTGAGTATGGCGGACCTATACATTCGTATAGATCGAGCCTCAGGGATCAGAGTCCAGGCGGGGCGATGCTGTCGAAAATCGCGATCAGGGCGTCGCGGTCGAACGGCTTGCTCAGGAACCCTATCGCACCGGCCTGCAGGGCGCGCCGCTCATGGCGGGGGTCGAACTGCGAGGTGATGAAGACAGTGGGGATCACCCGGCCAGCCGCCGAAAGTCGGGCCTGCAGGTCCAGGCCGCTCAGGCCCGGCATCTGGATGTCGAGCAGCAGGCAGTGGACGACCGTGAAATCCTCCGCCGTCAGAAACGCCTCGGCGGACCCGAACGCACGCGTCACAAATCCGAGGGAGCCGATCCAGCCCTCCAGGGCCTCGCGGAACGAGATGTCGTCATCAACGATACACACCAGCGGCGCGGACAGGGATCGACGCGGCTTGCCGGGGGCCATGGTCATGACCTCCGAACGCGAAGCGCGGCGGGCGAGCGGGCGCCATGCCCAGAACGCGACACAAAAAGCAGGGCCGCGGGAGAAACCACAGGGGCGTCGTTCCTTCTCGTTCCCCGCGTCCCCGTCCTGGCGTCAGCGCGGCGGGAGCGTGCTGGCGGCGCGCCGACGGCCAATGCGGAAAGCCATCGCAACACAGCTACATATTCCAAAGAGCCAGGTCGAACATCAAGGCGGCGGTGGGATGCGCCAGCGCCCCAGCGGTATAGGGTCGCCGATACCTTGGTATAGGTTTCCCTTAGCTACGCGGCGGGGCGGTCCGTGAGGCTCAGACTATCGGCCATTCGCACAAGGTCGACGATCGTGCGGGCGCCCATCTTCTTCATGACCTGGCCGCGATGGACCTTCACAGTAATTTCCGCGACGCCGATCTCGTCGGCGATCTGTTTGTTTAGCAGGCCGGTGGCGACGAGGGCGAAGACCTGGCGCTCGCGCACCGTCAGCGTTTCGAGCCGGGCGCGCAGCGCCGCCTCAGTCGCCGCCCCGACCATCTGGGCGCGGTCCTGGTCGAGGGCCACCTGAATGGCGTCCAGCAGGTCCTGGTCGCGAAACGGCTTGGGCAGAAATTCTACGGCTCCGGCCTTCATGGCGCCCACCGACATGGGGATGTCGCCATGGCCGGTGATGAAGATGACCGGCAACCCGGCGCTAGTGTTTGTCAGCTCGCTCTGCAGATCCAGGCCACTGCGGCCGGGCAAGCGCACGTCCAGGATCAGGCAGCGCGGGCGCTCTGGAAGCGGCGCCGCCAGAAAGTCCGCCACGGAGCCAAACAGGCTGACTTTCAGACCCACAGAGCGCAGCAGGCCATCAACAGCCTCTCTAACGCCGACATCGTCATCGACAACGATCACATGGGCGGGGACAACGCTCACGCCACCGTCGCCTTCGCGGGCCGCAAGGTGAACCGGAACACGGCGCCGAGTTCCTGACGGTTTGCGGCCGACAAGCGACCGCCATGAGTCTCGACAATCGAACGTGAGATCGGCAAGCCAAGGCCGACACCGTCGGCCTTGGTCGTGAAGAAGCTGTCGAACAGCCTACCGGTGACCGCCGGGTCCAGGCCAGCGCCGGTGTCTTCAACTGCGACCAGCACGTCGCCGACGTCGTCCACACCGGTGGTTATCGCAAGCATTCGCGGGTGCTCCTCGTTTGCCGCCATCGCGTCCATGCCGTTGCCGATCAGATTCAGCAACACCTGCTGCAATTGCACCCTGTCGCCCCAAACCTTGGGCAGTGCGCCGCCGAGGCGGCGGATAATCGTGATTCGGTTTCGGCGGAGCGCGGTATCGCTAAACAGCAGCACGTCGTGGATACAGGCATTGATATCGACCTCAGCGAACGCTGGCGAACCCTTGGCCAGCATGGCGCGGGTGCGACTGACCACGGCGGCGGCGCGATTGGCGTCGCGGATCGATCTGGCGACGGCGGCACGCGCCTCATCGAGCACCGGCGGTTCGGCCGCCAGCCAGCGCAGCGCGGTGTCGCCGTTGGTGACGATCGCGGCGATCGGCTGGTTCAGCTCATGGGCGATGGTGGACGCGAACTCGCCGACCGACAGGACGCGCGAAACCCGCGCCAGCTCATCCTGGTTCTCTCGCGCGCGTGCTTCGGCCGCGCGACGGGCCTGCTCGGAGGCATCGGCCTCGGCTTGCTTGCGCCGCAGCTCATCCTCCAGGGCCTTGCGTCGCGAGATATCGCGCACGCTATCGCTGAACCGGACAGGTCGTCCCGCCGGGTCGCGGGAGACCGACGGGTTGCCTTCGAACCAGATGTAGTCGCCGCTCGCGGCCCGCAAGCGCCACTCGCGGCTTACCACCTCGCCGTCGAGCGGCGGATGGATAGTGGCCGCCATCGCGCGCTGGACGACAGCGACGTCGTCTGGATGAACGAAGCTGAAGCAGCTGCGCCCGATCACGTCCTGAGGTGCATAGCCCAAGAGTCGGATGGCGGCTGAAGCATAGAGAATGCGCGACTTGTCGTCGAACTCGAACACGATGTCCTGAGAGTTCTCGGCCAACAGGCGGTAGCGCGCCTCGCTCAGGGCAATGGCCTCGGCCGCGGCTCGGCGCTCCGAAATGTCGCGTATCACCAGGACGAATTCCGAGACTTCGTCCTGTGCGTCGCGGACGCAGGTCACGCTGCCTTCCATCCAGACCCATTCGCCGCTCGCGCGCCGGATGCGCCATTCCTGCATCTCGCTCTGACTGATGCCCCTGTCGAGCATCAGTTGATTGAACAGGTGATGGAGTGGCGGCAGGTCATCCGGATGGGTGTGAATCGCGACCCAGGCGTTGATCAGCGACTCCGGCTCGTAGCCATAACGTCGAGCGGAGGCGGAAACATCGATGATGCTGCGGTCGGGGGCGATCCGCATCACCACATCCCGCGAGTGTTCGCTTAGAAAAACCAGGCGCGCTTCGCTAAGCCGCGCACTCCGATGCGTCCTGCGCCGATCCGCCAGGGCAGCGGCCAGCGGGAAGTTCATGGCCGCGACGCCGAGAATGAACACCTGGAGCAGGATCACCCGCTCGGTGTCGCTGGCGTTAATCGACCACAACGGTCCGTAGCCGCGAACCGTAAACGCGACCGAGAGCATTGAGATCACCAGGATGCCGATCGCAGCCCCTAGAACTTCCAGTTGGAAGACCACCAGGAGGAGTGGAGCAAGCACGACGTACAGGAGGTCGTATCGCGACTGCCAGAACGTCGCGGCTGTGATCGCCGCGAGAGCCGCGACGCCGACAACACCCCAGGTCAGCTTCGCGCGCGAAATTCTTCTCAGCCCCTCACGATTCTGCAACGCGATCACGATCGGCGCGACGGTCATCTGGCCGAGGCCGTTTGCCAGGACCCACATGAGGGCAGCGGACAATACGTGGCCACGGCCCAGCCAGCCCAGAACAGCGCCGGCGCCTATAGCGCTTATGGCTGCAGAGCCGATCGCCGCCGCTCCGCCGACGGCGACGAACCGCATCCGAGAGAGGTCTGGAGTCACGCCAAAGAAGGTTCGTATCGCGATCGCGCTCAGCGTCACTTCGACAATATCGAAGGCCCCCAAACCAAAGCTCGACAGAAACACGCCGCCATTCAGCATGCCGCCCGCGCCTATGCCGAGCAGGCCGGCCACAAGTACGCCGGGCCAGGATCGTGGCGAGCTGCACAGCAGAACCGCCACCAGAACCCCATTGGCAGGCCAGACGGGAGCGATCCTCTCTGACCCCAGAATGGCCAGTGACAGCCAGGCGAGCGCGCTGATCACGGCCGCCAACGCCCCATAAGACCACGGCGCGAAGGTCAGAACCCCGCTCAGCGAAGGCACACCGTCCCGACCATCAGGCGCTAGTGAAATCATCGACTCCCTGTTGGCGCGACCGTTGCGCGTCCCATGATCGAATACTGCGTTGAAGCTAGACCATGTTGCAATCGAGCACGCATGCATCGCCCCTCGTGCGTCGCCCGCTCGTGCGTCGCCTTGTTGGTATCGGACCTGAAATCGAGCCGTAACGCCGGTCTGTTCCAAAGCCACGCTGGGCGATCGCTCGCCGAAGACGTGACGGAGCCGCATGAGCCTCTCCCCCCCAAGCCGCCGCGGCTTCCGCATTCCCCGCGCCGTCTGGATCAGCGCCGTGATTATCGGCCTGGTCGTATTGAGCGTCGTCGCCTGCCAGATGCGACCCAAGCCGGTTAAGGACCCCTACCGATTCGCCAGCGTGGAGCAGGGCGACATTACCCGCGCGGTTTCGGCCTCAGGGACCCTGCAGGCGCTGATTACCGTCGATGTGGGCTCACAGATTTCCGGCCAGGTGACGAAGATCCTCGTGGACTTCAACGATGAGGTCCACGCTGGCCAGGTGCTGGCGACCATCGATCCGCAGACCTATCAGTCCCGCGTCGCCCAGAGCCGGGCGGACATCGCCGCCGGCGAAGCCTCCGTGCGCCAGGCCGAGGCGAACCTCGCCAACTTCCAGGCCGACTACAATCGAAAGAAGACCCTGGTCGGCCAGGGCATCTACGCGCCGTCGGTGCTGGACCAGTCGACCGCCGCGTTCAAGGCCGGTCAGGCCGCGGTCGCGGCGGCCAGGGCGCGTGTCAATCAGAGCCGCGCGACCATGAAGACCCAGCAGGTCGACCTGGGCCGCACCACCATCACCTCGCCGATCGACGGCATCGTGGTGGACCGCAAGGTGCAGCCGGGCCAGACCGTGGCCGCGAACTTCCAGGCCCCGGTGCTGTTCACCATCGCCCAGGACCTGTCCAAGGTGCAGGTAAAGATCAGCGTCGACGAAGCCGACGTGGGCCAGTTGCAGGAGGGCCAGACGGTGCGCTTCACCGTCGATGCATTCCCCGACGACAATTTTGAAGGCATCGTCACCCAGGTGCGCAAACAGCCCACCACCGAGCAGAACGTCGTCGCTTACACCGTGATCGCCGAGGCGGACAACCCGCAGAAGAAGCTGTTGCCGGGCATGACCGCCAACACCGACATCGTCATCGACACCCATCGCAATGTCATGAAGGTTCCGTCGGCGGCGCTGCGCTGGACCCCGCCTGCCGACAGCCCTCAGCGGAGCGGCGGCGGCCTGGCCGTGGGCGGCCCCCCCGGCTTCGGCGGCCCCCCAGGCGGGGCCCGGCCCGGCGGCGCGGGCAGTGGCCAGCGTGGCGGCATGAGCGGCCGCATCGTCGAGCAGTTAGGCCTGGACGCCAGGCAGAAGGCCGCCTGGACGCCCATCGAGGCGGAGCTGCGACAGAAGACCATGGCCGCTTTCGCCTCGGCCGGCGGCGATCGTAAGGCCATCCGCGACGGCATGCGCAAGACCATGGACGCGGCGTTCGGTAAGCTGGAGCCTCTGCTCCGCCCTGACCAGAAGACCAAGCTGGCGGCCCTGCGCGCCACCATGGCGCAAGGCCGTGGCAGCACCGCCGGCTTGCGGGGCGGCACGCTCTACATCCTCGACAAGGAGGGTAAGCCGAAGCCAGTTTCTGTCCGGGTCGGAGCCACCGATGGCAGCTCGACAGAGATCGTCAGCCGCGACCTCAAGGCCGGAGCCCAGATCATCACCGGCGGTGGCCCGCGGCCCAAGCCCACCCTCGGCGGCCCGCCCGGCGCGGGTGGTCCGGGTGGCGGCGGCCGGGTGCGGATGTAGGCGTTGGCCTCGATGATCGAGATCAGGGACCTCAAGAAGGTCTACGTCATGGGGGATGAGCAGGTGCCGGCGCTGGCCGGCGTCTCGCTCGGCATCGCGCGCGGCGAGTACGTGGCGGTGATCGGGCCGTCCGGTTCGGGCAAGTCGACGCTGATGAATATCCTGGGCGGCCTAGATCGCCCCACCTCCGGCCTCTACAGTTTTGAAGGCGAAGAGGTGGGTTCATTCACCGACGACCAACTGGCCGACTTCCGGCGGCGACGTATCGGCTTCGTCTTCCAATCCTTCCAGCTCCTGCCACGGCTGACCGCTTTGCAGAACGTCGAGCTGCCCATGGTCTATGCCGGCCTGGGCGCGGGCGAGCGCCGTGCGCGAGCCGCTGAATTGCTGGATCGGGTCGGCCTGGGCGCACGCATGGGCCACCGCCCAACGCAGCTATCGGGCGGCCAGCAGCAGCGGGTGGCCATCGCCCGTTCGCTGGCCAACAAGCCCGACCTGTTGCTGGCCGACGAGCCTACCGGCGCACTCGACACCCACACGGGTGAAGAGGTGCTGAAACTGTTCCACGAACTGAACGCCGACGGCCTGACCCTGGCCATCGTCACCCACGATCCGGACGTCGCCAATGAAGCGCACCGGCGCGTGGCCTTCCGCGACGGCCACATCGTTTCCGATGAGCGCAGCCCCAAGGCGGCCGAAAGCCAAAAGGGCGGCGCATGAAGTTCTTCGAACTTGTCCGCTTCGCCTTGGGCGCGATCGTCGCCCACCCGATGCGCAGCGTGCTGACCTCGCTGGGCGTGGTGATCGGCGTCGCGGCGGTGGTGATGATGACCTCCATCGGCCTCGGTGCGTCCAAGCGGGTGACGGAGGCGATCTCGGGCCTGGGCTCGAACCTGATCATTGTCATGCCGAACTTCCAGCGCGGCCCGGTCAGCCAGGGCGCCGGTGGCGGCTTCTCGCTGCGCGATGGCGACGCCGAAGCGATCCGCAAGCAGGTGGAGAACGTGGCGGCCGTGGCGCCGATCGTCCGCGGCCAGGCGCAGCTGGCCTCGGAAGGCGCCAACTGGAACACCCAGATCCAGGGCGTGACACCGGAATACCTGATCGCCCGGGACCTGAAGATCACCCAGGGCCGGATGTTTGACGACCGCGAGGCGCGCCAAGGCCGCAAGGTCGTGGTGGTGGGCCCCACCGTGGTCAAGGAGCTGTTCGGCGGCTCCGACCCCGTGGGCCGCCGCATCCGTGTGCGCTCGGTGCCCTTCGAAGTGATCGGGGTGCTGGAGAGCAAGGGCCAGGCCGGCTTCGGCCAGGACCAGGACGACGTGGTGCTGGCCCCCCTGAGCGCCGTGCGCTCGCGCATCGTGGGCCGCCGGAGCCGTGGCGACTCGATCCAGACGATCTATGTGAAGGCCACCGACGAAGACAGCCTCGACCGGGTGCAGGAGGACGTCACCAACCTGCTGCGCGACCAGCATAAGATTCGACAGGGCGAGGACGACGATTTTCAGACCCAGAACATGGCGTCCATTCTCGCGGCCAGCCAGGCGGCGATCGGCACCTTCACTGTCCTGCTGGCGGCGGTCGCGGGGGTGTCGCTGGTGGTCGGCGGCGTTGGCATCATGAACATCATGCTGGTGGCGGTCACCGAGCGAACGCGGGAGATCGGACTCAGGATGGCGGTGGGCGCCAAGCGCAGCCAGATCCTCATACAGTTTGCTTTGGAGTCTGTTGCCCTCAGTCTTGTGGGCGGCCTGATCGGGCTTACGATCGGAGTCCTGGGCGCCTTCGCGATCGCCAAGCTTGGCAACTGGCCCGCCGCGGTTCCGGCCTGGGCCGGGCCGCTGGCGCTGGGCTTTTCGGTGGTGGTCGGCGTGGTGTTCGGGGCCTACCCGTCTTGGCGTGCGGCCCGCCTCGACCCCATCGAAGCATTGCGGCGAGAATAAGAACTCTGCGCTGGGGTGCAACCTAGGCCGAGCCTCGGGGGTTAGCTGGCTGAACGCCCGCAAAGGAGTCCCCCTCCATGACTATCGCCGACACCGACAAACCCCGCGCCCGACGCGGCTTTGCCGCCATGAACCCCGAGCGTCGCCGCGAGATCGCCCGCAAGGGCGGCGCCAGCGTACCTAGCGAGAAACGCAGCTTCGCCAAGGACCGCGACCTGGCCGCCCAGGCCGGCCGCAAAGGCGGCGAAGCCTCCCGCGGCGGCGGCCGCACCCGCGAACGCGACCTCTGATCACATCCGATCATAACGGAGCGCTTCCTTCGGGAAGCGCGCCTACCCCCTCAGCAGAACCATCCCGAAGGCCGGCGCCTCGCTGGCCCATTGCTGTTCGATGGTCCAGCCGGCGGAGGCCGCCAGCTTCGAGATCCCGTCCAGGGTGAACTTGTGCGAGTTCTCGGTGTGCAGGGTCTCGCCCGCCGCAAATCGGAACGCTCGACCGGCCACGTGGACGATCTGGTCGCGCAGGCTCATCAGATGCATCTCGATGCGACTTTCGGCGCCGTTCCAGATCGCCCGATGTTCAAATCCATCCAGGTCAAAATCGCCGGTGAGTTCGCGGTTGATGCGGGCCAGCAGGTTCTTGTTGAACGCCGCGGTGACCCCCAGCGCGTCATCATAGGCGGCGACCAGCGTGGCCTCGTCCTTGACCAGATCCATGCCCACCAGGAAGGCCGCCCCCTCCCCTAACAGCCGCCGCGCACCAACCAGGAAGGCGCGGGCTTCATCGGTGGTGAAGTTGCCGATGGTGGAGCCGGGGAAAAAGCCAACGACCGGATGGCCAACTGTCTCGGGCGGCAATCGCAAGGCGTTGGTGAAATCGTCCTGCAGCGGCGCCACGGTCAGCGCCGGGTAATCGGCGCGCAGCGCCTTGGCCGCGCCCTCCAGCGCAGAGGCGCTGATATCGATGGGGGCGTAGACCGCCACCTGCGGCGCGGCGTCCAGCAGCAGGCGGGTCTTGACGCTGGCGCCGGAACCGAACTCGACCAGCGCCGCGCCGTCGGGGATGTGGCGGGCGATGTCGTCGGCGGCGGCGCGCAGCAGCGCGATCTCGGTGCGGGTCGGGTAGTATTCCTCAAGCTCGGTGATCGCCTCGAACAGGCGCGAGCCCTCGGCGTCGTAGAAGTGCTTCGGCGGCACCTGCTTGCGTGGCCGGGCCAGTCCGGCGACGACATCGGCTTCGAAATCGGAGACGCGCGCCATCTCGCCGGCTCCGTCCAGGGTCAGGCGCAGGCCGGAAAACATCCAGCGCTGCTGCGGGTAGAAGAAGTTGCGATAGCTGGCGCGCGTGTGGCCGCTGGGCGTGACGCAGGCGCCACCGCGCAGCACGAACTGACCCGCCATGAACTTGCCGTTGTACTCCCCGACCGCGCCCTGGGCGGGCTTGAAGCCGGGGTAAGGCAGGTAGGCGCTGCGGGTCCATTCCCACAGGTCGCCGAACATCTGGCGCAGGCCCTCGGCCGGGGCGGCGGGGTGGGCGGCCAGGCGGCCGGAGCCCTGGAAGTTGCCCTCTACCGGGACGCACCCGGCGGCGTGCTCCCACTCGGCCTCGGTGGGCAGGCGCGCGCCGGCCCAGGCCGCATAGGCGTCGGCCTCGTAGTAGCTGAGATGGCTGACCGGCGCGGCGGGCTCCAGGGCGCGCAGACCGTGCAGGCCCATGACCCGCCAGCCGCCGTCCCATTCCTGCCAGTAGACCGGTGCGCGCCAATCCTCGGCGCGGACCACCGCCCAGCCTTCGGAGAGCCAGAACTCCGGCCGCGCGTAGCCGCCGTCGGCCATGAAGGCCAGCCACTCGGCATTGGTCACCAACCGGTCGGCCAGCCGGAACGGCTCCAGCCAGACCCGGTGGCGTGGCCCTTCGTTGTCGAAGGCGAAGGTCCCTTGCCCGGCGCCTGGACCCGAATGACCGATCTCGACCAGCCCGCCCCGGAACGCGACATAGCTGAGGGGCGTCACCGGCTGGTCGGACACGGCGCGCGGTGGCGCGAAGGCCGGCGAGAGGGGCGACTGGGCGAAGAGGTGCAGGATGTCCATCAGCACCAGCTCCTGGTGCTGCTCCTCATGCGCCAGACCCAGGTCCAGCAGGTCGGCGAGGTCGCCCGCGCCGTTGGCCAGCAGCTTCGCCATCGCGGCGTCCACATGGGCGCGATAGGCCAGCACATCTGCGGCCGAGGGCCGGGTTATCAGGCCCCGCGCGGGGCGCGGCTGCCGCGGGCCCACCGCCTCGTAGTAGGAGTTGAACAGGTAGCCGAACTTCGGGTCGAACACCCGGTAGCCGATCAGGTTCGGGACCAGCATGAAGGTCTCGAAGAACCAGGTGGTGTGGGCCAGGTGCCACTTGGTCGGGCTGGCGTCAGGCATGGACTGGGCGCCCATGTCCTCCGGGGTCAGCGACCGGGTCAGGGCCTCGGTGGCGCGCCGCAGCCGCTGGTAGCGGGCGAGCGCGTCAGACGGCGACGCTGTCGCGACACCGGCTGGGCGTGCGTCGGGCCGATCGGTTTCGCGCATGCGGACTCCCCAGGCGGTCGTGTGGCGACCGTCGCCCCGCCCCTATGTGGGGCCGGCGCCTCGCGGCCACAACGCACGTGGCGATGCGATGGATGCATGGCCGGCCGCCGCGCGGCTGAAACCGGACGCCATCAGCGCGCAGCCTGGAATTCCCTGGCGATTCAGCGGGTCGCAAGCGGAGGGCGTGGCGATGGCGCCGTCGCAGGCAAACCGCAGAGATCGCGGCGCGTTCGCGCAGGACACAAAGCGGCGGTAAGCCCGGACATTTCCGCGTCCTCTGCGCCTCAGCGGTTAGCCTTGTGAAGCCGTAAAGGCTCCGTGGCGACCGACGAGGCTGGGGGCGCTGGAAGACGAGTTCGGGCGAGGCTGATGATCAAGACATGGGACAAGCGACGCGCGAGCGCGCGAGGGGGTTTGAATTCACTTGAGAAAGAGCGCGGAGAAGTTCTTGGTTTGTTCTTAACACCAGCATCGGCCTGAGGCAAGGATTTTCAGACTGGCGGTGGTGGCGGGACCGGGACGTCGGTGACAGAGTTTCCGGGCAGGCAAGGTCGGCGCGTTCCGGACGGAGGCGTTTGGCGGCGTTTCGTGTCGACATGGTCCCCGGCTTCGCCGGACCCACGACGCGACCGTCCTCCCAGGTCCAATGGGTATGGTGTCGACGTGTTCTCCCCTGTCACCGTAACCCCCTGATCTTCATCCAGCTCAGACCAGCGTCTCGGCGCTTCTTACGCTCATATGCGTAAGAAATTGCGCGAATGCACCGCGTAACGTTGCGTAATTTCATGATCAGGCTGCGCCTAATTATTTAATTAGAACGAACGGGGGCGGAATAAAAAATGCGCTTACTAATGCGGGTGCAGATATTGAAATCGCTCTCGATATTTTCTGCCCTAGTCTATTTGTGTCTCGTAACCAGCGCTTACGCCCAAGCCGTAAAGGTTGATGGCGGCGCCCGGAACCCACAAGCGCGCCCAAACAGCAACTTCTGTGTCAGCGTACCGGAGTTCCCGAGCCCCTTTTGCATCGATCCTACCGCCAGGACTTCCCATGGTTATTTCGACTCCATGGCAGCCGACCGCCTACCCAGGTTAAGTCGCGTCCGGGACGAACTGAAACAACTCCCGCAAACTGAAGCGCTATCCGCCACAATTTCCAGCATCAACGGCAAATATCGGCAGCGGTATGAGATGGCGCTCCGTTGCACGTCATGCGCGACGAGCAACGGAGATTGGTATCTTGATGGCAGATCATACGGATCCCGTGACGCTGCGATCGCTGCGATCGTTTTCGAATACAGCGCTGAACTTGAGTTAGCCCGAGACGCCGAGCGTACTCGAATACAGCAGCAGATAGATGCGGATTCCGTCGCTGCCGCAGACGCCGAAGCAAAACAATCCGAAGCCGTGGCGGCGGCGGCGGCGGCAGAAGCGGCGGCTGCGGAATCTGTGGCTGAAAACGAACAACAGAAATCGTCAAAAGCTCAAGAAAACTCTGACAGAGCGGGGAATATGGCAATTGCTGTGTTCATTGGAATAATCGTAATTATAGCGATAGCTATTTGGCTTTTGCCTACCATCATAGCTTTCAGGCGCCGCCATGCTTATAGATGGATAATCTTGGTGATCTCACTACTTGGGCCTCTGTGGCTCGTTGCGCTGATCTGGGCGATTTTTCCATCGGATAAGTCCCTTATCGACCCCGTCGTCGGAAATGTTACTGGGCTAGGACAAAGAAACGCGGGCGATACGATTGGCGCCGCGAAATTCGGCGCCGAGCGCGGCTACAGCGATGACGCGCGATCTGCTGGAGCTCCTGCGGCTCTAAATGCAACCGCTATCGAAAAGCTTGAGCGCCTTTCAGAGCTCTATAAGCGCGGCGTTCTTACAGACGACGAATTTGCGGCAGAGAAAGAAAAACTTCTCTCGCGGATCTGATCTAAAAAATGGAGCACCATCATGGGCATGACCCAGGCAGTAAAAAGCGTACTTGCAAATTATGCAAATTTCCAAGGACGCGCGCGTAGAGCGGATTACTGGTGGTTTTATTTAGCCACAACGATTGTTACGACGACACTATACATTTTGATGACGGTGTCGATAGAAACTAAAGGATCAATCGGCATATCGGGCGTGTTATTAATTCTGGCAATGTTTGGTTTTATGTTGCCTAATATTTCCGTTAGCTTTCGACGTTTGCATGACGTTAACAAATCTGCATGGAATTTTTTGTGGGTTCTTCTTCCACTGGTCGGACCAATACTCTTAATTGTGTGGTTTTGTCAGCGGGGCACGATCGGTGAAAATAGATTTGGCGCCGACCCGCTTTCACAAGCGACTCCCGATCAATCAGGGGTAAGCGGATTTGCTTCAGCGGCGCCAGCGGCTGCATCGCCGATTAGTGCGCAGGGCGAAGTCGATTTCGACAAGCTTGAGAAGCTTGCTCAGTTGCATAAAGCTGGCGTGCTGAGTGACGAAGAGTTTGCAGCCCAAAAGACGAAGATTCTGGGATCTTAACGCTTTCTGTCGGCTTCGACATCTCGAGGATTAAAGGTTGCGGTGACAGGAATACTGTTACCGCAATTCCAGTTCTAGCACCCCGAATGGGTGAAAGAACCTCGCTAGCCTTGGCGCTCTTGCTGGCAATCGTGGCCACCGTCGCACACGCAGACCCCTGCAAGGCGATACCGGATCGCGGCCCGATGCCTGCGTATCTCAGACCGGGCGCGACCTTCGCCGGCCCCGTCGCCTACATCATCGACGGGGACGGCCTATGCGTCGCTACCGGGTCGGGGGCTTGGGTCGAGGTGCGGCTTGCGGACTTCTACGCGCCAGAGCTGGCCGAGGCCGGCGGCCGCGAGGCCAAGGCGACGTTGGCGAAGATCACACAAGGCCGGCGGGTCGAGTGCGGCGCCCAACATCGGAGCTATGACCGCGTTGTGGCCGTCTGCACGCTCCAGGGGGTGAGCCTGGGCGACAAGATGCGGGCGGCCGGCATTGCACCAGGCGGGCGCGGCCTCACTTCGCCCGCCACGCGCTAGCCAGCCTCTGGGCCTCCGCGATCTGGGCCGGGCATCACGGTGACATCGGGTAATTGAAGTAGGCCCATCCAAGCCTTGGAATACGAAGTCGGAGCGAGGAGATCGCTGCGCTTCAAGAAGGAGGATGGGCCATGGTTGAAGTCTATGTCGGGCTGGATGTGTCGGACAAGTCTACGCACCTGTGCGTGGTGGACGGTTCCGGAAATGTGATCTGGAGCGGGGCGTGTGTCACCGATCCGGAGGTGATTGCCCGGACGCTGGAGCGCCGCGCCCCGGGGCTTAAGCGGGTGATCCTGGAGACCGGCCCGTTGTCGGCGTTTCTCTATCATGGGCTTTTCGAGCGCGAGGTCCCGGTGACCTGCGTGTGCGCGCGCCACGCCAAGGGGGTGTTGTCGGCGCGGGTCAACAAGAGCGACCCGCACGACGCCGAGGGCCTGGCGCAGATGGCGCGGACCGGCTGGTTCAAGGCGGTGCGGATCAAGGCCGAGGCGACGCACATGGACCGGGCGCGGTTGAAGATCCGCGAGCAGCTGATCGAGGCGCACCGGGCCATGGCGGGCCAGTTGCGCGGACTGCTCAAGCTGTTCGGCTTGCGGCTGGGCAAGGTGACGACGCCTGGCAAGCGCCGGGAACGGCTGGTGGCGCTGTTCGCGCTGAAGGCCGAGCTCGAGCCGATTCTGAAGCCGCTGATCGAGAGCCTTGAGGCGCTGGAGGTCCAGATCAGACGCTCATCGCAGCAGCTGGCGGCCCAGGCCGCGGCCGATCCGGTGACCGCGCGCCTGATGACCGTGCCGGGGGTCGGGCCGATCACCGCCCTGGTGTTCAAGAGCAGCATCGAGGACCCAGGCCGCTTCGCCCGCGGCGAGGACGCCGGCGCCTTCGCGGGCCTTGCCCCACGGCGCAATCAGTCCGGCGAGCGCGATCACAAGGGCCGCATCTCCAAGGCCGGCGACCCCATGCTGCGCGGGGCGCTCTACGAGGCCGCCAACAGCCTGCTGTCCCGCGTCAAGCGGACCTGCGCGCTGCAAGCCTGGGGTAGGAAGCTGGCTGAAACCAAAGGCCCCAAGCGCGCCCGCGTCGCCGTCGCCCGCAAGCTGGCCATCCTGCTTCACCGTTTGTGGCTCTCGGAGACCGACTTCCGCTGGGCCTGACCAGGCTCCACGGACCTGCGACCGAAGGCCACGAAAGGGACGATCCCGCTTACACTGTTGCGGCCACAGAGCCCGTCGGTGACATCAGGACGTCCCGCCCCATCCTCGCCTGACCGCGATCCTGCGGCATCGCCACCAAGGCTCCCCAGCCCGGCCATGACCACGAAGACAACCATAGACCAAGGTCAGATCAGCCAAGAACGGGGCCGTCAGGTGAAATCAATTAGACAACAGAGGTTACGGTGACAGTGCATTAAACTTGTACTGGCATTGGCGAGAGAAATGGCAACCCTGGCAGGGTCGAGTTTAGTGCACTGTCACCGTAACGAGTCGTAACAAGTACTGTGTTGTCGTATTCCTAGCCGTCATCGGATTTCAATTCAGGGAAGAGCTGTTCGCCGTTCGCGGGAATTCGCTTGCGATGGATCTCGATGCGCTCAAACCTAAGGATGATACGTGTCCATTGGGGGCGTGGATCTGGAGGCGAACGAATGAGAAGGTTTCTATTGGCCTTTGCGGCTACCGCATCGATGGGCCTGGCATTCGCACAGCCGGCGAGCGCCGCCGTGCATGTGCTAGACTTCGAAGGCTTCGATTACGACGTCGTACCGGGCGCGGTCGGGACTTTCAGCACCTATGGAGGTCTGCACTGGACCAATGGCGCCGCGGATCGTCCTTACTGGATCAACGTCAACAGCGCTGCCAATTGCGTATCACCTTGCGGTTTCGTCGCGGGATTGACCAGCGGCGTTCAGGTCGCGACCCAGATCAATGGGGTGACTTCGGTTATCAGCAGTGTCACTCCGTTCAAGCCTGTTTCGGTCAACCTCAGCTCGGCTTGGCGTAACGATGAACTGATTACCTTCACCGGCCTGCTCGACAACGTACAGGTCTGGACTGCGAGCTATAGTGCGTCGACCACCGGCCCGGGCGCGAACTCGGGGGCTCTCATCACCTTCAGCGGCAGCCCGATCAACGAACTGCGAGTCCTTTCGAGCGGCGGTACCTTGCAAGGTCTTGGAGGATCGTCGGCTGGTGCGGTCCTCGACAACTTCACCTTCGACGATCAAGTCCCGACTCCCGTCCCCGAGCCTTCGACCTGGGCGATGATGCTCATCGGCTTTGCCGGTCTGGGTATGGCCATGCGCCGCAGGGGCGCTTCCGGCCGGTCCGTGGTAGACGCGTGATCGGCGGATCCGGGAGCCGGGACATCGCGTAGTCGAAGTTGGCTAGGCGCCACGCCTTCACCGACGCGAACCGATGGCCGCCGTTCGACATCACCAGCGTGGTGCAGCGTCGGCCGCTGACGGGACATCGCGCGTACCACCGCCGCCTTTCCGACCATCGCGTGTCGAGATCGGGAGAGGGCGGTTCAGGTTACGGTGACAGTGCATTAAACTCGTACTGGCATTGGCGAGAGGAATGAAATTTCGGTGACAGTGCATTAATTGACGCCGTCGCCCTTGCGTGCGAGCCTCCGGTCATGGCGCGCATGGCTCGCACAGTCTTTGAGGGCGTTCCCCACCACGTCACCCAGCGCGGCAACGGCCGGGCGCGGACGTTCTTTGGCGACGACGACTATCAGCTCTATCGCGACCTGCTGGCCGAGAACGCCGCCAAGGCCGACGTCGAGGTGTGGGGCTGGGTGCTGATGCCCACCCATGTCCACCTGATCCTGGTCCCCTCCGACCCCGACGGTCTGCGCCGGTGCCTGGCGCCGGTGCATCGCCGCTATGCCGGCGTCATTCATGCGCGGGAGCGGCGCACCGGCCACTTCTGGCAGGGCCGCTTTGGCTGCGTGGCCATGGACGAGGCCCACCTGGGCGCGGCCCTGCGCTATGGGGCGCTGAGCCCGGTGCGCGCCCGCCTGGTCAAGCGGGCGACGGACTGGCGCTGGTCGAGCCTGCACGCCTGCCTGGACCCGGCGCGCGGCGATGGCCTGACGCGGACCGGGCCGGTGCTGGCGCGCTATCCCGACTTCGCCGCCCGGATCGCCGCCAAGGTCGTCGATGGCGAGGACGAGGCCCTGTCGCTGCGCCTGCGCCGGGCCGAGACCATCGGTCGACCGGTCGGCGACGCGGCGTTCATGGCCGAGCTCGAAGCTCGATCCGGCCGCGCGCTCAGCCCCGCCAAGCGCGGCCCGAAGCCGAAGTCGGTATTGAAGGCACTGTCACGGTAATTAATCTTACGCGCCGGCCTACTTCGGCTCGGCGGGATACACCACCGGCAGCACCAGCGCGGTCGGGTGGGCCGCATCCATGAAGATCACGTTGGTCGCCACCCGGGGCGTGGCCTTGCCGCCCGCCGCCTCGCCGGTGTTGGGGTTGACGTCGAAGCGCGGCGCATTGGACGAGGTGATGTGCAGGGCGATGCGGTGGCCCTTCTCGAAGGTGATCGCCGTGGGCCAGAGGTCGATGGTGAGCTTCTCCGGCGCGCCGGGGGTCATCATCTGGATCTGACCTGGCAGGCGGCCGTTGCGGAAGCGAGCGCGGATCGGGGCGTCCAACACCAGGGCCTCGTAGCCGTCAGGATAGACGTCCACCAGCTTGGCCATGAAGTCGGTGTCAGGCCCATCGGTCGAAGCATAGAGCTCCACCTTCACCGGGCCGGAGATGGTGACGTCCTTGTCCAGCGGCGGGGTGGCGAACCGCAGGTAGTCGTCACGCTTGCCGACCTGGCGCTGGTCTTCCGGGCCCCGCTCGAACGTCAGGTTCGCGCCGCCGAAGGTGGGCACGGGCCTGGACGGGTCGAAGCGGTAGCTGGCCTTTTTCTCGTCCGCGGACGGGGCCTTGGTGGTCAGTTCATCGGCGCCGCCCGGATAGTAGCGCACCTCGCGATAGGCCGGCGGCCAGTTGGCCGAGGCGAGCATGCGGTTGTTCGGCGACAGCTCGCCCTTCCTGGCGCCGGCCATCATGAAGTAGTGGACCGGCGGCTCGTCCATGATCCCGTTCTGGACGCCCTTCAGCCAGTAGTCGAACCAGCGGATTTCCTGGTCGCCGCCCAGGGCCAGGCGGTCGTTGCCGGGATAGGCCAGGTCGCCGCTGAGCGGACCGTGGCCGAAGGGACCCATCATCAGCTTCTGGTTGCCGCGCGCGCCGGGCGCGCCGTGGTTCTGCAGGAACTCGAAGTTGTCGACGGTGCCGCCGTTGAAGATGTCGTACCAGCCGCCGACGTGGAAGGTCGGGACGCGGATGTACTGGCGGTTGGCGGTCATGGCGATGCGGTTCCAGCTCACATCGTCCAGGGCGCGACCACGGGTGCGGTTCAGCACCTCATCTGACACCCCCTGGCCGCGAAGCCAGCCGACCGTGTCCTTGTCCTTAAGCACGCCGCCCGGGTAGCTGTAGGAAAGCCGGTCCGCGGGCGCCACGACCACATAGTTGGCCACCAGGTGCGGCGGCGCGGCCAGCGCCGCGGAATTGGCGGTGATGCCCAGGGCTGAGCCGCCCGTCATCCCGACCTTGCCGTTGCTCCAGGACTGGCTGGCAGCCCATTCGACGGCGTCGTAGCCGTCGTCGATATCGTTCTCGAAGGCGGCGTAGAAGCCCTGGCTACGTCCCTTGCCGCGCACATCCTGGACGACAAACACAAGGCCGGCGTCGGTGTAACGCTTGGCCTGCTCAACGAGACGCTTGCGGTTTTCGTCGCCCTTGGGGTCACGCTCCGGATCGATCCGGCCGTCCTTGATGTAGGGCGTGCGGCTCATCACCACGGGCCAGGGCCCCGCGCCCGCGGGCTTGAAGACATTGGCGCCCAGCCGCGTGCCATCGCGCAGCGCCATATATTCCTCGACCGCGCCCGGAGGCAGGCCGGGCCAGGGCGCGACCGTAGCGGCGGCGGGCGGCTTGGCGATCGGCTTCTTCTGCGCAAGCCCCGGGCTGGCGGCAGTCACAAAGGTCAGCGCCGCCACCGAGGCGAGCGCGATCTGGCGCAGTCGGATCATCTTGAAAGTCTCCCTCCCACGGGTCTTGGCGCCCGCCGGTGGATCGCATCTAGCATGCGGTCCCGCCGCGCGTCCTTTCCGGCGCGAAACGTGAACGATAGAAGGCCGCATGAACCGCCGAGACGCCGAGGCCCTGGACGCCGCCGACCCCCTGGCCCGATTCCGCGATCGGTTCGATCTGCCAGACGGCTTGATCTACCTCGATGGCAATTCCCTGGGGCCCCTGCCCCGCACGACCGCGCCGCGGCTGGACGCGCTGGTGCGCCAGGAATGGGGTCGCGACCTGATCGCCAGCTGGAACACCGCCGGCTGGATCGACGCGCCGCAGCGGGTCGGCGCCAAGATCGCCCGGCTGGTGGGGGCCAAGGCCAACGAGGTCGTGGTCGCCGACTCCACCTCGGTGAACCTGTTCAAGCTGGCGGCCGGCGCGCTGTCGCTACGGCCCGGCCGGCGCAAGATCGTCACCGAGCGCGGCAACTTCCCCACCGACATCTATGTGCTGGAGGGCCTGGCGGCCCTGGCCGGCGCGGAACTCGTTGTGGTTCCGACCGATGACTTGGTGGAGGCCATCGACGAGCAGACCGCGCTGGTTGCGCTCACCCACGTCCATTACGCCTCCGGCCGCCGCTGGGACATGGCGGCCGTCACCGGCGCCGTCCACGCCAAGGGCGCGCTGGCGCTCTGGGACCTGAGCCATACGGCCGGCGCCCTGGCCGGCGAACTCAACGCGGCCAACGCCGACCTCGCCGTGGGTTGTGGCTATAAGCACCTGAACGGGGGGCCGGGCGCGCCGGCCTTCCTGTTCGTGGCGGAACGGCACCAGGGCGCGATGCGATCGCCCCTGTCCGGCTGGATGGGCCATGCCGAACCCTTCGCCTTCGAGCCCGGCTTCCGGCCGGCGCCCGACATCCGCGCCCAGCTTTGCGGCACGCCGCCGATCCTCGCGCTGGCGGCGCTGGAGTGCGGCCTTGACCTGGCGCTGGAGGCCGACGGTCGCGCCGTCGAGGCCAAGGGCCGCGCGCTCTGTGGCCAGTTCATCGACCTGGTCGAGGCGCGCTGCGCTGGACACGGCCTCAAACTGGTCGGCCCGCGCGACCTGGGCCAGCGCGGCCTGCACGTCGCGTTCGCCCACCCTGACGCCTACGCCCTGGTCCAGGCGCTGATCGCCCGAGGGGTCGTCGGCGACTTCCGCGACCCCGACATCGCCCGCTTCGGCTTCCCGCCGCTCTATGTGCGCCACGTAGATGTGTGGGACGCCGTGGAGATTCTGCGCGAGGTGCTGGAGACACGCGCCTGGGATCGACCGCAGTTCCAGCAGCGCGCAGCGGTGACCTGACGGTCCAGCCTTGCTAGCGTCGCCCCGAGACGGGCGGCATCAAGGCCCGCGCCACAAACCTCAGGGCCGGGCATGACCGACAGTATCCAGCTTCTCATCGATATCCCGCGCGTCCACGGCGCGCATCGCGGCGACAAGGTCGCGGTGGCCTTCGAGGGCCGGGAGCTGACCTATGCCGAGTTGGACCGGCGCTCGGACCAGGTGGCCGCCATGCTGCAGGGCATCGGCGTCGCGCCCGGCGACCGGATCGCCTGGCTGGGGCGGCCGACCGAGGCCTGGTTCGAAATCTTCTTCGGCGTCGCCAAGGCTCGCGCCTGTTTCGCTCCGATCAACTCCCGCCTGGCCGTGCCGGAAGTCGCCTTCATCCTGAAGGACAGCGGCGCGAACATCTTCTTCGTCAGCCCCGAATTCATGGCCCCGGCCGCCGAGGTTCTGAAGCTGATCGACCGACCCATCGAAGTCATCGAGGTCGGCGGCCCGACGCCGGAGGCCACCCGCTACGAGGCCCTGCGGGACGCCGCCGGGACCCCGGAGCTGGAACAGCCCCGCGCCGACGACGATGTCTTGCAACTCTACACGTCCGGCACCACCGGCCTGCCCAAGGGCGTCCGGCTGTCCAACGCCAACTACACGGCCTTCCTGCAACTGCGGCTGGTGGTG
Source organism: Phenylobacterium deserti (assembly GCA_943332615.1). GTDB lineage: Bacteria > Pseudomonadota > Alphaproteobacteria > Caulobacterales > Caulobacteraceae > Phenylobacterium > Phenylobacterium deserti_C. The sequence continues at coordinate 135,174 of CALQQB010000002.1, forward strand.
GAGGGCTTCGACTACGGCGCCGACGACACGGTGCTGATCCTGATGCCGATGTTCCACGTGGCTGGAACCAACATCAGCTTCTCGGGCCTGGCCGCCGGGGGACGGATCGTGCTGCAGGCCGAGTTCGCGCCGGCCCGGGTGCTGGAGACCATCGCCGCCGAGCGGGTGGCCCACGCCTTCCTGGCGCCGGTGATGATCAACGCCCTGCTGCAGACGCCGGGCGTGGAGACCACAGACTTTTCCAGCATGCGGACGGTGAGCTATGGCGCCTCACCGATCTCCGAGGCGGTGCTGACCAAGGCGACGGCCACCTTCGGCTGCGGCTTCATCCAGTTCTACGGCATGACGGAGACCACCGGGGCCGGCACCACCCTCGCGCCCTCCGAGCACCGGGGCGAACTGATGCGCGCCTGCGGGCGCCCCTGGGCGACGCTGGAGGCCCGGATCGCCGACGAGGACGGGAACGAGGTCGCGGTGGGCGAGATTGGCGAGATCGAGATCCGCGGACCGATCGTCATGGCCGGATACTGGAACCGCCCAGAAGCTACCGCCGAGACCATTCGCCCGGACGGCTGGCTGCGCACCGGCGACGCCGGGTTCATGGACAAGGATGGGTTCTTCTTCGTCCACGACCGGGTGAAGGACATGATCGTGTCGGGCGGCGAGAACGTCTATCCGGCCGAGGTGGAGAACGCGATCCTGGGCTGCCCGGGCGTGGCCGACGCCGCCGTCATCGGCGTGCCCGACGACCGCTGGGGCGAGGCGGTGAAAGCCATCGTGGTGGCCGCGCCGGGCGCGTCGCCGTCCGCCGCCGACATCATCGCCTACGCCCGCCACCGGATCGCCGGCTTCAAGGCGCCAAAGACCGTGGACTTCATCGACGCCCTGCCCCGCAACCCGTCCGGCAAGGTGCTGCGGCGCGAACTGCGCAAGCCCTATTGGGAGGGGCGCGACCGCAAGGTCGGCTAAGCGCTCGCCGCGGCGCTCGGCCGGGCCTTCACGCGTTGGAACCAGGCGTTCACCTTGGTGAACTTCGGATCCAGCGGTTGGCCGACCTGGCCCCCGAAGTCGAGGAACGCGAAGAGGAGGATGTCGGCCAGGGTAAAGCGGGCGCCCGCCAGCCAGTCGCCGGACAGGTGCGCCTCCATCCACTCCAGGCCATCCTGGGCCACCAGCTTCAGGCCCGGCGCCGCTTCCGGCAGGCAGCGCAGCCGGCTCTGGAACATCGGCAGCCCCTCGCCGAAGCGGAAGCCGTTGGCCAGCGGCTCACAGACCTTGAGGTCCATGCGGCGGGTCCACATGCGGGTCTCGGCGCGTTCCTCGGGCGTCGCGCCGATCAGCGCGGGGCTGGGGAACTTCTCTTCCAGGTACTCGCAGATGGCGAGGATTTCGGCGACGAAGGCGCCATTGTCGAGTTCCAGCGCCGGGGTCTGGCCGGATGGATTCTTCGACAGGAACGGCTCCTGCCGGTTCTCGCCCGCGCGCAGATCGACCGTCACGCGCTCGATATCGACGCCCTTCTCGGCCAGGAACATGTTCACGACGCGCGGATTGGGGCCGATCGAATTGTAGAGCTTCACTTTGGGGTTCCCTTCCCTGATCTCGTCTTCGTGAGTGATGTTACGCCCGGATACGCCCCGAAGGGTGGAATGAGTGGCCCTCTAAGCGTATAACGCAGCGTCATGACAGAGCGCAGTTTCCGACAGGATCTGACGGGCTCCGCTGAGAGCCTAGACGATCTGCTGGCGCGCCTGAAGGCAGACCTCTCGCAACCGCGGCCAAAGCTCACGCCCCGGCCGGGCCGCCGTTGGTTCCGCCCGCCGGACGCCGATCATTTCGCCATCTCGCGCGGCCCCAAAGGCGGCCTCGGGGGCGCGGAGGCTCCGCTGCCGAAGGCCGATCCCCCGCCCGCCGAGTGCTACACGCCCGGCTGAGGCTTCGGCCGCAGCGAGAACGTCGAGGCCACGACGGCGGTGAAGGCGATCCAGCCCCATCTGGGGACGATACGGAACGGGGGGTTCGATCGCATCGCGGCAATTCTCACTTACGAATGTAAATTCGATTAAGTCTACATGTATAAGTCAAGTCGTCACGCGGCGAGTTTCTCGACCTTCTTGCCGACCGCGCCGACGCGGTTGGTGAACCTGAGCGTCCCATCGTCCAGCTTCGCGTAGCGCAGGTTCATCAGGTCCTTGGCGTAGTTCTGGTCCAGCCGCCACGGCGCGCGGTCGCCCTGCTTGGGCCACTTCGCCATGGCGCGCTGGACGTAGCCCGACGAGAAGTCGAGCCAAGGCGTCGGCGTGATCTCACCATCGCTGTTCACCGGCGTGGCCTGGCGCAGGCCGGTCTTCTTCATGTGGTTGAGGACCCGGCAGACGAACTCGCAGGTCAGGTCGCACTTCAGCGTCCACGAGGCGTTGGTGTAGCCGAAGGCCGAGGCCATGTTCGGAACGCCCTCGTACATGATGCCCTTGTAGCCGAAGGTCTGCGACGGCAGCACCGGACGGCCGTCGACGCTGACCTCCATGCCGTTCCACACCTGCAGGACGAGGCCGGTGGCGGAGACGACGATGTCGGCGTCCAGGGTCTGGCCGGACGTCAGCTGGATGCCCGCCTCGGTGAAGGTCTCGATGTGGTCGGTGACCACCTGGGCGCGGCCAGCCTTGATCTGGAGGAACATGTCGGCGTCCGGCACCAGGCACAGCCGCTGGTCCCAGGGATTGTAGGTGGGCGTGAAGTGCTTATCGACGTCGTAGTCGGGGCCCAGCTGCTCGCGCACCATCTTCAGGATATTGGCCTTCACGGCGGCGGGCTTCTCGCGGGCCAGCTTGAAGAAGTACATGCCGCCCAGCACGTTGCGGGCGCGGACGATGTCGTAGGCCAGCTGGCCAGGCAGCCACTTGCGCAGCCAGTTGGCCATGGCGTCCTCGGCCGGCCGGGAGACCACGTAGGTCGGTGAGCGCTGCAGCATGGTGACCTGGGCGGCGGTCTTGGCCATCTCCGGCACCAGGGTCACCGCGGTGGCGCCCGAGCCGATCACAACGACCTGCTTGCCCGCATAGTCGAGGCCCTCGGGCCAATTCTGCGGGTGGACCAGGGTTCCCTGGAAGCGGTCCAGGCCGGGGTACTCCGGGGTGAAGCCGCCTTCGTAGGAATAGTAGCCGCCGCAGAGGAACAGGAAGTTGGCGGTGAAGCTCTGCAGCTTGCCGCCGACCTCGGCCTCCACCGTCCACCGCGCGTCCTCGCTGGACCAGGCGGCGCGCTTGACCCTATGGCCGTAGCGGATGTGGCGGTCGATGCCGTTCTCGGTCGCCGTGTCGCGGACATACTTCAGGATCGAGGGGCCGTCGGCGATGGCCTTGGCCTCGCGCCAGGGCTTGAAGGCATAGCCCAGGGTGTACATGTCGCTGTCCGAGCGGATGCCGGGATAGCGGAACAGGTCCCAGGTGCCGCCGATGGCCTCGCGGCCTTCCAGGATCATGTAGGCGCGGTCCGGGCAGGCGGTCTGCAGGTGATAGCCCGCGCCGATGCCGGACAGGCCAGCTCCCACGATCAGCACATCGACGTGTTCGTTGGCCATGAGGTCCCGTCCGTTTCTATGGCCGCTCCATAACTGATCAGCGTTCAGATACCAACAACCATGGCCGCTCTCCCGCCTGGGCCTAGCCCAGGCGGCTCAGCGCATCGTGGTCGGCGATATGGTCGGCGGCCGAGCCCAGCATCTGCATGAACATGTCGTCGCCCCGGGCGGTGCGGACCACGATCATCGAGGCGAAGAAGGCGGTGAGGAACAGCTGGAAGCCGCCCTGGCCGTAGTGGCGCGCGAGGTCGGGCTGCGCGTAGCCGGTGACGCCGAGGTTCGTCAGCGTGCGGTGGTAGAGCGCCAGTAGCTCCGGCTCAGCCGCGCGGCGGGCCTCGGGCGTCAGGGCGCCGGCCAGGAAGTAGGCGACGTCGGTGGCCCCGGCGGCATAGGCGAAGGACTGCCAGTCCAGCACCGTGATGGGCCGTCCGCCGGCCGCCGTGCCGAACATCATGTTGTCCGGTCGGAAGTCGTGGTGCGCCAGGCAGCGCGGGCCGTCGTGCAGCGCGCCATAGGCGCCCCAGCGCGCCGTGAGCGCCTCGCCCACCTCGATCCAGTGCGGCTTGAGGCGCTCGGCATAGCGCTCGCGGAAGCCTTGCCAGAGGGCCGTCACCAGGTCGGGAGTGACCGTGCTGGCCGGCGCGGACTTGGCCCCAGAGACCCAGGGCAGGTCCTCAAGGCCGTCGTCGTCCCAGTGGGAGGCGTGCAGGCGGGCCGCCTGTTCGACCGCAAGGCGCGCCTGGTCGAGGGTGACGCCCTTCAGCTGGTCACCCTGCTCGGCGGGCGACAGGTCCTCCATCATCAGCACGAACTCGCCGCTGGCGTCGTCGGCGTCGGTGAAGAAACAGCGCGGGGTGGAGACCAGGGCCCCAGCGGCGAGAGTCTTGTAGAAGTTCACCTCGCGGACGTAGTTGCCCAGCATCACACCGGTGCGGCGGCTGTCCTCGTCGGGCGACGGGAACTTGCCCACGATGGAGGTTGGCGCGCCCTCCCCGCCCCGCGCGTAGCGAAGTTTGAAGCGGACGCTTTCGCCGATCTGGCCCGAGCCGACGTTGGCCGCGTCGAAGGACGCCACCACCGCGTCCACGCCGCCGGCTTGCAGCACGCGGGTCAGCCAGTCGGCGTCGACGGCGCGGGGGCGCCTGATGTCCGGACTCATGCGGGCATCTGGTGGACGTAGACCTCGTTCAGCGCGATGCGGTCGCCGTCGAGGATCACCAGATCGAAGCCGCGCATCCGGCCGCCCGATCCGCCCGGCCCGATCTCGCAGTACCACCGGCCGCAGAAGCCGCCGGGAATCGGCCAGGTCTCGTCGGGCGTGTAGGTCATGGACGGCGTCGCGGCGAAGAGACCGGTCAGGTACGTGGCGAGTTGCGCCTGTCCGGTGATGCCGGCAGCCGTCTGCGGGTCCTTGTAGACGCAGTCGTCGGTGTAGAAGGCGCAGAGCCGCGGCACGTCCTTGTCGGACCAGGCCTGAAGCCAGCGGGCGTTGAAGTCGGCGATATCCACGGCTCAGGCTCCCAAAACACGGCGGCGATGCGCCTCGGTGAAGGTCTCGGGCGGGGCGGCCTCAGGACCGGCCATCACCGCGATCCCGTGCATTCGCAAGGTCGGGTCGATTGCGCCCTGCTCATGATAGCGGTGGCGGCGCGCCTGGGCCTCCGGGCCGAACTCCATGTCCAGGGCCGACTGCAGCTGGCCAGCGATGCGAAGGCGGCGCATGCGCTCGGCTCGCTCCTCGGCGTAAGGCGCGAAGGCGGCGGGGGACCAGTCGTCGGAGGCTTTCAGGATGTCACTGACGATGCGGACGTCGCGGTAGGTTATGGAGAGGCCCAGGCCGATGATCGGGTCGTTCCAGCCGGCCGCGTCGCCCACCAGCACCACGCCGTGCGCGAACGGTTCGTCCGTCCAGGCGTCGGCGTTGATATAGGCGTGCAGCGGTCCGGCAGGCTTGCCGGCCACGAGGTGGCGATTGGCCGGCGCGCAGTTGACGACGAAAGCGTCCAGGAAGCGGCGCGGGCCATCCTCGCCCTTGAACCGGCGCGCCTCGTCCAGGGCGTAGCCGCCATAGAGCCGCACCTTTCCCCCGCCCTGCGGGAAGGCCAGGAAGCCGAAATCGCCCTCGGTGCCGATCGCCTGCATGTCGTCGGGCCAGTCCGGCGCGTCCTCGATCAGCAGCCCGGCGAACCAGTGGTGCGGGGTGTCCTGGTGCAGGGTGATCCCGGCGTCCTGCCGCACCTGCGACATGCGGCCGTCCGCGCCGACCAGCAGCCGGGCGCGGGCCTCCCGGGTCTGGCCGTCATGCTCGAAGGTAACCTTGGGCGTCGCGCCGCCGACGGCGTCGATCACCTGCACGCCTCGGAACCCCTCGACCCCGGCGGCCAGCGCCGCGTCGAACAGCGTCTGGCAGTGCTTCGGATGGCCCAGGCACAGCGGCCCGGGCACGCCCGGGCGGAAGATCCCCAGCGGCAACGCCTCGGCCTCCGCCTGGACCGGGTCCCGATCCTCATCATAGGTCACATGCTGCGTCAGGTGGTGGCCGCCGGCGCCCACCAACAGGTCGTAGAGCCCGACGCGCTTGACCTCGTCCACGCCCCAGGGCGCGATCCATTCGCCGCGCACCCGGTCCTCGTAGACCCGCGACTGCTCCAGCAGCAGCACCGAGCGCCCAGCCTGGGCCATGACGGTGGCCAGCGCCGACCCGCCGATCCCGCCGCCGACAATGATCAGATCGTAGTCCTGCACGCGATTGGTCCTTGAACTCACGGCCGTCCGAAGCGGCCAAGAGGTGAGAGTGTTCCGCCGGACGGGACGTCAGCCAAGGCCGTTCGTTCACGCCCCTCCCCCGAGCGCCGCAGGCGCGACGAGAGGGAGGGGCTACCCCCGCAGGTGGGCCCGCTCGTTCAGGCTGACCACGTTGCGCTGGCCGGAGCGGGCGCACATGAAGCGGTGGATCGAGGTGTAGTCGGGCTCGAAGAACAGCCGCGGCGGCATCTTCAGGACCTGGGCGGTCCAGACGTTGATCACCCCGCCGTGGCAGAAGACGGCGACGCGCTGACCTGGGTGAGCCTCGACAATCTCCTCCAGGGTCGCGGCGACGGTCGCGGCGAAACCGTCGATGTCGGCGCCGTGGTCACCCGAGGCGAACTTCAGCCAGGCCTCGTAGTTGTCCCGCTTCAACTCCTCCATCGGCACATATTCGCCGGAGTCGCGGTCGAACTCGCAGATGCCGTCGTGGGCGGCCACTGCATGGCCCGCCAGGGTGGCGAATGGCGCGGCCGTCTGGCGGGCGCGCTGCATGGTCGATGAATAGACCGCGTCGATCCCCTCCCCGTCCAACCAGGCGGCGACCAAGCGCGACTGTTCATGGCCCCGCTCTGACAGCGGCGGGTCGGAGGTGTCGCCGCGGCGTTCCGGCAGGCCGTGCCGGACCAGGATCAGTTCCATGCGGCCCCGCTCAGACGTCGAACCGGAAGCCGGCCCCGTCGCGTTTCACATGCCCCGCCGTCGGCGCCGCATAGTGGGTGCCGATCACCAGGATCGGCTGGTCGGCCCATTCGGCGAACATCTTCGCCCGGGTGACGGCGGCGGCGATCGGATCGCTGTCGAACGACGGCGACCACTCCGGATGGGCCAGCTGGCAGGGATGGTGCGTCATGTCGCCGGTGATGACGGCGTGCTCGCCGCCAGATTCGATCTTCACGCTGACGTGGCCCGGCGTGTGGCCGGTGGTGGGGATCAGCCGGATCTGCGGCGAGATCACATGGTCCAGGCCCACGAACTCGGCCAGGCCGGCGTCGAGGATCGGCTGGACCGAGTCCGCCAGGATCGCCTGCTGCTCCTCGTCGCCCTCGGCGCTCCAGTGTTCGAACTCGGTGCGGCCGAACAGGTAGCGGGCGTTGGGGAAGGTCGGCACGAACTTGCCGTCCACCAGCATGGTGTTCCAGCCCACGTGGTCGACGTGCATGTGGGTGCAGACCACGGCATCGACGCTCTCCCGCGTCCAGCCGACCGACTCGAAAGCCTCGAGGAACTTGGTCGCCAGGCCCCCGGGCCCGGTCATGCCGCGCGGCTTGTCGTTGCCGATGCAGGTGTCGACCACCAGTCGCATCCCCGGCACCTCGACCAACAGGGCGTGGATGGACAGCAGCAGCTCGTCCTGCTCGTTGACGAAATGCGGATAGAGCCAGGGCGACTTGCGCAACTCCGCCGGCGTCGCCTCCTTGAGGAACACCGTGTCGGGCGAATAGGCGATCGGCATCTCCATCTCGACGACGCGGGTGACCTTCACCTCGCCGACCTGCCAGTTGAGCATGACGTTCCCCTCCGTGTTGTTGGGGAGAGGTTGTCAGGGGGATGCCGGGGAAGGCAAGGGCAAGCTGGACAAGCCCGCCGTGTTCAAACAGCTCAGGGAGTATCGGTGACACTGTAGAAAACTCGAGACGTCACGATCCTAGATCCCGATTCGCCTCCAGATAGCGGTTAATCGCCGTCGCCGCGCTCGACACCTCGTTCTGCAGAGCGCGCCAGATCAGGCGATGATCGAGGCCTTCGGTGTACCAATGCGCGGCGAGGTCGCGGAAACGCTTTGGGCCGGCCCAATCGAGATCGCGATCAACCGCTTGCAGCGTGGCTTCGGGGACAGCCTTCAAGGCCTCGCCAAATCGAAGCAGCAGGCGCTCGATGGCCAGTTGCCGTTCGTCATTCGCCAGATAGCTCACAAGCGTATCCTCCGCGACCAACGCCATCGCGCGTCGGGCGACAAGAAGCGCAGCGCCAAGCGCGCCTCTGGCGTCGGGTGAGCGGCCGCCTCTGGCTTCAGAAGACACGGATCAGGTCTGGGCCAACCCAACGCTTGAACGTGGGGAGGCGCAGGTATCCGTCATAGTCGTGCACCTCCGCCGGCGCGCCCAGGATGTCCGAGCAGGCGTCCTGCAGGTGGGCCAGCCCGAAGATGCTGAAATCGGGGTTCAGCGGATCGACGAGCAAATCCACGTCGCTGGCCGCGGTCGCCTCGTCACGCGCCACCGACCCGTAGAGAAACAGCCGCCCGGCGCCCAAACTGGTCAGCCGGTCGCGGTTGCTTTGCAGTCGATTGATGGCGTCGTCGCGTCTCATGGCCAGACCTCATTATCACGGCAGGCCGCGCCGGACTATTCGCGCGCCGCAGAACAGTCGCCTGAGCCGCGACCGGCAGGCGGATCGTGTCCCGCCGCGTGGTGAAAGCTGAGCTGGCTTGATCACCACATTCTGGCGTCCCGGCTCAGGCCGCGGTGGCCGACCGTTGGGTCCAGCGGGCCACCTTGCCGATCAGCTCAGCCGTGCCGATGGGCTTGGCGATGTGGTCGTTCATTCCGGCGGCGAGGCAGGCGCTCACGTCGCTGGGCGCGCTGTTGGCGCTGACAGCTACGATGGGCGTGTTGCGGTTGGTCCCGCTCTCGGCGCGAATGGCCCGAGTCGCCTCGAGGCCGCCCATTATCGGCATCTGCAGGTCCATGAGGATCAGATCGAAGCGCGTCGATTTGGTCAGGCTGAGCGCCTCGGCGCCGTCTTCCGCCTCGGCGACTTCGATTTCCAGCACCGACAGGACGGTCTTGATCAGTTCCCGGTTGAGGGCGACGTCATCGACAATCAGGACCCGCGAGACGCCGGCGGGAGCCGGCGCGTCTGGCGCCGCGGCCAGGGGTGCCTCGGCCTTTTCCGGGGTCTCCTCGCCCTCGGCCGTCTGGCGAACGACCGGCGCGAGGACCTCGAAGGCAAAGGTCGATCCCTGCCCTTCCACGCTCTGGACCCAGATGGTTCCGCCCATGAGCTCCACTAGGGCCTTGCAGATCGACAGCCCCAGGCCTGTCCCGCCGTGCCGGCGGCTGACGGAGCTGTCGGCCTGGGTGAATCGCTCGAAAAGGTGCTCGATGCGTCCCTCGGGAATGCCCGTCCCCGTGTCGGTGACGCTCACGCTCAGCACGCCACCACGCCGACGCGCATACCCCGCCCGGACGACGATCTCGCCGCTGCCGGTGAACTTGATCGCGTTGCTGAGCAGGTTCAGCACGATCTGGCGCAGGCGCTGACCGTCCAGGTTCACGCGCGGCGGCAACCGACCATCGACCTCGAGCCGGAGCCGGAGCCGGAGCGCCTTGGCCTGCGCCTGTGCGCCGACGACCTCGATCGCCTCTTGCAGGAGCGCTTCAGGATCTACCGACTGCGGGTCGAGGATGACCTGGCCCGCATCCATCTTGGCATAGTCGAGGATATCGCTCACCAGCCCGAGCAGCGCCCGGCTGGACGTCGAAATCCTCTGGACGAAGGTCCGCGCGGTTTCCGGCAGATCCTCCACGCTGTCCAGCAGGGCGGAGAAACCAATGATGCCCGTCAAAGGCGTACGAAGTTCGTGGCTGATATTCGCCAGGAACTCGGCCTTCGCCACCGCGGCGGCTTCTGCCTCGGCGTGTTTGCGGCGAAGTTCCGCCTCCATCACCTTGCGGGCGGTGATATCGCGCATGCAGTCCTGGAGCTCGAGCACCCGGCCGGTCACGGCGTCACGAACTACCGACGGACCGGCCTCGATCCATATCGTCTCGCCCGACTTCGTGATCGCGCGGTATTCGAACGGATCCAGGGGCCCGGTGGCGCCCGCCCGGATCGCTGCGGTCAGATGCTCCGTCACCCAGGCGCCTTCGTCCGGATTGATGAGACGGAAGGCCTTCGTGCCGATCAGCTCTTCCGGCTCATAGCCCAGGACCCGCTTCACCGACGGCGAGATATAGGTGAGCACGCCGTCCGGTCCGCAGCGGGAAATGACGTCCGAAGCATTCTCGGCCAGCAGTCGGAACTGGGCTTCGCTTGCTGCCAGTTCGAGCTCTGCGCGCACGCGGTCGTCCACGTTCCGCAGCGCGGAAATCACCGCCGGCGGCTCGCCCTCCACATTCACGATTACCGCGCCGCTGCCTTCCATCCACACCCAGCGGCCGTCCGCGTGGCGTAACCGAATTACCAGGGGTTGCTGAGCATAGCCCTGGGTGACGGCTGCACGCTGAAGCGCCGCCCGCGATCGGTCGTCTGGGTGGATCACTCCCCCCACAGGCTGCCCGATGAGGTCGTCCGGGGAATAGCCGAGTTGTCGAATGGAGGGCGAAACGAACTCGATCGTCTCGTCGAGTCGGAACCGCACGATGATGTCGGTCGATCGGTCCGCCAGCATGCGATATCGCGCCTCGCTCTCGCTGATCGCGTCGGCGGCGGCCTTACGATCATCGATCAGCCGCAGGACGGTGACCGCGCCCACGGGCCGATCCGCGTCGCCCCAGACCGTGGCCGTGCTGCCTTCCAACCAGCTGACGCCCCCGTCCTTCTTCAGGATGCGGCACTCCAACAGCGCAGGGGGCGCGTCGCGTCCCGCCTTCAGGCGCCGCGCCTGCACGGCCCGCAGGAGGTCCAGGTCGTCAGGGTGGATGAACGCGCCGACGGACCGGCCGGTCATTTCCTCCGGCGCATAGCCCAGCTGGCGGCAGGAGGGCGAGGCGTAACGGATGCGCTGCTGGGCGTCGAACTGGATGATGATGTCCGTGACATTGTCGGCGATCAGCCGGTATCGCGCCTCGCTGGCCACGATGGCCTCGAAGGCGGCCTCAACCGCATCCGCAGCCGCGCTCTTGGCGACCATGGCGCGCGCCACCTCGTCGCGGAGCGCGGTGGCGTCCATGCGCTGGGAAATCCAGAAATAGGCGATCGGCCCGCCGACCAGCAGGGAGACCAGGAGGGTGTTCACCGGGGAATAGGCCTGGAGGCTGCCGTGTTGGACCACGCCGATCAGGAGGTCCGCCAGCACCGCCGCGGCCATGACCACGACGGCGGTCGCGCCGGTCAGATAGAGCTTGCTGGCGATGCCCCGCAGGGAGCCCGCGTCCGACGGCTTTGTCCGGGTCGGATCGAAGGCGCGCGCGATCCCGCCCCGCGCCGTGGCGACGCCGCCTGCAGTTCCGTCTGCAGCCCTGGGGGGGCTCTCCGGCCCCGGCCCTCTATCGGCTTCGTCCAAACGCCTCTCCGAGGTTCGACTCCGGTTGCGCGGCGTAGAACACGATGACGGTCCGCAGGCCTGATCGCAACGTCACAGTTGCCGGAGACCGGATTCGTCGCCGGAACGGAAAGCAGCCCGTGGCGGTGGAGGCAGTCGGAGGGCCACTCGGCTCCGCGGGAACCGAGCCAAGACAAGCCACATTTCAAGCTATATGTTCTTGTTGTGTTCTCAACTTCACGCGGCAGGGGGATAGCAAGGGCCGGGACAGAATCAGGTCGTGACCACACCTCACGTCCCCATGGCCGCGTGAATTCGAGATCCGAGCCGAGGCCCCAAGGCTCGCATCATCCATGGGATTTAAGGCGGGGTGTGTCCCGCCGGGGGGACTGGCTTACGACTCGTACTCCGCGTCTGAATGCTTGAGCCTTCCGACAGCGTTCACCTCAAGTGAGCGCATCATCAGGATGCCCCAATTCAGCACGTCGAGCGTTATGGCGCTTCCCCAGACGACAAGGATCAACCACCAGATCGTGCCAAACGCCAAGGCGATAGAAGCCATCACGTGGGGCCATATCCACGAGCCCGTCGAGATCGGACTCGCCTTGATCTGGGCGTCCCAAGAGATGAGTGAGGTCTTGAGTTCTGTCACCCGCCGATTGCCGTCCGCCACCACCGAGTCCGCCTGAGCGAGCGTCTGCTGCGCCGTACCGACGGCGTCCTGGGCCGCAATCGCGTCCTTCTTGGCCGCAGCAAGCGGGATCATATAAGCCTTGAACTGCTCACAAGCCTGGGGTGTGAAGCTGTTCCAGCTGGGGCCGGCCGGGCAGTCACTCATGTAGATGTCGAAGCCCTGCATCACTTGGTCAACGCCGGCTGCGTCGATGGCATTGCCGACCTGATCGACGATCGGCCCGGTGAAGCCCTGCGACCCCTGGATCGCGACCAGTTTCGCCTGCTTGGCCGAAGCCTCGGACGACGCCTTTTGGAGCGCGGTCTGCAGCCCTTGCCGATACGTGGGTTTCAACGCTTCGATGATTGACTGGTTTACGGCGACGATCTGCGCGTTTGTGTCGACGACTTGCTTCTTAAGAGCGTCGGAGGCGTCGATTTCCGCCTTTGGGTAGAGGGAGATGACGCTACCGGCCATGCCCGCAGATAGGATCAGGATCGCGGCGATGAACATCACAAAATACAGGATCCGGCTCATCCGAAAGAGCGTGAACTCTCGGGTATTCTTGTAGTCTTCCTCCGATGCGCTGGCGCCGCGAATGATGGACAGGGCGTCTCGCAGGAACGCAAAGGGGGTCGAGACGATCGACCAGAAGACGCGGGCTAAAGCCCCGAAGGACTTTGATGCGTTCTTCCTGGAAAACACCGCGACGGCCGCCACGAAGAGCACCAGAAAAAATGACAGGCTGATCAGCGGGTACTGGGACACGGTCCCGATCACGCCGGAAAATCCAGAAAGCATCAGCGCCTCCCCCAATTTGCTATGCAACCCGCGTCTAGATTACACTTAGAGGAGAATAGCCAGAGACTCCCGAACTGGGATTGTGTTGGGGGCGGGAGCCGGACCCGCTGGGCGATCGAATCTCGATCAGTCGGACGGTAGGCGACCATTCTCTCGCAGCGCATCGCTCAGGCCCTCGAGAGGGGCAGGTCAGCAGTCTTCCGAACAACGGCGTTCGACACCTATGACGCCGAGGCGAGGCGCCCCGCAGGGGACCTAATCGCCGCACAGTCTCCCGAGAATAGGGTCGGGTGCGGCCACTCGGATGCCCCAGCAGGCCCGTCAAGTGGGGCGTCCGTTATCGGATGTTATGCGAAATTCAATCCGAGTTGCTACATCGGCCGCCGCTCACAACATCACCACGGCGCTCAGCTTGCCCGCGACGTGAAGCGGGTTGAGGACGTGGACAGTTCGGGCGCTAACCATGCCGCTGACGCTGTGAGGTATGGGTGGGCTTCGATATGGGAGCCTCGGATTCTGAAGCACCTTGAAGCTAAGGGCCTGCCGATACCGCCCCGCAACGCTAGTGGATGGTTGCCACGAGACCCGAGCTGGGCTGACACCCTGGCTGCCCCTATTTCCCTCGCACTAAAATGAGCGGAGGGGCTGGCAGTAGGGCTGATCGCCAAAAATCGCGAATATCCCAATAAAATCAAATAGAAAGTGGCGGTGACGCAGGGATTCGAACCCTGGATACGCTTTCACGTATGACGATTTAGCAAACCGTTGCCTTCAGCCACTCGGCCACGTCACCCACTGGCGAACGCGCTGCCGCGCCCGCGAGAGGGGCGGTTCTTAGCGGAGGACAGGGCGTCTGCCTAGCCGGTCGGCAGTGTGATCTTCCGCGGCTTACGGCCGCGAGGGCGCGGCCGGTTCAGCGCCGCGAAAATCGCCGGGGCGTGGAGCCGCCGGCGGACCGGCCGTGTCCGAACCGGATCAGGCCGCTCTCGCGCGGTTTTGTCAGGCTTGCGCCAGCCATTGACGGGCCTGGCGCTGCGCCTCGGCCACATCCGAGGACGCCATCTCCTCGGAGAGCTCCTTGCGGTAAGCCTTGGCCTCGGCCGAGCCGCGCATGGCGGCCAGGTTGAACAGCATATGGGCCGAAACGTAGTCGCGCGGTGCGCCACCCTGCCCCGTCGAATAGAGCAGCCCCAGTCGAAACAACTCTTCGCCCGTCGCCTCCGGAGTCGGCAGCGGCAGGCCATCAGACTTCATGTCGATGCTCGCCAGCATGGTTTTGGTCCCTATTCCGGCCGGCCGGCCCGGTTTCTCCGCGCCCAACTCCGACCTCAGGAGGACAGAGAACCAAGCTTAGGTTGAACACATGGTTAAAGCGGGTGTTGGCAAGCCGACAGGAATCCGGGGTGAGGCGCCCTGCCGCAGCATGTTCAGTGATCGCGTTGAACGAACAGGCCATGCCGACGCCTGGGACGAGCGGGACGCGTTCGGCTCGAAGATCCGGGCCTGACAAGGCCGTTCAGCGACAATTCAGGCGGCGTGGGCCATGATGCCGATCAGATGAAACGCACGATGCTCATATTCACGGTCGCCGCGACCCTTGGCCTGCCCCTAGGCGGGCTAGCGATAGCCGGTGACCGGGACGGCGACCCGCCGCGCGCCCGGCCCGAGCGCCGCGAGGCGCGGCCACCGCTGCGGTCCTTCCGCGCTGACGAGAGCCCGCCCGCCGACGCCCGGCCCGCCCGCCGCGGCGGATACCTGCCCGACGCCTATCGCGGCGCCCAGGTGGACGACTACCAGCGCTATCGCCTGCGCGCGCCGCCCCGCGGCTACGCCTGGGTGCGGGTCGGCGGCGGCTTCGCCCTGGTGTCGATGGACGACGGCCGCATCTTCGACATGGTGCAGTAGGGCTCAGAGCCCCAGCTTGGCCTTCAGCAGCTGATTCACCGTCCCGGGGTTCGCCTTGCCGCCGGTTTCCTTCATCACCTGGCCCACGAACCAGCCGATGGCCTGGGGTTTTTCCTTCACCGCGCCGGCCTGGCCCGGGTTGGCGGCGATCAGCTTGTCGATGATGGCTTCGAGGGCGCCGGTGTCGGACACCTGCTTGAGGCCGGCCTTATCGACCACCTCCGACGCCGAGCCTTCGCCCGCCCACATCCGCTCGAAAACGTCCTTGGCGATCCTGGAGGAGATCACGCCTTCCTCGATCAGCTGCACGAGCTCGGCGATGCCGGCCGGCTTGATCGGAGAATCCTGGATATCCAGCCCGCCGGCGGTCAGCCGGGCGGCCAGGTCGTTGGTCACCCAGTTGGCGGTAAGCTTGGGGTCGCGACCCCCCGATTTTCCATGGGCGACGGCTTCCTCGTAGAAGTCGGCGCGGGCCTGTTCGGTGATCAGCACCTGGGCGTCGTAGGCGGTGAGGCCGTACTGCGACTGCAGGCGCGCCTTCTTGGCGTCCGGCAGTTCCGGCAAGGTCGCCTCGATCTGCCGGATCCAGGCCGGATCCAGCACCAGGGGCAGCAGGTCGGGGTCAGGGAAATAGCGGTAGTCGTGCGCCTCTTCTTTCGAGCGCATCGAGCGGGTCTCGTTCTTGCCGGGGTCGAACAGGCGGGTCTCCTGGTGGATCGCGCCCCCGTCTTCCAGGATTTCGATCTGCCGCCGGGCCTCATATTCGATAGCCATCTGGATGTAGCGGTAGGAGTTGACGTTCTTGATCTCGCAGCGCGTGCCCAGGTGGCTGAAGTCGTCGGTCTCGCGGTACTTCTCGTAGGCGCCGGGGCGGCACACCGAGACGTTCACATCGGCGCGCAGGTTGCCCTTCTCCATGTCGCCGTCGCAGGCGCCCAGGTAGATCAGGATCGTGCGCAGCTTCTTCACATAGGCCGCCGCCTCGGCCGACGTGCGCATGTCGGGCCTCGACACGATCTCCATCAGGGCGGTGCCGGCGCGGTTCAGATCGACGTAGGTGGCGTTCGGGTCCTGGTCGTGCAGGCTCTTGCCGGCGTCCTGCTCCAGGTGCAGCCGCTCGATGCGCACCGTGAAGGTCGAGCCGTCGTCATGCTCGACGATCACCACGCCCTCGCCGACGATCGGGTCCTTGAACTGGCTGATCTGGTAGCCCTGCGGCAGATCCGGGTAGAAATAATTCTTCCGGTCGAAGCGCGACCATTCGTTGATCTTCGCCTTCAGGCCGAGACCGGCCTTCACCGCCTGCTCGACGCAGTGGCGGTTGATCACCGGCAGCATGCCCGGCATGGCCGCGTCGACGAGGGAAACCTGGGCGTTGGGGGCCGCGCCGGCGCCCACGGCGGCGCCGGAAAACAGCTTGGCGTTGGAGGCGACCTGGGCGTGGACCTCCAGGCCCAGGACGATCTCCCAGGGGCCAGTTCGGCCCTGGATCAGCTTCGAGGGGGCGACGTCGTTCATGCGCGGTTCACTAGCGCGCAGCGTTACAAATCGGAAGGGTGCGCATGTGCCCTCTTGCGCGACCGCCTAAAATTGGACTCAAGCTGCGCCGCGTCTAAACGGCGCTTAGACCCCGGGGAATAAGGAACACCCATGAAGACTCTCGCCCTCGCCGCCGCCCTCGCGGTGACCGCGCTCGCCGCGCCCTCCTTCGCCCAAACGCCTGCGCCCGCCGCTGGCATGGCCGCCAAGATCTCGGTGGAAACCACCCCGATCGGCGACCTGGTCAAGATACCGGCCGCCAAGGCCGCGCTCGAAGCCGCCCTGCCGCAGATCACCGAATTCTACGACCAGATCGGCACCATGACCCTGGCCCAGGTCGCGCCCATGAGCCAAGGCGCTCTGGACGACGCCAAGCTGAAGGCCCTGCAGGCCGAATTCGACAAGATCAAATAAGGCCGCGAACCAATCCCTCCCCTTCATGGGGAGGGTGGATGGCGCGTAGCGCCAGACGGGTGGGGAGACCGCGATCAAGCTCAGAGCTTGAACCCGCATTCCCCACCCGGCTCGCCTTCGGCGAGCTGTCCCTCCCCATAAAGGGGAGGGATTTTTCTTGTCACCACCACTTCGCGGGTTTCGCCCGGAAGTCCGCCGCCTTCTCCAGGGCTGAGCCCAGCGAGAACAGCGTGCCCTCGTCCAGATTGCGGCCGATCAGTTGCAGGCCCAGCGGCAACCCCTGCGCGTCCAGGCCAGCCGGCACGCTCATGCCCGGCAGGCCGGCCAGGTTCACCGTCACCGTGAAGATGTCGTTCAGGTACATGGCCAGCGGGTCATCGGACTTCGAGCCGAGCGCAAAGGCCGCGGAGGGCGCCGTGGGCGTCAGCAGGGCGTCGCAGGTCTGCCAGGCCTGGTCGAAGTCGTCGGCGATGCGCCGGCGCACCTTCAGGGCCTTGATGTAGTAGGCGTCGTAGTACCCGGCCGAGAGCACATAGGTGCCGATCAGGATGCGGCGCTTCACCTCGGCCCCAAAGCCCTGGGCGCGGGTGTTCTCGTAGGTTTCGGTCAGGTTGGCGCCCTCAACCCGCAGGCCGAAGCGCATGCCGTCGTAGCGCGCCAGGTTCGAGGAGGCCTCGGCCGGGGCGATGATGTAGTAGGCCGGCAGCGCATATTTGGTGTGCGGCAGGCTCACCTCGACGATCTCGCAGCCGGCGTCCTTCAGCCAGGCGATCCCCTGCTCCCACAGCCGGTCGATCTCCGGCGGCATGCCATCGACGCGGTACTCCTTGGGGATGCCGATCCGCAGGCCCTTCACCGACTTGCCGCAGAAGCTGGCGAAATCCGGGACCTCGGCGTTGATGCTGGTGGAATCCTTGGCGTCGTGCCCGGCCATCGAGCGCAGCAGGATCGCGGTGTCCTCGACCGTTCGCGCCATCGGCCCGGCCTGGTCCAGCGAGGAGGCGAAGGCGACGATGCCCCAGCGCGAGCAGCGGCCGTAGGTGGGCTTCACGCCGACCGTGCCGGTGAAGGCCGCCGGCTGGCGGATCGAACCGCCGGTGTCGGTGGCCGTGGCGGCCAGGCACAACTCCGCCGCCACCGCCGCGGCCGAACCGCCGGAGGAGCCGCCGGGGGTCAGGTCGGCATTGCCGCCGTTCGACCGCCAGGGGTTCACCACCGGCCCCCAGGCCGAGGTCTCGTTGGACGAGCCCATGGCGAACTCGTCCATGTTCAGCTTGCCCAGCATCACCGCCCCGTCGCGCCAGAGGTTGGCGGTGACGGTGCTCTCGTAGGCGGGCTTGAAGCCGCGCAGGATCATCGAGCCGGCGGTGGATTCCACGCCCTCGGTGCAGAACAGGTCCTTGATGCCCAGCGGCGCGCCGTCCAGCGGCCCGGCGTCGCCCTTGGCGCGGCGCGCGTCGGAGGCCTTGGCCATCTCGATCGCCTTCTCCGGCGCGTGGACCACATAGGCGTTGAGCGCGCTGGAGGCCGCGATGGCCGACAGGTGTTCGCGGGTGATCTCCTCGGAGGAGAAACTCTTGTCCGCCAGCCCGTCGAGGGCGGCCTTCAGCGTAAGTCCCGTCAGAGCCGACATCTATTCCACCACTTTCGGCACAACGAAAAAGCCCTTCTCGGTGCGCGGCGCATTGCCCAGCACCCGGGCCGGGTCGCCGCCCTCGGTGACCACGTCGTCGCGCATGGGCAGGCTCATGGCCACCGAGGTGGTCATGGGCTCGACGCCGTCGGTGTCGACCTCGTTCAGCTGCTCGATCCAGCTGATGATGCCGTTGAGCTCCCGGGCCAGCGGCTCCAGCCTCTCTTCCGGCTCGGCGATGCGCGCCAGCTTCGCCACCTTGCGCACGGTCGCGACGTCGATGGCCATGACCATCCCTCCTTGAATTCCGAGGCCGTGGGTTAGCCGCGGCGGGGGCGCCATTGCAAGCAATCCCCGCCGAAGCCGGCGCCAGGCCGCGGTCTTGACCGCGTCGGCGCGCCGTTCGGTGCTATGAGGCAGCCATGCCCATCCTGGATCTCTCCGACCTGCCGCCCGCGCGCACGCCCATTGTCGGCCTGGACCTGGGCGAGAAGACCATCGGGGTGGCGGTGTCCGACACCACCCGGACGATCGCCAGCCCGCTGGAGACCATCCGCAAGACGAAGTTCTCCGACGATGCCACCGCCCTCTTCCGGCTGATGGGCGGCCGGGGCGCGGTGGGGATCGTGGTGGGCCTGCCGGTCAACATGGACGGCACCGAGGGCGCCCGCTGCCAGTCCAGCCGCGCCTTCGCCCGCAACCTGCTGCGGCTGCGGCCCGAGCTGTCGATCGCCTTCTGGGACGAACGGATGAGCTCGATGGCCGTCAACCGCATGCTGATCGACGAGGCCGACCTCTCCCGCGCCCGCCGCGCCGAGGTGGTCGACAAGGCCGCGGCCGCCTGGATCCTGCAGGGCGCGCTGGACCGGCTCAGGAACCGTTAGGGGTCGCCTGCCACCGATCTACCCTCCCCTGCCCGACCGTCCGGGCAAATGCCGGGATCGAGATCGCGCCACCGGGAATGATCGCGCACGCAGCACTCGCGGCGACGTTGCGGCGGGAACCACGTTCTGCCACACTCCCGCTCAGGGCGTATTCCTACAGTTTTCCTTCAACTCCAGCGGTGGCCCGATGGCCGACGGCGCGCAGGTTTCGCCACGTCGCTACAGTGCTTTCATCAGCTACACGCATCGCGATGTGGCGGCGGCGAAGCGTCTGCAGCACCAGTTGGAAACCTATAAGCTGCCCGCCCGCGTCGCCGTCTCGGCGCCGGAGGGTCGCCTGCGCGGCCGCCGCCTGAAGCCGATCTTCCGCGACATCAGCGACCTCAGCGCCGAACACGACCTCAGCGCCGCCATCCGCGAGGCCCTGGCCCAGTCCGACAACCTGATCGTCGTGTGCTCGCCCCGTTCGGCGCAGTCGGAGTGGGTAGGACGCGAGATAGAATACTTCCGGGCCCTGCATGGGGACGCGGGCGTGCGGGCGGCGCTGGTGGACGGCGAGGCGGCGGAGGCGTTGCACCCAGCGCTGAAGAAGAACCTGAGGGGCGCCGAGATCGAGCCCCTGGCGGCGGACTTCACCAAGGCCGGGCCGGGGCGAAAGCTCTCGACGCTGAAGCTGGTGGCGGGGATGGCGGGCGTCCGCCTAGACGAACTCGTGCAGCGGGATGCGCAGCGGAAGATGCGGCTCGCAACCGCCGGCTCAGGCATCGCGTTCCTAGGATTAGGCGTCGTCGCAATCCTAGCCCTACTTGTCATAAATGCAGATGCAAGCGCCCAGCGCGAGCAGGCACGCAGCAAGAACATAACCAAGATCGTTACCACCGATATACGGCCAGAGTTGCGCGACAGAGGCCAGGTCGGAGCTGTGACCAAGATCAACAATTTACTTCTCGATGCCCACCGCGGCGACCCTCTTACTAAGGACGAACAGCTTGAGCGAGCGGAAGTGCTGCGCCAGGCGGCCGACAACGAGGAAGTCGCCGGTCGCCCGCAAGTCGCCCTCACATACGCCCTCAAAGCTTGGGGTCTGACTAAGCCGTTGATCGAAACGATACCGAACGATCCCCAGATCATTTACAGCCACGCCCAGAGTGAATACTATATAGCGTTTGTGAATTGGCGGCTGGGAAACGTGGCGTTAGCACGCAATGGCTTTGCAACGTATTATGATTTGGCTCGAAGACTACCTGCCACGAAGTTAGAATGGATACTTGAGCCTGCCTACGCCGAGAGTAACATTGGCATGCTGGCTCTACGTCAAGCTGGCGACTCACATACAGCCGAGCGCCACTTCGAGAGAGCCCTTCGCACCTTCAAGTGGGCGGCTCAACGTCGACCGGGAAATGTCGCCAGCCAGCTTGAAGTTGCCGACGCCTATGCTTGGCTCGCAGATGCCCGCCGAGTAAGCGGAGATCTTGCGGGTGCTACAGCGATCAGGGCAGATCAGCGGAAGATTATCGACATCTTGACCAAGACGCATGCGGACAACATCAACGTTCGCATGGCGGCCCTTAGCAACGAACTCGCAATTGCACGTATCGATGCCGATAAAGGCTATATTCATTCAGCGATAGGCCGTATTTCTGCCGCACATGCAGAATCTCTGCGCATAACTGCCAGCGCACCCGAACATCGAGATGCAGCTAATCAGTCTCGAATGCTATCATTATTTGAGGCAAGACTTCAACTCTCATTGGGCAAGAATCACAGGGTAAACGAATCCTCAATTAGAAAGGTTCTGGGATCTTGCGATGAGACACCCCTATCTCCTTCGGAGATCGAAATTCAGCAATACTGCTTCACAATACTGGCAAGATTGCTGCGATCGGAGGGAAAATCAAATTATTCTCGCAGAATAATTGATTCGATGAAATATAAATTCGGAAATGACAAGTACACACTTCGTTGGGGAATTGACCTAAATAGCGAAATGAGATCGTAGTTCGTTCACTCACATTGTACGTTGTCGAACAATAAATGTTAAATATAACGGGAGAATTATCGCAATGCTTAGAAATAAATGCGTTTCGGCTACATTGGCACTTTGTTTTGCGGCGGGACCTGCCCTTTCAGATGATACGATGAAATCGCGCGCTACTACAGTCGATAGGGTTATCCTGACTGCGACCAGCTATCCGATGCCGCCATGCCCGCCGAAGATAACTATTAGTAGGATCGTCCGCGCAGTAATTCCAGTCGGGTACGATCCAGGTGTCGCCCACAAGAGGAACGTGCGCCACACCATTAAGGTTCAAGACAACGATCCCAAAGACAACAAAGACAATGGAAAGACGAATTACTGGGAAGGTATTTCATCCAATAATGAGCCTTTCCACATCGACATAACCCAAATAGATTCTCAACAGGGTGAGTATGCTGAAATACGCATTGTCCTGCGCGCAATCAAGAAGTACCGCTTTTTTGATAACAACGGCATAAAGGGTGTAGCTTACGCAGATCAGAACAACGTACTCGGAATGTGTGGCGCGCGTCTCGAAAATTCGGGGATGTTTCCAAAAGCTGTATTTTACGTCAAGATGAATGGTGACACCGGCGGATTGATATACGGAGCCTACAATATAGGTTTGGTCCCATTCGCTAATCCGACCACTGAAATTTGGGTTGACCCTAAGGTAAAGAATGACGGATAGACAGTCTGCGTCCGGAAATTGGGGATACAACTCGAGCCGGACAACCAATTGCCCCACCCCCGCCCATCTGCCAAAATCCCCCTAGCGGAGAACGTGGGGTCCGCTAGGTACAGGATGGTCCATGGCTGACGGCTCAGCGCCCTCGCCCCTCCGCTACAGCGCGTTCATCAGCTACAACAGCCGCGACCAGAAGTTCGCGGCGTGGCTGCATCGCGAGCTGGAGGCCTATCGGCTGCCGGGGCGTCTGGCGCGGGAGGTCCAGTCCAGCGTTCTGCGCGGCGACCGGCTGAAGCCGATGTTCCATGACACCTGGGAGCTGAACGCCGCCCACGACCTGCCCGGCGCCCTGCGCGAGGCGATCGCGCAGTCGGAGAGCCTGATCGTGGTCTGTTCGCCCAATGCGCAGGCGTCGGACTGGGTGGGGCGCGAGATCGAGCTGTTCCGTGAGCTGCACGGCGACAACAACATCCGCGCCGCGATCATCGAGGGCGACCCGACCACCTCGTTCCACGCCGCGCTGATGACCCGGTCGGACGGCCAGCCGATGGAGCCGCTGGCGGCGGATTTCCGGCGCGGCGGCAGCACGCGCAAGCTGGCGGCCCTGAAGCTGATCGCGGCGCTGACTGGCGTGCAGCTGGACGAGTTGGTGCAGCGCGACGGGCAACGGCGCACGCGCCGGGTCATGGCGCTATCGGCCGGCGTCGTGGCGGCCATGGGAGTGATCAGCGTGCTGAGCGTGATGGCCCTGACCGCGCGCCAGGCCGAGCGGCTGCAGCGGGCCAAGGGCGAGGCGGTCAATGAGGTGATGCTGACCGAGCTCAGCCCGGCGCTGCGGCGCACGGGGCGCACCGACGTGTCCTCGATCGTCCACCAGGCGGTGCTGGACTACTACAAGGACCAGGGCGACCTGCCGGACGACGCCCAGATCCAGCGGGCGCGCGCCCTGCACGGGCGCGGCCTCGACGAGGAGACCCGCGGCGATCTGGAGCGGGCCAGCGTCAGCTATGCCCAGGCCTGGCGGATCACCGACGACCTGCTGGCCGCCAAGCCGAAGGACCCTGAACGCGTCTTCCTCCACGCCCAGAGCGAGTACTATGTGGGCTCCATCGCCTGGCAGAAGGGCGACGGCGCGGTCGCGCGGCGGCGGTTCGAGGCCTATGCGGCGCTGGCCCGGGACCTGGCGCGCAAGGCCCCGCAGAACCTCGACTGGCTGATGGAGACCGCCTACGCCGAGAGCAACCTGGGCACGCTGGCGCTGCGCCAGGCCGGCGACGCGGCGACGGCGGAGGGGCATTTCGCGAGGGCGCTGGCGACGTTGCGGACCATCTCGGCCGCCAAGCCCAATGACGCCGACCTGAAGGTCGAGCTGGCCGACGGCTACGGCTGGCTGGCCAACGCCCAGGCGGCGCGCGGCAACCTGGCCGCCGCCCTGACCAACCGCAATGCGCAGCGGCCGATCATCGACGCCCTGCTGGCCGCCGACCCGCTGAACGTCTCGGCGCGAAATGTGCTGCTGAGCAATGAGCTGGCCACGGCGCGGCTGGCTGAATCTCGGGGGCAGTACGACGACGCCCTGGCCTGGCTGGACCGGGGCTACAGCGAAGCCCGCGGCCTGATGCGGAGCGCTCCCGACAACGCCGGCATCGCCACCCACATGCGCGCCTTCCAGCTGTTCAAGATCCACACCCAGCTGGCCGCGCCGCCCGGCAAACGACCGTCGGCCAGGGCGCTGACCCAGTCGCTCGGCGCCTGCGACCAGGGCGTCAAGGGCCGGAGCCAGGATGAGCTCAACCAGTTCTGCCAGATCCTGCGCGCGCGGATCCTGGCGTCGGCGGGGGACGCCCGAGGGGCCCGGCGGGCGCTGACCTCGATCCACAACATGCCGGGCGACGGGGTCTATTCGCGCCACTGGGGGGTGAATTTCGCCGAGGAGGCGCGGCTGGCTGCCTCGCCCGTCTTGCGATGACGGGACGAGGTTTCCCCTTGCGCTTCACCCTGCGCGCGCACTCAATCGGGCCGAATCAACGTGAGGGAGAGCGACGATGACCAGGGTTCTATGGTCGGCCGGAGCCGTCGCGGCCGCGGCCGCGGCGCTGGCCGGTTGCCAGCCCAAGCCGCCCGCCCCGCCGACGGAGCCCCCCAAACCCATAGCGGACATCCTGGGCGCCCCGCGGTTCGGCGCGATCACCGCCATCTGCCCGACCCTGCCCGCCGGCCTGCCGGTGGTGAAGATCCAGATCACCGACGCCTCGCCCAAGAAGATCGGCCACGTCACCGCGTTGTTCGAGTCGAACCAGGACGGCACCGCCAGCGGCGACAAGAAGCTGCGCGACATCGCCGAGGTGGTGTTCAAGGACCAGAACCCCACCCGTCTCGACCTCGACGCTTCGGAATTCCTGAAGAAGCCGGGCGACGTTCTGCTGGTCGAGGTGGAACTCGCCGACCCCGACGCCAGCTTCTTCCCGGGCCCGGCGGCGATCACGGCCGGCAACGACGACGGAACCTCGATGTTCTGCATTCGGGACAAGGAAAGCGGCGTCAATCCGAAGCCGGGCGACCGGACGGTGCGGTTCTATGTTCAGTACGGGGCGCCCAAGGGCCCGAGGTACGGAAAATACAACATCTTCCTGCTGTTCAAGGACGGGCCGTTCCTCACGCCGGTCGTCCTGGACCCGAAGATCCACGACAAGGGGTGATGGCGCTTGGCTTGGGGGGCGGGTGCGCCTAAGACGCCGCTTTAATGAGCGCCGCGCCCCCCGGTCTGAATGAGGTCCTGCAGCGGACCTTCTCTTTTCCCAAGCGACATTTCCTGTCCGCCACCGACCTGAACGAGGTCGAGGTCGCCAACCTGCTGGATCTGGCCGACGGTTTCGTGAGCCTGAACCGCCAGACGGCGAAGAAGCTGGACCTGCTCAAGGGCAGGACGCTGATGAACCTGTTCTTCGAGAACTCGACGCGAACCCAGAGCTCATTCGAGCTGGCGGGCAAGCGGCTGGGCGCGGACGTGGTCAACATGAGCCCGCGCTCGTCGGCCATGTCGAAGGGCGAGACGCTGATCGACACGGCGGTGACGCTCAACGCCATGCAGCCGGACCTGCTGGTGGTGCGGCACGCCTCGTCCGGCGCAGCCGCCCTGCTGTCGCAGAAGGTCGGCTGCTCGGTGATCAACGCCGGGGACGGCCAGCACGAGCACCCGACCCAGGCGCTGCTGGACGCGCTCTCTATGCGCCGCGCCTTCGGCTACATCGCGGGGCTGAAGGTGGCGATCTGCGGCGACGTCATGCACTCACGCGTGGCGCGGTCGAACATCGCGCTGCTGCAGATGCTGGGGGCGAACGTGCGGCTGGTGGGGCCGCCGACCCTGATCCCACCGGCGGCGGACCGCTGGAACGTCGAGGTGTTCCACGACATGCGCGTCGGCATCGCCGGCTGCGACGTGGTGATGATGCTGCGGCTGCAGCTGGAGCGGATGGATGGGGTGATGGCGCCGTCGCAGCGGGAATATTTCCGCTTCTTCGGCCTGGACCGCGAGAAGCTGGCCTTCGCCGCGCCGCATGTGAAGGTGATGCACCCCGGCCCGATGAACCGGGGTGTGGAGATCGACAGCGAGGTCGCCGACGACCTGACCGTCAGCCTGATCCAGGACCAGGTGGAGATGGGCGTGGCGGCGCGGATGGCGGTTCTGACCTCGCTGGCGGCCCGACTGGAGAACGACCGGTGACCCTCCTTCGCCAAGGCTTCGGAGGGCAGGCCCTCGCCTGGGGACCTGTCCTGCGTAGCTCCGCCAGGAGCGAAGCAGGATGAGCCGCCCCCTGGCCTTCCTGAACGCCCGGCTGGTCGATCCGGCCAGCGGCTACGACGGCCCCGGCGCGGTGATCGTCACTGACGGCGTGATCGCCGACGTGGCGCATGCCCCCGGCCTGGGCGCCCTGTCGCCGGACATCGAGACCGTGGACCTGGACGGCGCGCTGCTGATCCCTGGCCTGATCGACATCCGGGTAAAGACCGGCGAGCCCGGCTCGGAGCCCAAGGAGACCCTGAAGTCCGCCGCGCTGGCCGCCGCCGCCGGCGGGGTCACCACCATCATCGTGCAGCCCGACACCCATCCGGCGATGGACGAGCCGGCGGTGATCGACTTCATCCTGCGTCGGGCCCGCGACATCGAGCTGGTGAAGGTGTTCCCGGCCGGCGCCGCCACCAAGGGCTGCGAGGGGCAGCGGATGGCCGAGATCGGCCTGATGCACGAGGCGGGCTGCGTCTACATCACCGACGTCGATCGGCCCATCATCGACAGCAAGGTGCTGCGCCGGGTGATGAGCTACGCCAAGGCGTTCGGCGTGCTGGTGGCGCACCGGCCGGCCGACCCGTGGCTGTCGGCGGGCGCCGTGGCCAGCGAGGGCGAATTCGCGGCCCGGATGGGCCTGCCCAGCGTCCCGGCCATCGCCGAGCGGATCATGCTGGAGCGCGACCTGGCGCTGGTGGAACTGACCGGCGCGCCGTTCATCGTCGACCAGGTGACCACGGCGGCGGCCCTGGAGAGCCTGCGGCGCGGCCTCGACCGCGGACTGCCGGTGACGGCGACGACCTCGATCAACCATCTGTCGTTCAACGAGATCGACATCGGCGACTATCGCACCTTCTGCAAGCTGGACCCGCCACTGCGCTCGGAAGACGACCGGCAGGCGGTGATCGAAGCCATCGCGTCGGGCCTGATCAAGGTGGTGGTCTCCGCCCACGCGCCCGCCCCGGCCGAGGACAAGCGCCTGCCCTATGACGAGGCGGCGCCGGGCGCGGTGGGGCTGCAGACCCTGCTGCCCGCCCTGCTGGCCTTCCACCACGACGACCGCATCGCGCTGATCGACCTGATCCGCACGGTGACCCTCGCGCCGGCCGAACTGCTGGGCCTGCCAGCCGGGCGCATTGCAAAGGGCGCGCCGGCCGACCTGGTGGTCTGCAACCTGAACGCCCCCGTGCATATTCTCGCCGAGAAGCTGGTTTCGAAGTCGAAGAATTCGCCCTTCGACGGCCGCCGGCTGCAGGGCAAGGTGCTGCGGACCCTGGTCGATGGGCGGACGGTCTACAGCGCGTAGCGACCTTGCCTCATTGCGATTTTGTTCTTTCTTCGTTCTAGACCTTCCGTTAGACAAACGGTGGTTGCATCGGCCGACCGTGAGCCTGGACGCTGACGAAGTCGCCGCGCCGCGCTAGGACTGGCCCCAAAGGGGAGCGTTCATGATCGCAAGTTGGGGCCCGATGCTGTTCGGGATCGCGATGGTCGGGGGCTATCTGCTCGGGTCGATCCCGTTCGGGGTGATCGTCACCCGACTGGGCGGCGCAGGCGACGTGCGTTCGATCGGCTCGGGGAATATCGGGGCAACGAACGTCCTGCGGACCGGGCGTCGCGACCTGGCGCTGCTGACGCTGCTGGGGGACGGCGGCAAGGGCGCGGTGGCGGTGTTGCTGGCGTGGCTGGCTACCCTTGGAGGGACGGACGAGCAACGCGCGGTTCTGAGCGCCCTGGCGGCAGGCGCGGCCTTCCTCGGACACCTCTTCCCGGTGTGGCTCGGCTTCAAGGGGGGCAAGGGGGTCGCAACATTCTTCGGCATTATGCTCGCGGCCGCATGGCCCGTCGGGCTGCTGGCCGGCGCGACCTGGCTGATCATCGCCTTCCTATTCAGGATGTCGTCGCTGGCGGCGTTGGTGGCCGTTGCGCTGGCGCCAGGCATTGTGCTGCTGCTCGGCCTCCCGCACGCCACCGCCCTGCTGGCGCTGTTCATGGCGCTGCTGGTCTTCGTGCGCCACGCCGAGAATATCCGGCGGTTGCTGAAGGGCGAGGAGCCGCGGATCGGCGCAAAGACCTCCGAGATGGCGGGCCACAACGGCGGGCCGCCGCTGCCCCCGGACCTCTACAAGGACGAGGGGACCCCGAAGGCGTGACGCAACGGCTGACCGACGTCCAGCGGCGCGACTGGCTGCGGCTGGCGCGGTCGGAGAATGTGGGGCCGGTCACCTTCGACCAGCTGATCACCCGCTTTGGCGAGGCGTCGCTGGCGCTGGCCGCCCTGCCCGACCTGGCCCGGCGTGGCGGTCGCGGCGGCCTGCGGATCACCAGCGAGGCCGAGGCGGACCGTGAGCTGGCTTCAGGCGCGGCGCTGGGCGCGCGGCTGATCTGCGCCTGCGAGGCTGATTTCCCCCGCGCCCTGGCGGCCGTGGACCCACCGCCGCCGCTGATCTGGGTGCGGGGCGACGCCGCCCTGCTGGACCGGCCGACCGTGGCCCTGGTCGGCGCGCGGGTGGCCTCAGCGGCCGGACAGCGGTTCGCCCGCGGGCTGGCCTCGGAGCTGGGCGGCGCCGGCCATGTCATCGTCTCCGGCATGGCGCGTGGCATCGACGCTGCGGCGCACGAGGGCGCGATGCCCACCGGCACGGTGGCGGTGCTGGGCGGCGGGATCGACGATGTCTATCCGCCCGAGCATCGTGGGCTCTACGACCGCCTGGTCGAGCAGGGCTGCGTCGTCTTCGAGAGCGAACCCGGCCGCACCGCCGTGGCGCGAGACTTCCCGCGCCGCAACCGCATCATCTCAGGCCTGTCGCGCGCCGTCGTGGTGGTGGAGGCCGAACTGCGCTCCGGCTCGCTGATCACCGCGCGCCTCGCCAACGAGCAGGGCCGCGAGGTGCTGGCGGTGCCGGGCTCGCCGCTGGACCCGCGGGCCCGGGGGACCAACGACCTGATCCGCCAGGGCGCGGCGCTCTGCGAGGGCGTCGAGGATGTGCTGCGGGCGCTGGAAGGCCTGCGCGGTTTCCGCGAACCCGAGCCGGCGGCGTTCCCCGGTCCGGCCGTCGAGCCGGACGACGCCCTGCGCCGGCGGCTGGCCGACCTGCTGTCGCCGACCCCCGTCTCCCGCGACGAACTGGTGCGCGCCGCCCAGGCCCCGGCGCCGGCCGTATTCGCCGCCCTGATGGAGCTGGCGCTGGCCGGACGGGCCGAACTATTGCCGGGCGGAATGGTCTGCACCGGTTGAGGCATGAAACAGCGAAAGAAACTTCTGACTTGGCGACAGATGCTCGGCGCCTTGACCCTAGGGGGCTCAGGCCTTGCCACCTTGGTAAGCTTCGGAGGTTGGACGTGGTTCAACTTGGCTGCTGCGGTTGGACTCCTGCTGGTTTTTGGCATGGCCGCCTACGACAAGTGGCGCGACGAACGGAACTGAGCCCCTTAAGGGGCTCGCAACGGGCGGGCGAATCCGCCCCGTTGACACGCCACAGGGACCGCCCCCACCTTCCCCGCTCTTTTTTGGGAACAGACACACTCTAAATGAAGCTGGTCATCGTCGAGAGCCCGGGCAAAGCGAAGCCCATCAACAAGTACCTGGGCTCGGATTATAAGGTGCTGGCCTCCTATGGCCACGTCCGCGACCTCCCCGCGAAGGACGGCTCGGTGCGTCCCGACGAGGACTTCGACATGTCCTGGGAGGTCGACGCCAAGGCCGCCAAGCGGCTGAACGAGATCGCCGAGGCGGCCAAGGGCTGCGAGCGCGTGATCCTGGCCACCGACCCGGACCGCGAAGGCGAGGCGATCTCGTGGCACGTGCTGGAGGTGCTGAAGCGCAAGAAGGGCCTCTCCGGCATGGCCGTGGAGCGGGTGACCTTCAACGCCATCACCAAGTCCGCCGTCACCGAGGCGATGGCCAATCCGCGCCAGATCGACATGGAGCTGGTCGAGGCCTACCTGGCCCGCCGCGCCCTGGACTATCTGGTCGGCTTCACCCTCTCGCCGGTGCTGTGGCGCAAGCTGCCCGGCGCGCGCTCCGCCGGCCGGGTGCAGTCGGTCGCCCTGCGCATCGTCGTCGACCGCGAGCTCGAGATCGAGCGGTTCAAGACCCAGGAATACTGGACGGTCGAGGCGGAGGTCTCCGCCGGCAGCGACCCCTTCACCGCCCGTCTGGCCAAGCATGAGGGCAAGCGGCTCACCAAGTTCGACCTGGGCAACGAGGCCTTGGCCTTCGCCGCCCGCGACGCGGTGAAGGCCGCGACGTTCAAGATCAGCTCTGTGGAGCGCAAGCCCGGCCGCCGCTCCCCGCCCCCGCCGTTCACCACCTCCAGCCTACAGCAGGAGGCGTCGCGCAAGCTGGGCTTCAACGCGCAGCGCACGATGCAGGCCGCCCAGAAGCTCTACGAGGGCATCGATATCGGCGGCGAGACCACCGGCCTGATCACCTATATGCGGACCGACGGCGTGCAGACCGCGCCCGAGGCGCTGGACGAGGCGCGCATGGTGATCGGCGGGCTCTACGGCAAGGAATATGTGCCCGAGAAGGCGCGGATCTATTCCACCAAGGCCAAGAACGCCCAGGAGGCCCACGAGGCGATCCGCCCGACCAGCCTGGACCGCAACCCCGGCAAGATGCGCCTGGAGGGCGATCTGGGCCGGCTCTACGAACTGATCTGGAAGCGGATGATCGCCTCGCAGATGGAAAGCGCCCGGGTCGAGCGCACGACCATCGATATCGACTCCGCCGATGGGCAGACCGCCCTGCGCGCCTCGGGCGTGGTGGTGACCTTCCCGGGCTATCTGGCGGTCTACGAGGAAGGCCAGGACGACCCTGAAGACGAGGAAGGCGGCCGACTGCCGCAGGTGGTCGAGGGCGCCGCGGCCCTGGTGCGCAGCGCCAAGGCCGACCAGCACTTCACCGAGCCGCCGCCGCGCTATTCCGAAGCCAGCCTGGTGAAGAAGATGGAGGAACTCGGCATCGGCCGGCCCTCCACCTACGCCTCGATCCTGACCGTGCTGCGCGACCGGGCCTATGTGCGGATGGAGAAAAACCGCTTCATTCCCGAGGACAAGGGCCGGCTGCTGACCGCTTTCCTTGAGGAGTATTTCGGCCGCTACGTCGAATACGATTTCACGGCCGCGCTTGAGGAACGCCTCGATCTGGTGTCCGCCGGCGACCTCGACTGGAAGGTGCTGCTCCGCGAGTTCTGGGCCGAGTTCAACGCCAAGGTCGGCGAGACCGCCGAACTGCGGATGAGCGACGTGCTGACGGCGCTGGACCGCACCCTCGGCCCGCACTTGTTCCCCGAGAAGGCCGACGGCTCCGACCCGCGCGGCTGTCCTGTCTGCAA
The DNA here is from genome assembly GCA_943332615.1 of Phenylobacterium deserti. Lineage (GTDB taxonomy): Bacteria > Pseudomonadota > Alphaproteobacteria > Caulobacterales > Caulobacteraceae > Phenylobacterium > Phenylobacterium deserti_C. The sequence goes on from CALQQB010000002.1 coordinate 166,448, forward strand.
CACCGGGCGCATGGGGCTGAAGTCCAGCAAGTACGGGCCGTTCCTGGGCTGCTCGAACTATCCCGAATGCCGCCACACCCGCCCGCTCACCGTCGCAGAAGACGGCGAGGACGGTGCCACCGGCGACCGCGAGCTGGGGATCGACCCGGTGACCGGCGAGACCGTGTATCTGAAGACCGGCCGCTTCGGCGTCTACGTCCAGCTGGGCGAGGGCGAAAAGCCCAAGCGCTCAAGCCTGCCGAAAGGCTGGTCGGCGCCGGACATGGACCTGGAGAAGGGCCTGCGTCTGCTGCGCCTGCCGCGCGAAGTGGGCAATCACCCTGAGGACGGCAAGCCGATCCTGGCTGGCATCGGCCGCTTCGGGCCGTTCGTGCTGCACAACGGCACCTACGCCAACCTGTCGAACCCCGACGAGGTGTTCGACGTCGGCCTGAACCGCGCCGTGGACCTGATCGCCAGCAAGCGCGCTGGCCGCCGGCCGGAAACCGCGGCCTTGGCCGAGTTGGGCGCGCACCCGACCGACGGCCAGCCCATCCGCGTGCTGTCCGGCAAATACGGGCCCTACATCAAGCACGGCGCCACCAACGCCAACGTGCCCCGCGGCGCCGAGCCGCTGAGCGTGACGCTGGAACAGGCCGTGGCCCTGCTGGCCGAACGCGAAGCCAAAGGCGGGGGCAAGAAGAAGCCCGCACGCGCGGCCAAGGCCAAGGCTGAACCCAAGGGCAAGGCTAAACCCAAGGGCAAGGCTAAACCCAAGGCCAAGGCTGAACCCAAGGCCAAGGCTGAACCCAAGCCTGCGACCAGCACCATCACGGACGACGACGCGCCGTTCTAGGCGGTGGAATCCGGGCGGCCGTCCACGTAGGTTGCCCGGATGCCAAACGCAGCGATCGACAGCCTGAACTTCTACTATGAACGCGCCGGCGCCGGGCCGCGCCTGCTGTTCATCTCCGGCTCCGGCGGCGACCTGCGCAACCAGCCCAACGTGTTCGCCTCGCCGCTGGCCAAGGCGTTTGACCTAGTGGCCTACGACCAGCGCGGGCTGGGGCGAACCGACAAGCCGGACGTTCCCTACACCATGGCGCAGTACGGCGATGACGCCGCGGCGCTGATGGACCACCTGGGGTGGGACGACGCCCTGGTGATGGGCGTCTCATTCGGCGGCATGGTGGCGCAGGAACTGGTGCTGCGGCATCCGGAGCGGGTCACGAAGGTGGTGCTGGCCTGCACCTCACCCGGCGGCGCGGGCGGCGCCTCCTATCCCTTCCACGAGATCGAGCACCTGAAGGGCGAGGACCGCGCCCGCCACATGATGCCGATCAGCGACACCCACCGCGACGCCGCCTGGGGCGCCGCCCATCCGGAGGACTACGAGCGGTTCGTGCAGCTGGCGGCGGCCGACCCCTTCGTCGACGAACCCGGCCGCGACGCCGGCGCCCATCGGCAGTTCGAGGCGCGCGCCAAGCACGACACCTGGGACCGGCTGCCGGATATCGCCTGCCCCGTGCTGATCGCCGCCGGCCGCTACGACGGCATCGCCCTGCCCGAGACCCAGGACCGCATGGCCGCCCGCATCCCCGGCGCCGAGCTGCAGTGGTTCGAGGGCGGGCACCCGTTCATGATCCAGGACCGCAGCGCCTATCCGGCGGTGATCAGCTTCCTGAACCGTTAGCCCGCCGCGAGCTCCAATATCTCCATAATGTCCGCCGGGCCCGTGATCGGGCGCGGGCTCTGGCGGACGCCCGCGTCATGCATCGTGTGCTCGGCGATGTCGGCGAAGTCTTCGCGGCCGATGCCGACGCTCTTGAGATCGCCCGGCAGGCCCAGGCTCCACACGAGGTTGCGCACCGCGTCGGCGGCGGTGGCGCCGCCCATCAGCGCGCTGATCACCGCCTGGCGGTCTCCGGCGGCCTTGGCGGTCCAGGCCAGCACGGCCGGCAGGGTGACGCAGGAGGTGATGCCGTGGGGCACGCCGTAGCTGCCGCCCAGGGTGTGGCCGATGGCGTGGCTGGGGCCCATGCCGCGCCCAGAGCCGGAGCCGCTGATCGCCAGCCACATGCCGAACTGGCACTCCAGGCGCGCGTCCAGGCTGGCGGGGTCGGCTTGCGTGGCCGCGAGGCCACGGGACAGGCGCATCAGGCCGTCGGCGGCCAGGGCGTCGGCATAGGGCGCGCGGACAGGGTGGCACAGCTGCTCGACGGCGTGGTCCACCGCCTTCATGCCGGTGGAGAACCAGAGCTGTGGCGGGGTGGGCAGCGTCATGGCCGGGTCGAGGATCACGGCGCGGGGGGCGAGCGCGGGGTGGGTGTATCCCTCCTTCGACCTGCGGGCGGTGTCGGTGACCCCGGCAAAGGGTGTGAACTCGGCAGCCGACAGCGTCGTGGGGATGGCTGCCATGCGGACCCCCGGCGCGATCTTGCTGACATCGATTCGGCCCTCGCCGCGGCCGGCGCGGTAGGCGTCGAGCTGGGCGGGCTCGGTGAGGCCGGCCCAGAGACAGAGCTGGACCACCTTGGTGGCGTCAATCACCGAGCCGCCGCCCAGGGCCACCAGCAGGTCGGCATCGACACGGCGGGCCTCGGCGGCGGCGGCAAGGACGCCTTCACGCGGCGAGTGGGCGCCGATTCCGGAGAACACCCCGACGCACAAGTCCCCCAAGGCCTCTCGCACGTCGCGCGCCAGGCTATCCGCCAGCGAGGCGGTGGTGGTGATCACCAGACGCGAGCAACCCCAGGCCTTGGCCAGCTCGGCGACGACCTCGGCGGCCGGGCGGCCGTAGACCACCTGATCCTGCCGGGGGAACCGGTGCGTTCCAGTGAGCATCTTTTGGTCTCCTGGCCGGCGGCGCAGTGGTAAGCACGGGGAATGGCCCAACCCAAGACGCCCAAGTCCACCCGCTTTGCCAAGGGGCTTCCCGACCGCGACGCCCTTTTGAAGTTCATCCGTGACAGCGGCGAGACGGACAAGGCCGCGATCGCGGCCGCCTTCGGTCTGAAGGGCGAGGACCGGCGCGCGCTCCGGGCCATGCTGCAGACGCTGGAAGCGGACGGCACGCTGGGCAAGCGTGGCCGGCGCGGCGTGGCCGAGGCCGGGACCCTGCCCGAGGTCGGCGTGGCCGAGGTGATGGAGCGCGACGCGGACGGCGAGCTGATGGTTCGCCTGGTCCGGGGCGAGGACGCACCGCTGGTGGCGCTGGCCCCCGGCGGCGATGCAAAGAGCGGGGCGCCGGGCGTCGGCGACCGGCTGCTGGTGCGGTTCGTGAAGCTGGAGAACGGCGAGACCGAGGCGCGCCTCATCAAGCGCCTGGGCCAGAGCGCGCATCGGGTGCTGGGCGTGGTGCGCAAGGTTCGCCGCGAAATCCGCGTGGAGCCGGTGGACCGCCGCTCGAAGAACAGCCTGACCCTGCCGCTGGACACCGAGGTGCGCGACGGCGACCTGGTGCTGGCCGAGATCGAGAGCGACGGCGGACGCTTCGGCCCCAAGCGCGGCAAGCTGCTGGAGATCGTCGGCCGCGAGGACGAGCCCCGCGCGGCTTCCCTGATCGCCATCCACACCCACGGCATCCCCATGGGCTTCTCGCCCGGCGCCGAGGCGGAAGCCGAGGAGGCCGAGCCGCCGACGCTCAGCGGTCGCGAGGACATGCGCGACGTGCCCTTGATCACCATCGACCCGCAGGACGCGCGCGACCACGACGACGCGGTCTTCGCGCAGTCCGACGACGATCCGAAGAACCCCGGCGGCTGGGTCTGCTGGGTCGCCATCGCCGACGTGGCCGCCTACGTCCGGCCGGGCACGGAACTGGACCGGATCGCCCGCGAGAAGGGCAACAGCGTCTACTTCCCCGACCGGGTGGAGCCGATGCTGCCGGAGCGGCTATCCAACGGCCTGTGCAGCCTGCGCGAGGGCGAGAACCGCGCCTGCCTGGCGGTGCGGATGGTGTTCGGCGCGGACGGGCGGAAGAAATCTCAGCGGTTCGTGCGCGGCCTGATGCGCTCGGCCGCCAAGCTCAGCTACGAACAGGCGCAGGCGGCGATCGACGGGAACCCCGACGACAAGACCGGTCCGCTGCTGGAGCCGGTGCTGCGGCCCCTGTGGGCCGCATACGCCTGCCTGAAGAAGGGCCGCGATGCCCGCTCGCCCCTGGCCATCGAGAGCCTGGAGCGGAAGATCTCGATCAACCCCGAGGGCGAGATCGCCGCGATCACGCCGCGCGCCAGCCTGGAGGCGCACAAGCTGATCGAGGAGTTCATGATCCAGGCTAACGTCTCGGCCGCCGAGATGCTGGAGCAGAAGAAGGTCCCGCTGATCTACCGGATCCACGACCAGCCCAGCGATCAGAAGGTCTTCGCGCTGGTGGACTTCCTGTCGACCCTGGGCCTGCCGTGGACCAAGGGCGAGGCGCCGCGCACCGAGCGGTTCAACAAGCTGCTGGCCGAGACCCGCGACGGTCCGCATGCCGACATCGTCAACGAGGTGGTGCTGCGCACCCAGATGCAGGCGATCTATTCCACCGAGAATATCGGCCACTATGGCCTGAACCTGGCCAAGTACGCCCACTTCACCTCGCCGATCCGCCGCTACGCCGACCTGATCGTCCACCGGGCGTTGGTGACGGCCCTGGGGATGGGGAGCGACGGGCTGTCGGACCGCGATATCGCCACGATGAAGGATACCGCCGAGATCATCACCTTCGCCGAGCGCCGCGCCATGGCCGCCGAGCGCGACGCCACCGACCGCTATGTGGCGGCCTTCCTGGCTGAGCATGTGGGGGCGGAATTCGCCGGGCGGATCACCGGGGTCACGCGCTTCGGCCTGTTCGTGCGGCTGGCGGAGACCGGGGCGGACGGGCTGGTGCCGGTGTCGCGGCTGGGCGGCGAGTACTTCGTCCACGACGACCGCATGCACGCCCTGGTGGGAGAGCGCAGCGGTGCGCGCTGGCCCCTGGGCATGACGGTGCAGGTGCGGCTGGCGGAAGCCACGCCGATCACCGGCGGGCTGCTGTTCGAGATGCTGAGCGAGCCGGGCCCGCCGGACCGCACCGCGCCCAGGCCACGGCTGGGCATGCGGGCGCGAGGCGGCGGGGGGCCAGGCGGCAAACCCCCGACCGGGCGGCCGCCGGGCATCCGGACGGGGCGCAAGCAGAAGATGGGTGGAAAGAAGCGTTAGGCCGTCCGCGGCTGCGCTTTCGGCTTCAGCAGGCCTTCCGACACGGCGAAGACGAGACCGATGATCGGCCAGCAGAAGTGCGCCGCGATGACATAGCCGGAGGCCAGGAGGCCCAGCCCGATCGCGAAGGCCACACCCGGCGCCGAAGCGCGCGACAGCCGATAGAGCAGTTCCCCGCGCGGCGAGCCGCCGGCGATGAGCTTGCCGCCGCCGCGATAGCACACCGCCACCAGGACCATGTTCGTCGCCGAGGTCGCGATCAGGACCCAGCAGTAGAACGCCCAGGCCGCACTCGCGGACAAGCTCTCGCCAAACCACGCTGCCGCAAAGGGAATGAGGCAGACGGGCAGCAGGAACAGCAGATTCACCACCGCGGTCGGCCAGTCGAAGTGCGCCAGCCGTCGCGTGGTGTTCAGGTGAGCCACCCAAAACACGCCGATGAGGGCGAAACTCATCGCGAAGATTCCAATGTGACCGATCAACGACCTCATGCTGTCCACGGTCAGTCCGCTTGGTTCTTCCGGGGGCTTCAGCTCAAGGACCAGCAGCGTCATCGCAATGGCGAAAACGGCGTCGGTGAAGAACAGCATGCGGTGCAGCAGGCGTTCCTCGAGATCCGCATGTTGTGCATGCCCCATACGCCGGTCCCCAAAACGCTGCCGTCATGATGCCGCAGGGCGAGGGTTCCGCAAGGTCGCGCTTCCCTCACGCGGCGGTGCAGTCATACAGTTGTTCGCATGAACGCCCCCGCTCCACCCGTTGCGCACAAGCCCGAGGGTCCGCCCCGTGTCCCCGGCCAAAGGGCCGTGCGCCCGAAGAACGCCGCGACGGTGATGATCATCCGCCGCGATGCCGCCAAGCCGCGGGTGCTGATGGGCCGTCGCCATGGCGGGCACAGCTTCATGCCCGACCGCTGGGTGTTCCCCGGCGGGCGGATCGACCGCGCCGACTATCGCGCACCGTTCGCGACCGACCTGCGGCCGGAGGTGGGGGCGCTGTTCGACAAGCACCTGCCGGTCGGGCGCGGCCGGGCGCTGGCGCTGGCGGCCGTCCGGGAGACATGGGAGGAGACCGGCCTCCTGCTGGGCAGGCCCGGCGAGGGGCGCGGTACGGGGCCCTGGAAGGATTTCGTCGCCCAGGGCGTGCTGCCCGACCTGGAGGCCCTGGATGTGATCGCGCGCGCCATCACGCCGCCCGCGGTCGGCAAGCGGTTCGACACCTGGTTCCTGCTGGCCGACGCCGAGGGCCTCAGCAGCCTGGATCGCCAGGCCGACTGCGGCGAACTGGAAGAGATCGCCTGGTTCGAGTTCGAGGCGGCCATGGAACTGCAGCTGCCGGCCGTCACTCGGATGATGATCAAGGAAGCTGGAGAGCGGATGAAGGACCCCACGCGCCCGAAGCTGTTCCTGCGGTTCCGGGACAAGGCGATGCGACCGGCGAGCCTTTAAGCGGCGGCCCATTGACTTTGGGCCGCGGATTCGTATTTTCCGCGCCTCCTGAACACCTGCCGGCGGTGCGATCCCGTTTGGCCCCGCGAAATTCCTGACTAGGGGACTGCACCCATGGCGAAGCCCGCCTCAATCAAGATCCGGCTGAATTCGTCGGCCGATACCGGCTTCTTCTACGTGACCAAGAAGAACGCCCGCACCAAGACCGACAAGCTGGTGATGAAGAAGTACGATCCCGTCGTGCGCAAGCACGTGGAATTCCGCGAAGGCAAGATCAAGTAGGCTGAAGAAGCCTCTGATTTCGTTTGCAAGCGCCCGGCCGAAAGGTCGGGCGTTTTGCGTTCTTCCCTCACCGGATTCTTCCCTCACCGGAACGGGGAGGGTAAGAGCGCGGCGGTCAGGCCGCCCGCACGAACACCCGGTTTCGACCTCGCGACTTGGCCTCGTAGACGGCTTCGTCGGCACGTTTCATCAGGGCGGTAGGGGTATCTTCCGCGCCGCAGCTGGTGGCGACGCCGATGGAGATGGTGACCCCCAGCATCTGCTCGCCGCCCATGACGCCGAAGGGGGCGCCGGCCACGTGCAGGCGGATGCGCTCGGCGATGCGGCGGGCGTCTTCCAGATCGGTGTCGGGCATCACCACCACGAACTCCTCGCCGCCGTGGCGCACGGGCAGGTCGATGGCGCGGACGTTGGAGGCCAGGCGCACCGCGAACTCGCGCAGCACCTCGTCGCCCACGTCATGGCCGAAGCTGTCGTTGACCTTCTTGAAGTGGTCGATGTCGATGACCAGCAGGGACACCGGCATGCCATCGACGCTGGCCCGGCGCATCAGCGCCTCGAGCTGGCCCGACATGTAGCGGCGATTGTGCAGGCCGGTGAGCTGGTCGGTGACGGCCAGCTCAAGGGAGTGGTCGAGATTGGCGCGCAGATAGTCGGTGTAGCGCTTGCGGCGGATCTGGGTGCGCACGCGGGCGGCCAGCTCGCCCGGATCTATGGGGCGCGCCAACAGGTCGTTGACCCCGATCTCCAGCGCCTTGATCGCCTTTTGCCGCTCGTCGATGTCGGCCACCGCCAGGATCGGCAGTTTGCGGGTCTGCTCGTCGGAGCGCAGCTGGGCGGCGAAGCGCAGGCCGTCGAAGGTCTTGGCGCCGATATTGACGATCACCAGGTCCACCGGCCCGCGGGCGGTGAGCAACGCCTTGGCGGGATCGGTCTCGACGATGGGACGGTGTTCGACAGCGAGTTCGTCGGAGACCCGCTTCGCCTGGCGCTCGTTGTCATCGACGATCAGGATACGGCCGCCGGAGCCGCCGAGTCTCGACGCGGCCCCCGCGATGACCCCCATCCGCCGGCCGGAAGCCTCGCGGTCGCGCAGTTCGTCGATGACGCTCTTCAGCCGCGTCAGGCTGCGCACCCGGGCCAGCAGCATGACATCGTCGATGGGCTTGGTCAGGAAGTCGTCGGCGCCGGCCTCCAGCCCCGCCACCCGGTCGGCGCGGCCGTCGAGGGCCGTGACCAGCACCACCGGCACATGGCGCGTCTCGGGGTCGTCCTTCAGCCGCCGGCAGACGGCAAAGCCGTCCATGCCCGGCATCATGACGTCGAGGAGCACGATGTCGGGGCGTTCAGACGCGGCGATCGCCAGGGCGGTCGGGCCGTCCGAAGCAGTCAGGACCTCATAATATTCCGCGGTCAGCTTTGCCTGCAGCAGGCGCACATTCGAGTCGATGTCATCGACGACCAGGATGCGGGCGGACATCGCGGAGGCCTAGGCCAGCAGGCGCTTGATGGTTTCGAGGAAGTGGGAGATCGAGATCGGCTTGGAGATATAGGCCTCGCAGCCCCCTTCCCGGATTCTCTCTTCGTCGCCCTTCATGGCGAAGGCGGTGACGGCGACGACCGGAATGTGGGCCAGGTCGTCGTCTTCCTTCAGCCACTTGGTGACCTCCAGGCCCGAGATTTCCGGCAGCTGGATGTCCATGAGGATCAGGTCCGGCCGGTGCTCGCGGGCGAGCGAAAGCGCCGCGAGACCCTCACGGGTTTCGAGGGTTTCGTAGCCCTGGGCTTCGAGCAGATCATGAAAGAGCTTCATGTTCAGCTCGTTATCCTCGACGATGAGGACCTTCTTGGCCATTCAAGGACCTTACGTATGCGGGTGACCGGGCCGGTTTCGACCTTCCCCACCCTTCCTGTGGTTAGTCCCACAAATATCCTTAAACTTCGTTATCTGACGTGGACGCAAGTGTGGCCGTGCCGATAGACAACGCCGCCCCCACCCTGGCCTCGCTGGGGCTGTCGCCCGCGCGCCCGCTGGTGCTGGTGGACGTTGACGAGGTGCTGGGCCTGTTCATGCAGGGTTTTGGCGACTTCCTGGCCGGTGAAGGCCTGGAAATGCGGGTCGAGAAGTTCGCGCTGTTCCAGAACATCTATCGGCCGGGCGCGGTCGAACACCTGGATATCGTCGAGGGTCGCCGGCTGTTCGACGCGTTCTTCAGGGGCCACTGCGACCAGATCGAGCCGGCGCCGGGCGCCATCGCGGCGCTGAACCGGCTGGCCGATCACGCCGAGATCCTGATCCTCTCCAATGCCCCGGCTGACGCCCAGGCCTTGCGGACCCGGTGGTTGCAGAAGCACGGCATGGCCCATCCGTTGATCCTCAACACCGGGCCGAAAGGCCCCATCGCCGCGGGCCTGACCGCGCAGACCCTGCACCCGACGGCGTTCGTGGACGACCTGTTGTCGAACCTGGACTCGGTGGCCGATCACTCGCCGGCGACGGCCACCTTTCAGCACGTGGCCGACCTGCGCCTGCGCCCCTTCGCCCCACGCTCGGAGCAGCATCCGCGCATTGACGACTGGGCGGAGCTGGGGGCCGCCATCGAGGCGGCGGTTCGGCGCTGAGACGCGGGGCCAAATCGCCTATACCGCACGGATGATCCGCATCGGCGTGGACTTCGGAGGCACCAAGATCGAGGCCGCGGCGCTGGACGCCGACGGGCGGTTCCTGGCGCGGGTGCGCGGCGCGACCCCGCCGGACTACGCGGATCGGCTGGAGGCCACGGCGGTGCTGGTGGCGGAGGCAGAGCGTCAGGCTGGCGTGCGGGTGGCGCGCGTCGGCGTCGGCGGGCCGGGCTCGCCCAACCCGGCCAGCGGGCTGATGCGCAATTCGAATTCCACCGTGCTGAATGACAAGCCGTTCCCGGCGGACCTGGAGCGCGTGCTGGGACGGTCGGTGCGCTTCGCCAATGACGCCAACTGCCTGGCGCTGTCGGAGGCCACCGACGGGGCGGCGGCGGGCGCGGGCGTGGTGTTCGCGGTGATCCTGGGCACTGGCTGCGGCGGGGGCGTGGTGGTGGATGGCCGGCTGGCGGCGGGGCGCAACCTGGTCGCGGGCGAGTGGGGGCACATTCCCCTGCCCTGGCCGAGGCCGGACGAATATCCGGGCGGCCTATGCTGGTGCGGCCGGCGCGGTTGCCTGGAGCTGTGGTTGAGCGGGACCGGGTTCGCCAACCTGACAGGACGCACGGCGGAAGATGTCTCGACCCGCGCCGAGGCGGGCGACGGCGAGGCGATCGCGCTCTTGGATGTCTATGCCGACCGGCTCGGGCGGGCGCTGGGGGTGGTCTGCGATCTCCTCGACCCGGACATGATCGTGCTGGGCGGCGGCATGTCGAACATCGGCCGGCTCTACGAGGTGCTGCCGGCGATGGTGGCGCGCAACGTGTTCTCGGACGCCTTCGACACGCCGATCGTGGCGGCGGCGCATGGGGATTCGTCCGGGGTGCGGGGCGCGGCCTGGCTGTGGCCGCTGGAGGCGGGGGGATGAAAGCCTTCTGCCGGGACTGCTTCTGGCGCGGCCAGGCCGCCGTGCGGCGGTGCCCGGACTGCGCCAGCCCGCGGATCGTGGCGCACGCGGAACTGGATCAGCTGTTCATCGCCCACATGGACTGCGACGCCTTCTACGCCAGCGTGGAGAAGCGCGACCGGCCGGAGCTGCGGGACGTGGCGGTCATCGTCGGTGGGGGCAAGCGCGGGGTGGTGACCACCTGCTGCTACATCGCCCGCATCAAGGGCGTGCGCTCGGCCATGCCGATGTTCAAGGCGCTGAAGGCCTGCCCGGAGGCGGTGGTCATCAAGCCCGACTTCGCCAAGTACCGCGCCGAGAGCAAGCGCATCCTGGGAATGGCGGCGCAGCTGACCCCGCTGATCCAGAACCTCAGCCTGGACGAGGCCTGGATGGACCTGTCCGGCACGGAGCGCCTGCATGGCGCGCCGCCGGCGCTGACCTTGGCGCGGCTGCAGGCGCGGATCGAGGCCGAAACCGGACTGACGGTCTCCATCGGCCTGGCGCCGAACAAGTTCCTGGCCAAGGTGGCGTCGGAGCTGGACAAGCCGCGCGGCTTTTCGGTGATCGGCCATGAGGCGCAGGCATTCCTGGCGGACAAGCCGGTGCGCATCCTGCCGGGCGTGGGGCCCGCGATGGTCGCCAGCCTGGAGAAGGCCGGCTATCGCACCGTCGGTGACCTGGCCCGCACCGACGTCCGGGTGCTGGCCGACCGCTGGGGCGCACACGGCCTGCGGCTGTCGGAACTGGCCCACGGCCGGGACGCGCGCGCCGTGAACCCCAACGAGGGGCGCAAGACCATCAGCTGCGAGACCACCTTCAACGACGACCTCTCCGGCGTGCCGGAGCTGGAGGACAAGCTGGCGCCCCTGTGCGAGCGGGCGGCGCGCCAGGCGCGGCAGGCTGGATTGGCCGGTCGGGTGGTGACGCTGAAGCTGCGCACGACCGACTTCAAGATCGTGACAAGGCGACGCACCCTGCCGGTCGCCACCCAGACAGCGAAGACCCTGTTCCAGGTGGGCCGCGAGCTGCTGGCGCGGGAGACGACCGGCCGGCCGTGGCGGCTGATCGGCATCGGTATCACCGACCTGATCGACGCGGACCTCGCCAAGGGGGATTTCTTCGCCGACGGGGAGCGCAAAGCCCTGGCCAGCGAACGCTCGGTCGATGCGATTCGCGAGCGTTTCGGCGCCGCCGCCGTCACATCCGGCCGTATAATGAGAGCGATGTCCGCACAGGAGGAAGAATGAGCGCATGGCGCAACCGGAAATGGGCGCCAGGGGCCTCAAACGTCGCCGTGACGATTCATCCCTTCCAAAGTGCGCTATTCTCCATATCTAATCGAGTTGGCGCGCGACCATCGCCGCCCCGACAGGAAAGTGGCAGCATGAGCGAACGGAAGGATGGTGAGACTGACACCGGCGTTCGTTCGACGGTGACCACGAAAACCAAACCAAAAACCCAGAAGCCGGCCATGTACCGGGTTCTGATTCTCAACGACGACTACACGCCAATGGAGTTCGTCGTTTACGTTCTTGAGCAGTTCTTCAACAAATCGCGCGAAGATGCGACTCGGATCATGCTTCACGTGCACCAACATGGTGTGGGTGTCTGCGGGATCTTTACGTACGAAGTGGCGGAAACAAAGGTAGCCCAGGTCGTTGATGCCGCGCGTCGGCATCAGCACCCGCTGCAGTGCACTATGGAAAAGGACTAGGTCCCTTTGCCCTCATTCTCGCGCCAACTCGAAGAATCTCTCCATCGCGCCGTCGCCTACGCCAATCAGCGAAAGCACGAATACGCGACGCTGGAGCATCTGTTGCTCAGTCTGATCGATGACGAGGACGGGGCCGGCGTGATGCGGGCCTGCGACGTCGAACTCGCCGCGCTGCGCACCACCCTCACCAACTATGTGGACAACGAGCTCCGCTCCCTGGTCGTGGACGACGGCGAGGACGCCAAGCCCACCGCCGGCTTCCAGCGGGTGATCCAGCGGGCCGTGATCCACGTGCAGTCGTCCGGTCGCGAAGAGGTGACCGGGGCGAACGTGCTCGTGGCGATCTTCTCCGAGCGGGAAAGCCACGCGGCCTACTTCCTCCAAGAGCAGGACATGACCCGCTACGACGCGGTCAACTACATCGCCCACGGCATCGCCAAGAAGGCTGGCGCCTCCGAGGCCAAGCCTGTGAAGGGCGCTGAAGATGAGGATAAACCCGCTGTGAAGACCGGCGGGGAGGCCCTCGAAGCCTACTGCGTCAACCTCAACGAAAAGGCCAAGCAGGGGAAGGTCGATCCGCTGATCGGGCGGATGGCCGAGGTGGAGCGCTGCATCCAGATCCTCTGCCGTCGGACCAAGAACAACCCGCTGCTGGTGGGCGACCCGGGCGTCGGCAAGACCGCCATCGCCGAGGGCCTGGCCCGCAAGATCGTCAACAAGCAGGTGCCTGAGGTCCTGTCCAAGTCGACCATCTTCTCGCTCGACATGGGCGCGCTGCTGGCCGGCACCCGCTATCGCGGCGACTTCGAAGAGCGCGTGAAACAGGTGGTCAAGGAACTCGAGAACCACCCCGACGCGGTGCTGTTCATCGACGAGATCCACACAGTGATCGGCGCCGGGGCCACGTCCGGCGGGGCCATGGACGCCTCCAACCTGCTGAAGCCGGCGCTGGCGTCAGGCACGCTGCGCTGCATGGGCTCCACCACCTACAAGGAGTTCCGCCAGCACTTCGAGAAGGACCGGGCCCTGGTCCGGCGCTTCCAGAAGATCGACATCAACGAGCCCACGATCGAGGACACGATCAAGATCCTCAAGGGCCTGAAGGTCTACTACGAGGAGTTCCACAAGCTCCGCTACACCAACGACGCCATCAAGGCGGCGGTGGAGCTGTCGGCCAAGTACATCAACGACCGCAAGCTGCCCGACAAGGCGATCGACATCATCGACGAAGCCGGCGCCGGCCAGATGCTGCTGCCCGAGGGCAAGCGGAAGAAGATCATCGGCCTGAAGGAGGTCGAGGCGGTCGTCGCCAAGATCGCCCGCATCCCGCCGAAGTCGGTCTCCAAGACCGATACCGAGGCGCTGAAGCAGCTGGAAACCGACCTGAAGCGCGCGGTCTATGGCCAGGAAGACGCCATTGACCAGCTCTCCTCAGCCATGAAGATGGCCCGGGCCGGCCTGCGCGACGGCCAGAAGCCGATCGGCTGCTACCTGTTCAGCGGTCCTACCGGCACCGGCAAGACCGAGACGGCGCGCCAGTTGGCCTCCACACTTGGCATCGAACTCCTGCGGTTCGACATGTCGGAGTACATGGAGCGCCACACCGTCAGCCGCCTGATCGGGGCGCCTCCCGGCTATGTGGGCTTCGACCAGGGCGGGCTGCTGACCGACGCGGTCGATCAGCATCCGCACGCCGTGGTGCTGCTGGATGAGATCGAGAAGGCGCACCCGGATGTGTTCAACATCCTGCTGCAGGTCATGGACCACGGCCAGCTGACCGATTCGAACGGCAAGAAGATCGACTTCCGCAACGTGGTCCTGATCATGACCACCAACGCCGGCGCCTCCGACGCCCAGAAGAACTCGATCGGCTTCGGCCGCGGCAAGGCGGACGACGAGGTGGACGAAGCGCTCAAGCGCCTGTTCACCCCGGAATTCCGCAACCGCCTTGACGCCGTCGTTCAGTTCAAGCCGCTGACGCAGGAGATCATCAAGCAGGTGGTGCTGAAGTTCGTCATGCAGCTGGAAGCCCAGCTGGCGGACCGCCACGTCACCATCGAGACCACCGACGAGGCCACCGACTGGCTGGCCAAGAATGGCTTCGACGAGCTCTACGGCGCCCGGCCCCTGGCCCGGGTGATCCAGGAGCACATCAAGAAGCCGCTCGCCGACGAGATTCTGTTCGGCAAGCTGATCAAGGGTGGCCATGTGAAGGTGGTGCTGAAGGACGCGAAGCTGGCCTTCGAGATCGAAGGCGATCAACGCGAACGCGGCGCCCCGGTGATCGAGAGCCCGGTCGAAGAGATCGAGGCGGTGGACTAACCTTCACCCTTGCCGCTTCACCGGTGTCATCCCGGTTTTCGCCGCAGGCGAAGACCGGGATGACACCCGTGGGGTTGTGGCGCCGCTTAGCTGATCATCGCCGCAATCTGCGCCGCCAGGGCGTCCAACTCTTCAGGGTTCGCCATACCGCCGCCATGCCGTCCCAGGGCCACACCCTCCCAGCGCGGGATGATGTGGACGTGGAGGTGATAGATCGTTTGGCCGGCCGGGGCGCCATTGAACTGGGTCACCACGATGCCGTCGGGGTTAAGCGCCGCCCTCACCGCCCGCGTCACCCGCTGGACGCCCAGGATCAGGCCCTGAAGGTTCTCCGGGGTCTCCTCCAGCAGGTTGCGGGCCTCCGAGTGCTTGGGAATCACCAGGGTGTGGCCCCGGGCCTGCGGGAACACGTCCATGAAGCTGAGGACGTGGTCGTCCTCGAACACCTTCGCGCAGGCCATCTCGCCGCGCAGGATCCTCCCGAAGATGTTGCCGGCGTCATAGGTCCCGTCCAAGCTCATGGGTATCTCCAGGGGTCATGTGGACTCCTCGGTAGCAAATCGCGGCGAAGGGCGGAACGATGGGTGCGAGCGGCGAGCGGACGGCATCGAAGTCCGAGACCCTGACGGACCGCCAGAAGACGTGGTTCGCCTCGGTGCAGGCCAGCCTGGAGCGCGACACCGGCAGGACCCTCGACGAATGGGTGGCGATTGCGCGGACCTGCCCGTATGACGGGCCCAGCGCCCGGGTCATTTGGATGCGCGAAAACCACGGCCTGGGCGTGAACCGCTGCGCCCACGTGCTGTCGGTCGCGTTTCCGCAGACCGAGATGAACTGGGAAGATGCCGCCGGCCTGCGCGCCGCGCTGTGGAAAGACCCTGCGTCGGAACTGATTCTCGCAGCTCTGGAGGCCGCGGTCGCCAGGCTGCCCGACACCGTCAGCGGCCAGCGCAAGGCCTTCACCGCCTTCTCCCGCAAGGTCCAGATGGCCGCTGCTCGTCCGGTGAAGGGCGGCCACGCCCTGGTCGGCTTCGCGGTGGAGCTCTCCACCGACCCGCGCCTGACGCCACGCGGCAAGAGCGAAAGCTGGGGCGACCGGCTGAAGGGCCAGATGCTGCTGACCTCGGCGGATCAGGTGGATGCGTCGGTAGAGGCGCTGCTGCAACAGGCCTGGGAGCGAAGCTGATACCTTCCGCGGGAGGGGGGAGAGGAGCCGCTCACCACGCCCCGGCTTCCCGCAACTGCCGCGCCAGCCCCTCGGGCACATCGCCAAACGCTTCGAGATCCAGGTCCGGCGGCGCGTCCTTGGGGTCGAGATAGCGCCAGCCCTGGAAGGCGCGCCTGGGGGTCGGAGCCACGCGGACCACCGTCTCGTCCAGGGTGATCTCGCAGCGGGCGGCAGCACCCTCGCCCACCGTATTCACCACCATGACCTTCTGGCGGCACAGAATCACGCCCTTGAAGACCCGATAGACCGACCCCCCGTCCACCATCTCCGCCCCGCGTTTTGGCGTCATCCGGGTGCGCAGAATCCACGGCCCGCCGTCGGCCGCGTTGCGGGCCCGCCAGTCCAGCAGGTCCTCGATGGTGGCGGCGCCGACCACCAGCTTGATCATGTGCAGGGGCATGCCTTCGCATAGGGGTCCGTCGGAGGCTTGGGAAGAGCGCCGCTTGGGAACTGCGACCGAGAAGGCTACCTTCCGCGCCGTGGCGGTACTGCCTGAAATCCCGGTTGATTCGGCGCTCGCGCGGCTGTTCAAGCAGCCGCGCGCACGGGATCGGACGCACTGGTTTTCGCTGCCCGGCGGCTCGAAGCTGTTTGGCCAGGGCGATGCGTCCGACGACCTCTACGTGGTACGCACCGGCCGGCTGGGCGCGTTCCGCCGGGAGGACGGCCAGGAGCCGCACTTCCTGGGCATCATCCGGCCCGGCGAGCCGGCCGGCGAGATGGCGCTGATCGCCGGCGTACCACACTCCGCCGATGTCTACGCCTTGCGCGATTCAGAGATCTTCGCCGTGCCGAAGGCGGCTTTTTTCGAGGCCTGCGACGCCGATGCCTCGGTAATGACCGAGTTGGCGCGGCTGATGATCCGCCGGACCCGGCAGGTGGCTAGGCGCGGCCCGGTGGGCGACCCCTCGGTGTTCGGCTTCGTCTCCGCGGGCAGTCCCGGGCCCATACGGCCGGTGGTCGACCGGCTGGAACGCGAGATCGCGGCCCTCGGCTATGAGGTCACCACCGTCGGCGCCGAGGCGGCGGCCGCGCCGACTGAGTGGTTCTCCGAGGTCGAGCGGGTGCATGACTTCGTCCTCTATGTGGCTGAGCGCGACGAGACCGCCTGGGCGCCCTTCGTGCCGCGCCAGGTGGACCGGCTGTTCCAGGTGGCCCGCGGCGATCACCACCCCGAGGGGCAGACCCCGCCGCCGGGCGCGGCGACGCTGCGCGCGCAGCAGCTGGTGGACCTGATCCTGGTGCAGCCGGCCGAGACGGTGCGGCCGGTGGGCTCGGAGGCGTGGCTGGACGCCACCGGCGCGGCGCGGGTGTTCCACGTCCTGCAGGGTGCGAACGAAGGCTTCGAGCGGCTGGCGCGGGTGCTGACCGGCCAGTCGGTGGGGCTGGTGCTGTCCGGCGGCGGCGCGCGGGCCTACGCCCACGTCGGCGCCATCAAGGCGCTCCGCGAAAAGGGCGTGCCGATCGACTTCGTGGGCGGCTCATCGATGGGCGCCGTGGTCGCCGCCGGGCTGGCCATGGGCTGGGACGAGGCGGAGATGGACGAGCGGCTGCGGGAAGCTTTCGTGAACACCAGCCCGCTGGACGACATCGCGCTGCCCCTGCTGGCCATGACCCACGGGGTCAAGGTGGGCGAGCGGCTGCAGCGACACTTCGGCGAAACCCAGATCGCCGACCTGTGGCTGCCGTTTTTCTGCCTGTCCTCGAACCTGACGACGGGCGCCTATCAGCTCCACAAGCGCGGCTCGCTGCGCCATTCGCTCAGGGCCACCATCGCCCTGCCGGGCGTGCTGCCGCCGGCTACCGACGGCCAGAACGTGCTGGTGGACGGGGCGGTGATGAAGAACTTCCCCGCCGACATCATGCGCGCCGCCCACCTGGGCCCGATCGTCGGTGTGGACGTGACCACCTCGCGCAGCATCACCGCCGACGATGTGGCGCGGCCGTCGTCGGTGTGGCGCTGGATCTGGTCCGGCCAGTGGCGGCTGGGACCGCCGATCGTCTCGCTGCTGATGCGAGCGGCCACCATCTCCACCGGCCGCGACCTGGCGGCGGCGCGGGAGGCGACCGACGTGCTGATCCAACCCGACGTGTCCAGCATCGAAATCCGCGACTGGCGGGCCTATGACGAGGCGGTGGAGGCTGGCTACCGCGCGACGATCGAGGCGCTGGGCAAGGTGACCCGCCCGATCCCGCACCTGCGCCGCCGCCAGAGCCTGCGCGAACAGGCGACCGACGGCGTCGCGATGACTCCGTTCATGGCCACCACCCGCGCGCCGGCCGAATAGGTCTTGCCGGATGCGCTCACAGCACCCCATATTCCTAGGTGTGTTCAACAATTGAAAGGAGGTGACCCAGTGTCTCATAGCAAAGGCCGCAAGGCAGCCGTGACCTGGACCTCCGCGTGCGAGGTCTCCGCCTAGCCCTCGGTGAGGCAAGGTCGCGAACCGCTCTGCGGTCAGACTATGGAAGGGTCGTCCCAGCGATGGGGCGGCCCTTCGCTTATTTGGGGGTTGGCCCAGCCTATTTAGGGGCCCGAGGCGCGTCCCGGACAGCAGGCGCGCATGAAGACGCCGCCGGCGCGAGGCCGACGGCGTTTCAAATCTATCGTCGAAGGACGCTAGGCGAGTTGGCGGCGGCGCGTGCGCAAGGCCGCGCCGGCCGCACCGAAGCCCAGGATCATCAGGCCCCAGGTCGCGGGCTCGGGAACCGCCAGCGTCGCGCTCAGCGTGCCATGAACGTCCAGGCCGCCCGGCGCGCCATAGGTGTAGAGTTGGGCGTCGGTGTCGCTGTTCATCCACAGGTTATAGTTGCCGCTCACCGTGCTGAAGAGAACGCCCCCGGTGTCGAAGGTTCGCGGGCCAAGCGCGAACAGCACGTTGTCATAGTTGAAGCCGCAGCAGGACCCGATGAACGGCTGGCTCAGATTGGCAATCAGGCCCGTGATCGCGTCAGAGCTCGGGTTGCCATTGACGGTCCCGCTGATCCCCGTGATGTCGTAGCCGCCGACGGCGTTCAGCACGTCGGCCGTCGTGATCGTCCCGGTGACGCTGTAGGTCGAGCTGGCGTCCAGGAAGTTGATCAGATAGGTCGCCGCCTACGTCGGCGCGGCCGCGAGCGCCAGAGCGCCGGCCGCCAGTATCCCCGAAAGGATCGAAACGCGCTTCATTTTACTATCCCCATGCATGACGCTACCCGTCATTCCCGCTCAACCTATGGATAAAGGTGATCGCTGGCTACCGACCTGAGCGAGCATTCGAATCCCTCCTGGGGCGAATCTGCGTCGCGCCGCAAACACCGGCCGGGGCGGCGCCATTACCTCCCAGGTCATGGACGCGCATCGACCGCCCGCTAAGGTCGGCCCATGACCACGCCCCACAAGCCCGTCGGCGACCATCTGCGCGCGTGGCGGATGCGCCGGCGGATGAGCCAGATGGACCTCGCCCTGGAGGCCGAGATCTCCACGCGGCACCTGAGCTTCCTGGAGACCGGGCGGGCGCGGCCCAGCCGCGAGATGGTGCTGCTGCTGGCCGAACAGCTGGAGGTGCCGCTCCGCGACCGCAATGTGATCCTGGTGGCGGCCGGCTTCGCCCCGGTGTTCGCCGAACGCAGCCTGGACGACCCGGGCATGGCCGCGGCGCGCCGTGCGGTGGATGTGATCCTGGCGGCGCACGAACCCTACCCCGCCCTGGTGGTGGACCTGCGCTGGAACCTGGTGGCGGCCAATGCGGCGGTGGCGCCGATGCTAGAGGGGGTCGACCCGGCGCTGCTTGCGGCGCCGCTGAACGTCATCCGCCTGTCGCTGCATCCCCGGGGCCTGGCCTCGCGGATCGCCAACCTCGGCGAATGGCACGCCCACGTTCTGGAGCGGCTGCGCCGACAGGCCGAGCTCACCGCCGACCCGGGCCTGATCGCGCTGATCGAGGAGATCCGCGGCTATCCGAAGCCGCCGGCCCCCGACCGCCGTCCCGAGGACTACGGAGGCGTCGCGATTCCGTTCCAGCTGATGGTCGGCGACCAGATGCTGTCGCTGTTCGGGACCACCACAGTGTTCGGCACGCCCGTGGACATCACCCTGTCGGAACTCACTCTCGAAACCTTCTTCCCCGCCGACCCCGCCACCGCCGAAGCGCTGAGGCTGGCGCACGAGGCGCGACGGGCGGCTCCCTAGAGCCCCACGCAAGCCGGCGGCGGCATCACCACCAGACTCTCCTGCTTAAACCGGGCGCGGTAGGCGGTCCGCACTGCCTCGACCTTGATCATCGGATCGCCCCTGGCCGGCAGCACGATCAGCACCACCTTGGCCGCCTCGCGGATCAACTGGTTGTCGGCGCCCTTCCACTGGCCGCCGCCGTCCATGACGGTGACACCGTCCGGGAACCGGGGCGTAACCTCCACGGCCACGAAGCGTCGCAGATCCTGCTCGTTCAGCCGGGCCGGGGCCTTCGCGCCCAGGAACAGCTGGGCGGTGCGCAGCTGGGTCTGGCCGACCGGACAGGCCAGCTTCGCAGGCGCCGAGGCGCAGCCGGCCAGCGAGAGCGCGACGATTAGAGCCCCCGCCCGCGTCACCCCCCCACAAGCTCCCGTCCGATCAGGAACCGCCGGATCTCATTGGTGCCGGCGCCGATGTCATAAAGCTTGGCGTCGCGCAGCAGGCGCTCCACCGGATAGTCCTTGGTGTAGCCCGCGCCGCCCAGGGCCTGGATCGCCTCCAGCGACACCTTCACCGCGTTCTCGCTGGCCATCAGGATCGCGCCCGCAGCGTCGAACCGGGTGGTCTTGCCGGCGTCGCAGGCCCTGGCCACGGCGTAGACATAGGCACGGGCCGAGTTCAGGGCGACGTACATGTCGGCCACCTTGCCCTGCATCAGCTGGAACGAGCCGATCGCCTGGCCGAACTGCCGGCGCTCGCGCACATAGGGCAGCACCACATCCAGGCAGGCCTGCATGATGCCCAGCGCCCCGCCGGCCAGCACGGCGCGCTCGTAGTCCAGGCCGCTCATTAGAACGCCGACGCCCCCGTTCTCAGGGCCCATAACGTTCTCTTCCGGCACCTCGCAGTCCTCGAACACCAGCTCCCCGGTGTCGGAGCCGCGCATGCCCATCTTGTCCAGCTTCTGGCTGACCTTAAAACCCTTGAAGTCCTTCTCGATCAGGAAGGCGCTGATGCCCCGCGACGCCGCCTCGGGGCTGGTCTTGGCGTAGACCACCAGCGTGTCGGCGTGCGGCGCGTTGGTGATCCAGAACTTCGTGCCGTTCAGCACATATCGATCACCGCGCTTCTCGGCCTTCAGGCGCATCGACACGACGTCGGAGCCGCTGCCGGCCTCGCTCATGGCCAAGGCGCCGACATGCTCGCCACTGATCAGCTTGGGCAGGTAGCGAGCCTTCTGCTCAGCCGAGCCCCAGCGCCGGAGCTGGTTCACGCAAAGATTGGAGTGGGCGCCGTAGCTCAGGCCCACCGAGGCGGAGGCGCGGGACACCTCCTCCATGGCCACCACATGCTCCAGGTAGCCCAGGCCCAGCCCGCCGTCGGCCTCGGAGACCGTAATACCGTGCAGGCCCAGCTCGCCCATCTGCGGCCAGAGCTGGCGGGGAAATTCATTGGTGGCGTCGATCTCGGCGGCCAGCGGCGCGATCCGGTCGGCGGCAAAGCGCGCGGTGGTCTCACGGATGGCGTCGGCGGCCTCGCCGAGGCCGAAATCCATGCTGGGGCCGTGGTTCGGGATCATCCCCGCGAGGTAGCACAGCCAGCCGCGCGTCGCGAGAGACGGCGGCCGTATGCCGCCCGTCTCCCCTCCCCCGACTGTCCCGGCAAAGGCCGGGGTCCAGATCGCAACCGCCGTGGCGGACTGGAGGATGGCCGCGCAGGCGAGCCCACCTCCGCGCCATCCCACCTGGTTCCCGGGGTTCGCCGGGACGGTCGGAGGTTCGTTGAGCAGGTCGAGGAACAGCGTGGGTTCGTCGTCCGAGCCCCGGCCTTCATCCGAACCCCGGCCTTCGCAGCCTCAGTCCTGCTCGATCTCGCGACCCAGCCGCTGCAGCAGCCGGAAGACGGCGACGACGAAGAAGGTCACCCCCGCCAGCCCGGCCGGCAAGGCCACGAACACCGGCGTGGTTCCGCCGCCGAATGGCGCGACCTGGGCGCTCATGCCCCAGACGATACCGAAGCCGAAGAAGGCCAGGCCGAACAGAGCCAGCAGCAGGTCCCAAACCACCGACAGTTCGCGCTTGCGCGGCGCGGGTCGGGTGCGGGCGGGAATGAAGGCGGCCGCCGCGATCTCGACATTGACGCGCGGGCTTGCGCGATCCCAGGCCGGCGCGCTGGCGAACGGCGCCTGGGGGATGTCGAGTTCGGCGTCGATGGCGGCCTCTTCGGCAGCCGGCGCGGCAGAGGCGGCGATGGGTTCGAGGGCAGCCTCGGGTTCGGGTTCGGACGCCGGCTCGGGGTCCAGCTCCGGTTCCAGCTCGGCCGGCGTGGTGATCGGCGGCGCGAAGTCGACCTGCGAACGGGCGTCTTCCAGCCCCGCCTCGACGTCCGGCTCGACAATGACCTCCGGGGCGCAAAACTCCGGCTCCTCGCCAGGCTCCACGAACAGGCGGGCGAGGCGGTCTGCGACCGCCTCCGCCGCGGCCGCCGCGGCCGTGACCGCTGCGGGCGCGGGTTCCGGCTCGGCGACCGGGCCCAGCTCCACGATGTGCTCGCGCCGGGCCGTGACCCGCTCGCCGACCATCGAGATCTGCACCTCCACCGGTCGGCGCATCGGCACCAGGTCCAGCGCGTCCAGGTCGATCACCGGGCGCAGCAGCGGCGACGGCGCGGCGATCCGCACCCCGTCGTCAGGCATCAGGAACAGCGCCTTCTCAGCGGCACGGCGGCGGACCAAAGCGTCGATGACGATCCGCTCACCCTCGAAGTCGGCCTTGCGCCACAGCTCCATGGCGCAGGCGGCCTGCACCGCAGCCCCGGAGTTCAGGCGCTTCAGCACCTGGCTGCGGCGGAAATTGTCGGTTCCGATGTTGAAGGCAAAGCACGTGAGCGCGTCGAACTGGTTCTGGCCGATCGGCGCCAGGGTGTTCTCGTTCACCGCGTGCTGCACGGAGATCAGGTCGTAGACCAGCAGCGCCTCGGCGTCGGTCTCACAAACCTCAGCCCCGTCGCGGGCCGTCAGCGTATGGCCATAGCCTATCGTCCAGCGGCCATCCGGCAGCTGGGCGGCTTGTCGGCGGTACCCCTCGAACTGTTTGATCAGCTCGATGGCGGCCCGCGAGACGCGATGACGCGACAGCATGGCCCGTCCCAAAACAGTTCAGGCGAAAGACGCCCTTTGACGCCCCCACGCAAACCTGACGCCAGTTACAACAGGATGAGGGCGGCGATGCCCAAAAGTGCAAGGAATCCGAAGAAATCAGTCATAAAGGTTACAACGACCGACGATGAAACCGCCGGGTCGCGGCCCATCCGGTCCAGCAGGATCGGGGCCACGATGCCCGCCAGCGCGGCCACGAACATGTTGGCCACCACAGCCAGCGCCACGCAGAGCGACAGCCTGGGATCGCGCCACCAGATGTAGGTCCCGATGCCCAGCATCAGGCCGACCGCCCCGCCATTGAACAGGCCCACCGTCAATTCCCGCCCGACGATACGCATGGCGTTGTGAGCGTTCAGTTCCTTGCTGGCGATCGCCCGAACGGCCACGGTGAGCGCCTGGGTCCCGGCGTTACCGCCCAGGGACGAGACGATCGGCATCAGGATCGCCAATGCCACAAGCTTGGCGATCTCTTCCTGGAAGGCGCCGATCACGGTCACCGCCACGGCCTCGGTCACAAGATTGATCAGCAGCCAGGGCAGGCGCGAGCGGATGATCCCGGCGATGCCGGCGTCGCGGCCGGCGTCGCTCACCCCGGCCAGGGCCAGGATGTCTTCCTCGCTCTCGTCCTGGATGACGCCGACGATGTCATCGACGGTGATCTGGCCCACCAGCCGGCCGCCGGCATCGACCACCGGGGCAGAGATCAGGTGGTACTTGTCGAAGATGTAGGCGACCTCTTCCTGATCGAGGTCGACGGTGATCTCGTTCACCGGCTCCATGATCTGGGCCAGCGGTGTCTGCGGGCCGACCCGCAGCAGTTGGCTGACCGGCACGGCCCCGACCGGCTTGTAGGCCGGGTCCACCACATAGATGTCGAAGAACAGCTCCGGCAGATCTTCGGCCTCGCGGCGGAAATGGTCGATGGCCTGGCCGGCGGTCCAGAACTGCGGCGCGGCGACAACCTCGCGCTGCATGAGGCGGCCGGCCGTCTCGTCCTCGTAGGCCAGCGAGCTCTCGATCGCCGCCCGCTCCTGCTCGGGGATCGCGGCCATGACCTCGGCGCGCTTGTCGTCCTCAAGGTCATCGACAACATCGGCGGCGTCGTCGCTCTCCATCTCGCCTATGGCCTTGGCCAGGGTGGCGGACGGGACGTACTCCAGCACGTCCTCGCGGATTTCGCTGTCCAGCTCGGACAGGATCTCGGCCAGGGTCTGCGGGTCGAGGTGAGGGATCAACTCCTCGCGATCGCTGGCCGACAGGAAACCCATCAGGTCGGCGACATCGGCCGGGTGCAGCGCGCTCAGCAGCGCCCGCAGGCGCTCCGCGTCGCCCCGGTCCAGGGCGTCGGCTACGTCGGAGACGAAGGCCGGATTGAGCGCGTAGTCATCGTCCAGGGCGAGGTCTTCGAGGTCTTCCTCGACTTCGGCAGGCCGGTCAGCAAGCTCGGCGAGGTCGTCCGTTTCGCGGCTCATGCGGACCTCCCAGGGACGATGCTCGGACGGCTTTGCTCGTTCTCCGAGCAACCGGGAATCGCCGGTCGCTCACGATTCTTCCTAAAGGATAGCCCATTCGTCGCGCCGTGGTTGATCCAACCGTCGCGACGAATGGGCTGGGTTGAGACCCTGGTTCACTGGTGCGGTCGAGAAGACTCGAACTTCCACGGGTTGCCCCACAGCGACCTCAACGCTGCGCGTCTACCAATTCCGCCACGACCGCCCGTGGTGAGGCGCGGCAGGTAGCAAACCCCGCCCGCTTACTCAAGTGTCCCCTTGCCTCCGGCAAGAATGAGACTAGCTGGCCCCGCCGGCCATGTAGTCATAGACGTTGGCCGCGCGGGTCACTTCGATGGAGATGCGTTCGTCGTTGATCTGGATTTCGCCGCGGGCCACCGGGTGGTTGTTGGCCAGAATCCAGACTTCGTCGTTGACCGAGGTGTCCAGCGGGATAACGGCGCCGCGACCCATGCGCAGCAGCTGCGCCATGGGCAGGGTGGCGCGCCCGAGCACCACCTGGATTTCAACGTTGACGGCCTTGACCTGACTCACTCGGTAACCCCGAAACACCGAAGGCTTTGCATATCGCATCGCCGAGCCCCACATTTGCGCGCACATGCTTGAGAGCCCGTTAAGCGCCCGCGCCGAAGCGCCGTTCGGCCGCGCCGATGAAGTTCCGGCCGGCTGGGCGGTGTCGCGCGGGCTGGTGGACTATCCGGCCGCCGTGGCGGCGATGGAGGCGCGCGCGGCGGCCATCGCCGAGGGGCGGGCCGGTGAGTTGGTCTGGCTGCTGGAACATCCGCCACTCTACACAGGCGGCGTCTCGGCTAAGCCCGGCGACCTGCTGGACGCCGGCCGGTTCCCGGTGTTCGCCAGTGGGCGCGGCGGGCAGTACACCTACCATGGCCCCGGCCAGCGCGTGGCCTACGTCATGCTCGACCTGACGCGCCGCCAGCGCGACGTGCGCGCCTTCGTCGCGGCCCTGGAGGCCTGGGTGATCGGCGCGCTGGGTCGGTTCAACGTCACCGGCGAAGTGCGTCCGGGCCGGGTCGGCGTCTGGGTGGAGCGCCGCACACCGGGGTTCGCCCCCACCGAGGACAAGATCGCCGCGATCGGCGTCAAGCTGCGCCGCTGGGTCTCGTTCCACGGGATCTCACTGAACGTCGAGCCCGACCTCAGCCACTTCGGCGGCATCGTCCCCTGCGGCGTCACCGAACACGGCGTGACGAGCCTGGTAGATCTGGGGTTGCCCGTGACCATGGATGAGGCGGACGCGGCGCTGCGCGCCAGCTTCGCGGCGGTGTTCGGGGCGGTGGAGGACGCGGAGCCCCCTCTCCGCTAAGCGAACTCGATCAGCACTTCGTCGGCCGCGACGCTGTCGCCGGACTTGGCGTTGACCGCCTTGACCGTGCCGTCACGTTCGGCGCGCAGGATGTTCTGCATCTTCATGGCTTCCAGCACCGCCACGACCTCGCCGGTGCGCACGGCCTGGCCCGTGATCACGTCGATGGAGACCACCAGGCCTGGCATCGGCGACAGCACCATCTTCGAGGTGTCGGCGGCCTTCTTCGGCGGCAGCTTCCCATGCAGTTCGGCTGAGCGCGGCGACAGCACCACCACGCGCAGCGTCGTGGCGCGGTGACGGATGACGAACCCCTCGGCCGCCGGTTTCACCGCGACGGTGAAGTCCACGCCGTCCAGCTTGCCCCGGAAGGTCGCCTGCCCCGGCCGCCACCGGATATCCTCCAGCCGCAGCGTTCGGCCATCGGCCAGGATCGAGAGGCCCCCGGCGATGGCCGTGGCGCTCATGGCCAGGGCCTTGTGGCCGGAGATCACGCGCCAGTCGGTGCGCAGCTGGTCCGGAGCCACCCGCGCCAGCAGCATGCGGTGCATCGCCAGCGCCACGGCGCTCATCAGGTCCCGCTGCCGGTCGGTCGGCGGCAGGCCCTGGAACCCCTCGGGGAACTCGTCCTTGATATAGTTGGTCGACAGCTTGCCCGACCGGAACCGCGCCTGGTCCATCACCGCGGCCAGGAACGGGATGTTCTGGCCGAGCCCCTCGATGTGGAAGTCCTCCAGGGCCCGGCCCATGGCGTCGATCGCGATCTCGCGGGTCTTGCCCCAGGTCGAGAGCTTGGAGATCATCGGGTCGTAGAACATCGAGATCTCGTCGCCTTCACGCACGCCTGCGTCATTGCGCACGATCACCCCATCCGCTTCGCCCTCGGCCGGCGGCGAGTAGCGCACCAGCCGCCCGATCGAGGGCAGGAAGCCGCGATAGGGGTCCTCGGCATAGATCCGGCTCTCCATAGCCCAGCCGTTGATCTTCAGGTCCTTCTGGGCGAACGGCAGCGCCTCGCCATAGGCTGAGCGGATCATCTGCTCGACCAGGTCCACCCCGGTGATCAGCTCCGTGACCGGATGCTCCACCTGCAGGCGGGTGTTCATTTCCAGGAAGAAGAAGCTGCGGTCCTGGCCGGCCACGAACTCGACGGTGCCGGCGCTGTCGTACTGGACCGCCCGGGCCAGGGCGACGGCCTGGTCGCCCATCGCCTTGCGGGTCTTCTCATCGAGAAGCGGACTGGGCGCCTCCTCGATGACCTTCTGGTTGCGGCGCTGGATCGAGCATTCGCGCTCGAACAGGTGGACGATGTTGCCGTGCTTGTCGCCCAGCACCTGGATCTCGATGTGCCGCGGGCTCTCGATGAACTTCTCGATGAAGATGCGGTCGTCGCCGAAGCTGGCCTTGGCCTCCGCCTTCACGGCCGGGAAGCCTTCCTCCACGTCCTTGCGGTTCCAGGCGACGCGGATGCCCTTGCCGCCGCCGCCGGCCGAGGCCTTCAGCATCACCGGATAGCCGATGTCCTCGGAGATTTTGATGGCGTGGGCCGTGTCATCGATCTCGCCGACGTGGCCCGGCACCACCGAGATTCCGGCCCTGGTGGCGAACTTCTTGCTCTCGATCTTGTCGCCCATCGCCTCGATGGCGTGCGGGTTGGGGCCGATGAAGGTGATCCCCTCCGCCGCCAGTCGGCGCGCGAAGGCCGCGCTCTCCGACAGGAACCCGAAGCCCGGGTGTACCGCCTCGGCCCCGGTCAGCCGCACGGCGTCCACGATCTTGTCGGCCAGCAGATAGCTCTGCGCCGCCGGCGGCGGGCCGATGAACACGCTCTCGTCGGCCATCTCGACGGCCATGCTGTCGGCGTCGGCCTCCGAGTAGACCACCACCGTCTTGATGCCCATCCGGCGGCAGGTCTTGATGATCCGGACGGCGATCTCGCCCCGGTTCGCGATCAGGATCTTTGAGAACATGCCAGCCCTTACGACTTCCGCTGCAGCCGGAGGGACCTTAGATTGGCGACCATGAGCACGCCAGAAGTCTCCCCCCCAAAGGTTTCCCCCTCAGGGTTCTCCCTCTCGCCGCCTGACGCTGAGGAACGCAAGCACCTCGAAGCCGACCTTACCCGCGCGGAGGCCGAGGTGCTGCTGCACCACGGCACCGAGGCTGCGTTCTGCGGCGGCCTGCTCGATCAGAAGGACACCGGCGTCTACTGCTGCCGGCTCTGCGCGCTGCCGCTGTTCCAGCACCGCACCAAGTTCGAGAGCGGCACCGGCTGGCCCTCATTCTGGGCGCCGATCGACGAGGCGCATGTGCGGGCGGTGAAGGACGTCAGCTACGGGATGGTCCGCATCGAGACCCGCTGCGCCCGCTGCGACAGCCACCAGGGCCACGTCTTCCCCGACGGCCCGCCGCCCACGCGGCTGCGCTACTGCATCAACTCGGTGTCGCTGGAGTTCGTGGCCGATGGCGCGCCGCTCCGCGACCCGCTGGCGCGCGGCGACAACCGAGCGATGGCGCCCCTCGGCAGCGGATGATCCTCATCGGACGGCTCCATCAGATGGCTGACCACCTGGAACAGGAACGCCGTCGACCAGCCGATCAGCAGCATGCCGTTGACGGCCTCCAGCGCCCCTACCACCCGCCATTCCGGCGGCAGGATCGGCCCCGCCTCGCCCAGGGTGGAATAGGAGCCGGTGGAGAAATACAGCGCCTGTTCCAGGTCCGGCAGGGCGCCCAGGGCGCGGTAGGCGAAGGCGTAGAGCCAGATCTCCACGCCGTGGAGCGCGAACAGCCCCAGCACGATCCCCAGCGGCACGATCAGCCGGTCGAGGTGTAGCCACGAGGTCTTGAACCAGCGCAGGTGCACGCCGGTCATCGACATCAGCACATCCAGTCCGACCAGGTGGATCACCACCGTCGCGGCCACCAGCACGGTGGAGACCAGCAGTTCGTGCGGCAGCGCCCCGATCATGCGGTTATCGCTTACAGGTCCCCGCCGCCGACGCCTTGATCTTTTTCACGTCCGGGCGCGACCGGAACTCCCCGGCCGCGCCTAGGGCGGGTGCAGACTAGGTCCGGCGCGGCGTCGCGCCCGTGGCGGTGGCGCTGGTCTCGATGCCGCCGTCGCCGTCGGCGCGCACATGTGAGGGCTGACCGTAACCCCCAGTCCTCGCCCGCAGATTGTTCTGCACGTGGTTCACGCCGGACAGGTCTTCGATCAGCCACTCGGCATGGTGCTTGGCGTCGCGGTTTTGCACCGTGCCGGCCAGGGTCACCTCGCCGCTGGAGACCGCCACCTCGATATGGGTGGCGTCCAGCCAGGGATCGTCGGTCAGGCGCCGGTGTACGTCGTCGCTGATCCGTTCGTCCGAGCGCTTGTAGCCCTTGGGCCCCAGGCCGCGGGCGGGCACCTCCTGGAGATCGAATTCAGCGCCCTCGCCGGCCACGTCGCTGAACCAGTTGGCGACCCGGCGGCCGGTGCGGCGGACGAACTCGCCGGCCTCGCGCGCCCGGGCCTCGAATTCGCGCCGGGCCTCGCCGTGCCCGCCGCCATAGCGATGGTCGGCCCCATGGGCGGCGCGGGTTGGGTCGACCCCATAGCTGTAGGTCTCGCGGTAGATCGGCCAGCGTCCGTCATCGCCATAGAAGCGGCCGCCGCGGGTCTGGTCGCGGCCACGGGCCCGGGGATGGTCGGCCTCGTAATCGCGCTCCTGCTCGCGGAAACCCGGGCTGGCGCCGCCGTAGTCGCGATCCTGCCAGGCCGGCAGGTCGTCCTCGTGATGGCGTCCAGCCGCCTGGGCCGGTTGGGGGTTCCGCAGCGGGCGATTATAGCCGACGCCGCTTTCGCGCTCGCCGAACACCCTGCCGCCACCCCGGAACGAGCGGTCCTCGTGACCGTCCCAGCGGTCCGGGCCGCCCTCGCCACGCCACTGTGCCCAACCCCGCTCCCGCTCGTCGCTCCAGCGCCCGGACATGATGCTTCTCCTTCGATCTGTTCCCGTCGCGGGTCAGACCCACGGCGCATTCAGAACGAGGGGCGGGGCGCGTTGTTCCGGGCTCTAAAGCGGAATGTTGTCGTGCTTCTTCCAGGGATTGCTCAGCGTCTTTCCCTTCAGGTTCTTCAGGGA
Source organism: Phenylobacterium deserti (assembly GCA_943332615.1). Classification (GTDB taxonomy): domain Bacteria; phylum Pseudomonadota; class Alphaproteobacteria; order Caulobacterales; family Caulobacteraceae; genus Phenylobacterium; species Phenylobacterium deserti_C. Next base: position 196,451 of record CALQQB010000002.1, read on the forward strand.
ATTGATGATCCGCCGGCGCGTCGCGTGCGGCATGATCACGTCGTCGATATAGCCGCGCGAGGCCGCCACGAACGGGTTGGCGAAACGGGCCTGGTACTCGGCCGTGCGGGCGGCGATGGCGTCGGGATCGCCGATCTCGGAGCGGAAGATGATCTCCACCGCGCCCTTGGCCCCCATCACCGCGATCTCTGCCGACGGCCAGGCGTAGTTGATGTCGCCGCGGATGTGCTTGGAACTCATCACGTCATAGGCGCCGCCATAGGCCTTACGCGTGATGACGGTGATTTTCGGCACGGTGGCCTCGGCGAAGGCGAACAGCAGCTTGGCGCCGTGGCGGATCAGGCCCCCCTGCTCCTGTTTGGTGCCCGGCATGAAGCCCGGCACGTCCACGAAGGTGAGGATCGGGATCTCGAAACAGTCGCAGAACCGCACGAACCGCGCGGCCTTGCGCGATGAGTCGATGTCCAGCACCCCGGCCAGCACCTGAGGTTGGTTGGCCACGATGCCCACCGGTTGGCCGTCCATGCGGGCGAAACCGCAGACGATGTTCTTGGCGAAGTCCGGGCTGATCTCGAAGAAATCCGCCTCGTCCACGACCTTCAGGATCAACTCCTTCATGTCGTACGGCTTGTTGGGGTTGGCCGGCACCAGGGTGTCCAGCGACGCCTCGGCGCGGTCGCACTCGTCGTAGGCTTCGCGGACCGGCGGCTTCTCGCGGTTCGACAGCGGCAGGAAATCCACCAGCCGGCGCACCTGGGTCAGCGCCTCCAGGTCGTTCTCGAACGCGCCGTCCGCCACGCCGGACTTCATGGCGTGGACCCGGTAGCCGCCCAGGTCCTCGTGGCTGACATCTTCGTGGGTGACCGTCTTCACCACGTCCGGGCCGGTGACGTACATGTACGAGGTGTCCTTCACCATGAAGATGAAGTCGGTGATGGCCGGGGAATAGACGTCGCCGCCCGCGCAGGGGCCCATGATCACGCTGATCTGCGGGATCACCCCCGACGCCAGGGTGTTCTCCAGGAAGATGTCCGCATAGCCCCCGAGGGCGGCCACACCTTCCTGAATACGCGCGCCGCCGGCGTCGAACAGGCCGATGATCGGCGCCCCCACCTTCATGGCCTGGCGCTGCACTTTCAGGATCTTCTCGGCATGAGCTGACGAAAGAGATCCTCCGAACACCGTGAAATCCTTGGAGAACACGAACACGACCCGGTCGTTGATCCGGCCCCAGCCGGTGACCACGCCGTCGCCGGGAATGCGGTTGTCGGCCATCCCGAACTCGGTGACCCGGTGCTCGACGAACATGTCGAACTCCTCGAACGAGCCCTCGTCCAGCAGCAGGTCGATCCGCTCGCGGGCGGTCAGCTTGCCCTTGGCGTGCTGGGCGGCGATGCGCTTCTCGCCGCCGCCCTGCCGCGCGTCCTCACGCCGCTTTTCGAGTTCTGCCAGGATGTGCTTCACGCCGCCCGCCCTTCACGTACTTGTCGCGAAGGCCTAGTCGCGAAGGCGAACCTAGGCAAGGTCACGTTGGGTGAGCTTGAGCAGGACGCGCCCCTACCCCGGCCGTCCCGGCGAAGGCCGGAATCCAGACCGCGACCGCCGAGGCGGACTGGAGGACTGCCGCACCCGACGAACCACCCCTGCGCCATCCCATATGGATCCCGGCCTTCGCCGGGACCGTCGGGTGAGGTGAGAGCTTAACCGGCGAGCGCCCGGAACCACGTGTCCAGCATCCGCGCTTCACCCCGCAGCCGCTCCGTGCGTTCAAACGCCTCGGCGTCAACGCCCCACTGCTTCTCCTGGAACGCCTCGTCCACACGGGAATGCTCGAACGCCTCGTCACCCGGCAGCCAGCCGTTCTGGACGGCCAGTGTCAGCACCGCCGACCCAAACAGCGCCACTCCGAACGCCAGCCCCGCCAGCCGGAAGTCATCCTGCGCCAGCGCGATCGCCCGCACCCGGTCCAGGGTCTCCGTCGGCTGGTCGCGGTGGAGGATGCCCGTGCAGCGCTCGAACCGCAGCTCCAGCTCCGCCTCCGCCCGCGCCAGCAGCGGCCCCCAGGCGGCCTCCTGGCTGGCGACCAGCTCGGCCGGGCTCTCGGCGAAATAGCAGACCAGGTCGGATCCGGCATATTGCGAGATCTGCTCGGCCACGCCCGCCCGCGAACCGCCAATCGTCTCGATCGCCGTATTGGCCAGGCGGGTGGCGTGCATGGTCGCCATCTCGATGACCTCGATCTGGGCGTCCCATTCCGCCGCCACCTGATCAGCGACCGCCCGCGTCGGCATCACCAGCCGCTGGGCCTTCGGCGTACGCAGGTTGCGGCCATCCAGCAGGATGCCGAAGCCACCTTCGGCCTCAACCACCGACACCGCCTTGTAGAACCGCCGCGGCTTCTCGGCCGGCTCGTGAAAGCCCTTTCGCACGTCCAACTTCGTCTCCCGACGGAACCGCTCCGTCGCGGCGTGGAATGGGCATAAAATCGGCCCACCGCAAGGGAGGACACCAGTGTGGCTTTGAGCCCGAGAGCTCTGGACGCCGCCATCGCGGCCACCCGTTTCGGCCTGGGCGCGCGGGGGGCTGAGATCGCCGAGGCGGAGAAGGACCCGCGTGGCTATCTGACGGCCCAGATCCGACGCGAAGGCGCCGACATCTTTCCCACCGGCGGCGACACCTCTGCCGTGCGCCTGGCCGAATTCCGCGACTACCGCCGCGAGCGGCAGATGGCCGGCCGGCAAGCCCCGCCCCCGGACAGCACCTCTGACGGCAAGCCCATGGCGGCGGCCCGCGAACGCGATGACGCCGTGAAGGCCGCCCAGCAGTTCATCCGCCGCAAGAGCCCCATGGATGTCCAGGCCCGCACCCAGCTGGGCGTGACAACGCCGGCCGGCTTCCGCGAGCGCTGGGCGCTGTTCTGGGCCAACCACTTCACCGTTTCGGCCATCAAGGTGCAGACCGCCACCCTGGTCGGGCCCTACGAGAATGAGGCGATCCGGCCCTATGTGTTCGGCCGCTTCGCCGACCTGCTGGGGTCGGTCGAGACCCACCCGGCCATGCTGCTCTACCTGGACCAGGCCCAGTCGGTCGGTCCGAACAGCCCGGCCGCGACGTTCCAGCGGCGCGGCGCCGGACAAGACACCCAACAGCGCCCCGCGCGGGGCCTCAACGAGAACCTCGCCCGTGAGATCCTCGAACTGCACACCGTCGGCCTCGGCGGCGGCTACGCCCAGGCCGACGTCACCGAGTTCGCCCGCGCGCTCACCGGCCTCTCCATCGCCGGCCCGCGCGATCCCGTGCAGGACCAGGTGGTGTTCCGCGAGCCGACGCACGAGCCGGGTGAGCGCCACGTCATGGGCGTCCGCTACGCCGCCGGCGGCCGGAGCCAGGCGAACGCCATCCTTACCGACCTGGCCGCCCGGCCCGCCACCGCCCGGTTCGTCTGCACGAAGATCGTCCGGCACTTCGTGGCCGACGATCCGCCACCGTCCCTGGTCGCGCGGCTGGAAACGACCTGGACCGCCACCGGCGGCGACCTGGGCCGGGTGGCCGAGACCCTGATCGAGGCGCCGGAGGCCTGGGCCCCGCAGCCCGCGAAGTTCAAGACGCCCTACGAGTTCGTGGTTTCCAGCTACCGCGCGCTTGGCGTCACCCCGCGCGGCCAGCAGGCCAGCGTCGCCCTGAACGGCCTGGGCCAGCGGCCGTTCGGCGCCCCCTCGCCCAAGGGCTGGCCCGACGAGGCCGCCCCCTGGGCCGCCTCCGACGCCATCGTCAAGCGCCTGCAGTTCGCCCAAGGCCTCGCCGCCATGGTCGGGCCCAATGTGCAGGACCCCGTCGCCTTGGCGCAGACCACACTGGGGGCGCGCCTGTCGCCCGCCGCCGCGCTGGCCATCTCCCGCGCTGAGAGCCGCCCCGAGGCGGTCGCCCTTCTCCTCATGAGTCCGGAGTTCCAGCGCCGATGACCGCACCCCGCCTCACCCGCCGGGCCTTCGGCCTGGCCGGACTGTCGCTCAGCCTGCTGGCGCGCGTCGCCGGCGCCGCGGCCCCCGAACGCAAGTTCGTGGTGATCGTCTGTCGCGGCGGCATGGACGGCCTATCCGTCGCCCCGCCGGTCGGCGATCCGGACTACCAGGGCCTGCGCCGCGCCCTGGCGCTGGGCGACACGGCGCTCAAGCTGGATGCGACCTTCGCGCTCAACCCCGCCCTGCCCGCCATCCACGCCCTGGCCCTGGCCGGCCAGGCCCGCATTGCACCCGCCGTCGCCACCCCCGACCGCGCCCGCTCGCACTTCGAGGCCCAGGACGTGCTGGAGACCGGCGCCGGCGGCGTCTACGCCACGACCTCCGGCTGGCTCAACCGCACGGTCCAGGCGATGTCGACGCAAGGCAAGGTCGAGGCGATCTCGGTCGGCCCCACCGCCCCGCTCATCCTGCGCGGCCCGGCCGCCGCCGGCTCGTGGTCGCCGGGCCGCGCCATCGACGCTCAGGCCCGCCTGCCGACCTTGCTGCAGGACCTCTACCGCGACGACCCGCTGCTGGGCCCGGCGCTGGCCCGTGGCCTGCAGACCGAGACCCTTGCTCAGGCCAGCGGCGCGGCCGGCAGCGGTGACATGGCCGCGATGCGCGCCGGTGGCGGTGGGGGCGGTGGGGGCGGCGCCCAGAACCGCGACGTCGCCCGCGCCCTGGGCGTCTCGCTGGCCGACTTCCTCAAGGCGCCCGGCGGCCCGCAACTGGCGGCGGTCTCCCTCGACGGATTCGACACCCACGCCAACCAGATGGGCCTGCTGGGCGTGCGCCTGGCCAGCCTCGACGCCCTGGTGGACGGCCTGCACACCGGCCTTGGCCCCGCGTGGCGCAACACCGTGGTCCTCGCCGTCACCGAGTTCGGCCGCACGGCGCGGGCCAATGGCACCGGCGGCACCGACCACGGCACGGCCTCCACCGCCCTGGTCATGGGCGGCGCCCTCAAGCCCGGCGGCATCCTCGGCGATTGGCCCACCCTGAAGCGCACCGCCCTCTTCGAAGACCGCGACCTCTACCCGGCGACAGACCTGCGCGCGCTGTCAAAGGGATTGCTCGCCGACCACCTCGGCGTCGATCGCAAGGCTCTGGACACCCTGGTGTTCCCGGACAGCGCGGCGGTGAAGCCGCTGCTGGGCGTGGTTTAAGGCCGAGGCCCCCAGTCCTAAGCCGGAACCACGTCGAACGCGATCGTCAGCCGCTTCTCGTCCGTCGTGAACGGCACGGTGCCGTGCCACATGTAGCTCGGGAACAGCACCAGCCGGCCGGGCTGCGGCCGGATGAACCGCTCGGCTTCCAGCTCCGGCTGCGTCCGGAACGGCGGTTTGCCCAGCCGCAGCCAGCCTTGCTTTTCCGGTGTCGCCAGCGCCGTCTCCGGCGTCTCCACATAGAAGGCCGACGACAGCCAGCCCTGGGCGTGGAAGTGGTCCTTGTGGAAGCCGCCGGGCCTCAGGCGAACCGACCAGGCCCCCTCGATCCGATAGTCGCCGGTGTTGCGCGCCCGCAGGGGGTCGGCGCCCTGCCCGATCGCCGCCATATGCTGGCGCAGGGGCGTCTCGATGGCGCGGAAAAAGGCCTGGATCACCGGGTCGCTGGAACCGGTGAGCCGGTAGGTGGTCTGGCTGCCGTGGCGCAGGGACTGGTCGGCCGGGTGCTCGCTGAACCGGTGCAGGCCGTCCAGCGCCGTCGCCAGGTCGGCGAGGTAGGCCGTCAGCGTGTCCCAACCGTTCGGCGGCGCGATCTCATAGACCCCGACCATGGCGTCATAGTCGTAGAGCTGGCCGTACAGCGGGTCGCCCACGATGCGCGCCGCCGTCGCCGCCCAGCCCAGCAGCGACGGGTCTTGCGGCGCGATCGCCAGCCCGGCGCGAGCCTTGGCCAGCGCCAGGTCGCCCTGACCGCGGGCCAGGTAGACGATGGCCAGCTGGTTCAGCACCGTCGGGCCATGGGGGAAGATCGCCTCGGCCGCCAGGGCCAAACGCAGCGCCTCATCCAGCCGGTCGCGCTCCAGCGCCCCCTGGGCCGCGGCCATCAGCAGCGCCGGCTCGTCGGGAAGGCGCTCGGCCGCCAGGGCCAGCAGGTCGGCGCCCTGGTCGGGCCGGCCGGCGGCTTCCATCAGCTTGGCCTTGGCAAGCAGCAGCGGCGCGGGCGGCCCGCCGGCGTGGGCGGAGCGGTCCAGCACCGCCTGCGCCGCCGCCAGGTCGCCCCGGCGCATCCACACCAGGTCGGCATATTCGATGGCGTTGCCCGTGTGGTTGGCGGCGCGCCGCATCACCTGCTCATAGGCCTGTTCCGCGCCGTCCAGGTCGCCGGCCGCGAGCCGCGCCCGCGCCATCACGCCCCAGCTCAGCGCTCCGTCCAGGCCCAGCGCGAAGCCGCGGTCCAGCGCGGCCACCGCCTCGGGTCCTCGCCCCAGGTCGCCCAGGGTGGCGGCCAGGTTGTGCCAGCCGGCGCCGCTGTTCGGAAACCGCATCACCGCGCGCTGATCGAACACCAGCGCCGTCTCGCGCCGGCCCAGCCCCTTCAGCACCGCCGAATGCAGGGCCAGCGCCCGGTGGCCGGGATCGGGCGTGTCGGCCAACGGGCGGGTGAGCGCCAGGGCCTCGTCCAGTCGGCCGGCCTCCATCAGGGCCGCGGCCCGGTCCAGGGGATCAGGGGTCAACGGCACCTCTTGAAGGGTTCGGGGTCGGCCTCGTGCGGATCGAAGCCAAAGCGTTCGAAGCCGGCCTTCAGCTCGGGGCTGATCGGGGCCTCCAGGGTCAGGGTCCCGCCCGCCGGATGCGGCAGGATCAGGCGCCGCGCGTGCAGCTGCAGTTTCAAGCCCTCCGACAGGCTACGCGAGGCCGCGGTGTTGTACTTGGGATCGCCCAGGATCGGATGGCCCATGGCCAGCATGTGCGCCCGCAGCTGATGGGTGCGGCCGGTGTGCGGCCACAGCGCCATCCAGGCAGCGCGAGGGCCGGCCCGGGCGATGGTGGTGAACTCGGTCTCCGCCGTCTCGCCGCGCTCGTCCTTGGGATCGGTGGGGACCATCATCTCGCGGTCGCCGACCCCCATCTTGACCAGCGGCAGGTTCAGCACCCCCTCCCCGGGCTTGGGGAAGCCGAAGACGATCGCCCAGTAGATCTTCTGCGCCTTGCGCTTGGCGAAGGCGCCGGCCAGCTTGGCCGCCGCGGCCGGGCTCCGGCCCAGCACCAGCACACCGGAGGTGTCGCGGTCCAGGCGGTGGACCAGCCGCGGCCGCTCCAGCCCCTCGCCCCACGCCGACAGCATACGGTCCACATGATTGACCGTCTTGGTGCCGCCCTGCACCGCCAGCCCCGAGGGCTTGTTCAGCGCCAGGACCTCGTCGTCCTCATAGATCACTAGGCTCTTGATATAGGCGGCCTCGCGAGGATCTATCGAACCCTTGTCACGCGCCGCCGGCGCCTCCGGCAACGGCGGCACCCGCACCTGCGCGCCCGCCGCCAGCCGCGTGTCCGGCTTGGCCCGCGCGCCATCCACCCGGATCTGGCCTGACCTTGTAAGCTTTTGAATCTGAATATGATTCAGATGCGGCCACCGCCTCTTGAACCACCGATCCAGCCGCACGCCCTCCTCGGCCGCCTCGACATGGAGGGTCCGAACCTCCCTCAAGCCAGCACCCGCCGCATCAGCAGCAGGCCGGCGAATAGAGCCGCCAGGGAAAGCAAGACAGAGCCCAGACTATACACAATCGCCAAGCTCCATTCCCGCCGCTCAACCATCAGCACCACCTCCAGCGAATAGGCCGAAAAGGTGGTGAAACCGCCCAGGACGCCAACGCCCAACAGCAGCCGCCACCGCTCTTGGTCCGCCCCACCCCGCAGGGCCAGCACCCCGGCCAGCATCCCCATCAGGAACCCGCCCAGCACATTCGCGATCAGCGTCCCATAGGGCCAGCCGGACCCGAACGCCCGCATCGCCTGGGCGCCCAGGACGTAGCGCAGCACCGCGCCCGTCGCACCGCCACCGGCCACCAGAAGGAGATTCCACATCCGGGGTCTTATGCGACGGCGGGACGCCCTTTGCCACCATCGGCGATCTGGCCCGACTAGATCGATCTGGGTCCGATATTCTGGCGCAGCGCCCGCGCGTCATAGATGTCCACGCCGCGCGGCCGCTCGCCCTTGCCCATCACCACCTCGATGGTCGAGATCAGGGACGGTCCACCGCTCAGGTCCAGGCCATGGTTCACGCCCAGGCCGACGCCGGTATGGCGGCCGAAGCTGCCGGCGCCGATCCCGACGCTGAGCCGCGAACCGCCGCCGCCGCCGCCGCCGGCCTCACTCACCCGATCGGCGACCCGGAACCAGTCATATCCGTCGGCGAGGGCCAGATCGGCGGCCCGCAGCAGCGCGTAGTCTGCCACCTGCTGCGCGGGCGCGCCCGGACCCCCGCGAAAGGTGATGCGGTAGCGGCCGGGCTCGATCCGGTAGTCGGAGTAGCCGACGCCGCCGCGCGCGGCCAATGGCTGGTAGAGGGTGGGCGCGGTCGCACAGGCGGAAAGCGCCAGGGCCGCGATGGCAACGAGAACGAGGGGCTTCATGGGTGGGTTGTCCAACTCCGGAAAGGCGGGTCCCTTCCAGCTTTTGTAGCGTGAAACGGATGATCCGGCGCGGCCGTTCCGCCTACCCCAGCCCCAGGGTCGAGATCAGTTGGGCCATGTCCGCCGGCGGCGGCGCCTCCAGCCGCTTGGTCCCGCCCGCCGGATGCGGGAAGCCCAGCGCCGTGGCGTGCAGCATCAGGCGCGGGACCGCGTGGCCGTTCACCACCAGCGCCCCGCCATAGCGGGCGTCACCGGCGATCGGCCGCCCCAGCGCCGCCAGATGCACGCGCAGCTGGTGCATCCGCCCGGTCTGCGGCGCCAGTTCCATCAGCGCCGCGCCGGAGGCCTGGGCCAGGGTCCGATAGCGCGACACGGCGGTCTCGGCGTCCGGGTGATCGGCGGCGCAGACCCGCATATAGGCCTCCCGCCCCTGCTCGTCCCTTCGCAGCGGCAGCTCGATCACGCCCCCTTTCGGATCGGGCGGGCCGGGCGTGACAATGGCCAGGTAGGTCTTGGAAAACGCCCGCCGCATCAGCGCCTTGCCGAGGAACCCCGCACCGGGCTTGGTCTTCGCCGTCAGGATCACCCCGGAGGTGTCGCGGTCCAGCCGATGGATCAGCCGCGGCCGCGCCTTGCCGGGCTTGGCGAACGCCCACAGCAGTTCGTCCAGGGTGTGGACCTGCCCCCGCCCGCCCTGGCTGGACAGCCCCGACGGCTTGTTCAACGCCAGAATCTCGGCGTCCTCATACATCACAAGGCCGCGCACGAAGGCGACCTCGTCGGCGGAAAGCTGGATCGTCCGGGGCGGTTTCACCCCGTCCGTTTAGCGGAGCACGCCCCGCTTCGTCATCGTCCATGCGTACCAGATGAAGAACAGGCAGGCCGCGGCGATCACGCAGGGCAGGATCAGGTCCGCGCCCTTCGCCCCGTCCACCGCCGCGTAGGCCAGGTTTCCGAGGGCGCCCAGCAGCGAGATCACGAAGGCGTGGAACGCCCAGCGCATCCGCAGAAGCAGCAGGACCGACCCCGCCACCGAGCCCCACACCCCCGTCGCCCAGACCGCATGCATCCAGGACGGGTAGGTCGCCATGTGGGCGATCTGCGCCTCGGTCATGCCGGACTGCCGGTAGTAGGTCTCACCCTGCAGGTGGCTCATCGTGTAGTCGTAGCCGCCAAAGCCGTTCCAAAGCAGCGCGACGACCACCACCACCCAGAACAGCCAGGACGTGGTTCGGCCCGTCTCTGAAATTTCTGTCGTCATGTCAGCCTCCCTCTCTGACCGGAGCCTAGGTCCGGGCCTGTGGGATAACAATGACGGGCGAGATCAGCCGTCCTTGCCCTGCCGCATCGCCGCCCAGCGCTCCAGCCGCTCCTTGATGCGGGCCTCACTGCCCTCCCCGCGCGGCTTGTAGAACTGGCGCCGGCCCATCTCGTCGGGGAAGTAGTTCTGCCCGGAAAACCCCTCTGGCGCGTCGTGGTCGTAGGCGTAGCCCTTGCCGTAGCCCAGGTCGCGCATCAGCTTGGTCGGCGCATTGCGGATATGGGCCGGCGGCATCAGCGACCCGGTTTCCTTGGCCGCCTTCATCGCCGCCCCGAACGCCACATAGACCGCGTTCGACTTCGGCGCGCAGGCCAAGTGGACGGTCAGCTGCGCCAGCGCGATCTCACCCTCGGGGGAACCCAGGAAGTCGTAGGTGTCCTTGGCCGCATTGGCGAGCACCAGGGACATGGGGTCGGCCTCGCCGATGTCCTCCGCCGCCGCTCGGATCAGCCGGCGCGCGATGAACAGCGGGTCCTCGCCCCCGGTCAGCATGCGCGCCAGCCAATAGAGCGCCGCGTCCGGGTCGGAGCCGCGGATCGACTTATGTAGGGCCGAGATGAGATTGTAGTGCTCCTCTCGGTCCTTGTCGTAGGCCGGGCTGCGCTTCTGTAGCACCTGGCCCAGCGCCTTGGTGTCGAGCGGCTTGGCCGTGCCGATGTTGAACAGGGTCTCGGCGAGCGTGAGCAGGTAGCGCCCGTCCCCGTCGGCCATGGCCATCAGCGCGAACCGCGCCTCCGGCTCCAGAGGCAGCGCCCGGCCCTCATGTTCTTCCGCCTTGGCCAGCAGGGTCTGCAGGGCCTCGTCATCCAGCCGCTTCAGCACGTAGACTTGGCTGCGCGACAGCAGCGCCCCATTCAGTTCGAACGACGGGTTCTCGGTGGTGGCGCCCACCAGGGTGACGATCCCCTCCTCCACAAAGGGCAGGAAGCCGTCCTGCTGGGCGCGGTTGAACCGGTGGATCTCGTCGACGAACAGCAGGGTCGCCTGGCCGGCGGCGCGGCGCACGCGAGCGGCCTCGAAGGCCTTCTTCAGGTCCGCGACGCCGGAGAACACCGCCGACAGCTGCTGGAATTCATACCCCGCCGCCTTGGCCAACAGCCGCGCGATCGTGGTCTTGCCGGTCCCGGGCGGCCCCCAGAGGATCATCGATGACAAGCGGCGCGCGCTGGCCATCCGCCCGATAGGCCCCTCGGGTCCCAGCAGGTGGTCCTGCCCCACCACTTCGCCCAGCGTCTGCGGCCGCAGCCGATCCGCCAGCGGCGACGGCTGTTGCGGCGTCAGGCCCGCAGCTTCAAAGAGGTCCGCCATGAGCGTCGCTTAGCACGATTTCTGGGGCCCGCGCCTGCGCCTGCGCGCGCCATGCGGCGGACCACCCCACCCCATGGTCGTCATCCCCCGGCTTGTCCGGGGGATCCATTAGCACCCAGTGGCGAACGCAGCCGGCAGCGTCGCCGCCGCGATGATACCCACCCTCACGCGACCAATGGGTCCCCCGGACAAGCCGGGGGATGACAGTTTTAGAGAGTGCAACGCGTTGAGCGGCCCCCGACTTCACCCCTGAAACGTCGCCGTCACCTGCTGGCCGCCGCGCTCGATGGTCACCCGCCAGGTCTTCTGGGGCGCGGCGACCAGGTCGGCGAGGTTGCGGACGCTGGTGATCTTCAGGCCGTTCACCTCACGCACGATATCGCCGGGGCGCAGGCCCAAGTTCAGGGCGAGACCGCGCCCGACGCCAGTGACCAGTACGCCCGGCCCGGCGAAGGCATCCAGGCCCAGTTCATCGGCCACAGCAGGTGAAAGGTTCACAACCGTCGCGCCGTCGAACGGATTGCGGCCGGCCAGGGCGCGTTCGTCCCGGGCGGGTGTGGCCGGCGGCGGTTCCGCGCGTAGGGTGAGAGTCTGGTCGCGACCGTCAGCGCGCCGGACCAGCAGCGGCGCCTCATCGCCCGGACGGTGGTTGCCGATCGCGTAGCTGAGCGTGCCGACGTCAGGCACCGGCCGGCCGTCGATCTGCAGCACCACGTCACCCTGGCGCAGGCCGGCGCGGGCGGCCGGGCCGTTGGGCCACAGGTCGGCCACCAGTGCGCCCTGTGGCGTGGCCAGCCCCAGGGTGCGGGCGATCTCAGGCGTCACGCTCTGGGTCCGCGCGCCGAGCCAGGGCCGCACCACCGTGCGGCCGCCGCCGACCGCCGTCTCCACCACCCGGCGCACCACGGCGGCCGGGATCGCGAAGCCGACGCCCGACGAACTGCCCGAGCGCGAGAGGATGAAACTGTTCACCCCGATCAGGTCGCCGTCCATGTCGATCAGCGCGCCGCCGGAGTTGCCCGGATTGATTGCCGCGTCGGTCTGGATATAGGCGCTGCCCGCCTCGCCATTGGGGTCGGTGGTGCGGTTCAGCGCCGAAACGATGCCGTTGGTCACCGTCTGGCCGACGCCGAACGGATCGCCGATGGCCAGCACCAGGTCGCCCACCTGGGTGTCGTTGCTGTCGTCCATGGGCAGCACGGCCAGGCGCTCGCCGGTCGGCAGGTCGATTTTCAGCACCGCCAGGTCGCGGCGCAGGTCGGCCAGCAACACTCGGGCCGGGAACTCGCGCCGGTCCGACAGCGCCACGGTGATCTCCTGGCCGCCCTCGATGACGTGGTTGTTGGTGACGATGACCCCGTCGGCCCGCACGATCACGCCGGAGCCCAGCGACTGGGCCACCCGCTGCTGCGGCGCGCCGCCGCTGAAAAGCGACCAGAACGGATCGACCTGCTGGCGCACCAGCCGCTTGGCCGAGATGTTCACCACCGCGGGCGCGGCGCGGCGCACGACCGGCGCGAACGACGACTTCATGGAAACCGCGTCGGTGGGCGCGACGCGGTTCGGCTGGGCGAACGCCGCCACGGTCTGGGCGGCGGCGGGCGCCGCCAGCGCCAGGCCGGCCAGCAGCGAAATGAGGACGCGATGGGCGCGCATGAAATCTCCAGTAGATCGCGAACGCCTGCAGCCTACTCAGGTTTAGTACGCAAAAAATGGCGGGATCGGCGCGGCGGGGTGTCAGGCGGCGTTGCAGAGCCCTACTGCGCCGCCGCGGCCCTGGCCGCGGCGGGCGGCGCATGACCGACCCGGACCGAGAGCAGGAAGGCGCAGACCAGCAGGGCCGAGGCGATGAGAATCGGCAGGCCCGGCAGGTGGAGGCTGGCGTCGTGGTGGATCGCCCAGGCGAAGGTCAGGCCGAAGATCATCGGGCCGATCACCGAGGCAATGCCTTGCAGACCCTGGTTCGCGCCCTGCAGCTGGCCCTGCTCCTGCGGTCCGACGCGCCGGGTCATCAGGCCCTGTAGGCCAGGTTGCATGAAGTTCAGCAGGGCGAACACCGGCGCCGAGGCCAGGTAGATCCAGCCGTTGGGGGCCAGGCCATAGAGCGCGAAGCCCAGCGCGCCGCCGATCGTTCCCAGCAGCAGCGACCCCCGCTCGCCGATCCGCGCCACGACCGGCCCCACCAGCTGGGTCTGCACCAGCACGCCCAGCAGGCCCGTGCCCATCATCGTCAGGCCCACGATGTCCGAGCCCCAGTGGTAGCGGTAGCCGGCGTAGAGCACAAAGATCGAGGGCAGAACCGTGTGCGCCAGCTGAAACAGGAACCCGACACAGGCCAGGCCGAACAGCTCGCCGTGCTTGCGCAGGAACGCCAGAGAGCCCAGCGGATTGGCCCGCCGCCAGTCGAACCTCGCCAGCCGACGCTCGGGCAGCAGCGACTCCGGCAGCACGAAATAACCATACAGCCAGTTGATCGCCGTGAGGCCCGCCGCCACCAGGAACGGCACGCGCAGCGCGAAGTCTCCCAGGTAACCGTGCATCAGGTCGCCAGCCAGGAAGCCGCCGAACGCTGGCCCCACGAGGAAGCCGAACGAGAACGCCGAGCCCAGCAGGCCGAAGGTCTTGGCTCGGTCCTGCGGCGCGGTGACATCGGCCACATAGGCGTTGGCCGTCGAGAAGCTGGCCGCCGTCGCGCCGTTGATCAGCCGGCCGATGAACAGCCAGAGCAGGTTCGGCGCGAAGGCCATGACCAGGAAATCGACCGCCAGGCCGAAGAACGAAATCAGCAGCACCGGCCTGCGTCCGATCCGGTCCGACAGCATCCCCAGGATCGGGCCACAGAACAGCTGCATGACCCCCCAGGTGACGGAGAACACGACGTTCCAGGTCGAGGCTGTGGCGGTGTCGCCGCCAACCATCTGCTTCAGCAGGTTCGGCAGTACCGGGATCATGATGCCGAACGAGATGGCGTTCATCAGGGCGCAGACGAAGATGAACCGGAACGCCGCCTGGCGCTGCTTCGTCGGGGGACTGGCATCGGTCATGACGCGACTTTCGCAGACTTCGGCCCGCGCGCCATCAACCCGATGGCGACCAGGGTCACAATGAAACAAATCAGCAACCGTTGCATCGCGATCCGGTCAACCCCCAAGCACCTTGGCTCCGACGGCGCGGATCTGCGCCTGCCAGAACTCAGCCAGCCGGGCCAGCAGGGCCTGGTCGGGGAACCCATGGCGGGCCGCGTTCTCAGCCGGAACCCGCTCGAAGCCACGGTGCTCGACGCTGACCCGGGTCTCCTCGCCCACCGCCTCGAAACAGACCTCGACCTCGGTGTGAAGGTCCGGTGGAAAAGCCGCCTGTCGCCAGGAGAACACCAGCCGCGACGGTGGCTCCCAGGCCAGGACGCTGCCGATCTCGAAGACCTTGCCGTTGGCCAGGGTCTCGATCAACCGGCCGCCGTCGCCCGCCGGCTCGAACGCCAGCCGGCCGGGTGCGCGCGGCGTGGTCTGGAACAGCCCCTGCGGCCGCCACCAGTCACCGATCTCGGCGGTGAACACGGCGAACGCCCGCGCCGGCGTCGCCCTTACGCGCAAGGCGACATAGACCTTGGAGGTCATCCCTCGCGCTCTATGTGCTCCTTGAACGCCGCCAGCTGCAGGCTCCACAGCCGTTCGCTCTCCTCCAGCCAGCGCAGCAGATGAACCATGGGTTCGGGCCTGAGGGCATAGATGCGGACTCGCGCGTCGAACTCGGGGTGGCTCTCTTCGACCAGGCCGCAGGCGCGCAGGGTTTTCAGGTGCCGGCTCATGGCCGGCGGGCTGATCTCCAGCGCGCGGGCCAACTCTCCGGCGGCGCGGGGCCGCTGGGCCAGCAGGTCCACCACGCGGCGGCGATTGGGATCGGCCAGGGCGGCCAGGGTGTCGTCGAGGGCCGCGGCAGCCGCGCCCATCAGGTCCAGCCTTCGATCTTCAGCCCGCTGACCGCCGCCGCCTCCTCGCGGCTCACGGCCTGAACCGTCTGACCCACCGTCCAGATATGCCCTTCAGGATCGCGGCAGCGATAGGTGCGGTCGCCATAGAACTGGGTCTCGGGCTCCATGATGATCTCGAACCCGGCCGCCCGCGCTCGCTCACAGTGCGCATCGCAGTCGGTCGCGATGTGGATATGCACGGACTGGGTGTTCTTGCCGTCGATCGCCGCCGGGCTCCGGTGATCGTCGGTCCATTCGTTGCCGATCATGATCAGGGCGTCGCCAAAGGCCATCTCCGAGTGCGCCAGGTTCCCTTGGTCATCCTCGATCAGCATCACCAGCTCGAAGCCGAACCCGGCCGCAAGGAACGTCAGCGCCGCCTTCGGGTCCCGATAGCACAGCGCTGATGACAGGGCGGTTCGATCAGCCAAGACCGGCCTCCCGCAGAGACGTGGCAGTCAGACACTTCATAGTCATCTATTTCCGTTTTCGACAATATTTATCATATAACGCAACTAACAGGTCAAGCCCAGGCGCAGCGTCCGGAGTCTCTGTGTCGCACCCAACCGAGGGACGGCTCGGATGCACGCAGGCGTTGGAAAGCCAGCGTCGGCCCGCTATGGCGTCGAGCATGGCAGGGCTTGTGGCCTCGAATCTGGTGGCGGGACGGACGTGCGGAACCTGCACGGCCTGCTGCGTGCTGTTCCCCATCGACCAGCCGGACCTGGTCAAGCCGGCGGGGGTGGCATGCCAGCATCTGGCGGGCGGCGGTTGCGGCCTGTATCCGGCTTGGCCGAAGGTCTGTGGCGAATGGTTCTGCGGGTGGCGGCGATTGCCAAGGCTCGGTGACGAATGGCGGCCAGATCGGTCGGGCATCGTGGTGGTGTTCGACGCCGAGGGCGTGCCAGCGGACTATCCGGAGCGGCCGGCGCTGAAGTTCATCCTGACCGGCCCGGACCAGGTGCTCTACACCCAGGCCTTCCTGGGTTACGTCGCCGGCTTGGTGGACGCTCGCGTGCCGGCGCTGCTGGCCATCCCGGGCCCGGTCGGGACCTTCGGGGCCAAGTCCTTCCTGAACCGCCGCATCGAGCCGGCCGTCGCACGCCGCGACGTCGGCGAGATGATCCGCGTCGTGGCCGAGACGCTGGCTATCCTGCGCGGCGGGGCGTTCGAGGCCGTCGCCTTCACCCACGGCGCGCCGCCCACAGGCTGAACAGCCGAAAGCCCCCAAGGCGGACCTCGGAGGCTCTCAAATCTCAACCGATGTCGGAGAGGATCAGTCCTCGCCGTAGGCGCCGGCGTCGGCGGTCGGGCCGGAGTCCTTGCCCTTTTCCGACGGATCGCGGTCCACCAGTTCGATCACGGCCATGGCCGCGTTGTCGCCGTGGCGGAAGCCCGCCTTCAGGACGCGGATGTAGCCGCCTTGGCGTTCCGCGTAGCGCGGGCCCAGCACGGCGAACAGCTTGCCGACCTGTTCCACATCGCGCACCTGGCTGATCGCCTGGCGGCGCGCATGCAGGGTGCCGCGCTTGCCGAGCGTGATCAGCTTCTCGACGAAGGGGCGCAGTTCCTTGGCCTTCGGCAGGGTGGTGACGATCTGCTCGTGTTTGATCAGGCTCGCCGACATGTTGGCGAACATCGCCGTCCGGTGAGCGGACGTGCGGCCCAGTTTGCGATGGGCTTTGCCGTGACGCATTTCATATCTCCTGGGCCACCTGGGCCCCGCCGGACGCTCCCGATCTGCGGGAGGGTGTCCTACCTAACCAAGTCCCAGCCTGCTCCCGCCTGGATCACGATGATGCGTCGGAGCCCTCCGCCGCTATGCGGCTTCATCGGGCCCAGACCGCCGAAGCGGCCCAGAGTCGGCGCGTGGAGCACGCTCAGGCGTGCTCCAATTCCTAAAACCAAAATCTGTCAGGCAGATTCTGGGGTGTATTACATCTGGTCTTCGAACTTCTTGGCGAGCTCTTCGATGTTCTCGGGCGGCCAGTTCGGCACGTCCATGCCGAGGTGGAGCCCCATCCCGGCGAGAACTTCCTTGATCTCGTTCAGCGACTTGCGGCCGAAGTTCGGGGTGCGGAGCATCTCCGCCTCCGTCTTCTGGATCAGGTCGCCGATGTAGACGATGTTGTCGTTCTTCAGGCAGTTGGCCGAACGGACGGAGAGCTCAAGCTCATCGACCTTCTTCAACAGCGCCGGATTGAACGGCAGTTCCGGCTTGGCTTCGCCTTCGACCTTCTTCTTCGGTTCTTCGAAGGTGATGAAGATCTGCAGCTGGTCCTGGAGGATGCGCGCGGCGTAGGCCACCGCGTCCACCGGCGAAACGGCGCCGTTGGTTTCCAGGTCCATGATCAGCTTGTCGTAGTCCAGGCTCTGGCCTTGGCGGGTGGGCTCGACGCGGTAGGCGACGCGCTTGACCGGGGAATAGAGAGCATCGACGGCGATCAGGCCGATCGGCGCGTCTTCCGGACGGTTCATCTCGGCGGGGACATAGCCCTTGCCGGTCTGGACCGTGAATTCCATGCGGACCTGGGCGCCGTCGTCCAGCGTGCAGAGCACGTGGTCGGGGTTCAGGATGTCGATGTCCGACGGCGCTTCGATCTGACTGGCGGTGACCGGGCCGGGGCCGTTGGCGCGGAGCGTCATGCGCTTCGGGCCTTCGGCGTGCATCCGCAGCGCCAGTTGCTTGATGTTCAGCACGATGTCGACGACGTCCTCGCGCACGCCTTCCAGCGAGGAGAACTCGTGGACCACGCCGTCGATCTGCACCGCGGTCACGGCCGCGCCTTGCAGGGAGGAGAGAAGCACGCGCCGCAGGCTATTGCCCAGGGTCACGCCGAAGCCGCGCTCGAGAGGCTCGGCCACCAGACGCGCCTTGCGGTTGGCGTCGGCCCCCGTCTCGATCTGCGGCTTCTCGGGACGGATTAGTTCATTCCAGTTTCGTTCGATCACGGTGTCCCTCGGAATCGCATGTGCGCCGGCCGCAAAACCGCGGACCGGCGTAAGGGAATTAGCAGCCTGACGACTAGACGCGCCGGCGTTTGGGCGGGCGGCAGCCGTTGTGCGGAATGGGGGTCACGTCCCGGATAGTCGTGATCGTCATACCCACCGCCTGCAGCGCGCGCAGCGCGGACTCACGACCCGAGCCAGGGCCCGAGACATTGACTTCCAGCGTGCGCACGCCGTGTTCAGCGGCCTTACGGCCGGCGTCCTCAGCCGCCATCTGCGCGGCATAGGGCGTCGACTTACGCGAACCCTTGAACCCCATCAGACCGGCGCTGGACCAGGAGATGGCGTTCCCCTGAGCGTCGGTGATGGTGATCATGGTATTGTTGAACGAGGCGTTCACGTGCGCCACGCCCGAAGTGATGTTCTTGCGCTCGCGACGTTTGACGCGCGCCGGTTCCTTGGCCATCGGAGACTGACTCTCTTACTTCTTCTTGCCGGCGATCGGCTTGGCGGGCCCCTTACGGGTGCGGGCATTGGTGTGGGTGCGCTGACCGCGGACCGGCAGGCCCTTGCGGTGACGCAGGCCACGGTAGCAGGCCAGGTCCATGAGCCGCTTGATGTTGCCAGAGGTGTCGCGGCGCAGGTCGCCTTCGACCATGTAGTCGCGGTCGATCGTCTCGCGAATCTGCAGCACTTCCTGGTCGGTCAGCTGATTGACGCGCCGGGCGTCCTCGATGCCGACCTTCCCGACGATCTCGCGGGCTTTCGCCTCGCCGATGCCATGGATGTACTGCAGCGCGATCACGACGCGCTTGTTGGTGGGGATGTTGACGCCAGCAATACGAGCCACGTGGGACCTTCTCCTAGATCACGCGACAGAAGCGCGAATGGCGCCCCGACCCTCAACACCCTCAAGGCGTCGGCCGGCGCGTCCTTCACGCTCTTTCGCGGAAGCGCCCCGTTATATGGATCGACGACGCGCCGTCAATGGCCGAAACGCCCAAATGTGAACGAAATGCTGCACGCGCCAGCGGACATGTCTCGCGCGGTTGGGCCCCTCCGGCCTCAACCGGGAGATCAAAGGAAAGCATGAGAGGCCCAGCATTGCAATTGGTTGGCTGGTTTCAATCGGCATGCAGGGTGCGTTGCAGCGTCCCGCGCCACTCATCGGCGTAATCGCAGTGAGCATAGGCCTCAAAATAGGGCCCTCCCCGCGTGAAATGTGCGATCCGCGCCCCGGCGTCATAGTCGTACTCTCCGACCAGCCAGTTCCACTCAAGGGGCAGCGCGCCGACGTCGTCGCCCGAGGACAGCCAGCGGAACTGGTGCAGATCAAGACCGCTGGCGGACCGCACATATTCCGGCGTCAGGGCTCGGCAGCGGGCGTTGTTGAGGAGCATCACGCTCGACCAGTTCTTCTTCGCGTACCTCGCCTGGGCATGGTTCAAAAACTTCGTCTCATCGCGCGGGACGTAGTCGTGCTGGCAGCACATGACGGCGAAACGCTCGTCAGCCAGGTTGAACAGGTCCGCGATATCGCCCCGGACCAGCATGTCGCAGTCCATGAACAGCGACCAGCCCGAGTAGCCCGAAAGCCAGGGCGTCAGGAACCGCGAGAACGAGAACTCCGTCGACTGCTGAGGCGACGCGTCGCGGGCCCAGCGGGCCTTTAGATTGGCGAGATTGACCGGCGTGAAACGAACGGGGCGGGAAGCGCTCTCTAGAATGCTCTGGCACAGGACGTGGTAGGCGACGACCTCCTGGCGATCGTAGCCGATGTAGATATCCAGTACCGGCGACGGGGGCGGGCTCATCGGCCGCCACCGGCGGACAGAACGTCGACCACGGCTTTGATCACGGGCGCCCAGGCGCCCCGCTCCGCTTGGCGGAAGAGTTGGACGGATTGATACCAGGGCATCGTCGTTCCCTCAGCCATGTAACGCCACTCGGGCACGTTCGGAAGCAGGGCCAGGCACCCTGCGCCCAGGGCGCCGGAGAGGTGAACATTGGTGTTCTGCACCGATACGACAGCGTCGAGGTTGCCGATGAGCCCGGCCAGATCCTCAAAGTCCTCGATCTCCCGCGGATCGAACACCTTGACCCGCGCACCGAGCGCCTCGTTCACCGCCCGAACCTCTTTGCGAGGATCGCCATGCTGGAGGCTCACGAACTCTGTCCCCGCCACCGCCATCAACGGCGCCATGTCGATCAAGGCCACCGAGCGCTCAGCGCGACGCGTGCCCGGCGTTCCGCCACGCCAAGACAGGCCGATGCGACGCCCGCGCGCGGGCCCAAGCCTGGCCGCCCAGCGCGCCAGGCTTTCCGGCGGCGCGCGCAGGAAGGCCGCGCCTCCGAACCTGTCTGTCCCATTTCGAAACAATCGGCCGAGGCTTCCCATCGCCAGGATGGTGTCGAATCCGGCCAGGGAAAACGGCGTTCCCGCCGGCGGCAGGAAGGTCACGTTCGGCATTGAGCCCGAGAACAGGCGGACGAGGCGTTCATCGCAGACGCAGACGACATCACGCGCCACGCCGGCCAGGTCAGGGATCATGCTGGCGAACATCACCTGGTCACCGACGCCCTGTTCTCCGACGAGGAGGACCCGCCGATTGCGCAGCCCTTCGACGGTCACCTGCGTGTCGAACCTGTCCTTCAGGGCCCGTGGCGCCGGCCCCCGGCTCCAGAGCAGGAAGGCCTCTTCCTGCCAGCGCGCCTCGTAGTCGCGCCACCCGCCCTCGAAGTCGCCGGTCATCAGACGGACCGGCGCTCGGCGATAGCGTCCAAGGGATGCTGTGGGCCGCAAGGCCACAGCCCGGTCGAGGGTCGAGAGCGCCTCGCGATACTGGCCAAGGGCCGCCTGCGCCAGACCGACACCCGTCAAGGGTTCATAGGGATCCTCGACCGACGTGGCCGTCTCCGAGAAGCACGCCATGGCCTCATCGTAACGACCAAGCCCTTGCAGGGCAGCGCCCCGGGTCATCGCCGCCGCGACGCTATGCTGTCGGATGAGCCAGTCCTCCGAGAGTGCGAGCGCCTCGGCATGACGCTCACCTGCAGTGAGCAGCGCTCCGACGTTGCGCTGCGCCGCGGCGTGGTCGGGCTTCAGCGACAAGGCCTTGCGATACGCGGCCTCGGCCTCGGCGACCCGCTCAAGCGCCCGGAGCGCGGTGCCCAGGTTCACCATCGCGTCAGCATGACCGGGGTCCAACGCCAGGGCGCGCATTAGAGTTCGCTCCGCCTCCAGATGCTTGCCTTGCAAGAGTTGGGCGTGGGCAAGGTCCGCGTGCGCATCGGCGACGTCGGGGCTAAGTTGCACCACCCGCTGCAGTTGAATTTCCGCGAGGGCGACCTTGGACTCCGCCATCAGCGCGAAGCCCCAGCGCTGCCGCAGCAGCAGCTCGATCTCCGGCGGAGGCTGCGGTCGCTCGCTCAGCAGGCTGTCGGCGCGTTCAAACTGGCCGGCCATCACCAGCGCACGCGCATACATAGGCCGCGCGCTGTCAGCGCCGCCCTCCAGTCTCGCAGCCGACTCCAGAAGCGGCAGGGCGCGGTCGAGTTCATTGCGGCGAAGGTGGATGACCCCCAGCCCGAGCAGGGCCTGGGGATCGTTCGGGCGTGACGTCAGAACGGTGCGGTAGAGGCGGCCGGCGTCGTCAAGGCGGCCGTCTCGACGGTGATCCATGGCGAGGCCAAGGAGGGTGTCCGGATCAGACTCCATGCGACGTCGCCAAAGGGCGCCTCGGTCAGGTCGGCGACATCGCCGCGTCGATACCGGCGGCCACGGCCGCGACCGCGCCCATGCCATCGACTTCCACCAACTTGCCCTGTGCCTGATAGTAGGGAAGCAGCGGCGCGGTCTGAGTGTTGTAGGCGTTCAGTCGGATCACGAAGCTCTCCGGATTGTCGTCCGGGCGGCCCGACTCGGCGAAGCGGCCAGCGATGCGGGTCTTCAGCGCCTCGTCATCGACCTTCAGGCGGACGACGAGGTCGATCTTCGCGCCCCGGCCGGCGAGCATGGCGTCCAGGGCCTCCGCCTGGGCGAGGGTGCGCGGGAAGCCGTCGAAGATCGCGCCGCCAGCGGCTTCCGCCTCGGGCAGCCGCCCCTCGATCAATTCGATAACGATCTCATCGGAGACCAACTCGCCACGCTGCATGATGCCGCTGACCCGCTGGCCGAGATCGGAACCCGAGGCGATGGCGGCGCGGAGCATGTCGCCCGTCGATAGCTGGACCATGTTCTTGCCATCGACCAGGCGCTTGGCCTGGGTGCCCTTCCCCGCCGCGGGCGGACCGAACAGGATCAGGTTCATCTCTAAGCTCTCCCCAAGCCGACGCTCTTGTTGGCGCCCGTCCCCTACATCAGCAAAATTCTCTCAGCGACCGCGCCCGCGCAGCTTCGACTTCTTGATCAGCCCCTCGTACTGGTGCGCCAGCAGATGCGACTGGATCTGGGCCACCGTGTCCATGGTGACGCTGACCACGATCAGCAGCGACGTGCCGCCCATGTAGAACTGGGCGTGGAAGACCCCCATCAGGGCCTCGGGCAGCAGGCAGACCACGGTGATGTAGGCGGCGCCGATCACCGTCAGCCGGCTCAGCACGAAGTCCATGTACTCCGCCGTCCGCTTGCCGGGCCGGATGCCTGGGAGGAAGCCGCCGTACTTGCGCAGGTTCTCCGCCGTGTCTTCGGGGTTGAACACCACAGAGGTGTAGAAGAAGCAGAAGAAGACGATCAGCGCGCCGTAGATGGTCATGAACAGCGGCTGGCCGTGCTGAAGCTGGGCCACCACGACGTTTAGCCACTGCATCTGCTCCGGCAGGTTCGCGCCGGCGGCGAAGCCGACGATGCTGGCCGGGAGCAGTAGGAGCGATGAGGCGAAAATCGGCGGGATGACGCCGGAGGTGTTGATCTTCAGCGGCAGGAACGAGGTGTCGCCGCCAAACATGCGGTTACCCACCTGGCGCTTGGGGTACTGCACCAGCAGCCGCCGCTGCGACCGCTCCATGAACACGATGGCCACGGTCACGGCGACCACGACCAGGATGAGCAGGAGCAGGGTGCCGGGGTTCATCGAACCCGTGCGGGTCAGTTCCAGCGCCTGCAGCAGGTACTGCGGCAGCTGGGCCACGATGCCCGCGAAGATGATCAGCGAGACGCCATTGCCAACGCCGCGGCTGGTGATCTGCTCGCCCAGCCACATCAGGAACATGGTGCCGCCGGTCAGCATGACCACGGTGGAGATGATGAAGAACGGGCCCGGATTGATCACCAGGCCCGGGCTCTGCGCCAACCCGGCCGCGATGGCGAACGACTGCACGATCGCCAGAACGACGGTAAGGTAGCGGGTGTACTGGTTGAGCGTCTTGCGCCCCGCCTCGCCGCCTTCCTTCCGCAGCTTCTCCCAGGGCGGGTAAACCGTCCCCAGCAGTTGCACGATGATCGAGGCCGAAATGTACGGACCAACGTTCAGGGCGAAGATCGCCATCCGCTGGACGGCGCCGCCGGAGATCATGTTGAACATGCCCAGGATGCCCTGTGCCTGTCCGGAGAACGCCTGCTGAAACGCGACCGGGTCGATCCCCGGGATGACGATGTAGGTCCCCAGGCGATAGACGATCATCGCCATCAGGGTGAACCAGATGCGCTTATGCAGCTCCGTCGCCTTGCGGAAGGCGCCGAAGTTCAGATTGGCGGCGAGCTGTTCAGCGGCCGAGGCCATGCAGCAAATCCCCTGACTCGATAGTCGTGCTCACATAAGGCGAACCGGTCCCAGTTACGAGGCCGGCCGCGCCGCAGAGAGAGGTCAGGCTTCCGCCGCGGCGGCTTCCGGCTTGGTCGTGGTGAGCGTGCCGCCGGCCTTTTCCACGGCGGCGCGCGCGCCGGTGGTGGCCGCGTAGACGGACAGGATGAGCTTCGACGTCAGTTCGCCTTCACCCAGCAGCTTCACGCCGTCCTTGACGCGACGGATGACGCCGGCCTTCAGCAACGCGTCAGCGTCGATGGCGGCCTTGGCGTCGAGCTTGCCGGCGGCGATCGCCTGCTCGATGCGCCACAGGTTCACCTCGGCAAAATCCTTGCGGTTGCGCGAGGTGAAGCCGCGCTTCGGCATGCGCATGTGCAGCGGCATCTGGCCGCCTTCGAAACCATGGATCGACACGCCGGAGCGCGCCTTCTGGCCCTTCACACCGCGACCGGCGGTCTTGCCCTTGCCCGAACCCGGGCCCCGGCCGACGCGCATGCGGTTCTTGGTGGAGCCACCCTGCGGTGCGAGTTCATTGAGCTTGGTCATATGCGCCTCTCCTTGGAGATCTATCGCCCGGCGGTGGCCGGACTCGGCTGGTTTCGTTTCCTCCCCTTCATGGGGAGGGTGGACCGGGCAAGGCCCGGGATGAGTGGAGAAGGCGCGATCAAACTCGACGCCTGATCGTGGGCTCCCCACCCTGACCGGCAAAGCCGGCCGGTCCCTCCCCGTGAAGGGGAGGGAAAGCTACTCGGTCACCACCTCGACCAGGTGGTTCACCTTGGCGATCATGCCGCGTACCGAGGGATTGTCCTCCAGCGTGGACACACGGCCGACGCGGTTCAGACCCAGGCCCACGAGCGTGGCGCGCTGGTCGCTCTTGCGGCGGATCGGGCTGCCGGTCTGGCGGACTTTGACTTGGGCCATTCGACTTAACCTTCGACTTCGGTCGCGGCCGGGGCCGACGCGCCATCGGACCTGCGCCCGATAACGTCAGAGACCTTCTTGCCACGCTTGGCCGCCACCTGGCGGGGCGAGGATTGGGCCTTCAGCGCTTCGAACGTCGCGCGCACCATGTTGTAGGGGTTGGACGAGCCGACCGACTTGCCGACCACGTCCTGGACACCCAGGGTTTCGAGAACCGCCCGCATCGGGCCGCCGGCGATGACGCCGGTGCCGGGAGGCGCCGCGCGGACCATCACCTTGCCCGCGCCCCAACGGCCGTTGCCGTCGTGATGCAGCGTGCGGCTTTCGCGCAGCGGCACGCGGATCATCGACTTCTTGGCTTCTTCGGTGGCCTTACGGATGGCTTCCGGCACTTCACGCGCCTTGCCGTGGCCGTAACCGACGCGGCCCTTCTGGTCGCCCACGATCATGAGGGCGGCGAAGGAGAACCGACGGCCACCCTTCACTGTGGCCGCGACGCGGTTGATGTGGACCAGCTTCTCGACAATCTCGTTGTCGCGATCGTCTTCGTTGCTGCGATTGCGACGATCGCCGCGCTGTTCGTCTCTGCGAGCCATGATCGTTTCCTTAGAAATTCAGGCCGGCTTCGCGCGCGGCGTCGGCCAGGGCCTTGACCCGACCATGGTACAGGTAGCCGCCCCGATCGAAGACGACGTCCTTGACGCCCTTTTCGATCGCGCGTTGGGCCACCAGGGCGCCTACCTTGGCGGCGGCGTCCTTGTCGGAGCCCTTTACGGCCTTCTCGCCTTCCAGCGAAGACGCCGCGGCCAGGGTCACGCCGCGCTCATCATCGATGACCTGGGCGTAGATGTTCTTGGCCGAACGGAAGATCGACAGGCGCGGACGACCGTTAGCCACCTTCTTGAGGTGAGTGCGGACGCGCTGGGCGCGGCGGAGGGTTGCGGTGCGGGGAGAGAGCGCCATGGCCTACTTCTTCTTGCCTTCTTTGCGCCGGACCGTCTCGCCCTGATAACGGACGCCCTTGCCCTTGTAGGGCTCCGGCGGACGGATACGGCGAATCCGAGCGGCGATTTCGCCGACGACCTGCTTGTCGATGCCCGAGATCTTGACCTCGGTCTGCTTCGGAACAGCGAAGCTGATCCCTTCCGGAGGCGGGATGTTTACGTCGTGGCTGAAGCCCAGTTGCATGGAGAGCGCGGAGCCCTTCATGGCAGCCCGGTAGCCCACGCCGACCAGTTCGAGGGTCTGTTCATAGCCCTGGGTCACGCCCTGAACCATGTTCGCGACCAGCGTGCGCGACAGGCCCCACATCGCTTGCGCGCGGGTGGTGTCGACGCGCTTGGAGAGCGTTAGTTCGCCCCCCTCCTGCTTGACTTCGATCTCTTCGGCGACCGTCCAGGCAAGTTGCCCTTTCGGGCCCGTCACCGAGACCGTCTGCCCGTCAAGGGTCACCGTGACCCCGGCAGGGACGACGACTGCCTTCTTTCCGATACGAGACATATCAGTAGACCCGGCAGAGAACTTCGCCGCCCACGTTGGCGTCACGCGCCGCAGTGTCCGACATAACGCCCTTCGGCGTCGACAGGATCGAGATCCCGAGACCGTTCTTCACGGGCTTCAGGTCCTTGATCGATGAATAGACGCGGCGGCCAGGCTTCGATACGCGGCTGATCTCGACGATGACGGGGGCGCCGTCAAAATATTTCAGCTCGATCTCGAATTCCGGGAAGGCGCCCGGCTTCTCGACCAGGTGATAGCTACGGATGTAGCCCTCGTCCGCCAGCACATCGAGGACGCGCGCACGCATCTTCGACGCGGGCGTCGAAACCTTGGACCGGCCGCGCGCGGCGGCGTTCTTAATGCGGGCGATCAGGTCGCCAATAGGGTCGTTGACCATCTGTCCCTCCCCTTACCAGCTCGACTTGACGAGGCCGGGGATAAGCCCGGCGGCGCCCAGATCACGCAGCGAGATTCGGCTCATCCTGAGCTTACGATAGTAACCGCGCGGACGGCCCGTGACTTCGCACCGATTGCGGATGCGGGTCTTGGACGAGTTGCGGGGAAGTTCCGCAAGCTTGAGGCGGGCGTCGAAACGCTCCTCAGGCGGCAGGCTCTCGTTGACGGCGGTTGCCTTAAGCGCGTTGCGCTTGGCGGCGTACTGCTTCACGAGCTTCTTGACCCGTTCGTTGCGGTTGACGGCGCTCTTCTTGGCCATTTTCTTTTCCTTCCCGCCGCTATTGCTGCTGCTGAACGAACGGGAACTGGAATTCCTTCAGAAGCTCGCGAGCTTCGTCATCGGTCTTCGCAGTGGTGGTGACGATGATGTCCATGCCCCAGATCTGATCGATCTGGTCGTAGTTGATCTCAGGGAACACGATGTGTTCCTTGAGGCCCATGGCGAAGTTGCCGCGACCGTCGAAGGACGTGGGCTTCAGGCCCCGGAAGTCCCTCACGCGCGGCAGGGCGATGGTGATCAGACGGTCGAGAAACTCGTACATCTGGTCCTTGCGGAGCGTCACCTTGCACCCGACCGACATGCCTTCGCGCAGCTTGAAGCTGGCGACGGACAGGCGAGCCTTGGTGGCCACCGGCTTCTGACCGGCGATCTTCGCCAGGTCCGCCATCGCCGAGTTGATCTTCTTGGAGTCGGCGACAGCTTCGCCCACGCCCATGTTGATCACGATCTTCTCGATCTTGGGGATCTGCATCTCGTTCGTGTAGCCGAAGTGTTCCTTCAGCTTCGCACGGATGCGCTGGCGGTACTCGGTCTTGAGCCGCGGTTCGTAAGCTTGATCAGCCATTGATCACCTCGCCGGTCGTCTTGGCGACGCGGACCTTCTTGTCGCCGTCCACGCGGAAGCCGACGCGGGTCGCCTTGCCGTTGGAGTCAACGACGGCCACGTTCGACAGGTGGAGCGAGGCTTCCTTATGCTTGATGCCGCCTTGCGGATCGGCCTGCGACGCCTTCGTGTGGCGCTGAACCATGTTCAGCCCGGAAACGAACACGCGGTTGTCCTTGGGGAGGACCTGCAGGACAGCGCCCTTACGGCCCTTGTCCTTGCCGGTGAGGATCATGACCTGATCCCCCTTCTTGATCTTAGCCGCCATCACAGCACCTCTGGCGCGAGCGAGATGATCTTCATGTGGTTCTTCGCGCGCAGTTCGCGGGGAACCGGGCCGAAGATCCGCGTGCCGATCGGCTCGGATTGCTTGTTGACGATCACGGCTGCGTTCTTGTCGAAACGGATGACCGAGCCGTCCTTGCGCTTGATGGCCGACCTCGTGCGAACGACGATGGCTTGCAGCACATCACCCTTCTTCACGCGACCGCGCGGGATCGCCTCCTTCACGGAGACGACGATCTTGTCACCGACGCCGGCGTAACGGCGCTTCGCGCCGCCCAGCACCTTGATGCACATGACTCGGCGAGCGCCGGAGTTGTCGGCGACTTCCAGGTTAGTTTGCATCTGGATCATATGTGTCGATCCTTACGCTTGGGCCGCGCTGCCGGTCGGCAACACTTCCCAGGTTTTCGTCTTTGACTTCGGCGCGCATTCGATGATGCGGACAATCTCGCCGGTCTTGAACGTGTTGGCTTCGTCATGAGCGTGGTACTTCTTGGACCGGCGGACGGTCTTCTTCAGCACCGGGTGCAGGAAGGTCCGTTCGACCTTCACGATCACCGTCTTGTCGCCCTTGTCGGAAACGACCACGCCCTCGAGAATTCGCTTTGGCATCTGTCGGTCCTCCTCAGGCCTGAGCCTGCTTGCCGCGCAGAACCGTCTTGATGCGCGCGATGTCCTTGCGCACCTGGTCCACACGGTGAGTCTTTTCGATCTGGCCGGTCGCCTTCTGGAAGCGCAGGTTGAACTGCTCCTTCTTGAGGGTGACGAGCTGGTCGGCCAGTTGATCGGGGGTCAGCCCCCGGACGTCTTGAATCTTCATCACGCGTGCTCCGCGACCGGCGCGTCGATACGGGCGACGATGCGGGTCTTCACCGGAAGCTTGGCCGCGCCGAGGCGCAGGGCTTCACGGGCCACGTCGTCCGGCACGCCGTCGATTTCGAACATGATCCGTCCGGGGTGAACCCGGGCGGCCCAGAAGTCGACCGCGCCCTTGCCCTTGCCCATTCGGACTTCGGCCGGCTTTCCGGTCACCGGCACATCCGGATAAATCCGGATCCACACCCGGCCCTGGCGCTTCATCTGACGCGTGATCGCGCGGCGGGCCGCCTCGATCTGGCGCGCAGTGACGCGTTCCGGCTCCACCGACTTCAGGCCGTAGGACCCGAAGTTAAGCGTGAAGCCGCTCTTCGCCAGGCCGTGGATACGGCCCTTGAACTGCTTGCGGTATTTGGTTTTCTTCGGCGACAGCATCTCTTCGGATCCTTAGGCGTTCGCCGGTTCGCGGCGATCGCGACGGGGGCCACGGTCCGGACGATCACCACGTTCGCGGCCACCGCCTTCACCAGCCGGCCCGCTCTCGCTGGCCAGTCGCTTGTCGAGCGCCATCGGGTCGTGGTCGAGGACCTCGCCCTTGAACACCCACACCTTCACACCAATGATGCCGTAGGTCGTCTTGGCTTCGGTGATCCCGTAGTCGATATCGGCCCGCAGCGTGTGACGCGGCACGCGACCTTCGTGATACGATTCCGAACGCGCGATTTCCGCGCCGCCGAGACGGCCCGAAACCTCGATGCGCATCCCCTTGGCGCCAAGACGCATGCCGCTCTGCAGCGAACGCTTCATAGCGCGGCGGAACGCGATCCGGCGCTCGAGCTGCTGGGCGATGTTCTCGGCCACCAGTTGAGCGTCGGTCTCGGGCTTGCGGATCTCGACGATGTTCAGGTGAACCTCGCCGTCGGTCATCGCCGCCACGTCCTTACGCAACTTCTCGATATCCGCGCCCTTCTTGCCGATGATCACGCCCGGGCGTGCGGCATAGATGGTGATGCGGCACTTCTTGTGCGGACGCTCGATGATGATGCGCGACACGCCGGCCTGGTAGAGGCGCTTCTTCAGCTGCCGGCGGACCTTGATGTCTTCATGTAGCAGGCGGCCGTACTCAGGACCGTCAGCGAACCAACGGCTGTCCCAGGTGCGGTTGATGCCGAGGCGGAGCCCGACCGGATTGATCTTTTGACCCATTAGGCGGCCTCACCCACTTCGCGGACCACGATCGTGATCTCGCTGAACGGCTTCTCGACGCGCGACGCACGACCGCGGGCGCGGGCATGGAAACGCTTCATGATCAGGTTCTTGCCTACGAAGGCCTCGGAAACCACCAGACTGTCGATGTTCAGGTTGTGGTTGTTCTCAGCGTTCGAAATCGCCGAGTAGAGGGCCTTGCGGACGTCCTTGGCGATGCGGCGGTGGCTGAACTCAAGTTCGTTCAGCGCGCGTTGCACCTTCAGGCCACGAATCGAGGCGGCAACCAGGTTCAGCTTGCGCGCACTGGTGCGCACACTGCAGACCTTGGCCATGGCCTCGGCGCCGGTAAGCCGGCGGGCTTTGGCTTGCTTGCTCATGCCTACTTCCTCTTGGCCTTCTTGTCGGCTGCGTGACCGGGGAAGAAGCGGGTGGGCGCGAACTCGCCCAGCTTCATGCCGACCATGTCTTCGTTGACCATCACCGGCACATGCTTCTGACCGTTGTGGACCCCGAAGGTCAGGCCGACGAATTGCGGCATGATAGTGGAGCGACGCGACCAGGTCTTGATCACGTCCTTGCGGCCGGACGCCTGCAGCGCTTCGGCCTTCTTTAGCAGATACCCGTCGACAAACGGGCCTTTCCAGACGGAACGGGTCATGGCTTAGCGAGCCTTCCGAGCGTGACGCGAGCGGATGATGTACTTGTCCGTCGCCTTGTTCTTGCGGGTCTTCGAACCCTTCGTCGGCTTGCCCCAGGGGGTGACCGGGTGACGTCCGCCCGAGGTCCGGCCTTCGCCGCCGCCGTGCGGGTGGTCGATCGGGTTCATGGCGACGCCGCGGACGTGCGGCCTGCGACCCTTGTGGCGGTTGCGGCCAGCCTTGCCCATGACCTCGTTCATGTGGTCGGGGTTCGAGACCGCGCCCACCGTGGCCATGCAGGTGTCCATCACCATCCGCAGCTCGCCCGAGCCCAGACGAATCTGGGCGTAGCCGGCGTCACGGCCGACCAGCTGGGCGTAGGTGCCGGCCGAACGGGCGATCTGGCCGCCCTTCAGGGGCTTCAGCTCGACGTTGTGGATGATGGTGCCTATCGGCATACCGCGCAGCGGCATGGCGTTACCGGGCTTCACATCGGCCCGTTCCGCCGCGACCACCTGGTCTCCGACCTTCAGACGCTGCGGGGCCAGGATGTAGGCCTTCTCGCCATCGGCATAGTTCACCAGCGCGATGAAGGCCGACCGGTTGGGGTCATACTCCAGGCGCTCGACGGTGCCGGGTTGGTCGAACTTGCGACGCTTAAAGTCCACGATGCGGTACAGGCGCTTGGCGCCGCCGCCGCGGAAGCGGACCGCGATACGACCATTGCCGCCACGACCGCCCGACTTGGTCAGGCCCTCGACGAGCGACTTCTCAGGCCGGCCCTTGTGGAGCTCGGACTTGTCGACCAGGACCAGTTGACGGCGGCCCGGCGACGTAGGGTTGAATTGCTTCAGAGCCATCGGATCAGAGCCCCGTGGTGATGTCGATCGACTGGCCTTCAGCCAGCGTCACGATCGCTTTCTTGACGTCGGAACGCCGGCCGATGATGCCCCGGAAGCGCTTGGTCTTGCCCTTCACGTTGATCGTATTGACCTTCGTGACGTTGACCTTGAACAGCGCCTCGACGGCGGCGGCGATTTCGTCTTTCGACGCGTCCCCGG
This sequence comes from Phenylobacterium deserti, assembly GCA_943332615.1. Classification (GTDB taxonomy): domain Bacteria; phylum Pseudomonadota; class Alphaproteobacteria; order Caulobacterales; family Caulobacteraceae; genus Phenylobacterium; species Phenylobacterium deserti_C. The sequence goes on from CALQQB010000002.1 coordinate 228,102, forward strand.
CCACACGGAAGACCACCTTGTTCTGCTCCGAGAGCAGCGTGGCCTTTTCTGTGATCACCGGCGACAGGATCGTGTCGTAATGACGGGCTGTGGGCTCCACGGCCATCACGCGGCCTCCTCAGGCTGGAAGCGCGCCTGGATCGCAGCCACCGCGTCCTTGGTCAGGACGAGGGTCTTGCGACGGAGCACGTCGTAGACATTCAGGCCGGCGTTCGGCAGCACATCCACGTTCGGGATGTTGCGCGCGGCCAGGCCGAAGTTCTTGTCGACCTCGGCGCCGGCGATGAACAGAGCGTTGGAGACGCCCAGGCTCATCAGTTGCGCCCGCAGGGCGGCCGTCTTCGGGTCGGCAATGACGACATTGTCGATGACGATCAGCGAGCCGGCCTTGGCCTTCGAGGACAGCGCATGGCGCAGGGCCAGGGCGCGGAGCTTCTTGGGCAGGTCGAAGGCGTGGCTGCGGACAACCGGGCCGTGAGCCCGGGCGCCGCCGACGAACTGAGCCGCCCGGCGCGAGCCGTGACGGGCGCCGCCAGTGCCCTTCTGCTTGTACATCTTCTTCGAGGTGCGAGAGACCTCGTTGCGGACCTGCACCTTGTGGTTGCCCGAGCGGCGCTTGGCCAGCTGCCAGGTGACGACGCGTTGCAGGATATCGCCGCGAATGTCTTCGATGCCGAAGATTTCGTCGGCCAGCTCGATTGAGCCGCCCTTCCCGCCGTCCAGCTTGATGACGTCGAGTTTCATTACGCTTGATCCCCAGCTTCCGGCGCCGCGGCTGCTTCAGCCGGCGCTTCGGTCACGGCCGGCTCGGCGGCCGGGGCGGGTTGCTGGCCGGCCTTACGGAACGCGCCCGGCATGGGCAGACCTTCCGGGGCGGCCGACTTCACCGCGTCGCGCAGCTTCACGTACGCGCCGTCCGAGCCGGGGACAGCGCCCCGAACCAGGATGAGGCCGCGTTCGACGTCGATGCGCCAGACGGTGACATTGAGGGTCGTGACGGTTTCCTGACCGAGGTGGCCAGCCATCTTCTTCCCCTTGAAGGTGCGGCCCGGGTCTTGCCGCTGGCCGGTGGAACCGTGCGAACGGTGAGACACCGACACACCGTGGGTGGCGCGGAGGCCGCCGAAGTTCCAACGCTTCATGGCGCCGGCGAAGCCTTTACCGACGGTCGTGCCGGTAATGTCGATCTTCTGGCCGGGCAGGTAATGGTCGGCGGTGATCTCCGCGCCCACGTCGATCAGGTTGTCCTCGGACACCCGGAATTCAACAACCTTGTGCTTGGGCTCGACCTCAGCCTTGCCGAAGTGACCGCGCAGGGCCTTGGAGGTGTTCTTGGGTTTCTTGGTGCCCGCGCCGAGCTGGAGGGCCACGTAGCCATCCCTGTCCTTGGTGCGGTGAGCGACGACCTGACAGCCTTCGAGGCTGAGTACGGTCACCGGTACGTGCGTGCCCGCTTCGTCGAAGAAGCGAGCCATACCGATTTTCTTGGCGATTACGCCGGTTCGCATCGGATCAATCCCCTTAGAGCTTGATCTCGACGTCCACGCCGGCCGACAGGTCGAGCTTCATCAGCGCGTCCACAGTCTGCGGGGTGGGGTCGACGATATCGAGCACGCGCTTGTGCGTGCGGATTTCGAACTGCTCGCGCGACTTCTTGTCGATGTGCGGCGAACGGTTGACGGTGAACTTCTCGATGCGCGTGGGCAAAGGAATGGGCCCGCGCACAGCGGCGCCGGTCCTCTTGGCCGTGTTCACGATCTCGCGGGTGGAATGGTCCAGCACGCGGTGATCGAAGGCTTTAAGCCTGATGCGAATGTTTTGAGCCATATCGCTCTTACGTTTCCCTACAGACGGCGGGGCGCCCGCGTGATCTCGACCATTTCAAAGACCAGCCCGAATCCCCTTCTCAGGAGACCCGTACGCGAAAGTCCGCACAAACGGCTTAGGCCCGCGCGAACCCGCGAGGACCTTCTCCCGAAACGCTTATGAAAGCACTATCTCGAGCCGTTCCGCGGGCCGCGTCTGCACTTCGAATTGCTTCGTTGCGCACAGCCGGTCCAACAGGAGGCGGGTTATTACCGATGCGACTCGCGTCCGTCAAGGGCTCACCGACCGACATCGCCACTAGCTGCCGACGCGGACGGAACCGGAGCCCATAATCATCTTGGAGACCGCGCCCTTGACCTCATTGGCGTGGACGTCGCCGGAGCCCGCGATCCGGGCCCGCAGGCTGTCGGCCACGCCGCGGAAGTCGACATCCCCCGAGCCGGCCAGGGACACCTTCATGTCGGTCGCCCGCCCGCCAGCGATGGACACGTCACCGGATCCAGCGATCGAGACCTCCAGCGCACCGGAGACCGACTTGATCATGGCGTCGCCAGAGCCGGCGATGTTGACGTCCACCGGGCCCTTGATGTCGGCAGCGGCCACGTCCCCCGAACCCGCCACCCGGATCCGCAGGGCGCCTGCGCTGCCCATGCGGGTGTCGCCAGAGCCGGCCTGGCTGACCTTGGCCTCACGCTCGACGTTGGCCAGGGTCCAGTCTCCGCAGCCGGCGTTGTTCAGATCCAGGCTGGCTGAGCGGCCCACCACGCCAAACACCGCGCCTCCGGCATCCACACGCACGTCGCGCGGGGTGTGGATCACCACCTGAGGCATGTCGGCCCAAGCGACTTTGCCGATCCCACGAACATCGACCCATGAGCCCTCGTTGGCGCTGTGGCAGTTATGGATACGGCGATCCAGGTTGCCGTCGAGGATCGTACGGTCGCCCAGGGTGCGGACCACGAGCGGCAGTTGGGCGTTCGGCCGGGTCACCTCGATCTTGATGTCCTTGCGGTCCTCGGGGACCACGGTGACCCGGGCAACCGCGTCCTTGACCTCGACAGACGCGGCCTGGACGACGCCGGCCCCCGCGACGATGCCGAGCGCCGCTGTGGCCGCAAAGAGAACCATCTGAAGACGCATCGCCATTCCCCAAGCCTGCAATTCGATGCGGGGAAGCTAGTCTTGGCGGTGGGGTGAGGCAGCTTAATTTGCAGTCATGACACAGATGTCATGTCGCTCATGACAAAGGCCGCCGAGGTCTCCCTCGGCGGCCCTACTTAGAAACTGTCATCCCAGCCAACAGAGCGGCGAAGCCG
>CALQQB010000003.1 GCA_943332615.1 Phenylobacterium deserti
ACGACGCCGCTGATAACGGCAGCGCTCGCGCCGTCGGCGATGGTGTCAGCGCCGGCGCTGCCGTTGATTGTCTGAGCGACGACGCCGTCGATGGTGTCAGCGCCGGAGCTGCCGTTAATCGTCTGACCGACGACGCTGGGGATGAGGTTGGCGCCGGCGGCGTCGGCGATGGTGTCGGTGCCGGCGCTGCCGTTGATCGTCTGAGCGACGACGCCGCTGATCACGGCAGCGCCCGCGCCGCCGTCGACTACGCTGTCGTTCCCAACGACGCCGCTGATAACGGCAGTGCTCGCGCCGTCGGCGATGGTGTCAGCGTCGGCGCTGCCGTTGATCGTCTGACCGACGACGCCGGGGATGAGGTTGGTGCTGGAGACGTCATCGAGCGTCCGGCCCACCAGGATCACCGCATCGTCGATGACATTCGCCGTGTTTCCGTTGTCGGCGAATATCACCACATCATTGCCGATCTGGGTCGCGACGTACTCAACCGTACCGCCAGCGATCAGGGCGTTCGCCTGGCTGAGCCCCGTGGCGTAGTCCGAAGCCGTAGCCTCTGTGTAGTTTCCGGCGCTTGCCGCCGGGCCGCCCAGGAAGATCACGCGGTCGGCGACCTGCCAGTCGCGGATTTGGTCGAGCGCACCGGCCGTTATTCCAGAATCCAGCGCATTGAAGTTGAAGGTGTCGCCATCCGCGCCGCCGCTGATGACGTCTGCGCCCGCGCCGCCTTCGATGGTGTCAGCGCCGGCTTCACCCAGAATGATGTCGGCGCCCTCGCCTGCGGTGATGCTGTCGTCGCCAAGGTTGCCGTTCAGGAAGTCGGCGCCTGAACCGCCAACGATGATGTCGTCGCCGCCGCCGCCCAGGAGGGTGTTGGCGTTGGTGGACGTCGCGGCGGTTATCGAGTCGCTGCCGAGGTTGCCCTGGGCGAAGTTGAGGCCCGTGCCGGCGTCGATGGTATCGGCGCCTTGGCCGCCATACATCGTGTCATTGCCGGCGCCGCCGGAAATACTGTCGTTGCCCTGGTTGCCTTGGACCAGATCATTGCCGCCCAGGCCCAGGAGGGTGTCGCCACCGGTGTTGCCATAAAGACCGTCGTTGTTTTGCGAGGCGGCAGGCGTGTCAGCCGTCGTCGTGCCAACAGCGAGCGTCGAGGAGTCGGGGAAAATCGCACTCTGTTTGCCCACGATGCCGGCGCCGAACACCACCGCACGACCGGTCACGCCCGAAGTGATGAGCACGGTCTCGGCGGACGTGGGCGTCGCGGCCATGAAGCGCACCGAGGCGCCGCTGGCCGACTCGCCGGTCATCTGGAAAATCAGCGTGTCGTTCGCCGCATCATACGCAAGCGCTTGCGCCACGGTGATGTCTTCAAAAAAATAGACAGACACACGGCCTCGCTCTTCACGTTAATGCGGCGCAATTTTCGGGTTGCAAGCTGATATCGCCTGATGACGACGGCAGTCTTTTGGAGGTTCGGACGTCATGGCGAAGGCAATATGCCGACGGCAAAAGCGCGCAACCATCAATGGAATTCGGGTAAACTTCCGAGGGCGGTAGTTGCCACGCAGAAGTTTAGCGCGCCAGAGCTTTTCCGATATCTTTCGCGCGACTTCGAACTCCTTCGCGTTGTTTGACGCGCGTTCGCGTTATTTCAGGGTTCCGGTGACAGGTTGAACTGTCCCGGGCCTCCGGGCCCCTGCCCCTCTCCACCCTTCAAATCCATGGACGGGGTTTGCCTGTCGGGGAAAGCGTCTCCGCCGACACCGGTCCGCGGGACCGGCCGCGAGGCGGCGCGCCGGAGGCGCGTCCTTGACACGCTTTCCCCGACAGGCTCGCAATCTACCATGGGATTTAAGGGCCGATGGCATCCTCAGGATGTCGGTCTGCGCCATTTCCCCTCTCCTAGGAGCGGAGCGCCGTGTGGGTCCCGGTCTTCGCGTGCCGCGAAGCCGGGATTTCCGGGTTAGGCCGCCCTTTCGACAGTCACTGGGCTCGGTGAGCCTGCTCCAGACTTCCCCACCCGGCTCGCTGCGCTCGCCACCCTCCCCATGAAGGGGAGGGAAACGCCGGCGGCGCGGCCGTGCGCCCTAACTACGGCTTCCCCGGCGCCTGGCCCGGCCCCGCGGCCCGGGCGTCTTCCGCGCGGGCCCCGGCGAGGATGTTGGCGAGGCCATAGTTGCCCTCGTGGCAGGCGTATTCGAACATTCGCCCGCCGCGCACGAACTCGTACTCGCCGCCCCAGGGCTTGTCCCACAGGGTGGGGTCGACGATTTCGAAGCGGTAGTTCATCCGCTGGGGCGAGACCAGGGTGAAGCGCTCGATCACCTTCAGGGTCTGCCACGACCCCCGATACGCTTGGGCCTCCGGCAGGTTGGTGGTCTCGACCACCAGGGTGTCGCCCTCCCACCAGCCGATGGCGTCGCCGAACCAGGGCCGCACGCCATCCGTGCGGTGGGTGGAATTCAGCCGGATGTCCCGCAGGTCGTGGATCATCTCGGTGACGATGGCGACGTGGTCGGTCCCCATCTGGAAGAAGTGATTGTTGTTGTAGAGCCCGTCGAACATCGGCGGATCGGACCGCACGACGATGCAGCGCTCGGCAAGGCCACGGGTTTCAGGGTTGTCGTTCTGCGGACCCCGGTTCAGCTCTGCGGCGCTGGAGCCGCCCTCGCCGACGGCCGCCCGGGCACGCCGCTCCCGTTCCGCCACGGTCTCCTGACGTTTGGCTCTCGGATATTGGCCGTCCGGCGTCGTCAGGAGAGAGGTGCGCGGCTGACCGTTGACGCGCATCACCCGCTCGCCCGGCGCCGTCCAGGCCGCGTCGTAGTTGCAGACCTGGGCCGCGCCCGAGCGGCCGCCCGAGCAGCTGTCCTTGGCCTCGATGTCCTTGATGGTGGCGCCCGCCTCCGTGGGCGCGTTGGCCCGGGCGAGCAGTTTGTCGTTGGCGCCCTCAATGATCCGGGCCTCGGCCTCAGTCAGGACAAGGCGCGCGCCGAACGCCGGCGGGCGGTTGATGCCAGTCAGGGTCTCGTTGTTCCAAACCCCGGTGAAGTCGGGCTTGCCGTTGAAGCGCGGGACCACGAAGCCGGGCGCGACCCGGGGTCCGAGGACCGGCGCCGGCGCGGTCACGTCCTGAAGCGAGCCCGGCGCGGCGTCGACAGAGCCGGTGCCGGGCCGGACCTTGAGGTCCTGCGCCAGAGCCGGGCCGGCCGCGAGCCACGTGGTCGCGGCCATCAACAGAACAGTGAAGCGACGTGACGCCATGTGCCGGATCCTCCCCATGCCCCCGTCTCGCGCGTTCCACGCCGTGGGACCGATTTGAGCCGGACAGTAGCGTAAACCACGGGTCGGGTAGGCCCCCATTACCGTTTCGACGTCCGCCCCGCGCGCAGGTGGGGTGGGAGCGGGGGGCGAAGACGTCGTCATCCCAAACGGGCGCCGGTCGCGGCCTGATCGCCCGCCGTTAACCTGACGGTGGGGTTCGCCCCCTAGCTTGGAACGCAAGAACCAGGCCAGGGGGCAGTCTTTTGGCGCTCAGCGCACGACTTGAGATTCGGCAGGGGCAGGGGCTCGTCATCACCCCCCAGCTGCAGCAGGCGATCAAGCTGCTGCAGATGTCGAATATTGAGGTCGAGGCGTTCGTCGAGGCCGAGCTTGAGCGTAACCCGCTGTTGCAGCGCGACGAGTCTGAGAACCAGCCCGACGAGGTCCGTGAGGCGGCGGCGCCGACCGTCGCCGAGCACGCCGCCGACGCCGAGGCCCGGGCCGATCTCGACACCACGCACGACCAAGCCTCGCCCGGCGAACGCGCCACCGGCGATGCGCCCGAAGCCGCCGACGCCGGCGGCGCCATCGACTGGTCCAAGGCCGGCTCCGGCGGCAGCTTCGACCGCGACGGCGAGGGCATGGAGGGGACGTTCACCCGCGAGGTGACCCTGGCCGAACACCTGACCGAACAGCTTTCCGTCGCCGGCCTGACCCCGGCCCAGGCCGCCATCGCCCACGTGCTGATCGATGCGGTGGATGACGGCGGCTATCTGCGTGCCGAAGTCCCGGAGATCGCCGAGCGGCTGGGCTGCGCCGAGCATCAGGTCGAGGCCGTGCTGACGGTGATCCAGGGCTTCGACCCCGTGGGCGTCGCCGCGCGCGACGTGCGCGAATGCCTGATGATCCAGCTGAAGGATCAGAACCGCTACGATCCCTGTATGGCGGCCCTGCTGGACAACCTGCCCCTGCTGGCCCGCCGCGATGTTTCCGCGCTCCGGAAGGCCTGCGGCGTCGACGACGAGGATCTGCGCGAGATGATCGCCGAGATCCGTGGTCTGACGCCACGGCCCGGCGCGGCGTTCGGCGGCGAGCCCGCGACGCCGGTGCAGCCCGATGTGTTCGTGCGCGAGGGCCCGGGCGGCCTGTGGCACGTGGACCTCAACGCCGACACCCTGCCGCGGCTGCTGGTCGATCAGCGCTATCACGCCCGCGTTTCGGGCCAGTCCAAGACCGATCAGGAGAAGACCTTCGTCTCCGACTGCCTCGCCCAGGCCAACTGGCTGATGAAGTCCCTGGACCAGCGGGCGCGGACGATCCTGAAGGTGTCCTCCGAGATCGTGCGCCAGCAGGACGCCTTCCTGGCCTTTGGGGTGCAGCACCTGCGGCCGCTGAACCTGAAGACCATCGCCGAGGCCATCGGCATGCACGAGAGCACCGTCAGCCGGGTGACCTCCAACAAGTACATGTCCACGTCGCGCGGCGTGTTCGAGATGAAGTTCTTCTTCACCTCGGCCATCCAGTCATCGGCGGGCGGCGAGGCGCACTCCGCGGAGAGCGTACGCGACAAGATCAAGCAACTGATCGCCACCGAGCGGGCCGAGGCCGACGTCCACTCCGACGACCGGATCGTCGACATCCTGAAGGTCGCCGGCGTCGATATCGCCCGCCGCACGGTCGCCAAATACCGCGAGGCGATGCGCATCCCGTCCTCGGTCGATCGCCGCCGCCTTCTGAAGGAACCGGCGTAGCTCGCAGATAAACACGACCGGCAGGCCGCCTTGCGCGTTACGACCCTTGGCGCAGCGTCGTGGAATCGCCAGATGATCGAAAGATGCCTGACGGTCCCGAGCACCCGCTGCCGCTTTCCGCGGTCCTGACCGAGATCGCCAGCAACAGCGAGGCGCGCATCTCCGTGGAGGCGCTGATGCAGCGGTTCGGGGGCCGGGCCTTCGGGGCGCTGCTGTTCGTGTTCGGCCTGGCCTGCCTGCTGCCCTGGCCGCCGGGTGGGACCACGATCTTTGGCTTGCCCCTGGTGTTGCTGGCCCCGCAGCTGATCGTCGGCGCCTCCGTCCCCTGGCTGCCGGCCGCCATCAAGCGCCGCACGATCTCCACGGCCGACCTCGCGAAAGGCCTGCCGCGGGTGATCCCCTGGCTGCAGAAGGCGGAAGCCATCTCCAGGCCGCGCCTGGTCGTCCTGTTCGGACCGCTGGGCGAGCGGCTGATCGGCCTGGCCATCCTGGTGCTGGCCCTGGTGCTGATCCTGCCGATTCCCGGGGGCAACATACCGCCGGCCCTGGCGGTCTCCACCCTGTCCTTCGCGCTGATCCAGCGGGACGGCCTCATCGCCCTGCTGGGCTATGCGATGGTGGCCGCCAGTGGCGCCGTCCTGGTGATCTTCGCTCACATTATCGTCAGCGCCTTCGAGCATTTTTTCGCGATAGCGACCGCCGCTTGACACCTTTCCGGGCGGGGCGCGTTGTCATGGCATGCAAGTCCAAGTCACCGGCAAGCATGTCGATGTCGGAGAAGCTCTGCGAACGCGAGTGACCGACGAACTCACCACCAGCATTGCGAAGTATTTTGACCGTGGCGGCGGCGGCGCCGACGTGGTCGTCAGCAGGGAAGGATCCGCCTTCAGGGTCGATTGCGCCGTCACCCTCGCCACCGGCCAGCAGCTGACCACCCAGGGGCACGGGGGCGATGCCCACCTGGCCTTCGACGCGGCGCTGCAGAAGCTCTCCAAGCGCATCCGCCGCTACAAGAACCGGCTGAAGAGTCACCATGGCCAGGCCATGGCCAAGCAGGCGGAGAACGCGGCCTATTTCGTGATCGCGGCCACCGACATCGATGAAGGCGACGACGAGGACATGGGCGAGCCCCAGACCTTGTTCGAGCCGATTATCATCGCCGAGACCGAGCGACCGGTACGGTCGATGACCGTTTCCATGGCGGTCATGGAACTGGACCTGACCGAAGCTCAAACAATCGTGTTCCGAAACGCCGCGCACGGCGGACTTTCGGTGGTATATCGCCGCCCCGATGGAAATATCGGCTGGATTGATCCGGAACGGGCCAGGCCCCGTATCGGGTCTGAGGGGCCCGGTCCGGCCCACTAATTGCTTGAGACACCGGCGCGCGTCCCGCTCCCCAGCGGGGCCGCCCGGATTTGGGGTGCGTGCTCTCAGCCATGAACATCGGTGAATTGCTGGATCGCCAGGCGATCTCTTTGCGCGCCAGCGCCGCCAACAAGCGCAAGGCTCTGGCGGTGATCGCGGAGATCGCGGCGCGCAACTTCCATCTCGACGCCGGCGTCGTGCTCGAGGCCCTGGCCGAACGCGAGGCCGCGGACTCGACCGGCGTCGGCCATGGGGTGGCTGTACCGCACGCCCGGCTCGAGGGCCTGGAGCGGATGCGCGGCGTCTTCGTGCGGCTGGAGCAGCCCGTGGACTTCGAGTCGATCGACGACCAGCCGGTGGACCTGTTGTTCGCCCTGTTCGCGCCCAAGCACGCCGGGGCCGAGCACCTGCGCGCCCTGGCCAGCGTCTCGCGCCTGCTGCGTCAATCCAACTTGCGTCAGCAACTGCGCCAGGCCCACACTGCCGACGTCGTCCACGCGCTGCTCGTTCAGGAAGCTACGGCCCGGCCGTCGGCGGCTTAGTGGACCGACACCGGGGCCAGTTCGTGGGCCAGGGCCGCGGCCATGGCGGCGTCGCGGTCGGTCAGCACCGCCAGACGCTCGCCGTCGGCGCGGTGCACCGCATAGAGAATCTGGTCAGGCTCGAACTCGAAGTCACCACGCTGCATCGGTGAGGTGCTGGCGATCACCTCCGCCGCCTTGATAGGACGAACGTAGACAAGACTGGGACCGCCCAGGGCGGCGAAAGCTTCGGTCGTAAGAACAGGCGTCATCATGACCACCTCCATGTAACTGAACGCTCCGAAAGGCCGTGGGTTCACGCGCCTTCCATTTGAGGGGACCCCGCGGCTGTCGGCGATCCCCAGGTCGTGGCTCGCAAGGCTCAGCCGACGGTCCGGATGGGCACCGATTGCACCCGTCGTTCCGGTTCCGGCCGCGCCAGGTCGATATGGAGCAGGCCGTGCTCCAGGGTCGCGCCGTCCACCACCATGCCGTCGGCGAGCACGAAGCTTCGGATGAAGCCCCGGGCGGCGATGCCACGGTGCAGGAAGGCCTCTTCGGACTTGGCCTGGACGCCGGCATCCCGGCGGCCGGCCACCACCAGCTGGCGATCCTCGACGGTCACCTCAAGCTGGTCCGGCGAGAAGCCGGCCACGGCCAGGGTGATGCGCAGGGCGCCGTCGCCGCGATCCTCCACGTTGTAGGGGGGATAGCTTTCGGCGGCGGCCTTGGCGGCCCGCTCGATCAGGGTTCGAGTGTGCTCGAAGCCCAGCAGGAACGGGCTGTCGAAAATCAGTCCACGGTTCATTCCAAGGAGCCCTTTGACAGCGACTCTCCGGCCGAACCGCCCGGCATCGGCTCGGTACGACCGGACCTACCCTATGTGGGGATCGCTCCGGCCTTTCGCAACGCAGCAAGGCCCATGGGGCAACGCCGACCCTCAGAACGCCAGGTTTCCGAGGGTGCAGAGCGCCCTGCCGCCGTCGATGACGCCATAGGCCTCGACGGGTCCGGTGGTGCGGCTGGTCAGCGCCGCCCAGCCGGTGTTGGGCGACTTGATCTCCGGCACCACCCGGTTGACGTCCGGCCGGGCGATGCCGGTCTCCCCGGCCCCGGCCACCAGGCCGGTCACGTCCACCAGGATCACCCGGGGGACCGGTTCCTTGGTCGCCGGGTCCCAGCCCCAGCCGACGACCTTCACGCCGTCGGCGAATTTCTGCTCGACGTTGTCGGTGTTGCCCTTGCAGGGCTTCAGCCCGCCCGGGAACAGGTCGGCCTTCTCCTTGCCGATCATCGCCTTTGACCACTCGGGCAGGGCCGGCAGCGTGGCGACGACGGCCGGGGCGACGGCGGTGTTCGGCGTGCGGTCCTTGGGCTTGTCGCAGGCGGCCAGGGCCAGGGCGGCGACGGAGAGGATGGCAAGGGTGGTGGCGAGGCGGGTCATGACCGGCGTTCTGTCCGAGGGCCGGGATGGGGTCAAGCGGTGCGCGTGGGCGCGACGGGCGTATTGCAAAACGCGCTACACTTGCTATGTTGATTGAGTTCGGGAGATTGCCCATGCCACGCGCCGCCGACCGCAAGGACCACCCGCTGTCGATGCGCCTGCCCGAGGCGGATATCGCCATGATCGACCGGGCCGCCGGGCTGCGCGGACGCTCGCGCACCGAGTTCGTGCGCGACGCCGCCGTGCGCGCGGCCGAGGACGTGCTGATGGAGGCGGCCCTCGTCCGCATGAGCCCGGACGGGTTCGAGGCCTTCGTCGCCGCCATCTCGGCCCCCGCGGCGGCGGTCCCCGAAATGGTGGAACTGCTACGCCGACCCGCGCCCTGGGAGGTCACTCGCGCCGACGACCGGGACTGAGCCTTGCCGCTCTCCTCGCCCGAGCCGTTGAACGCAGACCACGACGTCTCGCGGTTTTCCTGCGGCAAGCCCGCGCTCGATCACTGGCTGGGGACGCGCGCCCTGTCCAACGCCAGGAAGGGCTTCACCGCCGTCATCGTGGTCCACGAGGCGGGGCGGGTGGCGGGCTACTACGGCCTCGCGCCAACCGCGGTGGTGGCGAGCGCGCTGCCGCGCGCGATCCGCACCGGCCAGCCGCCAGACCCGCTCCCCTGCCTCCTGCTCGGTCAACTGGCCATTGACCGGGACTGGGCCGGCCAAGGCGTCGGGCGCGGCCTCTTCAAGCACGCCCTCCAGCGCTGCGTCGCGGCGGCGGACCTGGTCGGCGGCCGCGCCCTGCTGGTCAACGCCATCGACGCCGAAGCCGCCGCGTTCTGGAGACGTCGGGGGTTTCTGCCCTCGCAGGACGATCCTCTGACCCTGTTCCGAGCGATCGGAGACATCGCGAGGTCGCTGAGCGCCGTGTGACCGTGAGGTCCAGGCCGTTCCGGAAATGGCGAAGGGGCGCCAGGTTGCCGGCGGGCCCTACGCAGTTCCCGGGACAGGGAGATTTGCGGGGACACCTTAACCCTAGGTCCCGAGGCGTCGCCCGAACCTCCATCGACATGATTTGGGGCGCTATCCGGGGCGCCGTAGATGCGGGCGAGGAAGGTGTCGGCGATGGCGGGCGAGCTCTCGCCGGCGATATGGGTCCAGATGTCGAGGAGGTCGGCGCGCGCAAGCGCCGCGCGAAGGATTCGTGCCATGCAGCGGAGTGGCCGTTACAGCCCTGAGCGGACGTCGCGCAACAGCGCGTCGAGCGGCTCAAGCGGCGACGCCTCTCCGCGCGCGATCTGCTCGCGCCCGGCAGCCAGCTTCGCCGCGACGTCATCGTGGTGGTCGACCAGGAACTGATCGATGTCGGCGTCCACATCCGGGAGCGCCGCCCGCGGCATGTTGGTCGCCTTAGAGTTCATGCGGTCAGCCTAACACACAAAACCTACCCCCCAAAAGGCGAAGGCCCGCTTGCGAGAGAGCCCACTGACAGCCATCGCGGGCCAGTAGTCCCGGTGGGGTGGGCCAAAATGGGCGGGGCTTGGCTGTAGGACGGCAGTTGCCGGGACACCAGGACGGCAGTTGCCGGGACACCATACCCAACCCCTCGTGCGCTACGCCTCAGACGCCGACGTCAACCTTGCGCCCTACTCAGGTTCGCGGGCGCCGTGACGGATGGTGATGATCTCGACGACCTCACCCAAGATCCGGTAGCGGATCTGGTAGGGCGGAATGGCGACGAGTGCGCGACGGCCCCTGCCGATGGATCGACCGCGAAGAGGATGATCGGACAGGCTTTCGGCCGCCGAGGCCAAGCGCGCAGCGAGGCGTTGCGCGGCCAAGGGGGCGAACTGGCTGACATAGTCGCGAATTCCCACAAGATCGCGTTGCGCGCGCCGCGACCAGACGATCGGGTGCAATGCCGTCAGTCGCCAACCTGTGGCGGGGGCAGTTCGTCGGCGGTTCCCCAGGACAACAGCCACGCCTTCATGGCCTCGTGACTGATCACGCGTCCCGCGGCGATATCCGCCTCGCCTTCGATCATGGCGGCTTCGTCAGCCGCATCATCGACGTCGTCAAAGATGGAGCGTTCTGGTTTCATCCGCGCGAAGCTAGCACGACCGGTAGCGCCCACCAAACCACGCGCCCCAAAAGGCGAAGGCCGCACCCTTTCGGATGCGGCCTTCATGGTGGAGCTTAGCGGATACGAAGCACCCACTGATTTTCCAAGGCTTTTTTCGACTGAATGTTACAGTTGAGGTGGGCAGATGTAGCAGTCAGGGCGAGGCTTGGGAACCTCACAGTGGCCTTAGGCGCGTGCCCAGGGGATCGGCGCAGGTTGTGCTGCGAGAGCCAGGCTGTCTGGGTTCGCATGTTGAACCGCGATGATATGGCGAGGCTCGAAAGGCAACTCGCTTCCACGCCAAAACTGATCGTTCTCGGAAATGGCTGACGGCTCGTTGTCGAGCATCCCGATGTAGCCGGTCGGTGTCCGTTCGCGGACAATCACCCACATCCGTTCTATCGGCTCGGGATCGTTGTCGTCATCGACGGCGATCTTGAAGATCAGCTTGGCGAAGTCCCCCGGCTGGAGGATTTCGCGCACCTGTAAATCCGGGATGGGGAAGGTCGATGGCGTCTCCCTGTGCCTTTGCTCGCCATCCTCCAGGCACCAGCCATCCAGTTCAAAATCAGGCGCTCGCATGAAGATCGAAGCCTCGGGTTGAAATCGCTTCGGAAACCGGGACACGCACGCCTTCCTTGGCTCGCCCCAGGCGTGGACTACGGACAATAGTCCTTCGCTTGGTCACTGGCGCGCGCCATGACGGATGGTCAGGATTTCGACCTCATCGTTCTCTACGCGATACTGAATGAGATACGGGGCCACGATGGTCAGTTCCCGGATCCCGCCGCTGACGGGCCGACCCCGCAGGGGATACTCACTCAGGCTCTCCCCGGTTGTCACAAGGCGTAGGGCGAAGCGGTGGGCTGACAGGGGCGAGAACTGGCCGATATAGTCCCGAATCCGCTCAACGTCTTGCCGCGCGCCGAGCGTCCAGACGACTTGCGGCAAGTGCTCAGTCGCCGACTTGCGGCGGCGGCAACTCGTCGGGTGTGCCCCAGGACAGAAGCCAGGCTTTCATCGCCTTGTGGCTGATCACGCGACCCGCCGCCACGTCAGCCAAGGCGTCAGCCAGGCGGCGAGCGTCGTGCTCTTCGTCCGGGACATCGAATATGGCGGGTTCCGGCTTCATCGCGTGCAGTTTTACCACGCAACCGCCGCCCGGAAAAGGCGAAGGCCCGCAGCGCTAGCTGCGGGCCTTCATGGTGGAGCTTAGCGGAGTCGAACCGCTGACCTCTTGCATGCCATGCAAGCGCTCTACCAGCTGAGCTAAAGCCCCGGAGTCCGGGTCTTCCCAAGGGCTGGCCCCCGGGAAGGCGCGGAACCTAGTCAAACGCCCCGCTGCGATCAAGCCGAAGTTTCCGGCTTTTTTGACGCGGGCAAAGCGCCTGACCCTTAGCGGTCGTCGTCGCCCTCGCCGGGCAGGCCGTCGATCTCGGTCTCGTCGAACTCGTCTTCGTCCTCGTCCTCCAGGAACGGGACGTCGGCGTCGTCGGCCTCTTCCTCTTCGTCGGTGAACTCGCCCAGGTCTTCGGAGACGTTGGTCGGGGCCGGGTCATCGGCGCCGTCGTCGTCGTCGCTGGAGATCGGCGGGTCATCGACCACCGCGTCCAGTTCGGGCGTGACGGCCTCTTCCTCTTCTTCGTCCTCGTCGGTTTCCTTGGCGACGACCTGATCCTCGGCCTCATCCGTTTCCGGAATGATGGTGCGGGCGCGGGTGCGGCGGTTGCGCACGGCTTCGTCGGGATCGAACTCAGAGGCGCACTTCGGGCAGTGCGCGGGGCGCTTGCTGAGATCGTAGAACTTAGCCTGGCAGTTCGGGCAGATTTGCTTGGTGCCCAGTTGGGGATCGGCCAAAGGCGGCAACCTCTAAGAATGAAGGTGATTATTGCGGGTTTCGCGGAAAGGCGGCGTCCCTTGCCATGCAGGAAGGCGGCTGTCAAAGCATCCGCGCTTTATGATCAGCCCGATTCCGGAGGCGCGTTTTCGAATATGACGGCGGCCCAACTGACCGCCAGGCGCGCGGGTCCCCTGAAAGGGACCGTGCGGACGCCGGGGGACAAGTCCATCAGCCACCGCGCGCTCATCCTGGGCGCGCTGGCCCGCGGGACCACCGAGATCGACGGCCTGCTCGAGGGCGACGACGTCAAGCGCACCGCCGCGGCCATGGCCGCCTTCGGGGCCGGCGTCGAGCGGCTGGGTGAAGGACGATGGCGCGTGGAGGGCCGTGGCGGCTTCTCCGAGCCGGCCGATGTGGTCGATTGCGGCAACGCCGGCACCGGCGTGCGGCTGATCATGGGCGCGGCGGCGGGCTTCGACCTGGCGGCCACCTTCACCGGCGACCTGTCGCTGCGCGGCCGGCCGATGAACCGGGTGCTGAAGCCGCTGGGCGAGATGGGGGCCCGCTGGATCTGCCGGGCCGGCGGGCGCCTGCCCCTGACCCTGCGGGGCGGCCATCTGACGCGCATCGTCTACACTCTGCCGGAGCCGTCGGCCCAGGTGAAGTCGGCGGTGCTGCTGGCGGGCCTGCAGGCAGAAGGCGGCTGCGAGGTGATCGAGCCGGAGGCCACGCGCGACCACACCGAGCGGATGCTGCGGGGCTTCGGCGCCGAGGTCGAGGTGCGCGAGGTGGGCGGCGGACGCCACATCCTGCTGCCGGGCGGCCAGACGCTGACGGGAACAAAGATTCGAGTGCCCGGCGATCCTTCCTCGGCGGCCTTCCTGCTGGTGGCGGCCCTGATCGTGCCCGGCTCGGAGGTGACGGTGCAGGGGATGCTGCTGAACCCCTCGCGCATCGGCCTGTTGGACACCCTGGGCGAGATGGGCGCTGACCTGTCGGTGACCAATGTGCGCGACGAGGGTGGGGAGACGGTTGGAGACGTGACCGCCCACCACTCCGAGCTGGTCGGCGTCGAGGTCCCGCCGGAGCGGGCGCCCTCGATGATCGACGAATATCCGATCCTGGCGGTGGCGGCGGCCTTCGCCTCCGGCAAGACGGTGATGCGCGGCATCGGCGAGATGCGGGTGAAGGAAAGCGACCGCATCGCCCTGATGTCGGCCGGCCTGGCCGCCTGTGGCATCGGCATCGACGAACAGCCGGAGACCCTGACGGTGATCGGCGCCAAGCGCGGCAATCACCTGGTGGCCGGCGGCGCCAGCGTCACCACCCACGGTGACCATCGCATTGCCATGTCGCACCTGATCCTGGGGCTGGCGGCGGAGGCGCCGGTGTCCGTCGACGAACCCGGCATGATCGCCACCAGCTTCCCGGGCTTTGTGGAGCTGATGCGTGGGTTGGGGGCCGAGATCACCGAAGCGCATCCGGCGGCGGCGTGATGTTCGCAGGGGCTGTCGAGCCGCCGCCTCTTCCCCGCCGCAGCGGAGAGGGAGAGGGCAGGGAGAGGGCCGGCTGGGCCTCTCAACCTCGAACGCGGTGGATCAAGGGCCCTCGCCCTGCCGGGAGCGGCGCGCGCCGTCCTGCGCCGGCCCTCTCCCGACCCTCTCCCTCTCGCTTCGCGGGGGAGAGGAGGTGCGGAGCCGCGTGATGGGGCGCTTTGTGATCGCGGTGGATGGGCCGGCGGCGTCGGGCAAGGGGACCATCGCGATGCGATTGGGCCGTGCGTTCGGGCTGCCGGTGCTGGACACCGGGCTGCTGTATCGCGCCGTGGGCGTGCTGACGCAGCGGGCCGGGGAGAGCCTGGACGACGAGGGCGCAACGGGGTCGATCGCGGCCCTGATGACCGCCGGCCAGCTCGACGATCCGGCCTTGCGCACCCGCGCGGCGGGCGAGCTGGCCAGCCGGGTGGCGATCCACCGCAGGGTCCGCGACGCGTTGCTGGCGTTCCAGCACAGCTTCGCCCATCAGGACGGCGGCGCGATCCTGGACGGGCGGGATATCGGCACGGTGATCTGCCCGGACGCGCCGGCCAAGCTCTATGTCACCGCCACGCCGGAGGTCCGCGCGGAACGGCGCTGGAAGCAGCTGACGGCGCAGGGCGAGGTCGTCGCCTACGAGGACGTGCTGGCCGATATCCGCAGGCGCGACGCCCGCGACGGAGGCCGTGACACCGCACCCATGGTGGCCGCCCCAGACGCGCAGTTGCTCGATACGACTGAAATGACTATAGAGCAGGCCGCCGATGCGGCCCGTCGTATCGTCGAGGTGGCGCGAGCCCGTTGGGAGTCATCCCAGTAGGGCAATCCAAACGCGCCTTTCCCTCGTACGACCGCGGGCAAATTTCACGACGTGAGACCCTTTTCTCCTTGGAATTGGCCTCGCGTCTTCGGTCGCAACCCTTAACCCGGCCAGCGGGACTCCGTCCGACACCCATGGGTGTGCGGGGCTCATGGCCATTTGAAGACGAAAGAACCCATGGCTGACGATATGAGCCTGTCTCCCTCGCGTGACGATTTCGCCGCGCTGCTCGACGAGTCCCTCGGCGGACGTGACTTCATGGAAGGCCAGGTTGTCCACGGCAAGGTCGTGGCGATCGAGAAGGACTTCGCGATCATCGATGTCGGTCTGAAGACCGAAGGCCGCATCTCGCTGAAGGAATTCGGCGTCGGCGAAGGCGAGTCGAAGGAGCCGCTCAAGGTTGGCGACAACGTCGAGGTGTTCCTCGAGCGCGTCGAGAACGCCATGGGCGAAGCGGTCATCAGCCGCGAGAAGGCCCGTCGTGAAGAGGCCTGGACACGCCTTGAAGGCGTCTACGAGAAGAACGAGCCGGTGATGGGCGCCATCGTCGGCCGCGTGAAGGGCGGCTTCACCGTCGACCTGGGCGGCGCCTCGGCGTTCCTGCCGGGCAGCCAGGTCGATATCCGCCCGGTGCGCGATGTCGGCCCGCTGATGGGCAAGGAACAGCCGTTCGCGATCCTGAAGATGGATCGTCCCCGCGGGAACATCGTGGTCTCGCGCCGCGCCATCCTGGAAGAAGCCCGCGCCGAGCAGCGCACCGAGCTGGTCAGCCAGCTGGTTGAGGGTGAAGTCCGCGAAGGCGTCGTCAAGAACATCACCGACTACGGCGCGTTCGTGGACCTGGGCGGCATCGACGGCCTGCTGCACGTCACCGATATGAGCTGGAAGCGCGTCAACCACCCGAGCCAGGTGCTGGCGGTGGGCGACACGGTCAAGGTGCAGATCGTCAAGATCAACCCCGACACCCAGCGCATCTCGCTTGGCATGAAGCAGCTGCAGTCCGATCCCTGGGACGGCGTGGAAGCCAAGTACCCGGTGGGCGCGAAGTTCACCGGCCGCATCACCAACATCACCGACTACGGCGCCTTCGTGGAGCTGGAAGCCGGTGTCGAGGGCCTGGTGCACGTCTCGGAAATGTCGTGGACCAAGAAGAACGTCCATCCCGGCAAGATCGTCTCGACCTCGCAGGAAGTCGATGTGGTCGTGCTCGACGTGGATCCGTCCAAGCGCCGCGTCTCGCTCGGCCTCAAGCAGGCGATGGCCAACCCGTGGGACGCCTTCGTGGCCGCTCACCCGATCGGCTCGACCGTCGAGGGCGAAGTCAAGAACGCCACCGAGTTCGGCCTGTTCATCGGCCTGGAGAACGACATCGACGGCATGGTCCACCTGTCCGACCTGGACTGGGCGACCCCCGGCGAAGAGGCGATCGCCAAATATACCAAGGGCGAGACCGTCAAGGCCCGCGTGCTGGACGTCGATATCGAGAAGGAACGCATCTCGCTCGGCATCAAGCAGCTCGGCGGCGACCCGCTGCAGGGCGACACCTACCGCAAGGGCCAGACCGTCACCACGACGGTTACCGAGATCACCTCGGGCGGCATCGAAGTGAAGTTCGGCGAGGATGACGCGCCGATGTCGGCCTTCATCCGCAAGTCGGACCTGAGCCGCGACCGCGCCGACCAGCGCCCCGAGCGTTTCGCCGTCGGCGACCGCCTGGACGCCCAGGTGACCAACGTCGACAAGGCGGCCCGCCGTATCGGGCTTTCGGTCAAGGCCCTGGAAATGGTCGAGGAAAAGGAAGCCATCGAGAAGTTCGGGTCCTCGGACTCCGGCGCCTCGCTGGGTGACATCCTCGGCGCGGCCCTGCGCGAGAAGGCCCAGAAGGAATAGTCCACGCTACACGCGCGGATTGCGGGCGGCGGATCGGGCAACCGGTCCGCCGCTTTTCGTTTACGCCGTAGCCGACCGCGGCGGCGCGGTGTTCAGCAAGCTTGACGGCAGGGCGCCAAACCGGCTTTTGCGCCTTGATCCGCGTGCGGCCTTCGCCCATGGTCGCGCAAGTTCGAGGGGCCTAATGATCAAATCCGAACTCATCGCGACGCTCGCGGAGGAGAATCCGCATCTTACCCAGCGCGACATCGAGCGCGTGGTGGGTGTGATTCTTGAGCGGATGATCGAGGCGCTGGAGGACGGCGGCCGCGTGGAGCTGCGCGGCTTTGGGGCGCTCTCGGTGCGTTCACGTGAGGCGCGCGCCGGCCGCAACCCGCGCACGGGTGAGCCCGTCGATGTGCGGGCCAAGCACGTGCCCTTCTTCAAGAGCGGCAAGGAGCTGCGCGAGCGGCTGAACGCCGACGACGAATAGTTCAGCTTTCGGAGGGCTCGCATCTTGAGCATCTTCACGGAATTCCGCGAGTTCATCGCGCGCGGCAATGTGGTCGATCTGGCGGTCGGCGTGATCGTCGGCGCGGCCTTCAACGACATCGTCAAGAGCCTGGTGGACGACGTGGTGATGCCGCCGGTCGGCCTGATGCTGTCGGGTTTCGACTTCGCCAACCTGCAGTGGGTGTTGAAGGCCGACAATCCGCTGACCAAGGCCGACGAGCTGGTGGCGATCAAATACGGCCACTTCTTCAATATCTCGCTGAAGTTCGTGATCATCGCCTGGGTGGTGTTCATGTTGGTGAAGGGCGTCAACGCCGTCCGCCGCTTCGAGGACGAACAGGCTGGCAAGCCGGTCGTGCCGCCCAAGCCGCCGACGCCGCAGGAAGCCCTGCTGATCCAGATCCGCGACCTGCTTGAGGCCGGGCGCAAGGGTTGACCCCCCTCCGGGCGCCGGTTGACGCTGCGCGCGAATATGCCGCCTCCTTGCGGCACAAGCCGGCGAGGTCTCGCTGGCGTGACAGGGAGCGTCTGATGGGTATGTTCTCGGAATTCCGCGAGTTCATCGCGCGCGGCAACGTGGTCGATCTCGCGGTCGGCGTGATCATCGGGGCCGCCTTCAACGACATCGTCAAGGTGCTGGTCGATCAGGTAATCATGCCGCCGATCGGCATGCTGTTGTCAGGGGTCGATTTCGCCAAGCTGGAGTGGGTGCTCAAAGCCGACGACCCGGCGACCAAGGCCAGCGAGGCCGTGGCGATCCAGTACGGGGCGCTGGTCAACGCCGGCATCAAATTCGTGATCGTGGCCTGGGTGGTGTTCCTGATCGTGAAGGCCGTGAATTCGCTCCGCCGCGAGCCGCCGCCCGCCGATGCCGCCCCGGCCCCGCCGCCCCCGCAGGAAGCGCTGCTGGGCGAAATCCGCGATCTGCTGAAGGCGCGGTAGCGACGTTCGCGCCCTGCTCGCTATCGCGAGCGGTCCCTCCCCATTAAGGGAGAGAGGATGAGCGTTAAGACGAAGATCTGTGGACTGACGACCCCGGAGGCGGTGTCGGCCGCTGTCGAGGGTGGCGCGGGCTGGCTGGGATTTGCGTTCTTCGCCAGGAGCCCGCGCAACATCGCGCCGGATGCGGCGGCGCGCCTGGCGCCGCTGGCGCGGGCGAAGAACGTGAAGATCGTGGCGCTGATGGTCGATCCCAGTGACGTGGAACTGGATCGCATCGTCGCCGATCTGCGCCCCGATCTTCTCCAGCTGCACGGCAAGGAGACCCCGGCGCGGGTGCGGGAGATCCGCCAGCGCTCGGGCCTGGGGATCATCAAGGCGCTGCCGGTCGCCGACAGCGCCGACCTGGCCGCCGCCACCGCCTACGACCCCCTGGTCGAGCACCTGATGTTCGACGCCAAGCCGCCGAAGGACGCCGATCGCCCTGGCGGCCACGGGGGCGCGTTCGACTGGGCCCTGCTGGCCGGCCGCCGGTTCGCCAGGCCCTGGTTCCTGGCCGGCGGCCTGGATCCCTGGAATGTGGCGGGCGCGATCGCGGCCTCCGGCGCGCCGCTGGTTGACGTTTCCTCTGGCGTGGAGCGCGGTCCCGGACTAAAGGACCCGGCCTTGATCACGGCGTTTCTCGACGCGGTCCGTCGCGCCTGAGACCAGTCCTGAGACCAGTACAGAATCTCGATGAACGCGCCAAACACCGCTCAACCGGCCATCCCGAACGACTACGCCGCCTACCCCGACGCCCGCGGGCGCTTCGGCGACTACGGCGGCCAGTATGTGCCCGAGACCCTGATGCCGCTGGTCCATGACCTGGACGCGGCCTATGCGGCGGCCAAGGCCGACGAGGGCTTCCAGGCCGAACTCGCCGACTACCTGATCCACTACGTCGGCCGCCCCAGCCCGCTCTACTTCGCCGCCCGCCTGACCGAGCATTTCGGCGGTGCGAAAATCTACCTGAAGCGCGAGGAGCTGAATCACACCGGCTCGCACAAGATCAACAACTGCATGGGCCAGATTCTGCTGGCCATGCGGATGGGCAAGACCCGGATCATCGCCGAGACCGGGGCCGGCCAGCACGGCGTCGCCACCGCCACGGTCTGCGCCCGCTTCGGCCTGCCCTGCATCGTCTACATGGGCGCGGTGGATGTGGAACGGCAGAAGCCCAACGTCTTCCGGATGAACCTGCTGGGCGCCGAAGTCCGGCCGGTGACCTCCGGCTCGGCCACCCTCAAGGACGCCATGAATGAGGCGTTGCGGGACTGGGTCACCAACGTCCACGATACCTACTACCTGATCGGCACAGCGGCGGGCATGCACCCCTATCCGGCGATGGTCCGTGACTTCCAGGCGATCATCGGGCGCGAGACGCGTGCGCAGATTCTGGAGATGGAGGGTCGACTTCCCGACGCGGTCGTAGCTTGCGTCGGCGGCGGTTCCAACGCCATCGGCCTGTTCCACCCGTTCCTCAACGACGAGGGCGTCAAGATCATCGGCGTCGAGGCGGCGGGGTCTGGCCTGGACAGCGGCCGGCATGCGGCGGCCATCAACGGCGGCCGTCCGGGCGTGCTGCACGGCAACCTGACCTACCTGTTGCAGGACCGCGAAGGCCAGATCGAGGAGGCGCATTCCATCTCGGCCGGCCTCGACTATCCCGGCATCGGGCCGGAACATTCCTGGCTGCACGACGTCGGTCGCGCCACCTATCTGTCGGCGACGGACGCCGAGTCGCTGGACGCCTTCATGCTGCTGTCGAAGCTGGAGGGCATCCTGCCGGCTATCGAGACCGCGCACGCCCTGGCCCGCATCGGCGACATCGCCAAGGACGTGGGCAAGGGCGGCATCGTGGTGCTGAACCTCTCCGGGCGCGGCGACAAGGACGTGAACACCGTGGCCGCGCATCTTGGCCGTACGATCTAGGGGGCCAGCAATTTGAGTAAGTCCCGCATCGAGGCGCGGTTCGCCGCGCTGAAGGCCGAGGGCCGGGCCGCCTTCGTGCCCTATGTCATGGCCGGCGATCCCGACGCGGCGACCGCGCTGGCTATTCTCAAGGGCCTGCCCGGCGCCGGCGCCGACCTGATCGAAGTCGGCTTCCCGTTCTCCGATCCCATGGCCGAGGGCCCGCCGATCCAGCGCGCGGCGCAGCGGGCGCTCAGCAAGGGCATGACCCTGCAGGGCACGCTGGACCAGGTGCGTGCCTTCCGCGAGGGCGACCAGACCACCCCGGTCATCCTGATGGGCTACACCAACCCGCTGATCACCTGGGGCCTGGAGGCCTTCGCGCGGGATGCTTCGGCCGCCGGCGTCGATGGCCTGATCATCGTCGACACGCCGCCTGAAGAGTCCGGCCCGCTGGCCGACGCCTGCGACGCCCACGACATCTCGCTGATCCGCCTGGCCACCCCCACCAGCGACGATGCACGCCTGAAGGTGGTCGTCGCCCGCACCTCGGGCTTCGTCTACTACGTCTCGGTCGCCGGCGTGACCGGGGTGAAGGAAGCCGACGCCGAGGCTGTCGCCCCGCAGGTGGCGCGGGTGCGCCGCGCCTCGGGCCTGCCGGTCGCCGTCGGTTTCGGCATCAAGACGCCGGAACGCGCCGCCGCCATCGCCAGGGTCGCCGATGCCGTGGTGGTCGGCTCCGCGCTGGTGGACGAGGTGGCTGAGGCCGTGGCGTTGAACGAAGACGTGACCGCACGGGTGCTTTCCAAAGTGGCCGCGCTGGCTAAGGCTGTGCGCCTGGCGCGCCAGGATCTGGCGACAGTTTGAGCACCATGGACGAAAAGCCCGCCCGCCCTGCCCATCCTCGTGAACGCCGCGGCTGGCTCTCCCGGATCGCGCCCGGCGTGCGGAACATCACCAAGCGCGACACGCCTGACAACCTCTGGGTCAAGTGCCCGGACACCGGCGAGATGCTGTACCGCCTGGACCTGGAGGCGGCGCTCTGGGTGACGCCCAGCGGCAGTCACATGCGCATCGGCGCCAAGCTGCGCCTCGACTTCACCTTCGACGACGGAAAGTACGAGCGGATCGCCACGCCGGTGACGCTCGACGATCCGCTGAAGTTCCCCGATGTCACGCCCTACGTCGATAAGCTGGCGGCCGCCCGCAAGACCACCGGCGAACGGGATTCCATGGCCATCGCCTATGGCGAGATCGGCGGACAGCCGACGATGGTGGTGGTGCAGGACTTCTTCTTCCTGGGCGGCTCGCTGGGCATGGCGGCCGGCGAGACCTTTGTGAAGGCGGCCCAGGAGGCCGTGAAGCGGCAGGTTCCCCTGGTGATCTTCACCGCGTCGGGCGGCGCCCGGATGCAGGAGGGGACACTGTCGCTGATGCAGATGGCGCGTACCACCCTGGCGCTCAACGAAGTGAAGGCTGCGGGCCTGCCCTATGTGGTGGTTCTGACCGACCCGACTACCGGCGGCGTGACCGCCTCCTACGCCATGCTGGGCGACGTCCATCTGGCGGAGCCCAATGCCACCATCGGCTTTTCCGGCCGGCGCGTGATCGAACAGACTATCCGTGAAACCCTGCCGGCGAGCTTCCAGCGTTCGGAGTTTCTCGTCGAGCACGGGATGATCGACCAGGTCGTCGCGCGCAAGGACATCCCGGAAAAGCTGAGCTCGATCCTGAAGACGCTTATGATGGGGCGTGAACGCCTTTCCGCCTGACCTGACACCCGATTCGGGCTCCTTCGATCCGGGCCACGATCCCATCCGCGCCTCCGACGCGGTGATCCAGCGGCTGCGCGCCAATCACCCGACCCTGATCGACCTGACCACCGGCCGGGTGGAGCGGCTGCTGGCGGCGCTGGGCCGGCCGGACCTGAAGCTGCCGCCGGTGATCCATGTGGCCGGCACCAACGGCAAGGGCTCGACGGTGGCCTTTCTGCGCGCCATTGGCGAGGCGGCGGGCCTGCGGGTCCACGCGCTCACCTCGCCGCACCTCGTGCGCTTCGCCGAGCGCATCCGGCTGGCCGGAAAGCTGATCACCGACCAGCAGCTGACCGAACTCACGGAACGGATCGAAGCCGTCAACGCTGGTGAACCGATCAGCTTCTTCGAAATCACCACGGTGCTGGCATTTCTCGCGTTCGCCGAGACGCCAGCCGACCTGTGCGTCGTCGAAGTGGGCCTGGGCGGCCGGTTCGACGCCACCAACATCTTCGCCGCCCCGGCGGTCAGCGTCATCACCCCGGTGGACTACGACCACGTGGAGCTGCTGGGCCCCGGCCTGCCGAAGATCGCCTGGGAGAAGGCCGGGATTATCAAGGCCGGCCGCCCGGTGGTGGTCGCGCGCCAGTCGGACGAGGCGCTGGAGATGATCGAGCGCGAGGCCGACGACCGCATGGCCCCGATGCTGCTGATGGGCCGGGATTTTGACGCCTGGGAAGAACGCGGCCGGCTCTTGGTGCAGATGCCCGAGCGCCTGTTGGACCTGCCGGCCCCCAGCCTGTTCGGCGGCTACCAGTTCGCCAACGCCGGGCTGGCGGTGGCCGCGGCGCTGACCTTCAACCGCGACCTGGCCGACGAGGACCTGGGCCGGGGCGTCGCCTCCACCGTCTGGCCGGCCCGTATGCAGCGCCTGACCGCCGGCCCGCTGGCGGCGCTGGCCCGCGCGCGCGGCGCCGACCTCTGGCTGGATGGCGGTCACAACCCCCACGCGGGCCGGGCGCTGGCCGAGGCCGCGTCACGCCTCATCGACCGGGACCCAAGGCCGCTGGTGCTGGTCACCGGCATGTTCGCGCGCAAGGACGCCGAGGGCTTTTTCCGGGCCTTCGCCGAGATGCGCCCGCGCCTGATCGTCACCACCTTTGACAGCCCGATCGCCGCCGGCACGGATGAACTGGTCGAGGCCGCGATCCGCGCCGGCCTGCAGCCCGAGACCTCCGCCAACGTCGCCGATGGCGTCGCACGCGCCCTGGAGACCGACGGTCCCGCCCCCCACGTGCTGATCTGCGGCGGCCTGCACTTCGCCGGCGAGGTCCTGGCGATGAGCCCGGAGACGTGGCCTAGTTGAGTTTGGGCCTAGTTGAGTTTGGGCCGATCTGAGTTTGGGCCGAGCTGAGGCCTATCCCAGGCTGAAACCGCTGGCCGCGACGGCGGCCTGGAGTTCGCCCAGCACGCGGACAGCGGCGGGGTGCTGCTGGGCGCGGGCGACGTAGGCGGCGACCTTCGGGTGGTCGGCCACCAGAGCCGGGCGCCCGACGACCGGGGCCACCATGGCCACCCCCATCAGGGCCGGGATCAGGACGCAGTCGGCGGTGGTGAGGGCCGGACCCACGATGAAGCCGTCATCGGCCATCAGCCCCTGGATCAGTCCGAGGCCGCGTTCGAAGTGGGCGAGCGCGAGGGCTGCGGCGGCCGCGACCTCGTCAGACCCGAATTTGTGGAACAGCTCCACCTGCGCCACCAGCAGCTCGGTCTCGGCGAACCGGCGGATGAGCGCTTCGCGCGCCCGCGCCTCGGGCCCGGCGGGCTTCAGCGGCGGCGTCGGGAAGCGGTCTTCGAGGTAGTCGAGGATCACCATGGACTCGGGGAGCGGCGTGCCGTCGTCCAGGATCAGGCATGGCACCAGGCCCGTGAGCGAGACCTTGGTGTAGGCTTCGCTCCTCGGGCCGCCCGGCGGCGGCCCGATGGGAATGTCCAGTCCCTTGGCGTAGATCGCCAATCGGACCGGGGCGCTGAAGGGCGACAGATCTTCTGAATAGAGCTTCACCGTCCTGCCGCCTTTCAGATGGCCGTCAGGCGGCGACGCCGGCCTCGGTCAGCCATTCGAGGATCTTCTGCTTGGGCATGGCGCCGACCTTCATCGAGGCCATCTGCCCGTCCTTGAACAGCATCATGGTGGGGATGCCGCGCACGCCGTAGCGCGAGGGGGTGGTCGGGCTCTGTTCGATGTCGAGCTTGGCGATCGTCACCTTGCCCTGCAGTTCGTCGGAGAGCTGTTCCAGGGCCGGCGCGATCTGCTTGCAAGGGCCGCACCACTCCGCCCAGAAGTCGACCAGGACCGGCTGGGACGAGCCCAGGACGTCGACCTGGAAGGAATCGTCGGTGACCTTGACGGTGGCCATGGCTTGAAACTCCTCTGCGCGGGGCTACACGGCGACGCCGGTCCGCGCTTGCTGATCCGCGCATGTAGGCGGGGTCCCCGACTGTATCAACCGGCGCGCCTGAGGTCGGCAAGGGTTTGCACCCACAGGTTTTCTGGAACCGGCATCAGCTTCGGACCGTCGGTCCAGACAATGGCGGGTTCGATCTGGCGTCCGGGGAAGATTTCGGCGAGCACGGCGGCGTAGAGCGCCATCTGGCGCAGATAGGCTGGATCGGCCTCCTCGATGCGGGCGGGTGAGGGTCGATTGGTCTTGAAGTCGATGACCAGCACCCGCTGCGGCAGCACCACCAGCCGGTCGATGCGGCCGGAAATCCGCAGGCCCGGCGGCAGGGTCGGTGCGGTCCCGGCGATGGCGACCTCGCCGCGGGAGCCGTCGCCGAACACCTCCAAGAACCGGGCGTCCTCCAGCACCGACAGGGCGGCCGTAGCCATCTCGGCGCGGTGGTCGTCGGTGAGATCCAGCTCGCGGGCCAGCAGCGCCGCGGCGCCGGCGGCCCGTTCGGCGGCGGGAATGTCCGGCAGCAGTTGCAACAGTCGGTGGATCAGGTCGCCGCGCCGGAAGCGCCCCAGTCCCTCGGCCGCCGCCAGAGGAGACGGCGCGGCCACGGCCGCCCCTTCGCCCAGGTCCGATGGCGAGGCGTAGCGGGCAAAGGCCTCGGCGGGCGCGACGGCGTGGGCCCAGGGTGGCAGAGGCGCCGGGACCGCGGTTGCATCGACCGGCGCGGGCGGGCGCGTGTCCGGGGTGGGGCCATAGCGGCGGAGCCTGCCTTCTGGCGTCTCGACCTCCTGTACTTCGTCCGCAAGGGCGGCCAGCGCGTCGCGGATCGCCCCCCACCAGCCGGCTACAGTGTCGGCCTTGAAGTCGGCCTTGGCCCGGCCGCAGATCACCAGCCGGTCGCGGGCGCGCGTCAGGGCCACATAGAGCAGGCGGTAAGCCTCATCGGTCTCGCGCATTGTCCGCGCTTCGCGGGCGTCGGCCGTGGCAGTGCAATCTCGCGCCTTGGACGTGCACCACAGGAAGCCGTCGTCGCCGCCGGTTCCCATGATGCTGAGCAGGCCCGATCCGCGCCCGGTCAACTCGACGGTGGTTTCCGGCAGGAAGACGATGGGCGCCTCGAGGCCTTTGGCGCCGTGGGTGGTCATGACCCGCACCTCTCCGCGTGCCGCGTCCATCTCGCGGCCGACGATGATCTGCAGGCGCGCCATCTCGGCGGCTAGGCGCTCCAGGTCGTGAACGCCGCGCTGCTCGGCGGCGAGCACCTGGCTGAGGAATTCGTCCAACGCGTCCTGGGCCTCGGACCCAAGCCGGCGCAGCAGGGCCTGGCGCATCGAGCGCCCGTCGGGTCGCACGCGCCCCAGGAAGCGGGCATAGAACTCGAAGGGACGGCAGGTCCGGGCCAGATCGGTCAGCGCGCCCAGCGTGACCAGCGCCTCGGTCCAGGCGGGGTGGCCGTCGGCCCGGTGGCGCAGGCGCGGCCACAGGTTCTCGCGCCCGCGTCCATGGGCCAGCGCATAGAGCGCGTCGTCGTCGAGCCCGCAGAACGGGCTCTTGAGCAGGGCGGCCAGGGTCAGTTCGTCTTCCGGGAAACAGGCGAACCGCGCCATCGCCAGAAGATCGTGGAACACGATGTGCTCGGAAAGCGCCAGCCGGTCGGCGCCGGCCACAGGCACGCCTTCCTGCTTCAGCGCCCGCAGGATTTCCTCGAATAGCACTCCGCGGCGGCGTACCAGGATCAGGACGTCCCCAGCGTGGGCCGCGCGAGGTTCGCCAGTCTCCTTGTCGGTCACGGCCTCGCCCCGGGCGATCATCGCCTTGATCTCGCGGGCGATCCGCCCGGCGAGGCGGCGGTTGGCGCTGGTCTCGGGCTCGAGGTCCACCGGCGCGTCCCAGGCCTCGCGCCGGGCTCCGGGCTGCTCAAGCATTAGGTCCCACACCTCGACGCACCCGGGCTGTGAGCGGTTGGCAACGTGGCGCACTTCCTCGGCGCCCTCGCGCGACTGGATGGCCGCGGCCAGGGGCGGGCGGGCGAACACCTTGTCGACAAACGACAGAACCTGCGGCGTCGATCGGTATGAAGTCCGGAGCTCCAGTCGCCGGAAGTCGAAGCCCGCCTCCACGGCCCGGCCCGCGTGGAGTTGAAACTTCTGGATCAGCTGTTCCGGCTGGGCGCCCTGGAACGAGTAGATCGACTGCTTCTCGTCGCCGACCACGAACATCTGGCGTTGCCGGTTCCCGCCGCTGGCTCCGGCGCCGGAGAAGAACTCATCCACCAGGGCGTCGATGATCTTCCACTGATCCGGGGCGGTGTCCTGCGCCTCGTCCAGCAGGATGTGGTCGATTCCGCCGTCCAGCTTGTAGAGCACCCAGGCGGCCGCTGGCTGGTCGCGCAGCAGGTGGCGAGCCTTCTCGATCAGGTCGGCGAAGTCCAGCGCGCCGGCCGACGCCTTCTCCAGCGCATAGGTCGTCAGGTAGGCCTCAGCGAGGGCGAGCACATCGAGGCTGTCTCGGGCAACCGCGGCGGCGCGCATTCGCTGGCGTTCGCCCTCCAGCCGCGCCTGCTCGCTCAGCAGCAGGTACTGAACCTCCGGAGCCGCCTTGAGGACGGCGGAGCTGAGCAGCCACTTGGCGCCCTCGCCCTCGCCGCGGGCGGTGAAAAACAGGTTCAGCGCCGCGCCGATGTCCGGTGGGTCGCCCGACATCAGCGAAAGGAGGGTGGCGGCCCGGTCCGTGTCGGATTTCGCGCCCCGCCGGAGATGATCTGCCGCGAGCTGATAGACGGACCTGTCGAGCCGCGCCATGGCCTCGGCGCCAAGCGAGGCCGGTGTGCTTCCCGCAGGAACGTCTACCGCCCGCCAGACCCACCCCACAGCTCCTGCTATGCCATCGACTCGGCCGAAGAATGCGGAGAGTTCGCCGCGGCGCGTCTCGAACTGCTTGAACATCTCCTCGAACGCCCCGAAGTCGAGGCGCACCGACAGCCGGGCGTAGGCGTCGGCTATTTCGCCGGGATGTTCGAGCGCATAGCGCGCCACGCTGGCCCGGGCCCGGATCGACAGGGCCGTCGCGGCGGGATCGTCCATCACCCGGAAGCGCGGTGAGATGCCCGCTTCCAAAGGGAAACGCCGCAGCAGCTTCTCGCAGAAGGCGTGGATGGTCTGAATCTTCAGGCCGCCTGGCGTCCCCAGCGCCAGGGCGAACAGGCGGCGGGCGTCGGACAGGCGCTCGGCCGGGAAGGGCCGGTCCTCAAGCTTCGAGAGCGTGCTGCGCAACTCGGCATCGGCCAGGATCGACCATTCGCCCAGGACTGCGAACAGCCGGCGCTGCATCTCCGACGCGGCGGCCTTGGTGTAGGTGACGCACAGGATGGCCTCGGGTGGGGTCCCCGCCAGCAGAAGTCGCGCCACCCGGTCGATCAGGGTCTTGGTTTTACCCGAGCCCGCGTTGGCGGTGACGAACGCCGAGAGCGCCGGGTTCGCGGCGACCTGCTGGGCGTTCTGTTCTTGGGTGCGGACGCTCATTCGTCGTCGTCCCCGCCGCTCGTGGACCACTCGAAGACCCGCGCCAGATGGTCGTAGTCAGAGGCATAGAGGTGCACGTACTGGGGGGCTGTACGCGAGGCATAACCGCGGTCCGGGTCGCGGTACTTGCGGATCAGGGCGATGAGCCCCTCGATGGCGCGCTCAGCCTCCTCAATGCTGTTGAGCGGTCCCTGCTTGGCGGCGCTGTCGCCGTCAGGGCGGGCGCGGACGACTTCCTCTCCGGCCGGCTCCCGTCCGCTCACCTGCACATAGGTCAGTTCGCCGGGCGGCAGGGGACCGATGCCGGCGAACCCGCCGCGCGCCAGGATGGCCGCAGTCAGTGTCAGCTGCGGCGAAAACCCGCTCCTGACCATATCGCGAGAAGGTGCCGCGCCAGTCTTGTAGTCCAGGACGTTGCCAAAGCCTTCCGGCGTCGCCTCGATCCGGTCGGCCTTGGCGGAGAGCAGGAAGGGGGAGCCGTCCACATCCAGCATCATCGCGCCCGCCTGTTCCACGTGGATCACCCGGCCGTCGGCGCGGCGTTCCGTCTCCCAGTCCACCACCCAACCCGCGGCCTGGGCGGCAAGCGCCGCCTCGCGCACCAGCCCCTCCGGCGGCATGCCGCCCTCGGCTAGCGCCTGGACGTACAGCGCCTCGAACTGTTCGACAGCGTCGCGCGGCAGGTCGCGCGGGTAAGTGAGGACGAAGTTTTCGAAGGCGGCGTGGACTGCGGTGCCACGCAACCGCGCGTCCACTGGCTGGTCCGGCGGGTCCAGCGCCCGAAGTTTGAGAATGTCCCGCGCCCAGACGGAATAAGGGTCACGCGTCAGGGTCTCGATGCGCGTCACGTATAGCGCGGTAGGGCGATCCGCGACCGGAGGCTTGGGATTGGGGCGACGGCAGGGCTCGGGTTCCCCCGGCGCGTCCAGCCTCCGGGCCCAGTCCAGCACCTCCGACCGGCCGGGGATGGTGAGGCCCGCGCCGCGCGCCAGGGTCTCCAGCCGCCACAGCCAGCGCGACTTCACCGACGGCGAGCCCTCCCGGCGTTCGCTGTGCAGCAGGATCACGTCCGGCGCGCAGGCGGCCTGGGCGAAGTCGTGGGCCGACAGTCCGATCCGGCGCTCTGGCGACGGCAGCCCGAGCGTCTTGCGCATCGGCCGCGACAGGAAGGGGTCGATCCCCGCGCCGGCCGGCCAGACGCCCTCCTCCAGCCCCGCCAGCACCAGCCGGTCCGCACGCACCAGCCGGGCCTCGATGGCGCCCAGGATGCGCAGGCGCGGGTGGGTGGCCCCGCCGCTGCGGATCGTCTCGCCCTCCATCAACCGCTGCAGCAGATCGGCGAACTGGCGCGGCGTGACGGCCGGCAGGCTCTCGCCGTCGGAGATCAGCGCGCTCAGCAGCCGGGCCATGGCTTCGCCGCCGTGGCCGGCCCAGAGATCGCCGGTGGCGTGGTCGGCGCCGACGCTAAGCGCCTCCATGGCGGCGGCGGTGCGGCGGGCGGCGAGGGCGGGAGAGTCGGCGTCCTCGTTCCAGGCCAGGGTTCCGACGATCGCCTCCAGCCGCTTGGCCAGCGGCACGGCCTCGGGGGCCTTGCCCAGGCGGCCCTTCAGCGCCTCCCAGCTGCGAGCCCGTGGCCCGCGCAGGGCGTGGCGCTCCAGCTCCGTGCTGTCGCCCAGCCGCGTGAAGGGGTGTTTCAGCAGGCCCAGCAGGGTGACCGGGTCCAGCGGATCGACCGCGGCGCGGGCGACCAGCGCCGCCAGCACGCCGCAGCGGCTCCCAGCCAGGCTCTCGCCGGCTGAACTGTCCGGGACCACGCCCCAGCGGGCCAGCTTGGCAACCACGCGGCGCGCCAGGGCCTGGTCGGGGGTGACCAGGGCGGCGGTCATCTCAGGGGTCTCCAGCGCCTCGCGCAGCAGCAGGGCCGCCGTGGTCGCGGCCTCATCTTCGGTGCGGACGCTCACCAGCGAGAGGCCGGCCAGGCCCTCGGAAATAGCGTCGGGGCTCTCAGCCCGCAGGTTATCGATCACCCGCAGCCAGTCGGCGGTTTCCTCGGCCGGACGCAGCGCCTCGTTGATCACCCGCCGGCGCCACCGCTCCCGCGGCTGCTCGCGCCGCGACGCCGGCCAGACACCCACGTGCGCCTTGTCGATCCCCGCCTGTTCCAGCAGCCGTTTCAGGGCCCCTTGCGGATGCTGCACGTCCACTTTGGCCCAGGCCTTGTCGGCCAGGTCCTGGTCCAGGCCCGGCAACACAACCGCGCCCTTCGGCGCCGCCGCCACCGCCACCAGCAGGGCCCGCGTCGCCGGCGCCGTGCCGGTCGATCCGGCGGCCACCAGCACCCCCTGCGGCGGCGTCCGGGTCCAGTGCTCGGCCAGCCGCTCGAGCAGCCTTACGCGGCGCTCGCTGACGTCCACCACGCCCAGGACGCGCAACCGCTCGGGCCATAGCGTGAGCGCCTTGTCGAGGAAGGTGCGGGAGACTTCCCAGTGGGCGGCGAGTTCGGCGGTGTCCACCAGGTCCGCCAGCCGCCCGCCGATCTCGACGCCCTCGATCTGCAGCCCGTCGAGGAACGACCCCAGGGCGTCAGCCAGTTCCAGGGTCGCCGAGGCCGAGGCCAGGCCGCCCGGGACAAAGGCCTCCAGGTCCGCGACCAGCCGCGTGAGCTCGAAGCGTCGTCGCAGGGGCTCGATCGCCGACGGCAGGTCCAGCGCCAGGTCGCCCGGCTCGAACGGCGGTTCACCGGCCTCCAGATCGCCCAGCGGCCGCATCTGGGGCGGCAGCACCGCCCGCCCGCCCGCGGCACGCACGAAAGCGTCGGCCAGGGCTCGCGCGCCCCGGCGGGTGGGCGTCAGCACAACCGCGTCGGCCAGGGCCTGGGGCCCAAGCGGCGACAGTGCGTCGTAGAGGCCCTGGGCCAGGTCTTCCACGAACGGCCGGTGCGCCGGGATGTTGAACCAGCGTGAGCCCGGCTGCTCGAAGAAGGCGGTCACTTGGCTGCGCCCGCCCGCGCGATCCAGGCCTCGGCCTCGTCGCGGGCGGCGGGATCGCCCACATGCATCCAGAAGCCGTCCATCGGCACCCCGTGCAGCCGGCCCTGCGCCTGCAGGCGATGCCAGATGGGAACGATCGAGAAGGCGCCCTGCGGCTGGTCGTCCAGTACCTGCGGCGTCAGGATCGCCACGCCCATGTTGGCGAACGGCGTCGGCGAGGCGGGGTCGGTGGAATGGGTCAGCCGCCCGGACTCGTCGCGCAGGAACCCCTGCGGTCCCTCGAAACCGATGCCCTGGCCGCGGCGGACCAGCAGCAGCAGGATGTCCATGGCCTCTGGGTTCCAGGCCGCCTTCAGCGCTTCCAGGGCTCGCGTCTCGCCCTCCCGCCAAAGCGAGTCGATGTTGGCGACGTAGATCGGGTCGCGGCCCAGTTTGTCGGCCGCGTGGCGGATGCCGCCGCCGCTGTCGAGCAGGGCCGCCCGCTCGTCGGAGATCAGGACCTCCAGATCGGCACGCTTGGCGAGGTGCTCCTCCATCTGGTCGGCGAAGTGATGGACGTTGACCACGGCCCGTTCGACGCCGGCGTCGCGCAGCCGGTCCAGCACGTGGTCGATCAGCGGCTTGCCCGCCACCGGCGCCAGCGCCTTGGGAATCCGGTCCGTCAGCGGCCGCATGCGGGTGCCGAGCCCCGCGGCCAGCACCATCGCCGTCTTGGGCCCCGGAAGAATGGCGGCGATCACGCCCGCGACTCCTCCGGCATATGCCGGTCGAACCAGGCCTTGAGGCCGGCCAGGGATGGATCGGTCAGGTCGCGCTCCAGGTAGCGCCAGGTTCGCGGCATGAAGGCCCGGTACTGCGGCCGGCCCAGCAGGGTCTGGCGGGCGAACACGCGCCCCAGGATCCGCGCGGCGTTGGAAGCGGCGAGCATGCGGTAGTCGGCCAGGAAGTCCTCGCGATCCAGCGCCGGCCGGGCGGCCAGGAAACGGTCCAGCATCGCCGCCTCCAGTTCCGGTGAGACGTCGCGCCGGGCGTCTTGTAACAGGTGCAGCAGATCCCAGGCCGGGTGGGCTTTCAGCGCATCCTGGAAATCCAGCATCCCCACGCGGGCCACCCCGGCCCGGGCCGGCAGCCACAGCAGGTTCTGGGCGTGGTAGTCGCGGTGCGTGAAGACGGTCGCCCCCGCCTCGCCGCGCACCCATACCGGCGCCCACAGGGCGTCCCATTCGGCGGTCGCGGCCTTGCCCAATGGTGGGAGACCCACCAGCTTCGGCCACCATTCCAGGAAGGTGTCGGTCGCGACTTTCAGCGCCAGGGTGTCGTAGGTCAGCAGCGGCCAGCTCACGCCCTCGGCAGCCAGCACCGGCGGCGGCGGCGCGGCTTGCATCAGCGCCTGGGCGTCCACGGCC
Source organism: Phenylobacterium deserti (assembly GCA_943332615.1). Lineage (GTDB taxonomy): Bacteria > Pseudomonadota > Alphaproteobacteria > Caulobacterales > Caulobacteraceae > Phenylobacterium > Phenylobacterium deserti_C. The sequence goes on from CALQQB010000003.1 coordinate 32,057, forward strand.
GCCTCATAGAGCGGCGCCTCGTCGGCGCCGGCCTCGATCATCGTAGCGTAGAGGTCATCGCCCAGATCCTCCAGCATCGCCAGTCCCGCGTCCACGTCATGAGCCAGCACCCGAGGCGCCGACAGGCCTTGGTCGCGCAGGTAGGCCGCCGTGGCCACGAAGGCGGCAACGGAGCCGGCGGCCAGCCGGGCGGCGGCGTTGTAGCCCAGGGCCAGGCGCTCGGCTTCGGTTGCGTCCGGTGGGCAGACCAGACTCTCCACCGCCGGCGGCTGGTCCATGAAGATCAGGCTGGTCCCGGCCGCGTCGGTCAGCCGTTCGTAGCGCCGCGTCGAGGCGTCGCCGGACAGCAGTTCGCGGCGCGCGTCGCCCAGCCCGGCCGCGCGCAGGAATTCATGCTTCTGGGCCTCACGGTCCGAACTCAAGCTCACGTCCTTCCCAGGCCCCGTGGGGGCGAAGCCGCACCCCGCGACCGCCCGCATCTTCCCCGAGCGTTATCTCTATATCGAGTCGGTCGGGCGGCAGCCGCCCCGCCAGGCGCTCCGGCCATTCGATCACCGCGGCTCCGTCGTCCAGCGCCTCGTCCAGCCCGATCTCATAGGCCTCGTCCGGATCGGCCAGCCGGTAGAGATCGAAATGGGCGATGTTGAGCCGGTCGCCCTGATAGAACTGCACCAGGGTGAAGGTGGGGCTGGGCACCTCTTCGTCCGGTGTGGTCAGGGCCCGCACCAGGGCCCGCGCCAGGGTCGACTTGCCGGCGCCCAGGGGCCCCATCAGGCACACAGCCTCTCCCGGCCGCAGCACCGCCGCCACGGCCGCGCCCAGCCGCGCCGTCGCCGCCTCGTTGATCAGGAACATGGGGCCAGCATCATGCGAACGGCCGGTCCCGATCGGCCGGCAGGCCGGTCTCGACATAGGTCTTCAGACGCACCGTCACCTCGACCGGATCGCCGTCCAGGGCCTCCGGCGCGATCAGTGGGCCGACGGTCAGGTCGAACGCGCGGCCGCGCTTGTTCAGAAGTTCGTGGAAGAGGGTCATGTCCCGCAGTTCCTCGGAGAAGCCGTGGAAGAAGTGGAACATCGCCGAATAGGGGCCGGCCACATGGATCGGCAGCACCGGCGCGTCATACTTGCGGGCGAGGGATACCGCCGACGACATCCATGTGGGGTCGCGCAGGACGCCATCGGGCTCACGGCGCGCCAGCCGGCCAGCCGGGAAGATCGCCAGACAGCGCTCCGCCTCTAGGGCCTCGCGGGTCAGAGTCAGCGTAGTGCGCGTGCGCTCCCGGGTCCGCTTGGCCTCCACCCACTCCACCGGGATCAGCACCTCGCCGAAGCCCGGCACGACCCGGTGGGCGTCGGCATTGGCGTAGAAGCAGATGTCGGGCCGGGTGGCCTTCAGGGCGTCGAACACCGCCACGCCGTCGGCGATGCCGGTCGGGTGGTTGCAGACCAAAATCAGGCGGCCCGAGGCGGGGACACGGTCTAGACCGCTGCTCCGGGTCTCAAGCGCCAGCAGGTCGGAGACATAGTCCAGGGCCGCGCGGCCTTGCATCGGCGCGATCGTATCGGCCATGCGGCGGGCCTTGCCGTAGTCCAGCATCGCGTACAGCAGGGGGCGCAGCATCGGCCATGCCGCGCCGCCCGCCAGTTTCGGCGCCCGCTCGGCGATCAGCCGGTCGACGATGTGGTCGCGGGCGTCGCGGCGCAGCGCGGTCGCCGGGTTTGCCAGAGTCACGGGGTCAGCCGCCGGATCAAGGCCGCCGTGGACGGGTCGTGCGCGCCGGCGGGTCCGCCCTCCAGCTCCGCGAGAACGCGGGTGGCCAGAGACTTGCCCAGCTCCACGCCCCACTGATCGTAGCTGTTGATCCCCCACAGCACGCCCTCGACAAAGACCTTGTGCTCATAGAGGGCGATCAGGGCGCCGAGGCGCTCGCCGTCGAGGCGCTCCAGCACGATGAAGCTGGACGGCCGGTCGCCCGGGAAGGTCCGCTGCGGGGCCAGGGCGTCCACCTCGGCGGCGGGCCGGCCCGCCAGCTCGGCGCGGACGTCGGCCTCGCTGCGCCCCACCATCAGCGCCTCGGCCTGGGCGATGGCGTTGGCCAGCAGTTTGGTCTGGGCGGCGGGGTCGCCTTCGGAGCCGGTGCGCACCGCCAGGATGTCCAGGGGGATGATGTCGGTCCCCTGGTGCAGCAGCTGGAAAAAGGCGTGCTGGCCATTGGTGCCGGCGTCGCCGAATACGCTGGCCGCCGTCGGGCGCGGGACCGGCTGGCCGTCGGCGGTGACCCGCTTGCCGTTCGACTCCATCTCCAGCTGCTGGAGGAAGGCCGCGAACAGGCGCAGGCGCTGGGCATAGGGCACGACGGCGCGCAGCGGGCGGCCCAGGCCATTGCGGTTGAACACATGCGCCAGGGCCAGGCGCACCGGGGCATTGGCCTCCAGCGGGGCGGTGCGGAAGTGCTCGTCCATGGCCGCCGCGCCCGCCAGGAACCGGGCGAACACGTCATATCCAAGGGCTACCGCGCACGAGAGCCCGACCGACGACCAGATCGAATAACGGCCGCCCACCCAGTCCCAGAAGCCGAACACCTGGTCGGCCGGCACGCCGAACGCCTGGGCCTTGTCCGGTGCGGCGGAGACGGCGACGAGGTGGCTGTCGGAGGCGGTCCCCAGGCTGGCGCGCAGCCAGGCGCGGGCGGCCTCGGCGTTGGTCAGGGTCTCGAGGGTGGTGAAGGTCTTGGAGACCGTGACCACCATGGTCTCGGCCGGATCGAGACCGGTCAGCACCTGCGCCAGTTCCGCCGGATCGACGTTGGCGGCGAAGCGCAGTTCGATCTGCGGGGCCAGTGGCTTCAGCGCCTCCCAGACAAACCGGGGGCCCAGGTCCGACCCGCCGATGCCGATGTGGACGATGCTGCGGAACGGCTTGCCGGTGCAGCCCCGCCGGACGCCGGCGCGCACGACGTCGGCGAACGCGCGCATGGCGTTGCGGACCGTCTCGACCTCGCGGGAGATCGGTTGGCCGTTGGCGTGGAAATCGGACCCGTCCGGTGCGCGCAGGGCCATGTGCAGCGCCGGCCGGCCCTCGGAGGCGTTGACCACCTCGCCGCCGAACAGCCGGGTCCGCGCCGCCTCGACGCCCGACGCTCGGGCGAGGTCCAGCATCACGTCGAGGTCGGCCAGCGACCAGGGCTGTTTCGAAAGGTCGATCTCCAGCCCGGCGGCGGTCAGCCCCAACCGCGCGACCCGGTCGGGTTCGGCATCGAACAACCCGGCGATCCGACGATCGCCGGCGGCCGAGGCGGCTTTGGAGAGGGCCGTCCAGGCGGCGTCGCGATCGTTCAAGTCAGGCCTCACTCCGCCGAAGAATATTTCACGCTGCAGCCGTAGGGCGCTGATGCGGCCTGGGCTACCGGCCGCCCGGCCTTCACATCGGCCAGCGCGGCGGTGACGTAGTTCTTCGCTACCTTCAGGCTGTCGGGATCGGGCGTCGGCTGGTCGTCGATACCGCCCATGTAGACGAGGGTCCCGGCCCGATCGATGACGAACATGTGCGGCGTCGCCCGGGCGCCATAGGTCCGTCCCACCACGCCTTTCGGGTCAAGCAACACATCGGAGGAGAAGGCGCCCACTTTGGTCTTCCACTGCCGGGCCTGCGGGCCGGTCAGGTAGCCCTGGAAGCCCGGGGCCGAAGAGATGATCGACAGCCACACCACGCCGTCCGCCGTCGCCTGCTTCTGCAGCCCCTGCATATGGCCGGAATTGTAGTGCTTCTGGACGTAGGGGCAGCCGTTGTTGGTCCACTCCAGGACGACCGTTCTGCCCTTGAAGTCAGCGAGCGCGCGCGTCCGGCCATCGGCGTCGACCGCCCTGAAGGCCGGCGCCGGCTGGCCGATCACCGGCGCGGCCATGGCGGGGGTCGCCAGGGCCGAAACGGCGACCAGGGCCAGGAACAGTCGGCGATCGAACATCATCTCGGACCTCGGCGGGTCAGCTGGGCTTGGCGGCGGCGTCGAGCGCCTTGACCACCACGCCCGCGGTCAGGATCGACGGCAGGATAACCGGTTCGCCCCCTCTCGCGCCATACACGAGGTAGAGCGGCACCCCGGCGCGCCCGAACCGGGCCAGTTCGGCGGCAATGGCCGGGTCGCGCTTGGTCCAGTCGGCCTTCAGGTAGACAGCGTTGTGGCGCGTCAGGGCCTCTGAGACCGCCTTGGTCGATAGCGCCACCCGGTCGTTCACCTGGCAGCTGACGCACCAGGCGGCGGTGTAGTTGACCAGTACCGGGCGGCCCTCGGCCTGCAATGCGGCCAAGCGCTCGGGCGTGTAGGGCTCATAGTCCAGGTGCGCGGCGTCGGCGCCGACCGCCTGCGTCGGCGCGGCCAGGGTGTACTGCGGCCAGAACGCCCCGCCGCCCACCGCGATCAGGCCCAGCCCCGCCGCGAGGCTGGCCAGCACGATCGGCCGGCCGCCCGTCGCCACGCGCTTCTGGGCGGTCCCGGCGATCCACAGGGCCAGGGCCAGCACGATGGCGGCCCCCAGTATGCGCGGCACCGCGTCGGAGCCGACCTGCACCGTCAGCACCCAGACCAGCCAGGCCACGGTGGCGAACATCGGGAACGCGAGCGCTTTCTTGAACGTCTCCATCCACGCCCCCGGCCGCGGCAGGCGGGCCAGGAGGCCGGGGATGAAGGCCACCGACACGAAGGGAAGGGCGAACCCGATGGCAAGGCCCAGGAACACCACCAGCGCGGCCGCTGGCGGCTGGGTCAGGGCCCAGCCGATCGCCGGGCCCATGAAGGGCGCGGTGCAGGGTGCGGCCACCACCACCGCCAGCACGCCGGTGAAGAACGAACCGGCCAGCCCGCCGCCCGAAGCCAGGCCCGTACCGGCGCCCTGCAGCGAGGTTCCGACCTCGAACAGGCCCGAAAGGTTCAGCGCCACGGCCAGCATCAGCAGGGCCAGGGCGGCGACCACCGGCGGATCCTGCAGCTGGAAGCCCCAGCCCAGCTGCGCGCCCGCCGCTCGGAGTGCGATCAACAGGCCCGCGAGGCTCAGGAAGGTCACCAGAACGCCGGCCCCGAACGCGATGCCCTGGCCCCGCGCCCTGGCCTCATGGCCGCCATGGCCGGCAAGCGAGGCGGCCTTCATGGCCAGCACCGGGAACACACATGGCATCAGGTTCAGGATCAACCCGCCCAGCAGCGCGAAGAACGCCGCGCTGACCAGCCCCAGGTTGGCCGCGCCGGCGGGGGCTGTGACCTTCACCGGCGGCGGGCCCAAGCCCGAAGCTCCGGGCGGCAGCGGCCCCGGCGCGGCGGTGACCTCATAGGCCTTGCCGGCCAGCGCCAGCACGCCAGCCAGTTGCTTCGGCGGGGTGGGCGACTGGAAGTCGTAGCCAGGGGTCAGGGTCACCGTCAGGCCGTCGGGGCCCCGTTCGATGGCCTGCGGCCGGGCGTGGTCGATAACGGTCCCGGAGAACGGGTAGAAATAGGCGCCGGAAAGGTCCGCCCCCTTGAGCGTGGCGCCGGTGATGGCGAGCTTCACGGTGTCGCCCTGCTTTTCGAACGCGCCGGCCAGCCCCGCGGGCTTCGGCGCGTCGGCCACGGCCCTGGCGATCCTGGCGCTCCACCGCGGATCGGCGGGCGCCGGGCCGGGCGTCACCGGCAGGGTCAGCTTCAGCACCGCGTCCTCGGGCACGCAGATGTCGGCGCAGACCAGGAAGGCCGCCGCCGCCGTCAGGGTGATGGTCTGGCCCGGCTTGGCGTTCGCCGGTGCGGTCAGGGTGACCGGCAGCAGGACCTCGCCCTCATAGCCGTAGTTCACCAGCGGCCCCACCGGCAGCCGGTGCGGGGTGGGCCAGGTGAAGTCGGACGCGGTCCAGCCCGGCGGCAGGGTCCACTTGATCTTGGTGGCCTCGCCGCTATCGCCGGCGTTGCGCCAATAGGTGTGCCAGTCCTTCTGGATCTTCTGGCGCAGCGCCACCTGGATCGTCTGGCCCGGCGCGATGCCCTGGGTTCCGGCCACGAGCTCGGCCTGGATGTGGCCGGTGTTCACCGGCTGCGCGAATGAGGCGCCGGAAAAGATCAGAGCGACGAGCGCGCCCAGTAGAATTCGCATGGTCATGTCCGCGCTGTACCGGCGCTATATGGCGCACCGGGGGCCTGACCGCAAAGTGACGCTGTAAAGCGGCTCGACTTGGGCGCCGCGCCGGCCATGATCGACGAATCGTGTTCTCGACGACCCGGAGATCCGTCCTTGCCCGCCTCCTTCGACGATATCCAGATCGGACAGGTCGCATCCCTCGGCGTCGCGGCCGTGGACGCCGCCGCCCTCGACGCCTTCGTGATCGCCTTCGCGCCGGGCTGGACGACGGATCGCGGCGCACCGGACGCCATGGTCTTCGCCATCTGGTCCCGGCTCGACGCCCTGGCCGCCTCGAACTGGCAGCAGACCAAGCGGCTGGGGGTCGATGCGCTGCGCTGGATGCGCAACCCGCCGGCCGGCGAACTGCTGCGGGCCCGGATGACGGTGATGGCCAAGGACGCCGTCGGCGACGACAAGGGCATCGTCATCGCCCAGCACGACCTGCTCGACGAAGCCGGCCGGCTGGTGTTCTCGTGCCTGACCCGGAGCGTTATCGCGCGCTAGCTGTTCAGGGCCGGCGGCTGCTCTTCGTTGGCCTTGGTCATGGCCAGGGCGATCAGGCGGTCCCAGCCGACCAGGCTGTGGATGTGGGCATAGATCTGGCCCAGGGCGCCGTTGTCGCGCAGTTCCACGAACTTGGCCGTGGGCAGGGCGTTCAGCTTGTCTTCCGAGACGCCGAAATATTCCGCGATCTTCTGCGGTTCGCCCGCCGTGCCGTCGGGATTGGCCGGGGTGAAGGTGGCGGTCTTCATCTCGAACAGGTCCAGGTCCTTCAGGATCTGGACGAAGCCCATGGTCCGCTGCCGCTCGACTTCGAAGTTGTTGCAGAACTCGATGCAGTTCTTCGTGTACTCGGTCGGCTCACCGGCGGCGTCGAAGAAGGGCATGTCGTAGCCCTTGTCGACGATGAACTCGGCGCCGCGGTCGATGCACAGCACCATCTGCTTGTTGGTGTCGTCGTTGGCGAAGACGAACGGATAGCGGCGCACGTAGGCCGGGATGTAGATGCCGCTCTCGAAGGTGCCGTCCGGCTTGACGAACATGTTGTCGCCGGCGTTCAGGCCCATCACCGCGATCGGCAGCTTCTCGTCGCCGACGAAGATGATCGGGCCGGTCACCGCCGACAGCGGAAACTCCCCGACCGTCAGCGGGATGGCGTGGCCGGCCTTTGCGAAGCCGAACGGGCCGTCCATGCGCTTCACGCCGAGGCCCGAGTGCAGCTCTTTCGCGAGCGGCTCCGGGTTCGAGTAGAACAGGACGTTGCCGGAGAGCTGGCCCGGCATCTGAGGTGTGGTGGCCATCACGTACCTTTGAAAGTCATGAGGCGGGGACGCCGGCGTCCGGGTCTCCCGCGCAAGGTCGCCGCTTCTAACTGATTGAAGCGGGCCCCGCAAATGCCGTCGCCTCTTGCGTGTGCGGCGTCATGCCTCTTCAATCGTCATCACCATACGAAGGGGCCGGACGCGCATGCCGATCTACTATCCCGACATCCTGGACCAGGGCACGAAACCCCGCACCTTCACCTATGGCGACAAGGACGTGATGCTCTAAGGCCTGGGCATCGGCCTGGGCGCGGACCCGATGAACGAGACCGAGCTGGCCTTCGTCTATGAAAAGGCCCTGAAGGTGGTGCCGACCGCGGCCACCGTGCTCGCCGGCCGGGCCATGGCCGAACCGCTGCCCACCCCGCCGGGCCACCGGCCCAGCCTGCCCAACTACCTGATGCTGGTGCATGGCGAGCAGAAGGTGGAGCTGCACCGCCCGTTGCCGACCTCGGGGACCTTCACCACCGAGAACCGCACCATCGGCGCCTACGACAAGGGCGCGGACAAGGGCGCGGTGCTGGTCAACCAGACCACCTGGAAGGACGCGACCGGCGCGCTGGTCGCCACCCTCACCGGCTCCAGCTTCTGCCGCGCCGACGGCGGCTTCGGCGGCCCCTCGGACGGCCAGCCCGAGCCGCACCCGATGCCCACGCGCAAGCCCGACCTGTCGGTGGATATCGCCACCCGGGAGGACCAGGCGTTGCTCTATCGCCTGAACGGCGACCGCAACCCGCTGCACTCCGACCCGGAGAGCGCGCGGAGGTCCGGCTTCGCCCGGCCGATCCTTCACGGCCTCTGCACCTATGGTATCACCTGCCGCGCCGTGCTGCAGGCGATCACCGGCTTCGATCCCGACCAGATTCTGAGCCATCAGGCCCGATTCTCGGCCCCGGTGTTCCCGGGCGACGTCATCACCGTCGATCTGTGGAAAGACGGCCGCGACATCTCGTTCGAGGCCAGGGTCGCGGCGCGCGGCGTCACGGTGATCAAGAACGGGCTGACGGTGCTGCGGAGCTGAGGCGCCGCGACGTTCAGGGCCGGGACTGTGAGAAGAACATGTGCCGGCGCAGCGGGTGATCCTCAGCCAGCTTTGGGTGATCGAAATCTCGCGCCGGGTCCGGGGTCATGCCGATCTTGGTCATGACCGCCTGCGAGCGGACGTTGGTCTGCGCGGTGATGGCGACCACCTGATCGATGTCCAGGTTGGCAAAGGCCCAGTCGCGAGCGGCCCGCGCGCCCTCCGTCGCCAGGCCCATCCCCTGAGCCTCCGGATGTATCCGCCACCCAAGCTCGATCGCGCCGGGCGCCGGCAACCCCTCGCCCATCACCATCAGGCCGACCATGCCCACCAGCCGGCCGTCGGTCTTCCGCTCGGCGCCCCAGAAGCCGAAGCCCTGGTCGGCCATCTGCGCGGAGATACGGTCCATCATCGCGTCGCCCTCGGCCCGCGTCAGGGCGCTGGCCAGCCAGGCGCCGACCTCGGGATGACCGTTGAGCGCGGCGAAGGCGTCGCGGTCGTCCTCGCGATAGGGCCGCAGGATCAGGCGCGGCGTTTGGATCAAGCGGGACGCCCCTGCGCCAATGCGCCGTAGAGGTCGGGCCGCCGGTCACGGAAGAAGCCCCAGGCGGCGCGGTGGGTCTCCAGGAAATCGAGGTCGAAGGTGGCGTGCGCCAGCCCCTCGTCGTCCCGGCCCAGCGCGCTCACCAGGTCGCCCCGGTGGTCGGCGATGAAACTTGAGCCATAGAACGTCTGACCGCCGCCCGGATAGTTTTCCCAGGGCTCGAAGCCGATCCGGTTCGCACCCACCACCGGGATCACGTTGGAGACCGCGTGGCCCTGCATGGCGCGGCGCCAGGGCGCGGCGGTGTCCAAGGTGTCGTCATGCGGTTCCGAGCCGATGGCGGTGGGGTAGAGCAGCACCTCGGCGCCCATCAGGGTCATGGCCCGCGCGCACTCCGGATACCACTGGTCCCAGCAGATGCCGACGCCGAGGCGGCCGAACCGGGTGTCCCAGACCTTGAAGCCGGTGTCGCCGGGCCGGAAGTAGTACTTCTCCATATAGCCGGGGCCATCGGGGATATGGCTCTTGCGATAGACGCCCATCAGTGTGCCGTCGGCGTCGATCATCACCAGGCTGTTGAAATAGTGCGGCCCCTCGCGCTCGAAGATCGAGATCGGCAGCACCACGCCCAGCGCCTTGGCCAGCGGCGCCAGCGCCGTGACGCAGGGGTGCTCGCGCCACGGGTAGGCGGTGCGGAACCAGCGCTCCTCCTGCGCCACGCAGAAGTAGGGGCCCTGAAACAGTTCCGACGGCAGGATGACCTGCGCGCCGGCCGCTGCGGCCTCGCGGATTAAGCCCTCGGTCTTGGCGATGTTGGCGGCCATGTCCTCGCCATAGGACGTCTGGATGGCGGCGACGGAGAGGGTCCGCGTCATCAGGCCGGCTCCTGCTGGGTGATGCAGTGGAACGAGCCGCCGCCGGTCAGGATGGCCAGCGACGGCAGGCCGATGACCGCGCGGTCGGGGAACAGCTGTTTCAGCATCTCCACCGCGAACTTGCCCGGCTGCTCGGCATAGATCGGCACGATGACGGCGGTGTTGGCGATCAGGAAGTTCATGTGGCTGGCCGGGATCGGGCCCTCTTCGCCATCGATCCAGCCCGGCGACGGAATGCGGATCACCTTCAGCTTCGCGCCCGTCGCATCGGTCATGCCGCCCAGCCGGCGCGCCGCGTCGTCATAGGCGTCGGCGTTCGGGTCGCCCCGGCCCCAGGCCACCGGACAGACCACCGTGGCCGGCGCCACGAACCGCGCCAGATTGTCCACATGGCCGTCGGTGTGGTCGTTCCTCAGGCCCTGGCCCAGCCACAGCAGCTTCTTCGCCCCCAGGCTCTCCGCCAGCGCGGCCTGCGCCTTGGCGTCGGTCCAGCCGGGGTTGCGGTTGGCGTTCAGCAGGCACTGGCCGGTGGTCAGCACCGTGCCCGCGCCGTCATGGTCGACGGCCCCGCCCTCCAGGATGAAGTCGTGCCGGGTGAGCGGTACGCCGGCGGCCTCGGCGATCTGGGCGGCCACCGTATCGTCATGCTCCAGGTCGTACTTTCCGCCCCAGCCGTTGAAGCGGAAGCCGTGCGCGCGGCCGCCCGAGAAGATCGGACCGGTGTCGCGCAGCCAGATGTCGCCGAACAGCCCCGGCACGATCTCGATCCCGGCCACGTCGCCCAGCATCACGCGGGCGGCGGCCTCACCGTCCGGATGGCCGGTCATCAGCTTCACGTGCTCGCCGCCGGGCCCGGCCAGGGCTCGGGCCAGCGCCGCGACCTCGGCCTGGGCGGCCGGCAGGTCGTCCTTCCACAGATCGGCGTGGCTGGGGAACCCCAGCCACATGGCCTTGTGTGGCGCCCATTCAGCGGGAATGACGAAGCTCATCCGGTCCTCCAAAAGCCGCGGGCAGATGGCCCTGACCATCTACCGCGTCAATCCCTCCCCTTCATGGCGAGCGCAGCGAGCCGGGTGAGGAATGCGGCGCAGGTCTCCCCACCCCGCTCGCCTGAAGGCGAGCATCCCTCCCCATGAAGGGGAGGGATACAAAAAAGGGCGGCCGCGTCGCTGCGGCCGCCCCTTCGTCGTGTCGGATCCTGTCGCCTAGAACTGTGCGTGCAGGGTCGCGATGAACGTCCGACGGTAGCCCGGTTGACCGAGCGCGGTGCCCGTCAGGTTCGGGGTGATGTCGCCGAGGTAGCGCTTGTCGAAGGCGTTGCGCAGGTTGAGCTGCACGTAGGTGTCCTTCAGCGGCATGTTATCGAACGCGGCCAGCTTGCTGATGTTGAAGCGCACATCGAAGTCGATGAGCTGGTAGCCGCGGAATTTCTCCGTGTTGACCAGGTTCGTGTAGCGCTCGCCGACCCACTTGGCCTGGGCCCCGAGGCTCAGGAATTCAAAGGGCTCATACTGGACGCGGGCGCCGCCCTGGTTCTGCGGGGTTTCGTAGATGTGCTTGCCCTTGGTGGGCAGCACGCCGGCGACCGCGTTCGGGATGTCCTGCAGAATCTCGGTGTCGATGAATGAGTACGACGCCGTGAAGCTCAGGTTATCGGCCGGCTTGAAGCCCAGTTGAGCGTCGAAGCCCTTGTTCCGCACGTCGCCGACGTTCTGCGAGAAGGCGACGCCCGAGGGCTCGTCCAGGACGCGCTCGATGCGGTTGTGGAAGTCGGTCTGATAGATCGCCGCCGACAGCAGGAAGTTGCTGGTCTGGTAGCGCACGCCCAGGTCGTAGGTGTCGCTGGTTTCCGGGCCCGGATCGACGAGGATCTGGTCGTAGAGGTCGTCGGTCCGCGGCACCGAGAGGGTCTTGGCGTAGCTGACGTAGGCCGACACGCTGTCGGTGAAGTCGTAGCTCACGCCCAGGTTCGGCAGGATCTTGTCGTACTTGCGCGTGAACTTGCGCGGCTGGCCGTAGCGCAGGGTCGCCGCCGAGTTCAGCGTCGCCGCCGGGAAGGTGACCAGCGGCTTGCCCGTACCGTCGTTTGTGCCCGGGACCGGGGTGCCGATCTGGGTCGTGCAGTAGGCGTTGAACGTGTTTTGCTGGTAGCAGAAGTTGTTCAACTCGCGCTTGAAGAAGGGCGCGCGGACGCCGACGTTGAGCAGCAGCTTGTCCTCGACGAACCGGCCGCGATATTCGGCGGAGACTTGGTTCAGCAACGCGATCGACAGGCGGTCGCGGCGGCGCAGATTGGTGCCGTCGGGCAGCGTCACCTGGTCGCCTTGGCCGTCCTTGCCGCCGAACACGTTCATGGCCTTGCCGTTCTGGTCGAAGAACCCGACGTCGCCGGTCTGGCGGTGAGCGGCGCGGTCGAAGGTGTAGGCTAGGCGGACGCTCTGGTTGTCGGCGAACTTCCAGATCAGCGACGAGCTGACGCCGTAGCGGCGCGTGTTCGTCGTGTTGGGCCGGTAAAGGTAGACGCGGTCCAGGATATCGCCGTCGCCGTTCAGGTCGACGCCCGCCGCCGTGGTGTTGCCGCGCAACTGGGCATCGGTTTCCGGGAAGACCTGAGCGCCGCCCCCGTTGGCCAGCACGTACTGGAACGACGGGTCGATGGTCAGGGTCAGGTCATGGCCGAGATTCCACCTCGACAGGCCACGGATGTTGCCGGTGTTCGAGGGGTTGATGTTGAAGTTGTAGAAGCCGGTCGGGCACAGGAACGCCCCGGCGTTATCGACCTGAGCCCCGGCGCCTGGCGTGGGCCGCGGGCAGGCTGTCACACTGACGAGGCTGGTGTCCGGTAGGCCCGCAGCCGTCACGCCCTGGCGTGCGAAAGTGGTAAGGCTCAGGCGGTTGATGAAGTTGTTCCGGTTTTCGTTGTAGTTGAAGATCAGGCTGGCTTCGCCGATGTCGCCGAAGTTTTGATCGATCCGCGCATTGAACTGCGTCTTCTGAATCTTGCCCTCGGGCGAGATTGGCGAGTTGTGCGGCTTGACCAGGTCGTTGCGCGTATAGACACCCGAAATCCACATCCGGGTGCCGAACGGTCCGATCTCGCCGCTTTCGATCGTGCCGTAGTAGCGCCGGAAGTCGCTACCGCCGGCGGCCACTTCGGCGCGGATGCCAAAGTCCTTTGAGGCGCGCTTGGTGACATAGTTGATCGTGCCGCCGGCGGCCGCGGCCGTCGGGCTGTCCACGTCGGTGGTGCCGAGGTTGACGGTGGCCTGGGCGATCAGGTCGGACTCAAGCTGCTGGTTCGGGAAGATGGCGTAGTTGCCGCTGTCATTCAGCGGGACGCCGTCCTGGATCAGGGCGACGCGCTGGCTGTCGAAACCGCGGATGACCACGTCGCCGCCGGCCGAGCCGTAGGCGTCGTTGTTGGTGAAGTTCACGCCGGGCAGCAGGTTGATCGCGTCCAGGATCGTGCCGCCGGGCGCTTGCCGGCTGATGAATTCCGAGGTGATCGAGGCCCGGGACTTCGGCTCTTCGATCGCCACGATGGCGCCGTCGAGGTTCTTCGGCCCGGTGCTGCCCGTGACTACCAGTTCTTCGACGATCGTGGTGCCGGTGGATTGCGCCATCGCCTGGCTCGCCAGCAGCAGGCCGGTGGCCAGCGCGGTCGTCGCGCAAAGCGCGCGGCTCAGTTTGATATTCATTCAGCAGACCCCTTGTCGCGGACCCGATCCGAGGAAGCCACCCTTGCCGGTGGCCCCCTTTGAGTCCCAGTTTTGCCCCTATAGCGCGGAAAACGGGGTCGTTGGTGACGGTTTTGCTACGGTCGGCAGGAGACTGTCACAGTGCGGCGAATTGGCATCAGTGTGCTTGCGATCGGTTCGGGGGCGGTTAGGGTCCGCGGCCTTCGAGGGATGAATGTCGCAAAGCCTTAAGCCGCAAGGGACCGAGCTGCGCGCCGCGGTCCTGCTGACCCTGGCCCTGGCGTTCGCCCGGCTGGTCGCGCTCTTCAAGTCCCCGCTCGAACTGTATCCGGACGAGGCCCAGTACTGGCTTTGGTCGCGCACCCTGGACTTCGGCTACTATTCCAAGCCGCCGGTGATCGCCTGGTCGATCTGGGCGACCACGGCCCTGGGCGGCGATACCGAGCCCTGGGTACGGTTGTCGGCGGTGCTGTTCCAGGCCGGGGCGGCCCTCGTCGCCTTCCTCATCGGGCGGCGGCTCTATGGGGCTGCGACCGGGCTGGCGGCGGCGGCGCTCTATGGGCTGATGCCGGGCGTGCAGTTGTCAGCCCTGGTCGCCGCCACTGATGCGCCACTGCTGTTCTTTCTCAGCCTGACGATCCTGGCCTATGTGATCCTGCTGGGGGGGCCGGCCCGCCGCGTCGCCGTCGCCGTCGCTATGGGGCTGGGCGCGGCCCTGGGGCTGGCCTTCCTGTCGAAGTATGCGGCCGTCTATTTCGTCATCGGCCTGATCCTGCACCTGGCAGTCTCGAAGACCGCGCGGGCGGCGTGGAGCCTGCCCACAGCAGCCGCGGCCGCCTTGGCCTTCGCCGTCATCGTGGCCCCCAACGTCTTCTGGAACGCCGCCCACGGCTTCGCCACCCTGCAGCACACCGCCGCCAACGCCGCCTGGAACGGCGTGCAGCTGTTCAACCTGGCCGCCGCCGGGGCCTTTCTGGCCTCGCAGTTCGGGGTGTTCGGACCGATCCCGCTGGGCGCGCTGATCGCGGGGACCGCGCTGGCGATCTTGCGGCGGCGGCTCTCAGCCCACGACCTGATGCTGCTCTGCTTCACCCTGCCGCCCCTGGTGATCGTCACCGCTCAGGCCTTCATCAGCCGCGCCAACGCCAACTGGTCTGGGGCGGGCTATCTCGCGGGCGCGATCCTGGTCGCGGCCTGGCTGGTTCGCTGGCGGGCGCGCCGCTTGCTGATCGCGGCGCTGGCGATCCAGGCCGCGCTCGCTGCCTTTTTCCTGGTGGGCGTAGTCTCGCCCTCGGTGGCGGACAAGGCGGGCCTTTCCAACGGATTGAAGCGGGCGCGCGGCTGGTCGGAGACGACCGACCTGATCCTGAACCGCGCCGAGCGCGAGCCAGGGCTCACCGCCATCGCCGTCAACAACCGCTTCCTGTTCTATGCGGTCAGCTACTACGGCCGCGACCGCCTTGGTGGCGAGGCTCCGCCTCTAGTGAGCTGGCTGCTCATGGACGGTCCGCGTAACCAGGCCGAAACGGCTGCACCGCTGACGCCGACGATCGGCCAGCGGGTGCTGATGGTATCCTACGAGGGCTGGCGGCGGGCCGAAATGGAGGCCGACTTCGCCAAGGCCCGGGACCTGGAGATCGGCAGCGTCTGGCTGGATCGACGGCACAAGCGCAAGGTCGAGATGTTCGTCGGCCAGGGCTTCGCGCCCCGCCCGCGCAACGCCCTTAGTGGGCTTCCTGACCGCCCCACACCACCCTGAGCGCCTGGGGCCGACCGCAGCCGATCCGGTAGCGTTCATAGGCCACGGGATTCTTCTTGTAGTAGTCCTGATGGTAGCCTTCGGCGTTGTAGAACGCGACCGTCGGGCGGGTGGCCACGGTGATCTTCGCCCCCAGCTGCTTCTCGTACCTGGCCCGCGCCGCCTCGGCCACGGCGCGCTCATCCGGCGACGAGGTGAAGACGGCCAGCCTGTAGGACGGGCCCTTGTCGCAGATCTGGCCGTAGGGGTCGGTGGGATCGATGTGGTGGTAGTAGCTGTCCACCAGCTGGGCATAGCTGATCTTGGCCGGGTCGTAGGTGACCCGCACCGCCTCCAGGTGGCCGGTGTGGTTCTCGTAGCTCGGATTGGTGCTGGCCCCGCCGGAATAGCCGGAGACGGCGTCGACCACCCCCGGCGTGGTTTCGAAGCCTTTCTCCATCGACCAGAAACAGCCCCCCGCGAAGACTGCGGTCCTGAGGCCCGAAGCGGCGGTGGCCGCACTGGCGGCCAGGGCGATGGCCACAGCGGTGACGCCAAGAGCAAAGATTTTCCGTGATTCTAAAGTGTTCATAGACACAGGATTCCTCGCCTCTTGCCCGGCCGGCAAGCGCCAATGCGGCTGATACGCTGCGAACCCTGTGGCGGCTTCAAGGCCAAGGCCCGAATCCTGGGCTCCCTTCCGTCACCCGACGTCGAACTTGTCCGCGCGCCTGCGGCCGAACAGCATCCGGCTCTCCAGCCGGCCGCGCAGGCCGGCGTAGTAGGCGTTGAGGAAGGTCCGGTCGGCGATGTCGGTCGGGCCCGCCCAGCCGATCTTGGCGCGGATGCGGGCGGCCACCTCGGCGATGGCCTTGCGGTCGCCGCCGCGGATCACCGCCTCCAAGACGTGCAGCTCCTTGATGCCATAGGCGTCGAGCTGGGCCGGGGCGAAAGCCAGCCCCTGCGACGCCGTCCGCTCAGTGTCGGCCAGGTCGGGTTGCAGCAGCACCTTCGGCGCCTTCACCACCAGGGTCCCGGCGACCAGGTCGCCCAGCCGGCGGCGGTCGCGGTTGAACAGCGGGAAGATCACGAACACCCCGCTCCAGATGGCGCCCAGGCCGATCAGGGCCGCGTCCACCCCCTCGCCCCGCGCCAGCCAGAAGGTCAGGGGCAGGAACACCTCCACCTCGCGCAGCGCGTTGCGGGCGAAGACCGCGTCGGTGGTCAGCCGCCCGCCGTCGGCGGCGATCACCCGCAGGCCCATGATCCGCTTGCCGGGCGTGGCGGCGCGCGGCTGGATCTCGAAGACCAGGAAGTAGCCGTTGCGAATGATGAAGCCGCCCAGCAGCCAGATGACAGTGAGCGCCTCCTGGCCTCCGGAGGCCTTGGTCACGAACACCAGGATCAGGGCGACGACGCTCATCGCGATCAGACCCCCAGTGAGGAACAGGAAGTCCAGCAGCATGGCGGCGAACCGCTCGGCATAGCTGCCGACCCGCAGGCGCAGGTCGATGCCCTCGGGCGTCACCAGGGTGCGCCCAACCGGCTCGGCGAGGCCCGGTCGGCTCATGGCGCGACCCGCCGCGGCCAGTAGAGGTAGGCCAGCCAGCCGACCAGCGTCGCGGTGGCTACGGCATAGCGCGCGAGGTCGTTCTGGATCAGCTGGCGGCCGTAGCCTTCCAGCAGGGCGGCGCCGAACAGCATCACCAATACGCCGGCCATCAGCGTCGCCGCGCGCCGGCCCGCCCAGGCGGCGGCGTCCATCCGCGTCCGCTCGCCCGGGAACGCCACGGCCCAACCGATGGAGAATCCCGCCGCCCCCGCCAGCACGATGGCGAACAGCTCGGTGGCGCCATGGATCATCAGCCAGCCGGTGGCCTCGAAGCTCAGGCCTCGCGCGGCGAACAACGCCAGAAAGGCCCCCAGCATCACCCCGTTCAGCACCATCAGCGCCGCCGTCGGCAGGCAAAACATGAACCCTAGAGAGAAGGCGAAAAGCGCAACCTGTGCATTATTTGTGAACAGGAAAGACGCCAGCGCCGACAACCCTTCCGCCGCCGAATGCGGCTTGTCGTAGAGCGTCTCGCGCAGCGCCTGGGTGGTCGCCATGGGGTCCCGCCCCGACGCCAGGCCGGGGTCCACGAAACTGTAGAACCAGTCCCCGTCGCGCCTGACAAGCACATAGGCCACGACCGCCGAGACCGCCGAAATCACCAGCGAAATCAGAGTTTCCCGCCAAAGAGCCTGCGCCGCTGCTGGCCAGTCGTTCTGGAAGAACCGTGCCAGCCGCTCCGGCAACCGGGTCCGGGCGCCATAGACGAAGAAGTAGGCCCGGGCGCTCAGGCTCTCCAGATAGACGACCAGGCTCTGGTCCAGCGAAATGGAGCGGGCGACGGATAGAGACGACAAAGCCTGTCGATAGAGGATCGGTATCTCGAGGATTTCGTCGCGTCCCAATTTCGCCGCGCCGGCCTTCTCGGCCTTGGCCAGCAGGATCTCCAGCCGCCGCCAGTCGGCCTCCCGCTCCGCCCGGAACCGCCAGCTCTTCAGGTGCAGTTCGGCCATCAGATGAGCCCCCGGCGCTTCACGTCGAGGTAGCCGTTGAGCAGGGAGGTCGAGAGGCCCTCGGCCGGCGCATCGATGATCTGGGCGCCCAGCCTGCGCAGCCGCGCGGCCACCTGCTCCTTGTGCTTTAGCAGCCGCTCGGCGACCACGGCGCGGGATACGTCCGCCGGCTCACGCGGCTCGCGGGTCACGAACGCCTCCAGCTCCTCGTCGCGGAACACCACGAACAGCACCAGGTGGGTGCGCATCAGCCGGGCAACGTTCTCGACCATCAGCTCGGCGCTGGTGGCGTCGGCGAAGTCGGTGAACACCACCACGATGGCGCGGCGATCCAGCCGGCCGGCCAGGGCGGTCAGGCCCAGGGTGAAGTTGGTCTCTTCGGTAGAGTAGTCTATGGCGGTGGCCAGCCGCTGCAGCAGCGGGAAGGCGGCCGGCCCGGACGCCAGGCCGCTGGCGAGGCGGGGCTTGGAGTCGAAGGCGAAGAGGCCGACCCGGTCGCCCAGCCTCAGGCTCACGAACGCCAGCAGCAGGGCGGCGTTGATCGCCCGGTCGATGCGCGGCAGTCCGGCGGCCGGCGCGCTCATCAGCCGGCCGGTGTCCAGCGCCAGCAGGACGTGGTGGTTGCGCTCGGTGCGGTACTCGCGGCCCACCAGCTTGGCGTGGCGGGCCGACTGCTTCCAGTCGATGTCGCCCAGGTCCATGCCGGTCTGGAATTCCTTGAGCGCGTGGAAGTCCGCGCCCTCTCCCCGATCCAGCATCGGCTTGGCTCCCAGTGGCGCGTCACGGGCGAAGAGGCGCAGCGCCTGTTCCTTCACGCTGGCCACGTCTGGCGTCACCGCGACCGGCCGCGACGGCGCCTGGCGCTGCAGCCACATCAGCCCCAGCGGCCCGGTCCACCGGGCCCAGACGCCCTCGATGGATCCCTCGCCCCGACGGATCGGCGACAGCCGCACCTCGGCCAGGGCGACGCCGTTCCGCACCGTCGCGGTCTGCCGGTCCGGCTGGGCCACCAGTCGGTCGTTGAGGCCGATGGCCAGCTCGACGGCGCGCGGCCCGCGTCCCGCGAACGCCGCGGTCAGCCGCGCCATCTCCGGCCGGCCCACGCCCATCACCCGCGGCGCCTCGGTCTCCAGGGTCAGGGTCCGGGGCGACGCCGCCAGCATCAGGTCGGCCAGCATCAGCCCCACCGCCAGCACGATCCAGGCCGCCGCCGCCGTCCACAGCCCGGGCGCGACCACAGCCACTGCGAGCGCCGGCAGGGCGCCTACGGCCATCAGGCCGATCGCACGTCGGGTGGGGTAGAGGCGCAAGGCCGGTTACCGAGGCGCCGTGGCCAGGTCGATAAGGCTCTGGAGAATCTGGTCGGGCCGGCGGCCGTCGATCTCCGCGGCCGGCGAGAGGATCACCCGGTGGCGCAGCGCCGGCAGGGCCAGCGCCTTCACGTCGTCCGGGATCACATAGTCGCGCCCGTCCAGCGCCGCCCGCGATCTCGCCGCCAGCGCCAGCTGGGCGGCGCTGCGCGGGGATGCCCCGCTGGACAGGTCCGGCGTCTCGCGGGTGGAGCGCACCAGGTCCAGCACATAGCCCACGATCTCGTCGGTCAGCCGGATGCCGGCCACCGCCTTGTGCGCCGCGCCCAGTTGCTCGCCGGTGACCGCCTGGCTGACGCCGCGTTCGGCGGGGTCCGAATGGCCGCTCTGCATGCCGTACTCGGCCACGATCCGGCGCTCCTCCTCGCGGCTGGGGTAGCCGAGGGTCTGCTTGAACAGGAACCGGTCCAGCTGCGCCTCGGGCAACGGATAGGTGCCCTGCTGTTCCAGCGGGTTCTGGGTCGCCACCACCATGAAGCGCTCGGAAAGCTGGCGGGACTTGCCGTCGATGGTGACGCGCCGTTCCTGCATCGCCTCCAGCAGGGCGGCCTGGGTCTTGGGCGGCGTGCGGTTGATCTCGTCGGCCAGCAGCAGCTCGCAGAACAGCGGACCCTCGGTCAGCGAGAAGGTCGAGGTCTGGAAGTTGAAGACGTTGGCCCCGATGATGTCGGCCGGCATCAGATCGGGCGTGAACTGGATGCGGCCGAAGTCCAGGCCCAGGGTGCGGGCAAAGCACTGGGCCAGGTAGGTCTTGGCCACCCCGGGCGGGCCTTCCAGCAGCACATGGCCGCGCGCGAACAGCGCGGTCAGCAGCAGGTCGATGGTGTCCTGCTGGCCCACGATGGCCTTGCCGATCTCGGCCCGGACCTGATCGGCCAGCGCCTTCACCTCAGCGACGTTCACGCGTCATCTCCTCTCGCCAGTCGAACAGTTTCTTCGCCACGACCAGCAGGTCGTCACGAGTCTTGGCGGCTTCCGCCTCGACGGTCAGGGCGGAGGGCGCTGCGGCCCCACGGCGCGCCGCCAGGTCCTCCAGCCAGCGGTCCTGCATGTGCCCGCCGCCGGCCTTCAGCACCAGGGCCCGGGTCAGCGCCGCATAGGCAGGCGCTAGCTGGGCCTCCTTACGCGCCATGCGCACCAGGTCGGCGGAATTGTGTACCAGGGCCGCCGCGCCCAGGGCGAAGGGCCGTTCCCGCCGTCGCGGCTGGCCGAAGCGGGCCAGGGCGTGGAACCCCATCAGGATCGCCGCGCTCACCGCGCACAGGGTCGCCGCCAGCCAGGGCGGCTCCAGCATCAACCGGCCGAGACCCCGCCCGCGCTCGAAGCCGGCCAGCGTCACGTCAAACAGGATGGAGTTAGCCCCGCCTTCGCTCGCCGCCTGCAGGATCGCCGCACCGGCGCGGGCGGTGTCGAGGTTCGCTAGGCCCTGGTTGTTGACCAGGTCCGGGTCCGCCAGCAGCCAGACATCAGGATGCTGGCGCGAGACCGCGAGCACAATGGCGCCGGTCTCATCGACCAGCGACGGGACCCAGCCCGCGCCCGACACCGTCTGCAATCGGTCGATCGGGCCTAGCGGCAGGGTGGTTCCGCCCGCGAAGGGGCCACCGGCGCCGCGCAGCACGGGCCGCGCCACAGCCTTGCGGTCGGCCAGCCGGGTGTCCTTGGAATAGGCGCCGAGCAGTTTGCTGAAGTCGCCGCCGCCGAGGCCGACCTTGCGGACAAAGCCCTTGTGCAGCGGATCGGCCGCCGCCGCCCACTTCGGCAGGATGATGAGCGTGCGCTCCGCGCCCTGGAAAGGCTTCAGCACCTCCGCCTGCTGGCTGGCGCTGGGTGTCAGGACCACCACGGCGCCCTTGAAGCCATTCGGCCAGGTGCGGCTGACCAGCACCCGCTCGTCCAGACCCTTCAGCAGGATCGGGGCCCCGGCGTAGCCGATCGCCGATTTCGAGAGCGCGTGCGCGCGGCCGTCGTTGCCACTGCGCAGGTCCGGGGCATAGGCTGACAGCACCGCGAGGGCGGCGAAGGCGACGACGCCCACCAGCACCAGAGCCAGGACCGCGCGGGCCGAGAAAAGCGGCGCGCGATCCGAACCGTCCTCGTCTCCGCCGCCGATAACCACCGTGCTCATCGCCAGCCCTCGGCGAAGGCGAAGGCCTCATAGTCCTGCCGCGCGCGACCGAATTCATCGGCGCTGGCGGCGCGGCCACCGAAAAAGGTGCGCTCCACCGCCTGGGCCAGCCGGGCAAAGGCGGCGCGCGCCTCGCCGGGCAACACGTCCAGGCCGGCGATGTCGCGGCTGGTCAGGGCGGGCCGCACGGCGCCGGGGCGGCGGGCGACGAGATCGTCGATGGAGCGGAACAGCAGCAGGTGGATCGCCGCCTCGAACTGGCCGGCGGCGGCCAGGCCATCTGCGTCCTCCAGAAGGGCGCGGGCCTGCTCCGGCTCCGGCCGCCAGTCGGGCCGCGCCTGGGCCGCGCGGCGTTTGCGGAACCAGGTCTCGGGCACGAACTCGCGCAGAATGAAGTAGGCGATCAGGGCCAGGCCGATGATCAAGCCACCCCAGAAGACGTACCTGAGCGCCGGCCCGAAAACCTCGAGGAACTTCAGGAGCGGCTCCAGCCAGCCCGGCGGCTTCGGCTGCGGGACCGGGGCGAAATCGAATTGCAGGCCGCCAGTGTCGCGCAGCGCCTTGTGCGCCAGGGCAAGCTTTTGCTCAGCCGTCTGAGCCTCCGCCGCCGCCACGCCCGAACCCGCCACTCACACCCCCAGTCGCCGTCCAAGCCTAGACCACCGCCGGGCCGTCGCAAACCTTGACGGGGACAGCGTTGACGGGGGAGGACATCGGCATGAACGACCTCGCACAATTCATCCGCGGCCTGCCCAAGGCCGAGCTGCACCTGCATATCGAGGGCAGCCTCGAACCCGAGCTGATGTTCGAGCTGGGCCGTCGCAACGGCGTCACCTTGCCGTTCGCGGACGTGGAAGCGGTGCGCGCCGCCTACGCCTTCTCCAACCTGCAGGACTTTCTGAACATCTACTACCAGGGCGCTGGGGTGTTGATCACCCAGGCCGACTTCAAGGACCTGGCGCTGGCCTATTTCCGCCGCGTCGCCGCCGACGGCTGCCGGCACGCCGAGCTGTTCTTCGATCCCCAGACCCATACCGACCGCGGCGTCGCCTTCGCCACCGTCATGGAGGGGCTGCTGGCCGGCATGGCCGAGGCCGAGCGGGACCTGGGCGTCACCTCGTCGCTGATCCTCTGCTTCCTGCGCCACCTGGACGAGGCCGCGGCTTTCGCCACCCTGAAGGCCGCCGAGCCGTGGCTGGATCGCATCCGGGGCGTGGGCCTCGACTCATCCGAGGTGGGCCACCCGCCGCTGAAGTTCGCGCGCGTCTTCCGGGCCGCTCGCGCCAAGGGCCTCAAACTGGTCGCTCACGCCGGTGAGGAAGGGCCGCCGGAATATGTCTGGGAAGCCCTCGACATCCTCGACGTCGATCGCATCGACCACGGCAACCGCGCGCTGGAGGACCCGGCCCTGGTGAAGCGCCTGGTCCATGACGGCAAGACGCTGACCGTCTGCCCTCTCTCGAACCTCAAGCTCTGCGTGGTGGCCGACCTGAAGGACCACCCGTTGCGGACCATGCTGGCGCTGGGCCTGAAGGCCACCATCAACTCCGACGACCCGGCCTATTTCGGCGGCTACTTGGGCCAGAACTGGCTGGAGACCGCGGAGGCCCTGTCGCTCACGCGCGCCGAACTGGTGACGCTGGCGAAGAACAGCTTCACCGGCTCGTTCCTGCCGCCCGACGCCGTGAATCGCCACCTGGCGACGATCGACGCCTACGTGGCGGCGAACCCATAGGTCACGCCTTCCACCAGGGTCCATCATCCCGGTCTTCGCGCGCCGCGAAACCTGGGCGACACGCTGTGGGGCGGGTGTGGGGCGTTGTGGCTGAACTCCAGTCTAGGCCATGTGACACCTTCGCCCCATCTCATGCGTTACCCTGGCGCGTAGGATCAGGTTTGACCGCCTTCGGGGACCTTCTGTGATCGCAACCATTGAAGATGACATCGCCGCCGTCGGCGTCATCGACGCCATTCCCAAGCTGCTGGAAGTGGTGTGTCGCTCCACCGGCATGGGGTTCGCCGCGATTGCGCGGGTGACCGAGGACCGCTGGGTGGCCTGCGCGGTGCGCGACGAGATCGGCTTCGGGCTCGTGGTGGGTGGCGAGCTGAAAGTGAAGACCACCATCTGCGACGCCATACGCACGTCCGGCCAGGCGGTGATTATCGATGATGTGGCGGAGGACGACGATTTTCGGGGCCATCCGACGCCCGAAATGTACGGCTTCAAGAGCTACATCTCGGTGCCGATCCGGCATGATGGCGAGTTTTTCGGCACACTGTGCGCCATCGATCCGAAGCCGAGGGTCCTCAAGGCCTCCACGGCGCCAGCCCTGTTCGAGCTGTTCGCCGAGCTGATCGGGGCGCACCTGGCGGCCCGTGAGCGGCTGGCCAAGAGCCAGGCGGCCCTCCTGAGCCAGCTGGAGGCGGCAGAGCTGCGCGAGCAGTTCATGGCGGTGATGGGCCACGACCTGCGCAACCCGCTGGCCTCCATAGATGCGGCCGCGCGCCTGTTGCGGAAGACGCCGCTGAACGAGCGCGCGCAGATGCTGATCCACACCATGCAGGGCAGCGTCCAGCGGATGGCGGGCCTGATCGATAATGTGCTGGACCTGGCGCGGAGCCGGCTGGGCGGTGGATTCCAGATCGAACGGCGCCGCACGCTCGACCTGAGGTCGTCGCTGGAGCAGGTGATCGACGAGTTGCAGCTGGCCAATCCGACCCGCCGCATCCAGACACACCTGCAGTTGGACTCACCTATCGACTGCGATGGCCGCCGCATCGCGCAACTGTTCTCGAACCTGCTGGCCAACGCGCTGAACCACGGCTCGGAAGCCTCGCCGGTCCGGGCGCAGGTGAGAACCACCGACTCGATCTTCGAACTCGCGGTCTCCAACGATGGCGATCCAATTCCGCCGGCCACGATGGAGAAGCTGTTCCTCCCCTTCGAGCGCGCCTCCCAGCGGCCCCACCAGCAGGGCCTGGGCCTGGGGCTCTATATCGCCTCCGAGATCGCCCGGGCTCACGACGGGACCTTGGTGGTGACCTCCGAGGCCGGCGAGACGCGGTTCACGTTTCGGATGCCGCTGACCGCATCCGAGGCGCTGTGACGATCCGTGTCCGAAACCCGCCAGCAAAGGCCGGCCGCGGCGGCTATGCTGTCGTCATGATCGGGTACGCCCTGTTCGACACCGCCATCGGCTATGCCGGCATCGCCTGGAGCGAGGCCGGCCTCACGGCCTGCCACCTGCCCGAGAGGGACCAGGAGTCCGCTCGACGGAGCTTCCTGCGTCGGGTCCCCGACGCGCTGGAGGCGCCGGTTCCGGAGGCTCTGGCCGCCACCGTCACCGATATCCAGGCCCTGATGCGCGGCGAGAAGGTCGATCTCGCGGGCGTTCCGCTGGACCTGTCGCGGACGCCGGAGTTTCACGCCCGGGTCTATGAGATCGCCCGCGCCATCCCCGCTGGCGAGACCCTGACCTATGGCGAGATCGCCACGCAGCTGGGCGATAAACGGCTGGCCCGCGATGTCGGCGCGGCCCTGGGAAAGAACCCCTGGCCGATCGTCGTGCCCTGCCATCGGGTGACGGCGGCTGGCGGCAAGCCGGGCGGCTTCTCGGCGCGCGGCGGGGTCAACACCAAGCTGAAGCTGCTGGGCATCGAGGGCGCCCGGGCCGCCGCCCAGAGCGACCTGTTCGTATGAGACTCGCGCTCGAGCGGCGGAATTCGCACGGCCACGCAAGGCGGCCCCGATTCTGACCCGCCGCCCGCGGTCCGGCCGAAGTCGACAGGCCCCGCGGCGCTCGCTAACACCGGCGCATGGCCATCGGCGTGTTCGATTCCGGAGTGGGCGGGCTCACGGTCCACCACCGGCTCGTGGAGCGGTTCCCCAGGGCCGACTTCGTCTATCTCGCCGACCAGGCCAACGCGCCCTATGGCGGCCGGTCCGGCGAGGAGATCGTCGCGCTGACCAAGGCCGGGTGCGTGCGCCTGTTCGACGAGGGCTGCGATGTGGTGGTGCTGGCCTGCAACACCGCCGCCAGCGTGGCGCTGCGTCGGCTGCAGCAGGGCTGGGTGCCGGGCTATCGCCGCGAGATCGGCCGGCCGGTGAACATCCTGGGCATCGTGGTCCCCACCATCGAGGCGGCCACCGGCCTGCCCTGGGAGCACGAGGCCCAATGGCGCGAGGAAAAGGCCGAGAAGCTGGAGGTCCTGGGCGTGTTCTCCACCCCGGCCACTGCCAGGTCCCGTGTCTACGAGATCGAAATCGACAAGCGCCGCCAGGACGTCGCGGTGTTCTCCGAGCCCTGCCCGGAGCTGGCGCGGATGATCGAGACCGGCGCGGCGCGGGAGGCGTTGGCGGCGGTGATCGCCAGCCACGTGCAGGCGCTGAAGAGCCGCATCGGGCGCCATCCCGACCGGGCGATCCTGGGCTGCACCCACTATGAAATCGTCGCCGACCTGTTCCAGGCGGCGCTGCCGGCCGGCACGCCGCTGATCCGTCAGCCCGACGCCACCGCCGACGCGCTCAGCCGCTATCTGGAGCGGCATCCGGAATTCCACCCGGGTCACACCGCTGTTCGGCGCTTTCTGACGACCGGGACGCCCGGCGGACAGAACAAGCTGGTTGAGACCTTCTGGGGGGCGGCGCTAAGCTTCGAGCCGGCTTAGGGGTCTTCCGATGCAACGTTACGGTCTGGCTGTCGTGGCCGCGCTCGCGATCAGCAGCGCCAGCCACGCCGCGGTGGTGGACAAAGGCGCCTACGGCTTTCGCCTGAAGACCGCCCTGCAGATCGCCGCCCCGCCGGCCAAGGTCTGGCAGGCCATCGGCGAGTGGGGCCACTGGTGGAGCGACCTGCACACCTATTCCGGCAAGGCGATCAACATCACCCTGCCGCTCGCCGCCAACGGCTGCCTCTGTGAGACCATTCCCGGCGGCGGCAGCGTGCGCCACGGGGTCGTCGAACTGGTGATCCCGAACCAGACCCTGCGCCTCGACGCCGCCTTCGGCCCGCTGCAGGACGAGGGCGTCGGCGGCGCCTACACGCTCACGC
This sequence comes from Phenylobacterium deserti, assembly GCA_943332615.1. GTDB lineage: Bacteria > Pseudomonadota > Alphaproteobacteria > Caulobacterales > Caulobacteraceae > Phenylobacterium > Phenylobacterium deserti_C. The sequence goes on from CALQQB010000003.1 coordinate 58,513, forward strand.
TCAAGGCCAAGGACGGCGGCACGGAACTCACCGCCACCTATAATGTGGGTGGCGCGCGGGATGACATGATCTCGGCAGCACCCGACATCGACGGGGTGCTGAGCGAGGCCGCGAGTCGGCTGAAACGCTACGTCGAGACCGGCAAGCCCTGAGCCGTGGCGGCCGCGCTGGTGAGCGCCGCGTCCAGTCGCGCGCCTTCAGCGTAGGGGGCGAGGTCCGGCGTGGGCGCGCCGCCGGCGCCCATACCCGGTTCGGGCCGGGGCGCGCCTATGCGGGTCTCCACGGGGAAGACGCCCGACCAGGGAGCCCAGCCCTCGTCGGCCGGCTTTTCCCCGACGCCGCCGTCGCGCTGCTTCGCCGAGGCCTCCTCGATCTCCATCTCGACGAGGGCGATGGAGGCGATTTCCGCCTCCGTGGTGGGCCGCAGCTGCAGACGGCGGCCGGCGTAGAGCCGGTCGATGAAGTCGTCCATCGCCGCGCGCTTGGCAGCAGGATCGGTGAGCAGGCGCGCGCGGCCGAAAGCCATCACCGAGCGGTAGTTCAGCGAATGGACGATACCGGAGCGGCCGACCACGAAGCCGTCCAGAAAGCTCACCGTCACGCAGACCGGCGCGCTTTCGGCCACCGTGGCCAGCATCCGGCTGGCCGCCGCGCCGTGCCAGTACAGCTTGCGGCCCTCGCGCCAATAGGCCGTCGGGGTGACGAAGGGCTGGCCGTCGATCACGTAGCCAACATGTGCCATCACCCCGGCGTCGAGGATCTCGAACACGGCCTTCTCGTCATAACGGGCCCGCTGCGGCCGGCGACGCACCTTGGCGCGCGACGAGGGCGTGAAGGCGGGGGTGTCGGTAATGGCGTTCATGGCGGCGCGCTCCTTCGCGGAGGCCCCAGCTAGACCTTGCGTGGACTGTCTAGAAGGTCCAATTTTGATATCTAGAACAGACCACTTGAGGCGCGGATGAGCTGGGCCGAGATTTATCCCTGGAGGGCGCCGGACGCCGGCGGGCCGGTGATCCGGCAGGTCTACGACCAGGTGCGCGCGGCGATCCATGACGGCGCCCTGAAGCCGGGCGGCCGGCTGCCGTCCAGCCGCGACCTGGCGCAGCGGCTGGGCGTGGCGCGAGCCTCGGTGGTCGCGGCCTACGACCGGCTGCTGGCGGAAGGCTATGCTGAGGGGCGCAAGGGTTCGGGCACCTATGTGTCGGGCGACCTCTCCGGCGTGCTGGATCTGAAGACGCCAATCGCTCCGCGCGAGCTCGCCGCCCCGCCGCCCCGGTCGGCGATGAGCCCGGCCATGGGCCTGCCCACCCTGGAGAGCGCCCGGGTGGCCTTCTCCAACGGCCGCACCCTTATGGACGCCCGCGCCCTGGACGAATGGTCGAAGTCCACGCGGCGCGCCCTGCGGGTCCTGGGGCCGGAGCACTTCGGCTACACCCACCCGGCCGGCGACATCCGGCTGCGTGGCGCCGTGGCCGACTACCTGCGCGCCGCCCGTGGCGTGGCCTGCGCGCCCGAGCAGGTGATCATCACCTCCGGCGCCCAGCAGGGGGTGGACCTGACGCTCCGGGTGCTGCTGAGACCTGGCGACCGGGTTTGGCTGGAGGACCCGGGCTACCCGGCCACCTGGCGGGCGGCGGAGATGGCGGGCGCGCGCCCGGTCGCGGTGCCGGTGGACCGCCACGGCCTCGATGTGTCTGCGGGGATCTCGGCGGCGCCCGACGCCCGGCTGGCTTTCCTGACGCCCTCGCACCAGTACCCCCTGGGTGTGGCGCTCTCGATGGGGCGCAGGCTGGAGCTGCTGGCCTGGGCGCGGGAGGCCGGCGCCTGGATCCTGGAAGACGACTATGCGGCGGAGTTCCGCTACGCCGGGGCCCCGCTGCCGGCGCTGCAGGGCCTGGGCGGCGGCGACCGGGTGATCTACGTCGGCACGCTCAACAAAGCGCTCTTCCCGGGCCTGCGGCTGGGGTATCTGGTGGCGCCGCGCGAGCTGGTCGAGACCTTCGCCGCCCACCGCTGGATGATCGACCGTCAGCCGCCCAGCCTTACCCAGGCCATCACCCTGGATTTCCTGGAAAGTGGCCAGTTCGCCGCCCACATCCGCCGTCGCCGCATCGCCTACAAGACCCAGCGCGATGCGCTGGCCGAGGCGCTGGTCCGGCGGCTGGGGTCGGTGCTGGCGGTTGAGGCGCCCGACCAGGGCATGCACCTGATCGCCGACTTCCGCGACGGCCGCCCGGACGTGGCCGCCGAGGCCGCCGCCGCCGCGCGGGGACTGACCGCCCGCGCCATCAGCCCGCTGTACCACGACGCCCCGCCGCGTTCGGGACTGCTGCTCGGCTTCACCGGCTTCCCGGCCAGCACCATGGACGCCGACGTCGCGCGCCTGGCGGCGGCGCTTGGGGCGTAGCTAAGTCTTGAGCTTGCGCATCCGCATCAGGCCTTCCTGGGCGCAGCTCGCCACCAGGGCCCCATCCGAGGCGCGGTAAATGTAGCCCAGGTTGAAGCCCCGCCCGCCCGAGGCCGACGGGCTCTCCTGGTGGTAGAGATGCCATTCGTTGAAGTCGGTCGGCTGATGGAACCACATGGCGTGGTCGAGGCTGGCGGTCTGCACGCCGGGCGTCCGCCAGCTCACCCCGTGCGGCCGGATCGAGGTGCCCAGCAGGCTCATATCCGAGGCGTAGGCCAGGATCACCTGGTGCATGTGCGGGTCCGACCCGATGGCGTCCTTGGCCTTGAACCAGACCTGCTGCACTGGCGCCCGCTTCTCCGGCGCACCCACGTCGAAGCGCCCGCCCACGGTCCGCATCTCGATCGGCTGCGGCCGGTCCAGCCAGGCCCGCATCTCTGCCGGCGCGTCCTTCAGCGCCTCGCGCTGCACGTCGATGTCGTCGTCCACCTCGTCCCAGACCGGCGCCGCGGGCATGTCCGACTGGTGCTCAAAACCCGATTCCGCCACCTGGAACGAGGCGGCCAGGTTGAAGATCTGCTGGCCATGCTGGATCGCCACAACGCGCCGCGTCGTAAAGCTGCCGCCGTCGCGCGAGCGGTCCACGTCGAAGATGATCGGCACGTTCGGGTCGCCCGGCCGGATGAAATAGCAGTGCAGTGAGTGGCAGACCCGGTCCTCGACGGTCTCGTAGGCCGCCAGCAGGGACTGGGCGATCACCTGGCCGCCATAGATCCGCTCCCGCGACTCCTCGCCCGGCGTGTCCCCCCGGAAGAGGTTCACCTCCAGCCGCTCCAGATTGAGCGCCTTCACGAGGGTCTGAGTGTCCATGTCTAAGCCTTCGCCTCCCGCATCCGCATCAGCCCTTCCTGAGCCACGGACGCCACCAGCGTGCCGTCCTCGGCGTAGATCGATCCCCGGATCAGGCCGCGGCCGTCCCAGGCCGACGGGCTGTCATGGGCGTAGAGGTGCCACTGGTTGAAGTCGCTGGGTTTGTGGAACCACATGGCGTGGTCCAGGCTGGCCGACTGGAACTGCGGGGTCTGCCAGTGCACCCCATGGGGCCGCATCGCCGTCGACAGCAGGTTCATGTCCGACGCATAGGCCAGGATCACCTGGTGCATGTGGGCATCGTCGCCGACCGGGCTGTTGCAGCGGAACCAGTGCTGGGCGACCGGCTCCTTGGGTCCGGAGAGGAAATAGGTGCGCGCGTCGGCCGAGCGCATTTCGATCGGCGGCTTCTGGGCCAGCCAGCGACGGGCCTCCTCCGGCGCATTCTTCAGCATTTCGCGCATCATCTCGGTCTGGTCGCGCAGCTCGCTCCAGTGCGGGCCGGTCGGCATCGGCGCCTGGTGGAAGAAGCCTTCCTCCGGGTCCTTGAACGAGGCGGCCAGGTTGAAGATCTGCTTGCCGCGCTGGATCGCCACCACGCGGCGCGTCGTGAAGCTGCCACCGTCACGGGACCGGTCCACCTCGAACACGATCGGCACGGTGGGGTCACCTGGCCGGATGAAGTAGCAATGCAGCGAGTGGCAGACCCGGGTGTCCACCGTCTCATAGGCGGCCAGCAGCGACTGGCCGATCACCTGGCCGCCGAAGATCCGGCCGGGTCGGTTGGCCGGCGAGGGCCCCCGGAACAGGTTCTCCTCGATCCGCTCCAGCTGCAGGGTCTCGACCAGGGTTTCGTCCTGCTCGTCTTCGGGGGGAATGGCGGCATTCATGGGCGCGCCGCTTACGCTTGGGAACCGATGGCAGCAAGCGCCGCCTTGCGCCTGCCCTAAAGGCGCCCCCATCTAGCGCGCCATGGGGGAGCCCGCCGAAACGATCCGGCCAGACGCTATTCAACCCGTCTGGCGCACACGGCTGGCGGCGGTGGCGATCGCCTGGATGGGCCTTGTCGTCGGCACGACGCTCGCCTCCTCGCGCCTACTTGAGACCTTGCCGGGCGAGGTCGTGCCGTTCGTGGCGGTCAGCCTCTACATCACCCCGATCCCGATCCTGCTGGTCTGGAGCTTCTGGACCATGCTGCGCGAGCCGGTGACCGGCTGGCTGGCGCCCACGGCCGTCCTGGCCTTCTCCGGCGGCTTTGTGGCCGCCGCCCCCGTGCTGTTCGACGCCGGGGTGGCGCTGAACTTCGCCGCCCACCGCCCGGCTTACGACGCCCTGATCGCCGATGTCGCCCTGGGCCGGTTGGCGGTCGACCCGGACGCACCCGGCTGGACCATGGGCACCCGTGGCGAGGTGGCCTACGGCTTCCAGGCCCGGCGCCGCGACCTGGTCCAGTTCCCGTGGAGCGACAACAGCTACCTAGCCTCCGCCGTGGTCTACGACGCCCGCGCCTGCGGCGTCCCCCGCACCGCAGGCGCCCCGCGACGCGTCATCAGCAACTACGACCGGCACCTGGGCGGGCACTACTGCTACGTGCGAGCGTTTCCGTAGTTGAGTTCCTCCCCCGCTGCGCAGCGGGGGAACTGGACTATCCCCTTGACGCCGCGCCCCTCGGCGCCGCTTTCACCGCCCATGCCTTTCGACTGTACCGTCCTGACCATGTTCCCTGAGGCCTTTCCGGGGCCGCTGGGGGTGTCGCTGATCGGCACGGCGTGGCGAGAGGCCGGGCTCTGGTCCTTGGAAACAGTGGACATTCGGGCCTTTTCCAAAGATAAGCGCGGCTTCCTGGACGACACCCCCGCGGGTGGCGGTCCGGGGCAGGTGATGCGGGCGGACGTGATCGCCTCTGCGCTGGACAGCGTGGAGCGAGGCGGTCGGCCGCTTTTGTACATGAGCGCACGGGGTCGTCCCCTCACCCAGGCGCGCGTGAAAGAATGGGCCCAGGCGCCTGGGCTGATCGTCCTCTGCGGACGGTTCGAGGGGGTGGACCAACGGGTCATCGAGGCCCGGAGGTTCGAGGAAATCTCCGTCGGAGACGCGGTGCTCGCCGGTGGCGAGGCGGCGGCGCTGGTGGCGATCGAGGCGTGCGTACGGCTGGTGCCGGGTGTGCTGGGGCAGGCCGAGAGTTTGAGTGAAGAAAGCTTCGAGGACGGGCTCCTCGAGCATCCGCAGTACACGCGACCGCGGACGTTCGAAGGCCTCGACATCCCCGAAGTGCTGCTGTCCGGGAACCACGCGGTCATCCGCAAGTGGCGCCACGAACAGCGGCTAGAGACCACGCGGAAGCAGCGGCCCGACCTTTGGGACCGGCTGCCCGCCAATCAACAGGCAAAGGGCGATAAAGCCCAGTAAGGACGAAGACCATGGCTGCGAACATCATTCAGGAACTGCGCAAGGAAGAGGCCGCGCGCCTGCTGGCCGTGCGGCAGATTCCGGAATTCCGCCCCGGCGACACGGTGCGCGTGAACGTGAAGATCAAGGAAGGCGAGCGCGAGCGCGTCCAGGCCTACGAGGGTGTTGTCATCGCCCGCGGCGGCCAGGGGATCGACGAGAGCTTCACCGTCCGCAAGATTTCCTTCGGCGAAGGCGTGGAGCGGGTGTTCCCGATGCTCTCGCCGAACATCGAAAGCATCGAAGTGAAGCGTCGCGGCGTCGTCCGGCGCGCCAAGCTCTATTACCTGCGCGATCGCCGCGGGAAGTCGGCCCGGATCGCCGAGCGCCAGATGGACCGCAAGGTCACGCCGGCGACCCCCGCCTCGGAAGGCTAAGAAGCCCTCTCGACAGCGACTGGAATCAGAGCGGCGGCCGGAGCGATCCGGCCGCCGTTTCCGTTTTGGCGCCTCCCCCGTTGCAGCGGGAGAGGCCGTCTTGACCGCGAGGCGGGCCTACGCCGCCCGCTTCGCCTCCCGGGTCTGGCGCCAAACGGCGGGGCTGGAGGCGGCGACGTACTGCGCCCGCATCTGCGGCGTCAGCACCTCGATCATGATGCGGTTCTCGATCCACAGTTCGATGACGTCGAACTGGCCACCGCGGCTTTGTCGCACCGTGCGCCAGCCCTCGCTTGCGCCCAGTGCGCAGACCTCGGCCTCGCTGAGCTGGGTGGCGACGGCGAAATGCATCGGCGAATTGGCCGGCGCCGGGACCGCCCTGGCCTGCACCGGTTCGGCGCCTTGGCCGGGCGTCAACACCACGCCGCGCGGGTAGACCTCGATGGCCGAACCCTTGCCGTCGTCGGCGATCAAGATCCAGGGGCCGACGCCGACCGGCGGGAAGGGATAGGCTTCGCAGCACCAGATCCAGGCCAGCGCCTTGGCGACACGTTCCGGCTCGTCGGCGTCTATGGAGAAGTGGCAGATCATCTGGGGAACTCTTTGTCTCGGGGGTTGCCCAGAGATAGAGCCGCCGCGGGCCCTGCGATATCGGCAATATCGCACCTGTGACCTGCGTTCATGCAGAACGAAGAGCCCGTCCCTAAGGACTTCCCGTGACGATCCCTTCATCGTGTCGCGGCAGCCCGTCTTCCAGACTCACCCAGGGTAGTTTTCGGCTGACCCAGATATGCATGCCAGGCGCCAGCGACGCCGGTTCGTCCAGGGTCGCCATCAGCCGCCGTCCTGGGCGTAGGCCGCCAGCTCCTTGGCCAGATGATCGAACATCAGCCGCATGCGGGGGCTGCCGCGCAGCGTCTCGTGCATGCAGATCCACATATCCAGCTTGAAGCAGAAGGTGTCGCTCATGATGGGCACCAGGCCGTTGCGCCGCGCGATCTGCGTCTGGCAGACCCCGATTCCGAAGCCGGCCTTCAGGGCCGCAAGCTGGGCCACGTCGTTGTCGGTGCGCAGCGCGAAGAGGTCGCGGGTGATCGGCCGATCGAGCTGCGCACCCTCGAGCTTCGGCATGTGGCGATCGTAGCCGATCAGGGCATGGGAGGTCAGCTCGTCGAAGTTGGCGGGGATCCCCTTGCGGGCCACATAGTCCGGCGTCGCGTGGAAGCCGAGCGACAGCTCGCCCACCCGCTTGGCGACCAGGGAGTTCTGGGTCGGCCGCGCCATTCGCACGGCCACGTCGGCGTCGCGGCGCGTCAGGTCCTCTTGCTTGTTGGACAGCACCAGCTCCACGTCGATGCCGGGGTTGGCTTCGCGGAAGCGGGCCAGAATGGCCGGCAGCACCTCGATTCCAACCAGGTCACTGGCCGCCACCCGCACAACGCCGCCCTCGCCGCTGGCCACGCCCGCAGCATCGCGCGAGGCCGTGGCGGCGGCGGCGGCCATGTCGGCCAGGTGCGGCCCGAACGACAGCGCCAGATCCGTGGGCAGCAGGCCGCGCGGGCTGCGCAGGAACAGGGGCGCCCCCAGCTGCCGCTCCAGCTGGTCGATGTGCCGCCCCAGAGTGGGCTGGGTCAGCCGCCGCAGCCGCGCCGCCGCCGAGAAGCTGCCGGCCTCCAGCACGGCGTGCAAGCTTTGCAGGAGGTCCCAGTCAAGCGCGTTGCTCATGCGTCGATTAATAGCTGCCTTGCATCAAAAGGCAATTTCGTTCGGCCCCGTCGGTGTCAGGGTGCGGCTCGACAACGAGGCTCCACATGACCCAGACCCAACGAACCGCCCTGGTGATCGGCGCGACCGGCGGCATCGGCGGCGCGATCGCCGAACGCCTGGCCGCCGATGGCTGGACCATCCGCGCGCTCAACCGCCAACCCGCCAAGGCCCGCATCGGCCGCGAAGCCTTCGAGTGGGTCCAGGGCGACGCCATGGTCGAAGCCGACGTGGTCGCAGCCGCTGCGGGTGCTGAGCTCATCGTCCACGGCGCCAATCCGCCCGGCTACAGGAACTGGGCCGGGCTGCAGCTGCCGATGCTGGCCTCGACCATCGCCGCGGCGAAGGCTACCGGCGCCCGCATCCTCTTCCCGGGTACGGTCTACAACTACGGCCCCGACGCCTTTCCCACGATCACCGAGACCTCGCCCCAGACCCCGATCAGCCGCAAGGGCGCGATCCGGGTGAAGATGGAACAGGCCCTGCGCGACGCCCAGGTTCCCGTCCTCATCGTCCGCACCGGCGACTTCTTCGGCCCCAGGCCGAGCGGCAGCAGCTGGCTGAGCCAAGGCCTGGTGAAGCCCGGCCGACCGGTCGCCTCGGTGACGTACCCCGGCCCGCTGGAGATCCCCCACGCCTGGGCCTACCTGCCCGATGTGGCCGAGACCTTCGTGCGCCTGATGGCCACCGACCTCGGCCGCTTCGAAGCGTTCCACATGCAGGGCCAGCAGGCCAACGGCCATGAACTCATCGCGGCGCTGGAAACCGCCGCCGGCCACAAGCTCGCGGTCAGCCGGCTGCCCTGGCTGGCGATCGCCGCGGCGGCGCCGTTCAACGAGAGTCTGCGCGAGATGCGCGAGATGCGCTACCTCTGGGATCGCCCCGTCCTGCTCGACAACGCCACGCTGGTGGCGAAGCTGGGGGCCGAACCCCGCACTCCGCTCTCCAAGGCGCTCCGCACGGGGCTGGCCGGCCTGGGCGCCCTGCCGCCCGTCATGGCGAAGGACTACGCGTTTCAGGCGCGCTGATCATTCATAGCCCATAGCTTGAGTGCGGTGAGGCGTTCCAGGTCGTCCGGCGTGGACGGCTGGAACGCGATCTCAGGCGGGCTCAGCAGGTGGACCCGCCGTCCACGACCAACGTCTGCCCCGTGGTCCAGGCCCCAGCCCGCGAGGCCAGGTAGATGGCGGCGCCGGCCAGGTCGTCGGGCTCACCCAGCCGGTGCAGCGGGGTGCCGGCGCTGGCGCGTTCCTCGCCGGCCGGGGTGTCCCACAGCGCCTTGGCGAAGTCGGTCTTCACCAGTCCGGGCGCCACGCAGTTCACCCGGATGTTGAAGGGGCCTAGCTCGCGGGCGAGGTTGCGGGCCAGTTGCATATCGGCGGCCTTGGAGATGCAGTAGGCGCCGATCACCTCGGAGCCGCGCAGGCCGCCGATCGACGAGACGACGATGATCACACCGTCCTGCCGTTCCTTCATTTCCGGGACGACCATCTTGATCATCCAGTTGTTGGCGATGATGTTGTTGTCGAGGATCTTGCGAAAGGCGTCGTCGCCGATATCCAGCTGGCTGCCGTAGAACGGGTTCGAGGCGGCGTTGCAGACCAGGATGTCGATCTTTCCGAACGCTTTGCGGGTCTCGTCCATCAGGCGTTGAAGGTCCTCTTTCGAGGAAATGTTGGCCGGGATGGCGATGGCGTGGCCGGGGCTGGCGGCGTTGATGCCGGCGGCCACGTCCTCGCAGGGGCCGGCTTTGCGCGACGAGATCACCACCTTGGCGCCCTGCTGGGCCATGCGCTCGGCGATGGCGCGGCCGATTCCGCGGGACGAGCCGGTGATCACGGCCACCTTGCCGCTGAGGTCGAACAGGCCCTTGGCGCTGACTTGAGGGGCTTCCAGAACAGCCATCTGCGGCGTCTCCCGAACAGTTGTTTGAGTTGGCGGTCATTTGCGATGCGGGGCGCCGTGAGGTCAAGCCGCCCGCAGCCGCCGTCGTATTTCGCCCCGGAGATTTACGCCGGCCCGCGATGGCCTATCGTTCGCTTGCACGAGGCCGTCAGAGCCACGGGGTCTCAATATCAGGGGGAAGCGGATGAAGCTCATCGGCAGGCTGGCGGTCGCCGCCATGATCACGCTGGGCCTGGGCGGGGCCGCCCGGGCGCAGGACAACACCTATAGTACGCTGCCGCACCCCGGTCAGGCCGTCTATCGCGCCCACTGCGCGGCCTGCCACGACAACCCCGAACAGAGCCGGTCGCCGGCCAAGGCGACCCTGGGCGCCATGAGCTATCAGGTGCTCTCCTTCGCGCTCACCAAGGGCAAGATGCAGGCCCAGGCCGTCAGCATCGGGGAGGAGGAACGGGGGCAGCTGATCAACTACCTGACCGGCCGCACCACCTCGACGCTCGACGCCTGGAGCAAGGGCATGATGTGCGATGCCAGGCGCGCCGTGGTCGACCTGAAGGGGACGCCGGCGGTGGCGACCTACGGTTTCGACGCGCGCAACACCCGCACCCTGACCGCCGCCCAGACTGGGCTCACGAAGGCGAAACTCGGCAGGCTGGAGCTGGCCTGGGCGATCGCCTTTCCAGACGTGACCATGATCCGGGCGCAGGGCGCCGTGGTCGGGAACAACCTGTTCCTGCCGGTGGCGGAAGCCTCGGCCATGTACGCCTTCGACCTCTCCGACCCCATGAAGCCCTGCTTGCAGTGGGTCTACAACACGGCCGGCGGCGCGCCGCTGCGCAGCAGCCCGTCCTATGGCGTCATCGATGTCCCGGGCCAGAAGGGCGGCCGCGCCGTGCTGGCCTTCTCGGGCCTGGATTCCACGGTCCATGTGGTCGACGCGCGGACCGGCAAGGCGATCTGGACGAAGAATGTCGCCAGCTATTCCTACTCGCTGACGACGGGGACGCCGCGGGTGCTGAAGGACCGGATCATCGTGCCGGTCAGCCAGTTCGAGATTATGCAGGCCTCGAACAACAACGTGCCCTGCTGCACCAACCACGGCTTCGTCCTGTCGCTGGAGCCGGCCACCGGCCAGCAGCAGTGGCGCTATGACACCATGGAGGACGCCAAGCCGGTTCGGGACCGGGGCGACGGCAAGATGCTGATGGGCCCCTCGGGCGCGCCGATATGGAACTCGCCGGTGGTCGATGAGGCGCGTGGCCTGATCTACTTCGGCACCGGCGAGAGCAACTCCCCGCCGGCGCATCGCAACACCGACGCCCTGATCGCCATCCACCTGAAGGATGGGACCGAGGCCTGGAGCCATCAGGCGACCAGCGACGACATCTTCAACGTCGGCTGTGGCCTGGACCCCGCGCCTGGCAAGCTGAATTGCGTGAAGGCGCCGGAGACCGTGTTCCGCGACGTGGACTTCGGCGCCTCGCTGATTCTGGGGCGGCTGAAGAACGGCAAGGACGTGGTGTTCGCCGGCCAGAAATCCGGGACGGTCTGGGCGCTGGACCCCGACACTGGCAAGGTCATCTGGCGGCGCGACATCGGCACGGGCGCGCCCAACGGCGGCATCCACTGGGGCATCGCCTTCCAGGACGACACGATCTTCGTGCCGGTCGCGGTGGTGGGCCGGCCGCTGCCCGCGGGGCCGGCGATCGATCCCGGCTTGCAGCCCGGCATGTACGCGGTCGATGCCAACACCGGCGCGATCAAGTGGAACTACGCCGTGAAACCCGACTGCGCGAACGGCCGGGACAAGAAGGCGCCGCGATGCGAACGCAACTACGGCTTCTCCGGCGCGCCGGCCCTGATCGACGGGGCGCTGGTGCAGGGCAGCCTGGACGGGCGGCTGTTCGTGATCGACGCCAAGACCGGCTCCGAACTCTGGAAATTTGACAGCCTGCGCGACTACGCCACGCTGAACGGCGTGCCCGGCAAGGGCGGGTCGATCGATGCGGCGTCGATCGTCGGCATCAACGGCCTGGTGCTGGTGGGCTCGGGTTACGGGATGTTCGGCCAGGCGCCCGGGAACGTGCTGCTGGCGTTCCGGCCCAAGCCCTGATCTCCCGAAGCCTGTATTTCTCCGCGCCCGATCGTCACCTGGGCCGGTTAGGCTTGCCGGAACCCTTTCGGAGCAATAACTCCAGGGGACAGACGGACTTCAAAGGCGCCCACCATGCTGAAATGGACTTCCTACCTCGACGACGAGGACGGCGACGAGGACGAGAACAGCCGCAAGCCCGACATGCCGATGACGGCCGGGCCGGTGCAGAACGCGCTCTACAAGTCCCGCACCGTGCTGATCTTCGGCGAGATCGACATGCGGCTTGCCGAACGCGTCACCGCCCAGATCACCGCCTTCGCGGGCGAGAGCGACAAGCCGATCCGGGTGATCATCAACTCGCCCGGCGGCCACGTGGAGAGCGGCGACACCATCCACGACATGATCCGCTTCTGCGGCGCGACCGTGAAGGTGATCGGCACGGGCTGGGTGGCCTCTGCCGGCGCGCACATCTTCCTGGGCGCCACGAAGGAAAACCGTCTCTGCCTGCCCAACACCCGCTTCCTGCTGCACCAGCCGGCCGGCGGCGTGCGCGGCCAAGCCTCGGACATCCAGATCGAGGCGGAAGAGATCATCAAGATGCAGGACCGGGTGAACCGGATGATCGCCAAGGAGACCGGCCAGACGTTCGAACGGGTGGTCAAGGACACCGAGCGGAATTTCTGGATGAGCGCCGAGGAGGCCGTCGCCTACGGCCTGGTCGGCAAGATCATCACAGACGCGTCTGAAGTCTGATTGGGCGAGGTCTGAGCCGATGACGCAGCCGTGGTGGAAGGGCGCGATCCTCTACCACGTCTATGTCCGGAGCTTCTTCGACAGCGATGGCGACGGGCAGGGCGATCTGCCCGGCGTCATGGCCAAGCTGGACTATATCCAGGGCCTGGGCGTCGATGGCCTGTGGTTGTCGCCGATCCACCCGTCGCCGAACCGCGACTGGGGCTATGACATCGCCGACTTCGAGAGCGTGCAGGCCGACTATGGCACGCTCGAGGATTTCCAGGCCCTGCTGGACGCGGCCCATGCGCGGGGGCTGAAGGTGGTGCTGGACGAGGTGCTGAGCCACACGTCGGATGTTCATCCGTGGTTCGTCGAGAGCCTGACCGGCGGCAAGGACGGCCCCATGGCCGACTGGTACGTCTGGGCCGATCCCCAGGACGACGGCACGGCGCCCAACAACTGGCTCTCCGTGTTCGGCGGCCCCGCCTGGGCCTACCAGCCGACGCGCCGGCAGCACTATCACCACAAGTTCCTGCGCCAACAGCCGAAGCTGAACTGGCGCGATCCCGGCGCGCGGGAGGCGGCGCTGTCGGTGCTGGACTATTGGCTGGGCCAGGGCGTCGACGGCTTCCGCCTGGATGTGGCCGGCACCTTCCTGCACGACGCGGCGCTGACGCCCAATCCGCCCGTGCCGATGGCCGAGCGGCGGGGGTTGAACTGGAGTCACGCGGGCAATCTCCAATATCACTACAACGACTCCAATCTGGAGGAGAATGTCGAGACGCTGGACGTCATCCGCCGGCGGGTGGACGCTTACGAAAACCGCTTTGTTTTCGGGGAGTTCTCCGAAGAGGAAGAGCGCTGCGGGGCCTATCTATCGCCTGCGGATGGCCTGCATTCCGGCTACACATTCGTGATGCTTCTGGCGCGTAAATTGGAGGCGGATTTCGTCACCGATCACTATGCGACCCTGTCGCGTTTCCCGGACCACTGGCCGACGATCAGCTTCTCCAACCACGACGTGCCCCGCACTGTCAGTCGGTTCGGGGGCAAGGATGCGACGCCGGAGTTGGCGAAGCTGCTGTTCGCGCTGCTGGTGATGCTGAAGGGCACGACCTTGATCTACCAGGGCGAAGAACTGGGCCTGCCGCAGGCCGCCCTGCCGCGCCACCTGCTGCGCGACCCGGTGGGCGACCTCTACTACCCCTACGACGGCGGTCGCGACGGGTGCCGCACGCCGATGCCCTGGACCGAGGGGCCGCAGATGGGCTTCACCGAGGGCGAGCCCTGGCTGCCGCTCGCAGCCGAGCACCGGGGCTTGTCGGTGGAGGCGCAGTCGATGGACGACGACTCGGTGCTGAACTTCTCCAAGGCGGCGATCGCGCTCCGCAAGGCCATGCCGGCGCTGAGCCTGGGCGGCATCGAGTTCACCGAGACCGACGCGCCGCTGGTCGCTTTCGTCCGTCGGCAAGGCGACCAGTCGGTGGCCTGCCTGTTCAACCTCAGCCCCGACCCGCAGGTGTTCGACGACCCGATGCTGGAGGGCGCTGAACTGTTCGCGCTGCGCTCCGGCGAGGCGGATCTGCGCGGCGCGTCCGTGGGCCTTTCGCCCTACGCGGCGGTGTTCCTGCGCCTGCTCTAGGGCTGGCCGCGCCTTCGAAATTCGGGCGTCAGGCGGGCCGCGGCGAACTTCTGGCTGGACCTCGGCGTTCCACTCCGTGTTGCTGACGGCGGCATGATGAAGCTTCGAGACGCAAGGGCAGCCCTGGGGGCGACGGCGGCGGCCCTGGGGTTGCTGTTGCTGCTGACCTTTCGGGTCACCGGCTGCGCGCCGCTGGTCGCCCAGTCGCCGCCAGGCGCGCTCGACCTGGGGCCCCTGGCGCCCGAGCAGCCGCCCAACAGCCCGCAGCCAGTCAGCGCCGACTGCCGCGCCGCTGGCTGGCGCGACGCCGCCCAGGCCAATGCCGATTCGCTGGTGGGCCTGGCCTGGGCGCCGTTCGGCCGCGCGGAGACCGGGTGGGAAATATATGTCCCGCTGGTCCAGCACGAGCTCGGCACGGCGTGTTCGGCCAACAGCGAGGGCTTCGCCGCGGCGCTGGGCGCGTGGCAGCTGGCCAGCAACCAGGGCTCCGACGGGGTGTTCAACGAGCCGCTGTTCCTGGCCATGAAGAGCACGGTGCAGACGCGCCGCGCGTTCGTCCGTTTCACGTCGTTCGGCGCCTGTCCCGAGACGCCGGACCTGATCACCGCCGCGCGGCTCAATGAGGGCTATGGCGAGAAGCAGGTCTGGTTGCGGCCGCGCGCGCTGGACGCCTACCGCCGCATGGCCGCCGCCGCCCGGGCCGAGGTTCCTGAGATCGCGGGCGATCCGGAGATGCTGACCATCTTCTCCGGCTACCGCAGCCCCGCCGCCGACGCCGCCCGCTGCGAGGCCGACGGCAACTGCGACGGGATCGTCCGCGCCCGCTGCTCGGCCCACCGCACGGGGCTGGCGGCGGACATCGTCGTGGGCCACGCGCCGGGCTTCTCGGTGGACTCCTCGGCCGATCTCAACCGGTTGGCCATGACCCGCACCGCGACCTACCGCTGGCTATTGGGCAACGCCGGGCGGTTCGGCTTCGTGAACTATCCGTTCGAGCCGTGGCACTGGGAATGGACCGGCGAGACGCCGTGAGCGATTCGCGCAGACGCTGGAGACAGTGGACGAGCGCCGCGCCGCGGCTCTACGGTTGCGCCCATGCCCGAAGCGATCCTGAACGGCGTCTCCATCGCCTACGACGACTTAGCCCCGCCTGGCCCGCCGGAGCGGACCATCCTGCTGCTCCACGGCTTTGCCTCGAACCGCAACGAGGGCTGGAAGCGGACCGGCTGGTATCAGGCCCTGGCGCGGCGCGGCTGCCGCATCATCGCGATGGACCAGCGGGGCCACGGCGAGAGCATGAAGTCGCATGATCCGGCCGACTACGGCCGCGAGGCGATGGCGGCGGACGCGATCGCGCTGCTGGACCACCTGAACGTCCGTCGGCCCGAGGTGTTCGGCTATTCCATGGGCACGCGCACGGCCCTGCAGATCGCCATCGACGCGCCGGACCGGGTGAACAACCTGATCCTGGGCGGGATTGGCGGCAAGCTGTTCGAGCCGCGTCCGCCGTCGCCCGACGGCGAGACCATCGGGACCGCCATGGCGGCTGAGGACCCGGCGACGATCAAGAACGAGTTCCTGAAAAGCTTCCGCCAGTTCGCCGACGAGCAGGGCGAGGACCGGCAGGCCCTGGCCGCGTTCTCGGCCGCGTTTAGCGCGCCGCTGGACCAGGCCGCGATGCGCCGCCTGGATATGCCGGTGCTGGTGGTGGCGGGCGAA
Organism: Phenylobacterium deserti; assembly: GCA_943332615.1. Classification (GTDB taxonomy): domain Bacteria; phylum Pseudomonadota; class Alphaproteobacteria; order Caulobacterales; family Caulobacteraceae; genus Phenylobacterium; species Phenylobacterium deserti_C. The sequence continues at coordinate 74,475 of CALQQB010000003.1, forward strand.
GGCGACGACCTCGCCGGCGATCCGGAGGCGTTGGCCCGGATGTTCCTCCATGGAAACGGCGTCACCCTGCGAGGCTGCGACCACTTCTCGGCCATCCCGCATGGCGCGCTGAAGGCCACGGTGTTCGATTTCCTGGACGGGTTGCTGGGTATGGATGACGACTTCCCGGCGTTTGAGTAGCGCCTCGCCTCGGCCAGCGAAGCGACCGCTAAAGTCCCCTCCTTGCCGTCATCCCGCGGCTTGTCCGCGGGACCCATCGATCCGCTTGCGCGACGGTTGGCCTGGGTCCTGCGGACAAGCCGCGGGATGACGATGGGAGGGTTGGGTTCGGGCGCTCACTCTGTTAGAGGCACGCCGATGTTTTCGGTTCGGACGAGCACGCGAATTATCCGCCCGGCGTGACGCCGCCGGACGGGCGCGCGCCGGGTTTCACCCCGCATCTCGAACCTCCCGAACCAGCCTGGATAGAATCATGGCCGACGACGCCGAGAAACCTGCCCCTCAAGCGAAGGGTGGCCGCGACTACCGCGAGACCGTCTTCCTCCCCGACACGCCCTTCCCGATGCGCGCAGGCCTGCCGCAGAAGGAGCCGCAGATCCTGGCGAAGTGGGAGAGCGAAGACCTCTACCATTCGATCCGCGCCGAGCGGCAGCGAGCCGGTGCGCCGCTGTTCGTGCTGCACGACGGGCCGCCCTACGCCAATGGCGCGATCCATATCGGGCACGCGCTGCAGAAGACCCTGAAGGACTTCGTGGTCCGCTCGCGGTTCCTGCTGGGCTTCGACGTCGATTTCGTGCCCGGCTGGGACTGCCACGGCCTGCCGATCGAGTGGCAGATCGAAAAGGACCTGCAGGGGAAGGGTCGCAGGAAAGACGAGGTCTCCAAGGCGGAGTTCCGCACGCTTTGCCGCGACTACGCCGCCCGCTGGATGGAAGTGCAGAAGCAGGGCTTCAAGCGCCTGGGTGTGCTCGGCGACTGGGAGCACCGCTACGCCACCATGGACTATTCGAGCGAGGCCGCGATCGTGGCCGAGTTCCACAAGTTCGTGGCTTCGGGGCAGCTCTATCGCGGCTCCAAGCCGGTGATGTGGAGCCCGGTGGAGCGCACGGCGCTGGCCGACGCCGAGGTGGAGTACCAGGACCACTCCAGCCCGACGATCTGGGTGAAGTTCCCGGTGCGCGAGGGCGGTCCGCCTTCGGCGCAGGATGCCAGCGTGGTGATCTGGACGACCACGCCGTGGACCATCCCGGCCAACCGGGCGATCAGCTACCATCCGGGCATCGACTACGCGGTCTATGAGGTCGAGGCGATGGTCCCAGACCTCGCGTTCGAGCCGTGGGCCAAGCCGGGCGACCGGCTCATCGTCGCCGACAAGCTTTCGGACGCGGTGTTCAAGGCGGCGATGATCGCCAGCGCCCGTCGCATCGAGGCGGTCGATTGCGAGGGCCTGGTCTGCGCCCACCCGCTGGCGGCGCTGGACAGCCACTACGATTTCGCGGTCCCGCTGCTCAGCGGCGATCACGTCACCGACGACGCCGGCACCGGCTTCGTCCACACCGCCCCCGGCCACGGCGCCGACGACTACATCGTCTGGCTGGCGCATGGGCATCGGGAGATCCCCGAGACCGTCGATCCGGACGGCGCCTACTATCCGCACGTGGCGTTGTTTGCCGGGCTGAAGGTGCTGGAGACCGAGGGCAAGAAGACCGGCAAGTTCGGCCCGGCCAATCCGGCGGTGATGGACAAGCTGATCGAGGCCGGCACGCTGCTGGCGCGCGGGCGGCTGGAGCACAGCTATCCGCACTCCTGGCGCTCCAAGGCCCCGGTGATCTTCCGCAACACCCCGCAATGGTTCATCCGCATCGACGAGCCGATCCAGACCCAGGAGGCGGCCGGCCGCACCCTGCGCGAGATCGCGTTGCAATCCATCGAGGCGACGACGTTCCACCCGGCCGGCGGCCGGAACCGCATCCGCGCCATGGTCGAGAGCCGCCCCGACTGGCTGATCAGCCGCCAGCGGGCCTGGGGCTCGCCGCTGGCGATGTTCGTCGACAAGGAAACCAACCAGCCGCTGCACGACCCCGAGGTCGACAAGCGCATCATCGACGCCATCCGCGCCGAGGGCGCCGACGCCTGGTTCACCCGGCCGGTGAGCGATTTCCTGGGCGCCGGCTATCACCCGGACCGCTACGAGAAGGTCGAGGACATCCTGGATGTATGGTTCGACTCAGGGTCGACCCACGCCTTCACGCTTGAGAACCGCGCCCACACCCGCTGGCCGGCTGACCTCTACCTGGAAGGCTCCGACCAGCACCGCGGCTGGTTCCAGTCCTCACTGCTGGAAAGCTCCGGCACGCGGGGCCGCGCGCCCTATGACGCCATCCTCACCCACGGCTTCACCATGGACGAAGCCGGCGAGAAGATGAGCAAGTCCAAGGGCAACGTGGTCGATCCCGAGGTCGTCATCCGAGAGTCTGGCGCCGAGATCATCCGGCTGTGGTCGGCGATGATCGACTACGCCGACGACAGCCGGATCGGCAAGACCGTGCTGCAGACCACGTCCGACGCCTATCGCAAGCTGCGCAACACCGTGCGCTACATGCTGGGCGCCCTGGCGGACTTCTCACCGGACGAGGCGGTGGAATTGAATGAGATGCCGCCGCTGGAGCGGTTCATCCTGCACCGGCTGTACGAGCTGGATGGCCAGGTGCGGGCGGCCTACGAGGCCTATCTGTTCCAGGACGTTATCCGGCCGCTGCTGGACTTCTGCCAGAACGAACTGTCGTCGCTGTTCTTCGACATCCGCCGCGACAGCCTCTACTGCGACCAGCCCTCGTCGATCACCCGCCGCGCCGCCCGCACGGTGATGGACGCGGTGTTCGAGCGCCTGACCGCCTGGCTGGGCCCGCTGATCCCCTTCACCATGGAAGAGGCCTGGACGATGCGGTTCCCGACCGGGCACTCCAACGCCATGCGCACGATGCCGGTGACGCCGCCGGAGTGGCGCAACGACGCCGAGGCGCAGCGTTGGGCGAAGATCCAGCAGGTCACCTCGGTGGTGACCGGGGCCCTGGAGGTCGAGCGGCGCGAGAAGCGGATGGGCGCCGCCCTCGAGGCCGCGCCGCATGTGTATGTGACTGATCCCGACCTGCTGGCCGCCTTCGACGGCCTCGACCCCGCCGAGGTGTTCCGCACCAGCCAGGCCACCCTGGTCGCCGGCGATGGCCCGGCGGACGCCTTCCGGCTGGACGGTGTCGCGGGCGTGGCGGTCGAGGCGGTGAAGGCCGAGGGGCGCAAGTGCGCCCGATCGTGGCGCATCCTGCCGGAAGTGGGGTCCGACCCGCGTTACCCCGACCTGTCGCTGCGCGACGCCGAGGCCGTGGCGGCCTGGGACGCCGCGCGGGCATGAGCCGGATCACGCGCACCGGCTGGATCGCCTACGGCCTCGCCGTGGCGGCCGTCGCCTTGGATCAGGTCGCCAAGACCCTGGTGGTGCGGAACCTGACCGAGGGCCTGCTGCACCCCGTGCTCTGGCCGCTGGCGTTTCGGCGCACCTGGAACGACGGGGTCAGCTTCGGGCTGCTGCAGTCCACGGGGCTGATCGGGCGCTGGGGGTTCGTGGCCTTCTCCCTGGCGGTGGCGACCCTGCTGGGCGTCTGGGCCAACAAGTCCGAGCGCCTGCCGGCGGTGGGCCTGGGGCTGGTGATGGGCGGAGCGATCGGCAATGCTCTGGACCGCGCGATCTATGGGCGCGTGGTGGATTTCGTCGATGTGACAGGCCTGGGTTTCTTCCCCTGGATCTTCAACACCGCCGACAGCTTCATCACCGTGGGCGTGGCGTTGTTGCTGCTCGATAGCCTGCGGCCACAACGACCCGTCTGACGCGTTGGCCTGGCGGTCCGATTGGAGTATCTACGTGGCTTCGCGGCCCGGGGGGTCCGCCGCCGTTTTCCGGCCACGGAGTGCGGCAAGATGCAAACGACGCGTTGCGGATTCGGCGGACTGCCGGCCAGCGCATGAGGAGCGCCCAGGTAAAATGAGCTTCAACCGAGTGATCGTGGCGACCGCCCTGTTTGCGGGGATGGGGGTCGCGGCCGCGGGCCTCTCCGGCTGCACATCGACCCAGAAGGCGCTGGGCATGTCGAAGGTGACCCCGGACGAATTCCGTATCGTCACCAAGGCTCCGCTGGTGGTGCCGCCCGACTATGCGCTGCGCCCGCCGGCCCCCGGTGAGCCGCGCCCGCAGGAACTGCAGCCCGAGAGCGCCGCGCGCAACGCCCTGCTGGGCCAGCGCGAAGCCGAGCAACGCTCGGCCGGCGAGAAGATGCTGGTGGCCAAGGCCGGCGCCGAGAAGGCCGATCCGCTGGTCCGCTACGTCGTCGACGACGAGTTCGGCGACATCGCGCACAAGGAAAAGGGCTTCGCCGACAAGGTGATGTTCTGGAAGAAGGGCGACGCCGAAGCCGCGCCCGCCGCCACCGCCGACGGCCCCTCCGCCAACATCGACGCAGCGGCCGAGAAAGAACGCCTCGCCAAGCTCACGGGCAACAAGGACGTGCTGATCCGGCGCGAAGGCAAGTCGAAGATCAAGCTGCCGGGGCTGTAGGGAGCGAACGACTCGTTCTCTCCCTCAATGGGGAGGGAAACTACTCCTCCCCCGGCGTCTTCACCGTCAGGCCCTGGCTCCTGAGCCGGTCCAGCACCCCGCCCTGGGCCAGCAGGGGGCGGAGCGGGACCAGCACGATCGCGTGGCCGGGGGCCTTCAGGGCGCCGGCGATGGCGGCAGACTCGTCGGCCTTGGTGCGTTCGTCGTAGGCGCGGCCGCCGGCGACGCTGGCCAGGCACCGCTCATAGGTGCGCTCGTTCTGCAGGGCGCCGGCGACATCGCCCTCCGCCCAGGCGCGCGCGGCGGCCAGGGTCACGCTAGGTCCGGCCTCGGCCTGGGCCAGCACCTCGTCGAAGCAGGCCCTGCCCACCGACGGCGGCGTGCGGATCATCGCCCCCAGCTGGCCGCCAAGATCGTAGCTCTTCTCCACCACCTTCACGCGCCGCTGCTGGGCCAGCAGGCGGACCAGCTTGGCGGGGTCCATGTTGGTGAGGCCGGACTTGTCGCGGTAGTCGATGGCCAGCTGCACGCCGGCCGCCAGGGGGTTGCTGGTGCTGTAGTGCTTGGCGTCCTGGCCCAGGCGGGTGCGCACGGCCACGAACCGGGCGCGCGTGCCCGGGTCCAGCTTCGCCTCGAACGGTCCGCCGGCGCGGACCCGCAGTAGGTTGAACGCCGTGCCGATCGAGCCGCCGACCTTGGCGCGCACATTGACGAACGGCAGGATGACCACATTGGCCCCCTGCAGCCGCCGCTCGAACACCGCCCGGTCCCATTGCATGCGGCGCGGCGCCAGCGAGGGCACGCCCAGCACCCAGACGGTGGTGTCGGCGTCCACCACCCGCCACCAGGCGGGGCCGGGCAGGCGGCCCCGCACCACCAGTTCCTCCACCAGGGTCTCGTCGGGATTGCCAGCCGCGATGGCCTCAGGCGTCGCCGCAGGCGGTTGGGCGACCGCGGGCGCGGCGCAGGCTAGCAGCGCGCAGGCCAGGGGGGGCAGGCTCAGGAACGACAGTCTTGTCAGCACGGGCGGCGGGCTCCTTGGAATCGTACTATGTAGCGGGGTCAAGCCATCATGCCGATCCGTCGCTTACCTCCCGAAATGGTCAACCGCATCGCCGCTGGCGAGGTGGTGGAGCGGCCTGCCAGCGCGGTCAAGGAGCTGGTGGAGAACGCGCTCGACGCCGGGGCCAGCGAAATCCAGGTGCAGGCGGACGGCGGCGGGCTCACCCGCATCCTGGTAGCCGACGATGGCGCCGGCTTGACGGCGGCCGAGCTGCCGCTGGCCGTCGAGCGCCACGCCACCTCCAAGCTCAACCCCGACGCGGACGGCGCCTACGACCTGCTGCGGATTTCCACCATGGGGTTCCGGGGTGAGGCATTGCCGTCGATCGGCTCGGTCTCGCGGCTGTCGATCACCAGCCGGGCGCGCGATGTAGCGGACGCGCATGCGATCTTCGTCGAGGGCGGTGCGGTGAGCGCGGTGTCGCCGGCCGGGTTCCCCGGGCCCCATGGCGCCAGAGTCGAGGTGCGCGACCTGTTCTACGCCACGCCCGCGCGGCTGAAGTTCATGAAGTCGGAGCGGTCCGAGGCCCTGGCCATCACCGAGGAGCTGAAGCGCCAGGCCATGGCCCACGAAGCGGTGGGCTTCGCGCTCGATATCGATGGCCGCCGCAGTTTGCGACTGCCCGCCGAGGCGGCCGGGGACGCGGGGCGGCTGGCGCGGCTGGCCACCATCCTGGGCCGCGATTTCTCCGACAACGCGCTGCTGATCGACCATGTGCGCGAGGGCGTGCGGCTGTCCGGCTATGCGGGCCTGCCGACCTACAACCGGGGCAATGCGGCGCACCAGTACCTGTTCGTCAACGGCCGGCCGGTGCGCGACCGCCTGTTGCAGGGCGCGCTGCGGGGCGCCTATGCCGACTTCCTGGCCCGCGACCGACACCCTGTCGCGGCGCTGTATGTGGAGCTGGATCCGGAGCTGGTCGACGTGAACGTGCACCCCGCCAAGGCCGAGGTGCGGTTCCGCGATCCGGGACTGGTGCGCGGGCTGATCGTGGGCGGGCTGCGACACGCCCTGGCGGGCGCCGGGCACCGCGCGTCCACCACCGTCTCCATGGCCGCGCTGGGCGGCTTCCGACCGAACAGCGCGCCGCCGCAGGGCTATCAGTCCGGCCCGTCCGGCGCCGGGTTCTCAGCCTGGCGGCAGGGCGGCTGGACGCCGGCTACCGCCGCGGCGCTGGCTCAGGCGATCCCGGGCTTGTCCGAGATTTCCGCCCGCGCCGAGCTGGAGTATCCGCCCGGCATGGCGGAACCGGGGGCGGAACCGGCATTCGACCCGGTCGATTTCCCACTCGGCGCCGCCCGCGCCCAGGTCCACGAGACCTATATCGTCGCCCAGACCCGCGACGGGGTGGTCATCGTCGACCAGCACGCCGCCCATGAGCGCCTGGTCTATGAGCGGATGAAGGCGGAGATGGCCGAGGGCGGCGTGGCGCGCCAGGCGCTGTTGCTGCCGGAGGTGGTGGAGCTGGACCCCGCCGAGGCCGAGCGGGTGCTGGCCCGGGCTGACGAGCTGATGGCGCTGGGGCTGGTGCTGGAGCCCTTCGGCGCTGGCGCGGTACTGGTGCGCGAGGTCCCGGCCCTGCTGGGCGAGACCGACGCCGCGGGCCTGGTGCGCGACATTGCCGACGATCTCGCTGAAAACGGCCAAGCCCTGGCGCTGAAGGAACGGCTGGAGGACGTCTGTTCCACCATGGCCTGCCACGGCTCGGTCCGCGCCGGCCGCCGGCTGACCGCGCCGGAGATGAACGCCCTGCTGCGCCAGATGGAGGCCACGCCCCACTCCGGCCAGTGCAACCACGGCCGGCCAACCTATGTGGAGCTGAAGCTGGCCGACATCGAGCGGCTGTTCGGGCGGCGCTAAAGCGGCTCGATCCGGTAGTCGCTGATCTGCACCTCGGCGCCATAGTCCGCGAAGTCGCCTTCCGCGCGGCGGCGTCGGAACTCGCTCCAGCTCAGGTCGCGGTAGCGGGCCGGCTTGTCGGGTCCGACCGTCGAGGACAGAGGCCGGATCACCGCCGAATAGGCGGGGTTGAAGAAGTAGGCGAGGCTGAGCCGCGCGTGGGTCTCCATCGCCAGCACCTGGTGTAGCGGCGCCGGATAGCGGTCGTTGGACCACACCTGCGCCATGTCGCCGATGTTGATGATCAGCCCGCCAGGGACCGGGTCGATCGCGATCCAGGCGCCGGCCTTCAGCACCTGCAGGCCCGCGCGGCCGTCCGTGAGCAGCACCGTGAGCGCCCCCGCATCGCTGTGGTGGTGGATGCCCAGGCCCACGGGGCGATCCGCCTGGTCGCCGGCCGGGTCGGTGACGGGATAGTGGTTGAGCCGCAGGAAGCTGGTGTGGACGCCCTCGAAGTCGTGCGCCAGCGCATAGGGGGGCGCGCCGAGGCCGATTGCGACGGGTTCCAGCAGTCGCAGGCAAAGGTGCTCGCAGGCCGCGAACCACGCGCGCGCGACCTTCTGCAGGTCCGGCCGCCAGTCCGGAAACGGGGTGGCGCCCTGGAACACATCGCCGGCCACGGCCAGGGCGACGTCCGGCCCGATGTCGAAGATCTCCTTCTTGTCGCGTCGGGTCTTGGTCAGTTCGCGGTCGTAGTAGCCCCATGGATTGTCGCGGCTGCGGGAGAGCGCCCGCTTGGCGTCGGAGGGCGCGGCAAAGAACTCGCCCGCCTCGGCCAGCACCTCGGCGATGAGCGTGGGGTCGAGCCCATGGCCGACGAGGTGGAAGAAGCCCCAGTCCGCGCAGGCCCGGGCGACCTGGTCGGCGACCCGCGCGGGCGGGCCCGAAAGGTCCACGACGGGCACTGTCGCGGTGAGCTGTGCGCTATCGTTCATCTGGCCTCCGGGATCCCGCTGCTTACGGCAGACGGGCAAGCCGCAGAAGCCATTTGGTCGGTCGCGCCCAGCTGAGTTCGCGTGCCTCAGGACAGGTTCGCCACCCACTTGACCGCGAAGCCGCCCAAGATAATCGAACCCTTGCCGATGGCGAGACGATTCAGGTCTCACACCGCACGAGGGTCAAGCGGGCACACTCAGGCGACGCCGGCGACATCCAGTTCGAGCGAGCGGTCCACCAGCAGGGCCCCCTTCATGGCCGCCAGTAGGCGCTCCGGCTTGATCGGTTTCTCCACCACCCCGTCCATCCCGCTCAGCCGGTAGGCGACCGCGTCGGCGGGGTGGGCGTTGGCGGTCAGGGCCAGGATCGGCGTGCGGCCGCCCGCACCTTCGGCCTCCCTGATTTGGCGCACGGCCTCCAGCCCGCCGATGCCGGGCATCTTGATGTCCATCAGCACCAGGTCGAAGCGATCGCGGGCCATCGCTTCCACCGCCTCCTCGCCTGACTCCACGACCTGACTTGAGCACCCGAATATTTCGCAAAGGGTGCGGGCGACCAGGCGGTTGGCGGCATTGTCGTCGGCGATCAGAACGTGCGCGCCGCCGCCTGCTTCAGCCTCCACCTCGATCGCCGCGGGCGGAGCGGCGCAGGAGGGGGGTGCGGGCAGGCGGTGCAAGGGGGCTTCGAAGACGAGCAGCGCGCCCGGCACGACCTTTGGCTTCGCGGAGATGGCGCCGTTCATCCGCTCGATAATCTGCTTGCAGACGGCCAGACCCAGGCCGACGCCGCCCTGGCGAACGCCCTCTTCGGTCTGATGGAACGGGGCGAACACAGCGGCGAGCCGGTCCTCCGGGATGCCGGGTCCGGTGTCGGAAACCTCGCCGGCCAGATGCACCCAGTCGCCCTCGACCCGCGCGGTCAGCCGCACTTCGACGCGGCCTTCCCGCGTGAACTTGAGGGCGTTGCCCACGAGGTTGTTCAGCACCTGGCGCACGCGCACGCCGTCGGCCAGCACCCAAAGATCTGGCGGACCCTCGTAGATCGCTTGCAGTTCCAGGCCCTTGATTTCCGCCTGGGCGCTCCATTGGCCCACGACCTCGTCCAGGATGCGGCGCGCTTCCAGCGGCGCTTCGTCCAGCTCCAGGCCGGACGCCTCGGCCCGGGACAGGTCGAGAGCATCGTTGAGCAGGCGCAGCAGGGTGCCGCCGGACTCCAGGATGGTGTCGATGAAGGGCGTCAGGTCGGCCTGCCTCGATTTGCGCTTAAGGATCTCGGCGACGGCCAGCACCCCGTTCAGCGGCGTGCGGATCTCGTGGCTCATCACCGCGAGGAAGCGGCCCTTGGTGGCCAGCGCCTCATTGGCCTCACAAGCCATGCGCCGCATCTCCTCCGCGTGAGTGGCCGTGGCCGACGCGGTGGCCTGCAGAAGGGCCAGCGTCGTGCCCACGCCCGCATAGCAGCCGGCGCAGGTAACGATGAAGCTGTCCAGCAGGTCGGCCGGCCGATCGGCCAGCATCCGCCCGCAGAACTCGGCCACTGTCACGTCGCCGTCCACGATCACCGGCCTGCGCTTCATCATGTGCAACGCGGGCCGCTTGGACCAAAGGGCGTAGCCGTACTGCGCGGCCATCAGGACAAGGAACGCGTTGCGTTCCACCAGCCCAACCGGGCGGTCGGCGCTGTCCACGACGGCGATCGCCAGGGTGTCCGGCTCATGCTGGAACCGCTGGTAGACCAGGGCTCCCGGGGTGTCGGGTGAGATCGGAGCGACGGGCGGAGCGATATCAAGCAACAGCGTCATACCGGACCTCAAAAACTACCGGGGGCGATTGATCACCGCGCCTCCTAACGCGGGGTTATGCGCAGGGCCTCCAATCGTGAAGAGTTTGACAATGATTTATGACGACTGCTCTGCGTCGGTCCTGAACCGCAAAAAGTGCACGCGCGCGGCGCCGTAGTCGCGGGCATCGAGTGGCGTGAACCCTTCCACGGCGAACGGGTGTTCCGTGACCCCGCGTTCGAACACCACGATGGCCCCTGGCGCCAGCCAGGCCCCGGCCGCCAGCTTGGCCAGGGCCTGTTCGCCCAGGCCTCGGGCGTAGGGCGGATCGAGGAAGGCGAGGTCGAACGGCGGGCCGTCCGCGCCGGGGCGATCGCCCAGGTTGGTGGCGTCGCGGCGATGGATGCGGGTCCGGCCGAACAGACCGCCCAGAGATTCGACGTTTTCCCGGATGGCGCCCCGCGCCGCCTCGTCGGTTTCCACGAACAGGCAGAAGCTGGCGCCTCGCGACAGCGCCTCGAATCCCAGGGCGCCGGAGCCAGCGAAGAGGTCGATCACCCGACGGTCGCGCACGCCGTCCGACCAGGCTGCGTGCTCCAGGATGTTGAACACCGCCTGCCGGGCGCGGTCGGAGGTGGGACGCGTGGCGTCCCCCTTTGGCGCGATCAGCGCCTTGCCGCGAAATTCCCCTGAGACGATGCGCAAGCCCGACGCTCCTTGTAGCTGCCGCCCTCCCGTTCCAAGGTTTCCCTCAACAATCAAGGGAGAGGACATCATGGGTCTGGTCACGATGGAGCGCCGCGGGGCGACGGCGGTGCTGACCTATGCCAATCCGCCGTTCGGGACGATGACGGCGGCGGGCGCGCAGGAGATGCTGGAAGCGTTCCGGCCGCTCAGCGCCGACCCGGCGGTGCGCTGCGTGGTGATCACCGGCGGCCTGCCCGACATCTTCATCCGCCACTACGACGTCGACGAACTGGGCGTCATGGGCGACCGGCTGAAGGACGCGCCCCCACCGCCTCCATCGTCCGGCGAGCGGCCCAGCGAGGGCTTTCTGGCCCTGACGGACGAGGTCTTCGCGGCGGAGAAACCGGTGATCGCGGCGATCAACGGCCTGTGCATGGGCGGCGGCTTCGAGCTGACGCTGGCCTGTGACCTGCGCATCGCCGCCCCGGCGGTGGCGGCGATCGGCCTGCCGGAGACCCGGGTCGGCATCTTCCCCGGCGGTGGCGGCACCCAGCGGCTGCCGCGGGTGGTGGGCGAGGCCAAGGCGTTGGAGATCATCCTGCGCGGCCTGACCTTCACTGGCGCGGAGGCTCACGCCATCGGCATGGTCCACGAACTGGCTGCCGACCCCCTGGCCCGCGCCCTGGAAATCGCCGCGGAGTTCGGGAGCAAGGGCGCCGAGGGTGTCGCCTATGCCAAGCGGCTCACCCGCGCGGCCCTCGACCGCCCGATCGCGGAGGGCCTGGCCGATGAGCGCCGGTCGTTCCTCGAGGTGATGCGGACGGCTTCGGCCCGCGAGGGCCTGAGCCTGGGCCGCCAGCCCGCGGCGATCCAGGAGCTTTGACTTCAGGCCGTTTGGCCTCGGCCTGCTGGGAATCGGATCGCCGAGACTCTGGCCGCCGAGACTCTGGCCGCTGAAACTCGGGCCGCTTGCCTTCCGGACGCTTGCCCTCTGGGCGTTGGGTTTCCGAGCGCCGGGCGTCCGGCCTCTGGACGTCCGGGCGTTTCGCGCCGGGACGCTGGGCGCTGTCCGGCGACTTCGAGCCAGGGGCCTTCGGTCGTCCAGGCTTGGCGTTTGGGGTCTCCGAACGTTCGGATTTCGGGCGTCGGGCTTCTGGGCGTTGGGCTTCTGGGCGCTGAGCGTCGGGACGACGCGATTCGGTGGGTTTCGCGCTGGGACGTTGGGCGCTGACGGGCGCCTTCGAGCCCGCCAGCTTCGTCCGGGCAGGCGTTGCGCGCGAGCTCTCTGGGCGCCTGCCCTCTGCGCGCGGGGTTTCTGGGCGTAACGTTTCGGGGCGGTGCGCTTCGGGGCGGTGCGCTTCTGGCCGCGGGGCGTCGGAACGCCGCGCATCCGGGCGCCTCGCGCTGGGCCGCTTGGCAGCGGGCAGCCCTCTCGAACCGGCGACGCTGGTTCGCGCCGGCTTCGGGCGCGAAGCCTTCGGGCCCGCGACGATGTCGGGCCGGTCCGGCGTCCGGGTTGCGGGATCGCGCTTGGCCTTGGCTTGCAGGTGCGGGTTCAGCTTGCGCTTCGGCTTAGCCCAGCCGGCCTTGTACTCGGGCTTCTCCTTGGGCGTCCGCACGGGCGCCAGCTCGGTCGCCGTCTTCGCCTCGTCCTGGGCGCGACGCGACGCGCTCTTGCGGGGTGAGCGGTACTTCGGCCGCTCGCCGGTGGGCAGGTTCTCGGCGTCGATGTACTCGGCGAACTGTTCGCGCACCACGCGCGGGCCAACCTCTTCGAGCTCGCCGTCGCCCAGGGTCCCCAGCGCCAGCGGCCCATAGGCCAGGCGGATCAGCCGGTTCACCTTCAGGCCCAGGGCCTCCAGCACGCGGCGCACCTCGCGGTTCTTGCCCTCGTGCAGGGTGATGGTGAGCCAGAGGTTCGCCCCTTGCGGCCCGTCCTTCACCTTGTCCAGCGACGCTTCGATCGGCCCGTAACGGACGCCCTCGACGGTGATGCCGTTCTTGAGCGTGTCCAGCCTCTCCTGCGTCGTCCGACCATGGGCGCGGGCGCGGTAGCGGCGCACGATGGCATTCGACGGCTGCTCCAGGGCGCGCGCCAGGCCGCCGTCGTTGGTGAGCAGCAGCAGGCCTTCGGAGTTGATGTCCAGCCGGCCGACCGAGATCAGCCGCGGCAGGCCGTCGGGCAGGGCGCCGAAAATGGTGCGCCGGCCCGCGGGGTCGTTGTGCGTGGTCAGCAGGCCCACCGGCTTGTTGTAGCGGAACAGGCGCGCCGGCTCAGGATCGCCCACCACCTCGCCATCGACGGTCAGGATGTCGCCGGGTTCGGCCTTCACGGCGGGCGTCGTCAGCGTGCGGCCGTTGATCGCCACCCGGCCTTCGCCGATCAGCCGCTCGACGTCGCGGCGCGAGCCGACGCCGGAGCGGGCCAGCAGCTTGGCGACGCGTTCGCCCCCTGCTTCGTCGGCAAGGGCGCCGTCTTCCGCGAGGAGGCCTTCGCCAACCTCGTCGATTTCATCGGAGTCGGGGTCTTGACCCGGATCATCGGGCTGGGGTCGTAGTGGATCGTGGACCATGATGATCGGACAATGCGCATCGCGCTTGCGGCGGCGCAAGCCGCTGCGGCCGCTGGCGAGACGCCGGTGGGCGCGGTTGTGGTCGATCCGGCCTCCGGCGAGGTCATTTCCGTGGGCGCCAACCAGCCGATCGGGACGAACGATCCCACCGCCCACGCGGAGATCGTGGCGCTGCGCGAAGCCGCCCGCAAGCTCGGCAACTACCGCCTCACCGACCTGACCCTGGTCGTCACCCTTGAGCCCTGCGCCATGTGCGCCGGCGCCATCAGCCACGCGCGGATCGGGCGGCTGGTATTCGGCGCCGAGGACCCCAAGGGTGGGGCGGTGGTGAACGGGCCGCGGTTCTTCGAGCAAACCACCTGCCATTGGCGGCCGGTGGTGGAGGGCGGCGTACTGGCGGAGGCAAGTTCGGCGATGCTGAAGGGGTTCTTCAAGGCGCGGCGCAAGGGAGCGAAGACATGATCGCGGCAATCGTGATGGCGGCGACTCTATCGGGCGGCGCTGCGGACCTCGCGAACCTGGCCTGGATGGTCGGGAGCTGAAGCGAGACCAAGGGCGAGGCGGTGTTCGAGAACAAAGCTCACGACTTCCCGCAGCGGGTTATCTACCGCCGCTGCGGCGTCCAGCTCTGCGCGCGGATCGAGGGGACCCTTGGCGGCAAGCTCGAAGGCCAAGAATGGCGTTACACTCGCATCAAGTAGTTGCCATCCGCGCCGCCGCCGTCCGATGATGCTTCCAAACAAGGGTATGGAGGACGCAATGGCGGGACTGCTGGACGGTAAGGTCGCGATCATCACGGGCGCGGGCGGCGGGCTGGGCGAGGCCTATGCCAAGCTTTTCGCGAAGGAGGGCGCCGCGGTGGTCGTCAACGACCTGGGCGGATCGCGCGACGGGGTTGGCGGCGCGACGAGCGCGGCCTCCGATAAGGTGGTCGCCGAGATCAAGGCCGCGGGCGGCCGCGCGGTCGCCAATGGCGACGACGTCTCCTCCGTCGCAGGCGGCGAGAACATCCTGAAGACCGCGCTGGACGCCTTCGGCAAAGTTGACATCCTGGTCTGCAATGCCGGGATCCTGCGCGACAAGTCCTTCGCCAACACCTCCGAGCAGGACTGGGACCTGGTGGTGAAGGTGCACCTCAAGGGCACCTATTGTGTCGCCCTGCCGGTCTGGAAGTGGATGAAGGACAACGGCGGCGGCTCGATGGTGCTGACCTCGTCCACCTCTGGCCTCTACGGCAACTTCGGCCAGGCCAACTACGGGGCGGCCAAGGCCGGCATCTACGGCATGGTCCGGGTGATGGCGATCGAGGGGCGCAAGTACAACATCCGGGTCATGGGCCTGGCTCCCGGCGCTTACACGCGCATGACCTCCGACCTGCCAGGCCGCAAGGGCCAGGAGCCCGATCCGCTGAGCCTGCCCGAGAACGTGGCCCCCGGTGTGCTGTTCATGGTCTCCGACCTCGCGGCCGACCACTCGGGCAAGATCCTGGGCGTGTCGTCGCGTGGCGTGCGCGAGATCAAGATGCTGGAGACGGAGGGCTTCCAGCCTGGCCGGCCCTATACCGCCGAGGAAGTGGCCAAGGCCGCCGACAAGGTGTTTTTCCCGACGCCGGAGTCGCGCCGGGTGGAGGAGATCAAACTGGTGCAGCCGGCGGCGCGAGCGCCAGCTTAGGCGAGCATGGACAGCCGTGCGTCCAGCCCGTCGCGCACGGCTGGCCATTCCCCGGCCAGCACCGAGAAGTGCGCGGTGCTGCGCTGGCGGCCCGTCCAGGTGATCTTGTCATGGCGCAGGATGCCCTCCTGCACCGCGCCCAACTTCAGCACAGCGGCGCGAGAACGGGCGTTGGCGGCGTCGACGCGGAACTGCACCCGGTGGGCGCCGCTGTCGAAGGCATGGCCCAGCAGCAGGCGCTTGGCGGCCGGGTTCACGGCGGCGCCGCGAAACTCTGGCGCGTAGTAGGTCGAGCCGACCTCGACGGTGTGGTGGTGCGAATCGACGTCGAGGTAGTTGCTCATGCCCCTGCAGACGCCATCGACTACCACGGCGAAGGCTATGGTCTTGCCGGCCGCAACCTCGTGGGCCATCCGCGCCCAGTGGACATCGAAGTGCTCGTCGAGCATCGACAGGATGTAGAGGTCGCGCCACAGCGCTGGGTCGGCCGCGCACGCGGCGCGCAGGTCTTCCTTGTGCGCCTCCGCCAAAGGCTCAAGCTGCACGAAGCGGTTCTCCAGGACCTTGGATTGGATTTTCACGCGGCGCCTCCCTCTGCGAGGCCGGTTCCTATCCCGCAGGCGGTCTGGCCGATACGTCCAATTAGAGACCATGAGGCAGGCCACTTGGCGTTCTGGCGCTCGTGCTCAAAAAACTTGGTCCGCCACTCTTGTATCGGGATGCGCGCGACATATTTAAGCCTTGCCCATTCCTGGGCGTTTCCTCCCCAAGAACTTCCGGCTGGGCCTTCGAGCCCGGCCATTTTTTTTGGCCTCAGCCCGCTTTTTTTGGCCTCAGCCACGGATGTAGAGCTGCGCCGCCTGAGCTAGGTAGAGCAGGCCGACGCCGCTGAGGATCAGGCGCAGGTAGCGCTTGAAGTTCACGTCCGAGAGCCGGTTCAGCACCACGCCGCCGGCCGCCGTGCCCAGCATCGACAGCGGAACTGCGAGCGCGAACACCCACAGCGGCGGCAGGCCCTTGCCGCCCAGCGCCAGCAGCGGCGCGCCGTAGACGATGATCTTCATCAGGTGACTGAACACCTGGGTGGCGGCCTTGGTGGCCACGATCTGGTGCCGGGTCAGCGAGGTGCGGACGAAGAAGACGTCGAGGAACGGCCCGGCGACGCCCGCCGTCAGGTTCACGCCCGTGACACTCAGGCCGCACAGCAGGGCCTGAGCCGGCCGCTGGGCGTCCAGCTTCACCCACCGCTCGGGCATCCAGACCAGCCAGGGCACCAGGCCCATGAACAGGTAGAGGGTCGCGGTGGTCGGCACGACGGCGATCAGGCCGGCGACGCCCGCGGCCGCGAAGGCCCCCAGGGCGTAGAGCCCGACGATGCGCCAGGCCACATGCTTGCGATGCAGGATCGCCCGCCAGCCGTTAGCGACGAGCTGCAGCAGTCCGTGGGCGACGAAGGTGGCCGAGACCGGTAGCACCAGCGCCAGTGCGCCCTTCAGCAGCAGGCCGCCCGCCATGCCGAACACGCCGGAAATCGCCGCCGTTATGAAGGCGGAGCCGATGATGAAGGCGCCGATCAAAGGGGTCATAGTCGTTCTCCGGAGTTGCGACAGGCTCCGGAAGGCGGTCACAGGCCGCCTCCGATCGCCGGTCAGCTGCGCGTCGCGCGCGGGACCGAATGGGCGCTGCAAGCCGTGACAGGCGAGCGCGGGGCGCCTCGGCGAGAGCCGGGCGATTGAAGAGGATTGCCGTTTCCATGGCGGATCGGCGTTCGCTTACACGGAAGCTGTGCCGATCGCAAAGCGATGACTTGCCCCCCTCCCCCGAGCGTCGCAGGCGCGAAGAGAGGGAGGGGCAGGGGGTGGGCCGGCTGGGGCCGCGCCCGATGCCAGCCCGAGGGCCTGTCGATGGCTCCCCTTCAGGAGGGTCCTTCGGCCGTCGTCCGACGCGCCGCGCTCTCGCGCGCCGGCCCACCCCTTGATCCCCTCCCTCTCCGTTCGCTGCGCGCTCGGGGTGAGGGGTAATGATCAGCCCTTCCGCTTCGAGGGGCCGCACGCCCAGCCGCCCTTGCCGTCGGCGTGGGCGACGGCGGGGTACGGGCAGAGCAGCTGGGTCTCGGGCGACTTGTCCGACTTGGCGACGAGGGTCTTAGGCGGTTCGCCGGCTGTCACCCAGCGGTCGAGAATGTCCAGCCACTCCACCTTGCCGGGCCCGGCGCCGCCTTGGCAGTGGAGCATGCCCGGCACCATGTAGAGCCGGTAGAAGCCGGAGGTGTCGCCCATGGCCGCGCCCATCTCGGCGGCGTAGCGCGGGCTGCCGCCCGGCGGGATCGCGGGGTCGTTCCAGCCATGGTACTGGATCAGCTTTCCGCCATGTTTCTTGAAGCGCGTCAGATCGGGATTGACCGCGTCCAGCACGGCGGAGGTCTTCATCCGGTCGCGGTCGTACTTCGGGCCCAGGTCCATCGTCAGGAAGTCGAACGAAGGGTCGCCGTAGACGAAGTATTTCAGGAACTGGTTGGAGATCGAATAGCCTGCGGCCTCGACGATCGAGGCCTGCGACTCCCCGGTGTTCCAGGCCTGGAAGCCGCCGCGTAGCGCCTCGCCGCCTGGCGTATAGGCCGGGAAGGTCGAGTGCCCGCCGGGTCCCGGCCGGCCATTGTAGAGCGCACGCGCGGCGGCCACCTGAGGGGCGGTCAGACAGCCGGAGGCCTTGCCGGCCTTGCACTGGAGCGCGCCGGGATCGAAGCGGCAGGCCTCCTGGTCGCGGATGAAGGCGCCGCCGGCGGCGCACTGCTTCAAGGCCGCGGTCTGCAGGAGTTCAAGGGCCGCCAGGTCGAGATAGGCGCCGGGCCTGGCCAGGGCCTGCTGGATGTAGGCCCGCCCGCCGGTGGAGAGCGTGTTGTAGTTGGCCGGGGCGCCGGCGACGATGCCGTCGAAATCGTTCGGGAAACGCTGCGCCTCCATCAGCGCCTCGCGCCCGCCTGCCGAGCAGCCGACGAAGTAGCTGAGCTTTGGGCCGGCGCCCTTCTGGGCCGCGATCAGCGCCTTGGCCGTATCGGTGGTTTCCTTCAGCGAGCGGGTCCCGAAGTCCTTGATCTTCTCGGGGTGTCCCAGTGCCCAGATCGCCGTGCGTCCGTTGCCGATGTGTCCATCGTCGGTCCCGGCGGAGGCGTAGCCCTGCTCGGCCCGCGCCTTGATAGCGGCGCTGGGGATCGAGCCCGCCAGGCCGCCGTTGCCGACCTGGGCGTATTTTCCGTTCCAGGCGGCGCCCATCGGGATCATCACCTCGATCCGGATGTCGCTGTCCGTTGTCGGCCGACTGGTGACCAGCACTCGGCAGGCCTGGCTCGACGCCAGGGTCTCGACGGTGGCGGAGGTCACTTCGGCGTGCGCCAGCTTGGTCGCCTTCAGGTCGGCGCAAGTCATCTCGGCGTGGGCGGCGGCGGGCGCGGCCAGGGCTAGGCCGGCCCCCGCCGCCAGTAGAAGGCGCTTCATCGTCATCAGCCGTTCCTCTTCGCCGTGTTGCAGGTCCAGCCGTCCTTGCCGCCCTTCCGGGCGACGCCCGGATAGGGGCACAGCAGTTGGCTGCCGTTGGCGACGCTGGTGGCGGTGAGCGGTCCCGGCGCGGCCTTCTCTTTCACCCACTTGTCCAGCAGCGCCACCCAGTCGACGGTCGAGGGCCCGGCCCCGCCGCCGCAGTGGAGCATGCCGGGCACCAGGTACATCCGGTAGAAGCCCGTGGTGTCGCCCATCGTCTTGCGGACGTCCTCATAGTAGCGGATCGACGAGCGCGCCGGGATCGCGGGGTCGTTCCACCCATGGTACTGGATCAGCTTGCCGCCACCGGCCCTGAAGGCTGACAGGTCCGGGTTCGGGCTGTCGATCAGCGGGCCCATCGTGGCCTGAGCCCTGGTGTACTGCGCGCCCAGGTCCAGCGTCAGGAAGTCGAAGCTGGGGTCCCCGAAGGCGAAGTATTTGAAGGCGTTGGACGAGAACTGGTAGCTCGCGGCCTGCACATTCGTTGCCTGCGTCGATCCTGTGGTCCAGGCCTGCCAACCGCCCTGCATCGCCTCGGCGCCCGGTGAGAATCCGGGGAAGACGATCTTGCCGGTGCGCGGATCGCGGTGGCCGTCATAGATGGTGCGCGCGCTATTGACCTGCGCCCGGCTCAGGCAGCCGTCCGTCTGGCCGGCCCGGCACAGCAGCTTGCCGGGATCGAAGCGGCAGGCCAGCGGGTCGCGGATGAACGCCTCCCCGCCGCATTCGGCCAGCGAGGTCTTCTGCAGCAGTGTCAGCGCCGCCGTGTCGAGGTAGCCGCCCGGCTTGGCCAGGGCCTGCTCGTTGCCGGCGCCCAGCGCGAACAGCCGGCTCATATAGTTGGCTGGCGCGCCGGCGACGATGCCGTCGAAATCGTTGGGATAGCGCTGCGCCTCCATCAGCGCCTCGCGCCCGCCGTCGGAGCAACCGAAGAAGTAGGAGGACTTGGGCCCGTCCAGCTTCTGGGCCTTGATCAGGGCTTTGGAAACGTCGGTGGTCTCTTTCAGTGAACGCCAGCCGAAGTCGGCGATCTTCTCTGGGTGGCCCAGCGCCCAGGCCGCCGAGGTGCCGATGGCCTGGTGGCCGTTGTCGGTGCCGGCCACGGCATAGCCGCCGGCCGCCATGGCCTTCAGCCGCCCTGAGGCGATGGAGCCCGCGAACCCACCGTTGCCGACCTGTACGAACTTGCCGTTCCAGGCCGCGCCGACCGGGATCCACACCTCGATCCGGATGTCGCTGTCCTTGGAAGGCCGACTGGTGACGGCGATCTTGCAGAGATCGACCGCACCGGACTTTTCGGCGGTGGCCGAGGTGACTTCGGCGTGCGGCAGGCTGGTGGCCTTCAGGTCCGCGCACGCGGTCTCAGCCCGCGCCAGCCCCGGCGCGGCCAGCGCCATGAGCATCCCCGCCGCGATCAGCAGCCTCTTCATAGCGAACCTCCCCAAGCCCGTAATATTTGGGGGAGTTGAGCACGGCCTGATCGATTGCGAAACCGGGTATGCAAAAGGCCCCGGTGATGAACCGGGGCCTTCGCAGGATCGATCGTGTCAGGCGTCGGCTAGTTCCGGAAGACGGCCGCCATCGACGGGTCGTTCGGGCTCTCGCGGTACTGGCGCAGCTCGTTGCGGCCGACCACCATGTGGTGGACTTCGTCCGGACCGTCCGCAATCCGCAGGGTGCGGGTCTGGGCGTACATCCGGGCCAGCGGGGTGTGCTGCGAAACGCCAAGCGCACCGTGCATCTGGATGGCCTGATCGATGATCTGGCAGACCTTCTCGGGCACCATGGCCTTGACCATGTGGATCCAGACGCGGGCTTCCTGATTGCCCAGAACGTCCATCGCCTTGGCGGCCTTCAGCACCATCAGGCGCATGGACTCGATTTCGATGCGGATGCGGCTGATGCGCTCGATATTGCCGCCGAGTTGCACCAGCGGCTTGCCGAACGCCTCACGGGAGAGGCCGCGGGTGACCAGCAGGTCCAGGGCCTTCTCGGCCGTGCCGATGGCGCGCATGCAGTGGTGGATGCGGCCGGGGCCCAGGCGCAGCTGGCTGATTTCGAAACCGCGGCCCTCGCCCAGCAGCATGTTCGACGCCGGCACCCGGGCGTTGTCGAAGATGATGTGCATGTGGCCGTGCGGCGCGTCGGGATCGCCGAACACGTGCTGCGGCCCGACGATCTTGACGCCCTTGGTCGGCAGCGGCACCAGGATCTGCGACTGTTGCAGGTGCGGCGGCGCGTTCGGGTCGGTCTTGACCATGGTGATCATGATCTTGCAGCGCGGGTCACCAGCGCCGGAGATGTAGTGCTTCTCGCCGTTGATGACGTACTCGTCGCCGACCAGGGTGGCGCGGGTGTCGATGTTCTTGGCGTCGGACGAGGCGGTGTTCAGCTCGGTCATGCAGTACGCCGAGCGGATCTTGCCTTCCAGCAGGGGCTCCAGCCACTGCTTCTTCTGGGCGGCTGTGCCGACCCGCTCCAGGACTTCCATGTTGCCGGTGTCGGGCGCGGCGCAGTTCATCGTCTCGGAGGCCAGCCGGTTCTTGCCCAGTTCGACGGCGATGTAGGCGTAGTCCAGGTTCGAAAGACCTTCGCCGGTCTCGGCGTTGGGCAGGAAGAAGTTCCACAGGCCCGCGGCCTTGGCCTTGTCCTTGGCGGCTTCCAGCACTTCCAGCTGGCCCGCCGCGTACTGCCAGATGTCCGGCCGGCCTTCGCCCAGGCGGTGGAATTCCGCGCTCATCGGCTCGACGACGTCACTGATGAACGCCTTGACCTTGTTGAGTAGCGGCAGGGCCTTTTCGGACATCCGCAGGTCGTTGAGTTCATCCTGCGGATTGAGGCTGAAACTCGATTGCGCCTGCTTGTTGAGGGTCTCGCTCATCTGGTCACTCCCGCAGAGATTTCGTTGCCGGAAGCTTTGGCCCAACGAGGTCGTTCAAACAAGCGTTTTACCGCCTTCCCTCCCTTAATGGGCAGGGTCGACTCGCCAGAGGCGAGCGGGGTGGGGAAGCGTGGGCCGGA
Source organism: Phenylobacterium deserti (assembly GCA_943332615.1). Taxonomy (GTDB): domain Bacteria; phylum Pseudomonadota; class Alphaproteobacteria; order Caulobacterales; family Caulobacteraceae; genus Phenylobacterium; species Phenylobacterium deserti_C. Next base: position 96,247 of record CALQQB010000003.1, read on the forward strand.
AACCGGCGCCAGGAGATTGGCGGGCCGTCTCCAAGGTGCGCGTTTGAGCCCAACCTTCCCACCCTGCCTGCTGCGCAGGCTGTCCCTCCCCATTAGGGGAGGGAGGCAGGCGGGTCTATTTGACCGGGGCGCTTGCGGCGGTCGGGCAGACCGCGGCGACCAGGGCTTCGTTGTCGGCGCCGGTGGCCTTCTTCGGCGTGTCGGAGCGCCAGGTGGACTTGACGTCCAGCGGGGTGTTCGGCCGGTAGGCCCCCATGGCGATCATGTTCTTGCTGGAGCAGTCGAGCGCCACGACGCTGCCGACGCTGTCGGCCTTGCCGGGCGCGGCCGGGCCGAGAGCGCCCTTGCTCAGCGCCTGCATCACCACGATGCGGCCGGACTGCCGGTCCTTGTAGGTGTAGTCGCTGTCGAACGAGACGCTGGCGCCGTTCTCCATGGTGAAGATCTTGGTCCAGGTCTCGGCGTGGGCCGCGCCGGCTGAGGCGAGGGCGGCGGTGACGGCGAGCGCGAGGGCGCGGCGCATGAGGTCTCTCCAAACGATTGTTCGAACCTAAGGCGCGACACTAGCGGCGCTTTTTGGGCGCCTCCAGACATTTCGGCTGCGTCATATGTCTCAGGCGACCTGTCGCCGGGGGCTGGCCATGGCGTGCTCGGCGTCACGGATGTAGTCGCGGGTGATCGGCACAGCCTCGACCTTCTTGGCCAGCTGGATCTGCCAGATGAACTGGCGGCGCGCCCGGAAGCTCTGCTCGGCGATGCCAAGGTAGAACTCCCACATCCGGCAGAAGCGTTCGTCGTACAGCTCGACGATCTCGGGGCGGACAGCCTCGAACCGCTCGCGCCAGTGCCGGATGGTCTCGGCGTAGTGCAGCCGCAGGATCTCCACGTCGGTGACGATCAGGCCGGCCTTCTCGATCGCCGGCATCACCTCCGACAGCGCCGGCGAGTAGCCGCCGGGAAAGATGTATTTGTCGATCCAGGCGTTGGTAATCCCGGGCGTGGCGCGGCCGATGGAATGGATCAGGGCCACGCCGTCATCCTTCATCAGACGGGCCACCCCGTCGAAATACTCCTGATAGTTGGGCCGCCCCACCGCCTCGAACATCGCCACCGACAGCACCCGGTCATAGGTCCCCTTGAGGTCGCGGTAGTCGGTGAGCGAGAACCGCGCCTTGTGCGCCAGGCCCTTCGCCTCGGCGCGGGCCTGGGCCACCTTCAGCTGTTCGACGGAAAGGGTGATGGCGTCCACCTCGACGCCGGACTCCTCGACCAGGGTCAGCGCCATTCCGCCCCAGCCGCAGCCGATCTCCACGACCTGCTGCCCCGGTTCGCAGCAGAGCTTGGCCGCGATGTGCCGCTTCTTGGCGACCTGGGCCTCTTCCAGGGTCATGTCCGGGCGCTCGAAATAGGCGCAGCTGTACTGCATGTCCTCATCCAGGAAGCGCCGGTAGAGGTCGTAGGACAGGTCGTAGTGGTGGGCGACGTTCTTCACCGAGGCGCCGCGGTCGTTGGCTTCCCGCAGGCGCAGTTTCAGCCAGCGGCGCAGGCCGCCCCTGCCGGGCTTCTTGTTCTTGGCGTTGGCGCCGATCAGGTCGATGAACTGGGCGATCTGGCCCTCTTCCAGCACCAGGCCGCCGTCCATATAGGCCTCACCGACGCCCAGGCCCGGCTTGGCCGCGATCCGCGCCGCCCAGGCCGCGCTGGTGATCCGCGCCACCAGCGTGGGACCCGTCGCATCGCCCAGCCGGACCTGGCCGCCGCCCGGCAGTTTCAAGGTGAGGTCGCCCTCGCGCACCATGTCCGCGAGCACCGATTGCAGACCCATCGCCTCACTCCTGCCCAGCATGCGGACCAGATACGCCGCCGCACCTGCGAACCGACGCGCCTAGCCTAAGAAGCGCGGCGCAAAAGCCAAGCCATGGAAAGCCGGTGCTTTATACGCATCCGCCTTGACTCAGCGCCTGCGGGTTCCTAACTCCCGCTCGACGTTGGCACTCGTGGGCTAGGACTGCTAACAGCCACGCTTACCCGCCCTCGTCACAGCAATTCAAAGACCGTTCCGAACGGAAAGAGAGAGAACACACATGGCGTTTCGTCCCCTGGGAGATCGCGTCCTCGTCAAGCGCGTCGAGGAAGAAGAAAAGACCAAGGGTGGGATCATCATCCCCGACACCGCGAAGGAAAAGCCGCAGGAAGGCGAAGTCGTCGCCACTGGCCCGGGCGCCCGCGACGATAACGGCAAGGTTCAGCCGCTCGACGTCAAGGTCGGCGACAAGATCCTGTTCGGCAAGTGGTCCGGCAGCGAGGTCAAGCTCGATGGCGTCGACCTGCTGATCATGAAGGAAAGCGACATCCTGGGCGTCGTCTCCTAAGCCCTCGCCACATAGTTTTTATTCAGAAAAAGAGATCCCAACATGGCTGCGAAAGACGTCTATTTCGCCTCCGACGCCCGCGATAAAATGCTGCGCGGCGTCAACACCCTCGCCAACGCCGTAAAAGTGACCCTGGGCCCCAAGGGCCGCAACGTGGTCATCGAGAAGTCCTTCGGCGCCCCGCGCTCCACCAAGGACGGCGTCTCGGTCGCCAAGGAAATCGAACTGGCTGACCGTTTCGAGAACCTCGGCGCCCAGCTGATCCGCGAAGTCGCCTCCAAGACCAACGACAAGGCCGGCGACGGCACCACCACCGCTACGGTCCTGGCCCAGGCCATCGTCGTCGAGGGTCTGAAGTCGGTTGCCGCCGGCATGAACCCGATGGACCTGAAGCGCGGCGTCGACAAGGCGGTCGCCAAGGTCGTCGAAGAGATCAAGCGCACCTCGCGCAAGGTCACCACGAACGAAGAGATCGCCCAGGTCGGCACCATCTCCGCCAACGGCGACGTGGAAGTCGGCGCGATGATCGCCAAGGCCATGGCCAAGGTCGGCAACGAAGGCGTCATCACGGTTGAAGAGGCCCGCACGGCCGAGACCGAGCTGGATGTCGTCGAAGGCATGCAGTTCGACCGCGGCTACCTGTCGCCTTACTTCATCACCAACGCCGAGAAGATGGAGGCCGACCTCGAGGATCCGTTGATCCTGCTCTTCGAAAAGAAGCTTTCCTCGCTGCAGCCCCTGCTGCCGGTGCTGGAAGCCGTGGTGCAATCGGGCAAGCCCCTGCTGATCATCGCCGAAGACGTCGAAGGTGAAGCCCTCGCGACCCTGGTCGTGAACAAGCTGCGCGGCGGCCTGCGGGTCGCGGCCGTCAAGGCGCCGGGCTTTGGGGATCGCCGAAAGGCGATGCTGGAAGACATCGCCACCCTGACCGGCGGTCAGCTGATCTCCGAAGACCTGGGCATCAAGCTTGAGAGCGTCACGCTCGAAATGCTGGGCAAGGCCAAGAAGGTCACGATCACCAAGGACGACACCACGATCGTGGACGGTTCGGGCGACAAGGCCGATATCGACGGCCGCATCTCCCAGATCAAGAAGCAGATCGAAGACACCACGTCGGACTACGACAAGGAAAAGCTGCAAGAGCGTCTGGCCAAGCTGGCCGGCGGTGTTGCGGTGGTCCGCGTCGGCGGCTCGACCGAAGTCGAAGTGAAGGAAAAGAAGGACCGCGTCGACGACGCCCTGAACGCGACCCGTGCGGCCGTGGAAGAAGGCATCGTCCCCGGCGGCGGCGTCGCCCTGCTGAAGGCCTCCAAGGTTCTGGACGGCTTCAAGGGTGACAACGACGACCAGGAAGCCGGCGTCGCCATCGTGCGCCGCGCCCTGCAGGCCCCGATCCGCCAGATCGCCGAAAACGCCGGCGTCGAAGGCTCGATCGTGGTCAGCAAGGTGCTGGAGAACGACAGCCCGACCTTCGGCTTCAATGCCCAGACCGAAGAGTACGTGGACATGGTCAAGGCCGGCGTGATCGACCCCGCGAAGGTCGTCCGCACCGCCCTGCAGGACGCGGCTTCGGTCGCCGGCCTGATGATCACCACCGAAGCGGCCATCGTCGAGGCGCCCAAGAAGGGCGGCGGCGGCGGCGGCATGCCCGGCGGCGGCATGGGCGGCATGGGCGACATGGACTTCTAGTCCACGCGCTCAACGCAGCTTTGAGAATGGAGGGCGGGGCCGTTGGTCCCGCCCTTTTTCTTTGGGTGGGCGGCGCTTAGCGCAGCGCGCGGTCGTCGCGGATCGCAAGGTGGCCGATCCAGCTGGAGACGCCGGTGATCACCGCCGCCGCGACGCCCGCCCACAGGCCGTAGACGTGAAGGCCGGGCAGCAGCAGCGCCACGAGGCCGATCATCGCGGCGTTCACGATCAGCAGGAACAGCCCCAGGGTCACGATGGTGATCGGCAGGGTCAGGATGAACACCACCGGCCGCACGATGGCGTTGACGACGCCCAGCAGCACGGCGGCCACCACCAGGGTGAAGCTGTTGTCGATATAGACGCCCCGCAGCAGCCTGTCGGCCACCCAGAGACCGAGCGCGGCGAACACCGCGCGGATCACGAACCGGTACATCAGGGACTCCGCGCGGTCGGGAACCAGAGCCTAGCGCGCCTGACGGCAAAGCAAAGGCTCACCAGCCGCCTTGCATGCGCGGAAGCACGAGTTGTCTCTAGAAGCCGCGAAGCGGCGGCAGCGGCTCGAATGCGGGCTTGGCGTCCGGATCATTGGCGCGCACCCTCCGGACACAGACCGGATCCGCCGCCTCCTCAGCATGATGGCACTCCCACTCGGGTCCGAAGCCGCTCGCGCCACTATGAGCCATCGGGGAATGAGCTGACGGTGGCCGAACCAGGACCCACCAGACAAGCATGATCAGCAGCAACGAAAGCCCGGCCATCCACAGATAGCCGCCCAGCATTGTGGCCGGCTTATGGGCGCGGCGTTTGCGCACCGAAGCTTAAGGCTCCACCGCCGGATGCGCCGCCAGCCAGGCCTCGAAGGCGCTGGCGGCCACGTCTCCGCAACCTGCCGCCTGGACCTGCGCGATGGTGTCCAGGGTGGTGAGCGAGTCCGGAGAGGGGCAGACACCGCCGCGAGACCGCCGTTGGGCGGAGCCGACGGACACCTCGCGGGTGTTGGGCGTTACCATGACGCGCAGCACTTCCAGTCGCGCGGCGTCGGTGCTGGCCGCCTTGCGGGCGGGAGCCACCACGCCGCCCGCGGCGCCGTTCAGTTTCAGGACATCGCCGGAGGCGTGCATCAGTGTGACGCTGCGCCCCGGCGTCACTGCCAGGTGCGCGCCAGCGTCTAGCGTCAGGCCGCGCGGGACCATGGGCTCCGTGGATGCCACGACGACATAGTCGCGGGCGGCGGCTGTCCCGCCGATCGCGACCAGGGCGAGCGCAGCCAGGGTGGCGCGGCTCAGATATCTTTCAGAGGCGAACATGGGTCGCAGCATCACCCGGCGCGGTACGACCGGCAAGCTTACGCCGAACCGCCTCAAGCCGAGCCCAGGTCCGCGGGCTGGTCCACATCGAACAGGACGCCGTCGTCCGGAGCCTCGATCAACGCCACCCGCGCGCCCAGCGCCTGCAGGATCGGCCGGGCGCCGACGTCGCCGGTCAGCCGGGCCACCTCGCCGAACAGGCTCCGTGACAGGACGACCGGATTGCCCCGCCGTCCCCCGAATACCGGGGCCGAGGCCGGCGCCCCGGCGGCCACAGCCTCGGCCAGGGGCCCGAGCACCACATGGGGCACGCGGGGCATATCGCCCAGGAACACGAACACCGCCTCGACGTCCGGACCCAGGCTGGCGACGCCGGCGCGGAGGGAGGCGGCCATGCCCTCGGCGTGGTCGGCGGCGTGAACCAGGGTCAGGTCCGGGTCGAAGGCCCGCGCCGCGTCCGCCACGCCGTCCGCGTCCGCCCCGGTGACGACGGTGATCGCCGCGACCGGCGCGGCGCGCGCGGCGGCCAGGGCGGCGTGCAGCAGCGGGGCGCCCTGATAGCTGGCCAGCAGCTTGCGGCCGCCGAACCGGGAGCCCGCACCGGCGGCCAGGACCAGCGCGGCGAAGCGTGGTCGAAATGCTGCCCCTGTCTTCATCGACGGTTCCCCCTTATCTTGTGGCCGGTATGACGCCCTACGACGACATGAGCCCGCAAGGCCGCACCCCGCTGATCGACGGTTTCGGCCGCACCGTGAGCTATCTGCGCCTGTCGGTCACCGACCGTTGCGACCTGCGCTGCGTCTATTGCATGGCCGAACACATGGTCTTCCTGCCGAAGGCGCAGGTGCTGAGCCTGGCAGAACTGGACCGCATTGCCTCGGCGTTCGTGGCGCTGGGCACGAAGAAGCTGCGGCTCACCGGCGGCGAGCCGCTGGTGCGCAAGGGCATGATGGACCTGGTCCGGGGCCTCGGCCGCCACCTGAAGAGCGGCGCGCTGGAGGAGCTTACCCTCAGCACCAATGGCACCCGCCTTCGGGAGTTCGCCGGGCAGCTGGCGGAGGCCGGTGTGCGCCGCGTCAATGTCTCGATGGACACTCTGAGGCCCGACCTGTTCCGCCGCCTGACCCGCGGCGGCGACCTCGCCAAGGTGCAGGATGGCGTCGCCGCGGCCTTGCAAGCTGGACTAAGCGTCAAGATCAACGCCGTGGCGCTGAAAGACGACAATGCCGCCGAGATCCCCGACCTGATCCGCTGGGCGCACGGCCGGGGCTGCGACCTGACCCTGATCGAGACCATGCCCATGGGCGAGATCGAGGCCGACCGCACCGACCAGTACCTGTCGCTGGCCACGGTGCGCCGGGAGCTGGAGAGCTTCTGGACGCTCACCGACCTGCCGCTGAACACCGGGGGGCCCGCCCGCTATGTCCGAGTCGAGGAGACCGGCGGGCGGCTGGGCCTCATCACGCCGCTCAGCCACAATTTCTGCGAGGCCTGCAATCGGGTGCGGCTGACCTGCACCGGGACCCTCCATACCTGCCTGGGCCAGGAGGACGAGACCGACCTGCGCGCGGTGATCCGCGCCGGCGCCTCGGACGCCCAGTTGGCCCTGGCCATCCGCGCGGCGATCGCCGGCAAGCCCAAGGGTCACGACTTCGAGATCGCCCGCGCCCAGCCCGCCGTCGCGCGCCACATGTCCACCACTGGCGGCTGAAATGGCCCGCGTGCTGCTGTTCGGACCCTTGCGCGACCTCGCCGGCTGGCGCGAGCGACAGGTGGCGGCCACGTCGCTGGCGGAGCTGCGCGTCTTCCTGGCCGCCGAGGACGCCGACCTGGGCGCGGCGCTGGGCGGCAAGGGCGTGCAGGTGGCAGTCGACCAGGCGGTAGTCCGTGGTGACATGGCCCTGTCGGCGGCCAGCGAGGTCGCCTTCCTGCCGCCGATGAGCGGCGGATGATCCGCCTCAGCGAAGACCCCTTCGACCCGGGCGCGCTCCTGACCGCCTTCGCCCAGGGTCGATCCGAGACCGGCGCGGTGGCCACCTTCACCGGGCTCGCGCGGGCCGAGCAGGGGGCCACGGCCGTCCTCGAACTGGAGGCCTACCCCGGTTTTACGGAATCCGCGATCGGGAGGATCGCCGACCAGGCCCGAGAGCGGTTCGGCCTGCATGCCCTACTCATCCTGCACCGCGTTGGAACGATCGGCCCCGGCGAGCCCATCGTCTTCGTCGCCACCGCCGCCAGCCACCGCCGCGCCGCCTTCGAGGCCTGCGATTTCCTGATGGACTACCTGAAGTCCCGCGCCCCCTTCTGGAAGAAGGAACACGGCCCGGACGGCGCCCGCTGGATCGAGCCCACCGCCCAGGACCATGCCGACCGCGAACGCTGGAGCTAGGCCCGTTCCACGGCCTCCATCGCCGCCACGGCGCGGACATAGGCGTCAGCGTCGAACTTCTTGAAGGTGTTGGGGCCCATCGAGCGCACCGTGCCGAACACCGGCTGCGGGCCCCAGGGCCGGTCGTGCAGGCCGAAGATCCAGCCGACGTTGGTGAAGGAGTTGGGGTCGCGCCCGTCGAGGAACCAGCGATTGTTCAGCGCCAGCGTGGTCTCGAAGGCCTCCTGCGGGCTCGCCGACCACTGCAGGATCTTCTTCCCCCAGTACATGCGCAGGTGATTGTGCATGTAGCCGGTGGCCCGCATTTCGCGCATGGCGGCGTTCCAGTAGGGATCGTGGGTCTGGGCCGCCTCGAACTGTGCGCGGGTGTAGAGGAACGCCCGGGGGTCGCTGGCGTGGTCGGCCATCGTCTTGCGGGCCCAGGTCGGCAGGACATCGTAGGTGTCGTAGCCGGGCTCGTAGAAGACGTGGTTCATCGACAGTTCGCGGCGCACGATCAGCTCCTCCAGATAGCTGGCGCGGCTGTCGCCGGGGGGGGCCTGGCGCACCGCCAGGGCGATCTCCACCGGAGAGATCTGGCCGAAGTGCAGGTAGGGGCTCATGTGTGAGGCGACCCCGGCCTCAGGCTTGCCGCGCAACTCGCCATAGTTCGACAGGGACCGGGCCACGAAGGCCGCCAGCCGGGCGCGCGCCTCGCCCTCGCCGGGCTTGAAGCGCCGCACGGGCCCCACGGCGGCGTCGATCTTCAAGCCGGCCAGCACGCCGGGCACGTCGTCAAGGTCGACGTCGCTGGCGATGTCGAGGCCGTCGGCGCGGCGCCGGACCGGACGCTCCGCCAGGGGTTCCAGGAATTCGTCCCAGATGCGGTGCAGACGCGGGCGCAGGGTGCGGGCGGCGTATTCGTGCTTGTCGGAGGCCCGCTCGATGGGGACGACCACATCGCCTTCCACCTGCACCAGCCGCCGGTCGAGATCTTCAGCCAGCCGCGCGCGCCAGCCGCGCTGGATGCGCAGGTAGCCGCGGTCGCAGACCACCAGGGCCGCGTCCTCCGCCAGTGTTCGCGCCAGCCGGTCGGGCGGCGCCTTGCGGATGACGAACCCGATCCCGCGCTCGACTAGCCGGTCGCGCACCTGCGCCAGGCCGCGCAGCATGAAGTCGTAGTGTCGGGTGTTGGCTTCCGGAAAGGCAGCCAGGCCGAAGCAGACCAGCAGCGGCAGGTCCAGCGCGTTGGCCTCTTCCAGCGCATGTTCCAGCGCCGGGTTGAACCCCGCTCGCTGCGACTGCTGCATCCAGTAGAGGACGTAGCGCGCACCCGGGCGCGACGGGGCATCGACCAGGACCTTCAGGCGGACAGGGTGGATCAATGGTCTCTCCCGGGCGATGGCCGCCCCAACTGACGCCTTTCCGCCAGATCCTTCGTCGCTGGGCCAGGGTCAATCTGGGCACGACGAAGGGTTACTCCTAAGTAACAGTCTTGAGCGATCCGGACAGGCCGTGCCAGGCGGGCGTGGTGCTGGCGGCCGCCGAAGGGTAGATTGACCGACCCAGGAGACCTGCCATGAACGCCCTCTCACCCGGCGGCAAGATCGACACCTCGCGGCAGATCAAGCCGGTGAAGATCGCCGTCCTGACCATCTCCGACACCCGCGATGCGGAGAGCGACACCTCCGGCAACGTGCTGGCCGACCGCGTGACCAACGCCGGCCACGACCTGGTCGCCCGTGCCATCGTCAGGGACGACGTCGAGCAGATCCGCAAACAGGTGCTGGCCTGGGTAGCCGATGGCGCCGAGGCGATCGTCACCACCGGCGGCACCGGTATCACTGGCCGCGACGTGACGCCGGAGGCGATCCGCCCGCTGTTCGACAAGGAGATCGACGGGTTCGCGGTGGTCTTCCACCTGGTCAGCTACCAGACGGTGGGGCTTTCCACCCTGCAATCGCGCGCCCTGGCGGGGCTGGTGAAGGGCTGCTTCGTTTTCTGCCTGCCGGGCTCGAACGGGGCGGTGAAGGATGGCTGGGACAAGGTGATCTCCGCTCAGCTCGACAGTCGCCACGGCCCCTGCAACATGGTTGAGCTGATGCCCCGGTTGATGGAAACGTGAGTAAGCTCACCCACTTCGACGAGACCGGCCGCGCCCGCATGGTCGATGTGTCCGAAAAGGCGCTGACCAGCCGCGAGGCCGTGGCTGAGGGCTTCGTGCGCATGGCGCCGGAGACCCTGGCGCTGGCGCTGTCCGGCGAGGGCCGGAAGGGCGATGTCCGCGCCGTGGCCGAGATCGCCGGCGTCATGGCGGCCAAGCAGACTGCGACCCTGATCCCCATGTGCCACCCCCTGCCGATCACCAGGGCCGAGGTGCGCGTGGAGCCGGGCGAGGGTGGGCTGGCGGTCACCGCGCGGGTGAAGACCACCGGGCAGACAGGGGTCGAGATGGAGGCCCTGACCGCCGTGTCGGTCGCGTGCCTGACGCTCTACGACATGCTGAAGGCCGCCGAGAAGGGCATGGTCATCGAGGGCGTGCGCCTCGTCAGCAAGACCGGCGGCAAGAGCGGGGCCTGGAGCGCGTGAAGCTGCTTCCTGTCGATGACGCCCGCGCCGCGATGCTGGCGAGGGTCGCGCCGCTGGCCCCCGAATCCGTCGTGATCGCCTGGGCCAACGGCCGCGTGCTGGCTGAGGATATCTCTGCCGTCCGCGACCAGCCGCCGTTCGCGGCCTCGGCCATGGACGGCTGGGCGGTGCGCAGCGGGGACGCGCCAGGGTCTCTGCTGATCGTCGGCGAGAGCGCCGCCGGGCATGGCTTCGGGGGTGACGCCGCCCCCGGCCAGGCCGTGCGGATCTTTACCGGCGCAGCCCTGCCTGCCGGCTGTGATGCGGTGGTGATCCAGGAAGACGCGACCCGCGAGGGTGATCGGGTGACCGTGCCCGCCGTTGCCAAGGGGAATCACGTCCGCCCCGCCGGCAGCGACTTCCAGGCTGGCGCGGCGCTGCTCGCCAAGGGCATGCGCATCGATCCGTGGCGCCTGTCGCTCGCCGCCGCCGCCGGGCGGGCTGAGGTGCTCGTCGGTCGCCGGCCCCGCGTGGCGCTGTTCTCCACTGGCGAGGAAATCATCGAGGCGCCGGCGGTTCCCGGCCCCTTCCAGATCTACGATTCCGGCTCGCGGGCCCTGGAGGCGCTGGTCGCCGGCTGGGGCGCCGAGGTGCATCGCGCCAAGCCGGTTCGCGACGACATGGATGCCACTATCCAGGCCCTGCGCGATGCGGACGGCGACCTGGTGGTGACCGTCGGCGGCGCCTCGGTGGGTGACCACGACCTGGTGCGCGGCGCCGCCGAGGCGCTGGGGCTGGAGCTGGTGGTGGCCAGCGTCAACATCCGGCCCGGCAAGCCCACCTTCTTCGGAACCCTGGGGGATGGCCGCCGGCTGCTGGGCCTACCGGGCAACCCGGCCTCGGCCCTGGTCTGCGCAGAGCTGTTCCTGCGGCCGCTGGTGCTGGCGTTCCAGGGGGCCGACCCGCGGCCCATGATCATCCGCGCCCGGCTGGCCACGTCGCTGCCTGGCAATGGCCCGCGCGAGCACTGGATGCGCGCGACGCTCCGTTACGAGGACGGCGCCGTGGTCGCCCAGCCGTACCGCGATCAGGACTCTTCCCTGGTCAGCGTCTTCGCGGTCTCTGATGCCCTGCTGCGGCGCCCGGCCGGCGCGTCGCCGGCCTCGGCCGGCGATGTGGTCGAGGTGCTGCCCTTGACCCGCGCATAGCGCAGCGCGGTGATCTCGCCGATCACCGACACGGCCACCTCGAAGGGCGCCTTGCCGCCGATATCCAGGCCGATGGGCGCGTGCAGCCGGGCCACAGCCGCCTCCGGCATGCCCTCCATCTGCAGCTCCGCGAGTCGCCCTTCCAGCCGCCGCCGCGCGCCCAGCAGGCCCACGTAGCTAGCGGTCGAGGGCAGGGCCACCTTCAGCGCCGCCCGGTCGGTCTCCAGGTCGTGGGTGGCTACAGCCACCGAGGTCCACGGATCGAGCCCGATCGCCAGCAGCGCCTCACCGGGCTCCCCCCGCCGATAGGCCAGGCCCGCGATCGGGGGCGGGGTCTCCGGGCCCTTGGGTCGGATCAGGGTGGTCTCGAACCCGGACTTCACGCCCAGCTCGGCGATGGCCAGCGCTGTCGGGTCGCCGCCGACGATGACCAGCCGTGGGACGGGATCGTAGCGCCTGACCACCGCCGCGGCGGGCTGCGACGTCACGTCCGCTCCGCAGCGCCGCGTCACACCGTCGCTTACATAGATCACCGGTCGGCGCTCGGTCTCAGCGGCCAGCAGCACCGCCAGCGCGGCGTCGTCCTGTGGCACGCGCTCCAGGAAGATCTCGATCCTGGCCCCGCACAGCAGATGGATGTCCGGCCACGGGCTGCCGTCGCCGTAGACCAGCGTGCGCGGCCGGGCGTCCTCCAGGCAGGCCCAGGCGTGGCCGGCCACGTCGCCCTCCACGCAGCCGCCCGAGAAATATCCGGCCAGGACGCCCGGCGCGAAGACCATCTGGGTCCCCCGCGGGCGCGGCCCGCCGCCGTCCACGGCCACCAGGGTGGCCAGGACAAATGCCTGATTATCGGCCCGCGCCTGCCGCATCGCCGGGCGTACGTCCTCGGCGACACCGAACATCGGCCACTCCGGTAAGGGTTCGTTCACGCGTTAACCATCGATGAAGGCCTCTTCGGATACTGCTTCTTAGCTTTCATGCGGCAAAATGTCCGCTCCAGAGGAATTGGCCAGGCTCAACGTCCCGAATGAACGCATCGCTCAGCAAGCTCGGCCTCGGGACCGCCCAGTTCGGCCTCGACCAGCCCTCCAACGCTCGCGGACGATCGCGCGAGGCTGAGGCGCGGGATATCCTGTCGATCGCCGGCCGCTCTGGCCTGACGGTTCTGGACGTGGCTGGGCGCTTCGCCTCAGCGGATTCACACCTGCGCGCCGCCCTGCCGCAACCCAATCCGTTCCGCATCGCGCTCACCGCCATCCGCCCCGATCGCGGGCCGGAGCTGGTGGAGACTGAACTGCGCGCTCAGATGCTGCGCCTGGGCGTTGAGCGGGTGGACACGCTGCTGGCCCCCTCCGCCACCGATCTCTTCTCGCCGCTTGGGCCACAGCTTTGGGACAAGCTGAAGGAGCTGAAGGACAAGGGCCTGGCCAGGCGGATCGGCGTTCCGGTCTACGCCTCCGACGATCCGGTCGGCGTGGCGCGGCGTTTCAAACCCGATCTCGTCCAAGCTCCAGCGTCGCTGCTCGATCAACGCCTGCTCCTGGATGGCTCACTGGCCGAGATCGCCGGTATGGGCGTCGAGGTGCATCTACGCTCGATCTTCCTGCACGGCGTGCTGTTCCTGCCGCCGGACCGCGCACCCAGCCACCTGAAGGCCGCCGCGGGTCGCATCTCGCGCGCCCGCCGGCTGATCGCTGAGGGCAAGTCCGACCCGCTGCAGGCCGCGCTCGGCTTTGCGCTGACCCGGCCCGAGGCCTCCGCCGTGATCGTTGGCGTCACATCCGCGGCCGAGATGACCGCCGTGGTCGCCGCCGCCATGAGCCCGCCGCCGGACCTCGACTGGGACGAGATGGCCCTCGACGACCCCGACGCCATCGCCTGGATCGCGGCTTAGCCGAACGGCTTTTCCAGGGCCGCCGCGGCTATCGGGGCGCCCGCTTGGCCAGGATCCGCTGCAGGGTGCGGCGGTGCATGTTCAGCCGTCGGGCCGTCTCCGAGACGTTGTGGTTGCAGAGCTCATAGACCCGCTGGATGTGCTCCCAGCGGACCCGGTCGGCGCTCATCGGGTTCTCTGGCGGAGCGGGGGCGTCGCCGGTCCGGGCCAGGAGCGCCCGGACCACGTCGTCGGCGTCGGCGGGCTTGGAGAGATAGTCGACCGCGCCGGCCTTAACCGCCTGCACGGCGGTGGCGATGTTGCCGTAGCCGGTCAGCATGATGATCTTGGCGTCGGGCCGGGCGTCGCGGATGGCTTCCACAACCTTCAACCCCGAACCGTCCTCGAGACGCATGTCCAGCACGGCGTAGGCTGGCGCATGGACCTTCACCGCGCTGATGGCCTCCTGGACGCTACCCACCAGCGTGGGCTCGAATCCCCGCTGCTCGAGGGCCCGGCCCAACCGATTGCGCAGTGGCGCGTCGTCATCCAGAACCAGCAGGCTCCGGTCGGCGAGGGCGGTGACTTCGGCGGACAGATCGGGCATTCATCGTCCTTTCTAAAACGCTGCGGCGGAGTGTCGCACCTGCGCGCGTTTGTGCAAGCTTCGCTCCGCGCAGGTTAGCCAACTTCAACTATCGAGCGATCCCAGCGAGCGGCCACCACCGCACCGCGAGGCTTGGCGTTGAAAAACGTCACCTGGGCGCCGGTGCGCTCCAGCAGGGTCTTGGAGATGAAGAATCCGAGGCCCATGCCGATGTGGCCGGTGCGCGAGCCCTCGGCGCCCGGGCGGCTGGTGACATAGGGCTGGCCGAGCTTGGCCAGAATCTCGGCTGAGAAGCCTGGGCCGTCGTCACGCACCTCTATGGTTACGCTGTCGGCGTCGAAGCGGGCGGACACCAGAATCTCGGATTTCGCGAAATCGACGGCGTTCTCCACGAACGACGTGAAGGCGTGGGTGACCTCGGGCAGGCGGCGGATTTCAGGCGCCTTCACGTTTTTGGCGCCGCTGACGATGGCCTCGACGCGAACCTCCTTTGAGGTGTTCGCATGCGGCCCGATCACTTCCTGGACCAGCTGGCGCAGACTGAGGCGCTCATGGACCGTGTCGGTCGCCTTGTCGGGGGTGGCGGCCAGGCGGCGCAGAATATCGCGGCAGCGCTCGGCCTGGGACATCAGGAGTTCAGCGTCCTCTCGAACCGCGGGCGTCGGCGCCTCACGGATCAGTTCCTTGGCGACGATGGTGATGGTGGCGAGCGGCGTGCCCAGTTCATGCGCCGCCGCTGCCGCCAGGCCGCCCAGGGCTGAGAGCCGCTGCTCGCGCGCCAGCACCGCCTGGGTGACATCCAACGCCAACGCCATGCGCGTCGCCTCCACCACCGACTGGCGCACATAGCCGGCGATGAGCACGATCCCGGCCACCAGCGCGACCCCCGAGGTCACGCGATATTCGATGGAGAACTGAGGCGCCAGGGTGAAGGACGGATAGGGCAGTGAGACCACCGACAGAAGCATGGCGGCGCCCGCCGCGAAGCCGCCCACGATCATCAGAGGTCGGACGGGAAGCGTTGCCGCGGCGAGGGTCACCGGGGCGATCAGCACCAGGGAAAAGGGGTTCGCCGTGCCGCCGAGCTGTCCGATCAAGGTCGCGGTCTGGGCGATGTCGAGCGCGAGCTGCCCCATGGCCTCTCGGTCGGTCAGGACGCGCTGCGTCGGCCACGCCACCTGGGTCGCCACATTGACCAGCGCGCCCGCCATGATCACCACGAGGCACGGCACGTAGGGGGCGTGATAGCTCAACCCCAGCCCCATCGCCGCCAGCACCATGATCTCGCCGGCGATCACCATCCAGCGGACATTGACCAGGGTGCGTACCCGCAGGTGGCCGCGGCGGATCGCGGCGGTGTCCCATACGTCTTGCGCGTCGTAAGGGGGGGCCGTATCGAAGCCGCTGTTTGGGGCGCGCGCGTCCGTCATGTCGGCCCGAGGCTTTCCAGACTTTGGCTTTCCAGACTTTGGCTTTCCAGTCTGGGGTTCCAGGAGACCGCAATCATGTCCAAGCGAATCCTGGCGCTCATCGCGATCTTGGCGCTCACCCTTGCCATTCTCACAGGCCTCGCCGTCCGCAAGGGTGTTTTGGGACCCCAACCCCAGACCGCCGCGATAGGCGGACCGTTCCAGCTCGTCGGCAGTTCAGGCCTCACCGTTAGCCAGGACGTCCTGAAGGGCAAGTGGAGCGTTGTATTCTTTGGCTTCACCCACTGCCCTGACATCTGCCCGACCACCCTGTTCGAACTGGCCCAGGTGGAGCCGCTGCTGGGCGCCAAGGGCAAGGACGTGCAGACCGTGTTCGTCTCGGTCGATCCGGACCGCGACACGCCGCAACAGGTGGCCGCCTACATCGCCAACCCGGCCTTTCCGAAACATCTGATCGGCCTCACCGGCTCACCAGCGCAGGTGGCCGCCGTCGCTAAGGCCTATAAGGTCTTCTATCAGAAGCAGGGCGAGGGCTCCGACTATGCCGTCAACCACGCCGCCTACAGCTACCTGATGACGCCGAAGGGCCGCTTCGCCTGCGTCCTGCCCTATGGCCAGGGCCCGGAGAAGACCGCCGCCAAGATTCGCGCCGCTATCGCCATCGGACCGAACGCGACGACGTGCTGAACCTCGACGTGTCCGTCTGCGCCGTTAGGCGGCGGCCGCGATGGATCGACGCCGGCGTCAGGGGTTTCCAGGGACGGACGTGTGCCGCGCCGCGGAACTGGGCTTTACCGCCGCAGAGTTAGGTCAGATGGCCGGCCGCCTCGTATCTATCGTACGTCGCGCTTGCGGAGCCCGTTAAGGTTCCCCATGGTATGTTGCAGCGCACAAAAGCGAGGGCCCATGCTCTATACTCTCTACGAAGCCGGGTACTACGCCGCCTCCCCCATGCGGCGGGCGGCGCTCGCGACGCGCGATTTTTGGAGTTCGGCGCTCAATCCGTTGGCTGACACGTACCTGGGCCGGCGGCTTTTCGCCACGTCCGACCTGTTTGCGAACCTGACCCGGCGCTACGGCAAGCCGGAGTGGATGGTCGACACCGTCGAGATCAACGGCAAGCGGGTGCGCGTGCGCCCGACGACGGTCTGGTCGACGCCCTGGTGCAAGCTCACCCATTTCGCGCGCGACACCTCGGATCTGCGCCGGGCCGGCAAGACCGAGCTGGAGCCCGCGCTGCTGATCGCCGCTCCGCTGTCGGGCCACTACGCCACCCTGCTGCGCGGCACGGTGGAAGGCTTCCTGCAGGACCACGAGGTGTTCATCACCGAATGGACCAACGCCCGCGACGTGCCGATCCTGGAAGGTCGTTTCGATTTCCACGACTACATCGACCACATCCGCGAGTGCCTGCGCCAGATGGGCCCACGTCCGCATGTGGTGGCTGTTTGTCAGCCCGGGCCTACCGTTCTTGCCGCGGCGGCCTTGATGGCCGAGGACCGGGAGGAGAGCCGTCCGGCCTCCATGACCTTCATGGGCTCACCGATCGACGCGCGCCTGTCGCCCACCGTGACGAACCAGCTGGCCGAGGAACGCCCGTTCGCCTGGTTCGAGACCAACATGATCTACAACGTGCCGCCGCCCTACCTGGGCGCCGGGCGGCGCGTCTATCCGGGCTTTGTCCAGCTCGCCAGTTTCATGTCGATGAATCTGGATAAGCACAAGGAAGCGCACCGCAAGTACCTGTCCCACCTGATGGACGGCGACGGTGACAGCGCTGACAAGCACCTGGAATTCTATGACGAATATCTGTCGGTCCTGGACCTGACGGAAGAGTTCTACCTCCAGACCATCGATGTGGTGTTCCAGCGCTATCTGCTGCCCAAGGGCGAGCTGTTCCACCACGACCGCAAGGTGAAGCCGGAGCGCATCACCGACATCGGCCTGATGACGGTCGAGGGCGAGAACGACGACATCTCCGGCATCGGCCAGACCCAGGCGGCGCACTTCCTGTGCCTTGGCCTGCCGCCGGAGCTGAAGGAAGACTACATCCAGCCGCACGTGGGCCACTACGGCGTGTTCAACGGCAAGCGATTCCGCGAGGAGATCTATCCGCGGGTGCGCGATTTCATCCGCACCATGGAGCACTCGCCCATGGTCCACGGCTCGAAGTCGAAGCCCGTGGCGCGCAAGGCCGCTGAGGTCGTGCCGATCCGGCCCCGCGCCGCGAAGGTCTGAGGCAAGAGAATAGTCAGAGTGTCATCCCGGTTTTCGCCGCAGGCGAAAGACCGGGACCCACCCTCACCCCGCGGACGATCGTGGGGCCCGGTCTTCGCTTCGCGAAACCGAGATGACACCGTAGTTTTAGGACGATGAGTCTCTTCGGGCGCACCTTCGCCGACGGTGATAGGCTGGACGTGGCCGGCGCGGCCGTGCGCCTCAAGGTGAACCGGCGCGCGCGGCGGGTGTCGCTGAGGCTCGACCGCACCCGGCGCGAGATCATCGCCACCGCCCCCTCAGCCCGCCGCCTTGCCGAGGCCGCCGCCTTCGCGCGCCAGCGGTCCGCATGGATCGCGGAGCGGCTGGCCGAACTGCCCGCCGCTAGCCCGCTGGCGCCCGGCCAGCTGATCGAGGTGTTCGGCCGCCCGGTGCGACTAGACGCCAGCGCCGGCCGCGCCCGCTGGATCGAGCCGATCGACGGCTCCACGCCGCGTATCTGCGCCATGGGGGAGGGGGAGGGTTTCGCCCGTGCGGTGATCCTAACCGTGAAGAAGAAGGCTCTCGAGGTGCTTACCGCCCGCACCGCCCACTATGCCCAGGCCCTGGGCGCGCCGATGCCCAAGGTCAGCGTCGCAGACGCCAAGTCGCGCTGGGGCTCCTGCAAGCCGGGGCCGCGCGGAACGGCCGGCGTGATCCGCTATTCCTGGCGCCTGGCGCTCGCGCCGTTCGAGGTGGCCGACTATGTGGCGGCGCATGAGTGCGCGCACCTGTTGGAGCTGAACCACGGGCCACATTTCTGGGCGCACGTGAAGGCGCTGGTCGGCGATGAGCGACCGCACCGGGCGTGGCTACGGGCGGAGGGGGCAAGGCTCCACGCGTTCGGGGAGTAGGGGCAAGCTAGTACGGTGGCTCCTGCCGCCGCTGCTCGCGCGGGGCCGGGCGATCGAATTCCGAAGCCGGTTCTTCATCCCTGTCGCCCTTGAACAACCCCGTCACGCCATCGACGATCTGGTCGATGACGCCCGGCGGTTCGGGGACGTAGTCGCCGCCGGGGATGGGCTGGACCTTCAGCCGGGGCAGGGCCGCGGTCATGTAGTCTTTCCAGATGGCCGCCGGGGCCGCGCCGCCGGTGACCTTGCGCATGGGCTTGTTGTCGTCCTTGCCCACCCAGACGGCGGTGACGAAGCCGCCAGTGTAGCCGACGAACCAGGCGTCGCGGTAGTCGCTGGTTGTGCCGGTCTTGCCGGCGATGTCGTAGCCCGGGACCTGGGCGCGGCCGCCGGTGCCGCCGGCGATGACGCCGCGCATCATGCTGACCATATAGGACAGCGCCGGCTGGGCGATCACCGCCTGGCGAGGCCCCCGACCGACGCCGTGGTCGTAGAGCACCCGCCCGCCGGCGGTACGGATCCGCTCAATGCCATAGCCCTTGGCGAAGACGCCGCCGTTCGAAAATGGCGCATAGGCCTGGGCCATCTCCAGCGGGCTCACCTCGACCGCGCCCAGCGCCATGGAGGGGTCGAGCTGGATCGGCGAAGTGATCCCTAGTCGCCGCGCCGTGGATGCGACGTTGGAGGTCCCGACCTCGCTGGCCAGGCGGGCCGCCACGGTGTTGATGGACTGCTGCAGCGCCGCGCGGAGGGTGATCGGACCCAGGTAGGTGGTGGTGTAGTTGTGCGGCTCCCAATTGCCGATCTTGATCGGCTCGTCGATGACCGGGGTATCGGGGGTGCGGCCGGCCTCCATGGCGGTCAGGTAGACGAAGGGTTTGAACGCTGAGCCGGCCTGACGCTTCGCCTGAGTGGCGCGGTCGAACTGGCTCTGCAGATAGTTCACACCACCGACGTAAGCCCGAACGCGGCCCTCGCCGTCCAGGCTGACCAGCGCACCCTGCTCGACACCCGAGCTCTTGTTGGCCGCGACGCCGGCCTGGACGGCCTGTTCGGCGCTGGCCTGCAGTGGCAGGTCGAGCGTGGTTTCCACCACCAGGTCCTCGGTGGGCTCGCCCAGCAGGCCTCGAACCTGGTCGTCCACCCAGTCAGCGAAGTACTGCGCCCGCTGGTTGGCCAGCACCGGATTGACCCTCACCCGCGTGCGCAGCGCCTCATCGCGCTGGGCGGAGGTGATGAAGTGGGCGTCGGCCATCTCATAGAGCACGATGGTGGCGCGGCGGGCCGCCCGATCGGTGGAGGCCACCGGCGAGTAGCGCGACGGGCCCTTCATGATCCCGGCCAGCAGCGCGCTCTCGCCCAGGGTCAGCTGCGAGGCCGGCTTGTTGAAGTAGCGCTGTGAGGCGGCCTCGATGCCGTAGGCGCCGGCGCCGAAATAGACCCGGTTCAGATAAAGCTCGAGGATCTGCTTCTTTGAGAACTTGGCCTCCAACCAGACCGCCAGGATCAGCTCCTGGGCCTTGCGGCGGTAGTTCTGCTTCGCCGTCAGGAACAGGTTGCGCGCCAACTGCTGGGTGATAGTTGACCCGCCGCGCAGGGGTCCGCCTTCGCCCTTATGGCTCATGTTGTAGAGCTGGCTGCGGGCTATCCCCCAGGGATTGAAGCCGAAGTGCCAGTAGTACCAGCGGTCCTCGATGGCGATGAAGGCCTTGGGCACATAGGCGGGAAGGCGGTCCAGCTCGATCGGCGGGGCGTACTGGCTGCCGCGCACGGCCAGCAGGCCGCCGGAGCGGTCCAGGTACGAGACCGAAGGCTGGCGCTTCACGTCATAGAGCTGGGAGGTGTCCGGCAGGTCCACGGCGAACACCGCGAAGAAGGCCACCAGAAAGATCACGCTCCAGACGCCCAGGACGAGCACCCAGTAGATCAGGGCCTGCAGCGGGGTGCGCCTGCGGCGCGGCTCCGGCGGCGCTTGGGCCATGGATGCGTCGTCCTAACGTCTGAGAGGGCCGCCCCGCCCGGCCCTGCCTTACCCCAGCCCGACGGAACGCCCAACAAGGTTGACGAGGTATGAACAGACCCTGGCCTCGCGCTACGACGTCCTTCCGGGCTTCCTTCCGGCGCCGGCTTCAGCCAAGTTGCAGGCTGGGCCGGGGCGTGGCCGAAGAGACAAGGGAATAGACGGGTATGTCGCTGACGAAGATGGCGCTGGCGCTGGTGATGGCCGTGACGCTGGCCGGCTGCAACAAGGCGACGAGCGCCGGGGGGGCGGGCGCCGAGGACATGAGCCTGGGCGATCCCAAGGCCAAGATCGTCTTCGCCGAGTACGCGTCGGTCGGCTGCCCGATCTGCGCGAAGTGGTACAAGGACGTCTATCCGGCCTTCAAAACCAAATACATCGACACCAACCGGGTGAACTTCGTCGCCAAGGAGATGCTGGTCGGCGGCGGGGTCGAGATCACCGTGGCCTCGTCAGGCTTCCTGATGGCCCGCTGCGCCGGCAAGGACAAATATTTCGCGGTCATCGACGCCCTCTACAAGAATCAGGATGAAGCTTTCCAGGCGCCGCGCGAGACGCTGATGAACATCGCCCGCTCGGTGGGCATGAACGACGCCCAGTTCAACGCCTGCGTCAGCGATGAGAAGGCGCTGCAGGCACTCAACGACCGGGTGGAGAAGCACAACAAGGAAGGCGTCGATTCCACGCCAACCTTCGTGATCAACGGCAAGAAGATGGAGCCGGGCTATCACTCGCTGGAAGAGATCGACGCGGCGATCAAGGCGGCGGGCGGCTAGCGCCGCGCCGCCTGCGTTTAAGCGGAGATAGCTACGGAAAACACGGATTGGGGGCCAGAGCGGCGAGGAGATTCTCCGGCCCTTTCCGTGTCTTCCGTGTTTCCGTGGCCAAGACGGCGCTGATGCGCCTCGGCCTTTCCGACTATCCGCCGGTTTACGCCGGCTGCGGGTCCGCAGATCGGCTCTGCATTTCCGCATAGTCGAATGCGCAAAATGGGTATTGTCCGCTCGATCTTAACACTGTTATCTTAGCGTTGTTCAGTTCGACGTGCGCCAAGGGAGGGGATACCCGCGGCGGCTACAACGCGGCGGACCGGGCCGGTACTCAAATCCTTGAACACCGCAACTCCCCGACTCCTGGAGGGCTCCATGAAGCTCCAAATGCTTGCGGCCTGCGCCGCTCTTGTCTCCCTGTCCGCCGGGTCCGCCTTCGCGGCCGACTCCATCACCGCCAAGCTTTCGGGCCCCGTCGCCGCCAACACCAAGTTCATCGCCGGCGGCGCCATGTTCAAATGTGAAGCCGACACCTGCGTCGCACTCGCGCCCACCTCCAGCACGTTCGCGGCGTCCACCTGCAAGACGATCGCCGACAAGGTGGGCCCGGTGACTTCGTTTGGCGGCGTCAAGGCGTTGGCCGAAGACAAGCTCGCCGACTGCAACGCGAAGGCCCTCGCCAAGGCCGCCGGGACCACCACCCTCGCCAAGCAGTAAGGCCAATACGCTCCCGGCAGCTCCTAGTCCTTGAGCTTCTGTCGCCTTGGGCCCGCCGGAAAACCGGCGGGCTCATTTTTTCCTTCGGGCTTCGATTGACAATCTTTGCCATCATTCCCATCCTCGGATGAGGAGGCCGCATGGCGACGATGAACGTGTCCTTGCCCGAGGCGATGAAAACCTGGGTCGAGAGTCAGACGAAGACCGGCCGCTACGGCAACGCTAGCGACTACGTGCGCGACCTGATCCGCCGAGACCAAGACCGCGCCGACAAGATCGCCGCCATGCAGCGGATGATCGACGAAGGCTTAGCCAGCGGAGTATCGGAACGCCGCGTTCCTGAGCTTCTCGCAGAAGCCCGCCGCCGGACCGAAGAGAAGCGTGACCTATAGGCTCACGCGACAAGCTGACGACGATCTCTTGAACCACTTCGCCGAGGGCGTGAGGGGGTTCGGGATCGCGCAAGCTGAGCGCTATTTCTAGCGCCTTGAGGCGACATTAGAATTCCTGGCTCAGTATCCTTCTGCGGCGCGTGAGCGAATGGAATACTCGCCCGTGGTCAGGGTTCATCCCTACCGAGCGCATGTCATTGTCTATCAGATTGAGAACGGTGGCATCGTGATAGTGCGCGTCCGCCATGGCCACGAAGACTGGGAGTCGTCGCCGCTCGGGGCCTGATCCGCGCGTATCACGCCGCGGCAGGGAGGCCCCCCTCTCGGTTGCGGCGCACAAGAACGCATGCTAGTAGGCGCGCGGCTTTGGGACGGGGGCAATTTCAGGCTCCAGGACCGACGTGCTTTTTTCAAGCGCATTCAAGCCTTTAGCCGCAGCGGAACGACCCGCTCGCGGCGACATGAAACGCGACCGGGCGGGATAGAGTGGCTGACGACTCCAACGTATCGAATGTGGGCGCGAGATACGCCCAAGCCCTGTTCGACCTGGCGAACGATCAGAAGCAAGTCGCTGCGGTCGAAGCTGATCTGACCTCGCTGCGCAACGCCCTGGCCGATTCAAAGGATCTGCGAACCCTGCTGGCGTCGCCGACGTTCAGTGCCGAAGACAAGGCCAAGGGCCTGGTCGGCGTGGGCGCCAAGGGCAAGTTCAACATGACGACGCTGAAGTTCCTGGGCCTGCTGGCCGCGAACGGTCGCGCCCCCGCCCTGCCCGCCGTGATCGCGGCCTACGCCAACCTCAGCGCCGCCGCCCGCGGCGCCGTTTCCGCCGAGGTGACCACCGCCGTGGCGCTCACCGCCGCCCAGGCCAAGGGCGTCCAGGCCGCGCTGCGTCAGTCGCTGGGCAAGGACCCTGAAATCACGACCCGCGTTGACCCCGCCATTCTTGGTGGCATCAAGGTGAAGGTCGGCTCCCGCCTCTTCGACGCTTCGCTGAAGTCGAAGCTCGACTCCCTGAAATTCGCCCTCAAGAGAGCGTAAGACCTATGGACATCCGCGCCGCCGAAATTTCGGCCATCCTCAAGTCCCAGATCGCCAACTTCGGTGAAGAAGCCGACGTGTCGGACGTGGGCTCCGTGCTCAGCGTCGGCGACGGCATCGCCCGGGTCTATGGCCTCGACAATGTCCAGGCCGGCGAAATGGTAGAGTTCCCCTCCGCCGGGGTGAAGGGCATGGCCCTGAACCTGGAACGCGACAACGTCGGGGTGGTGATTTTCGGCCAGGACCAGGCGATCAGCGAAGGCGACGAAGTCCGCCGCCTGGGCGAGATCGTTGACGTGCCGGTTGGCAAGGGCATGCTGGGCCGGGTCGTGAACCCGCTGGGCGAGCCGATCGATGGCAAGGGTCCGCTGACCAACGTGGCCGAGCGCCGCCGCGTCGATGTGAAGGCCCCGGGCATCATTCCGCGCAAATCGGTGCATGAGCCGGTGCAGACCGGCCTGAAGGCCATCGACACCCTGATCCCCGTCGGCCGCGGCCAGCGCGAACTGATCATCGGCGATCGCCAGACCGGCAAGACCGCTGTGGCGATCGACACCATCCTGAACCAGAAGTCGATCAACGCCGGGACCGACGAGAGCGCCAAGCTCTATTGTATCTATGTCGCCATCGGCCAAAAGCGCTCGACCGTGGCCCAGATCGTCAAGACGCTCGAGGAGCGCGGCGCCCTGGACTACACGATCGTCGTGTCGGCCACGGCGTCGGAGCCGGCCCCGCTGCAGTTCCTGGCCCCGTTCGCCGGCTGCGCCATGGGCGAGTGGTTCCGCGACAACGGCATGCACGCCGTCATCATCTATGACGACCTCAGCAAGCAGGCCGTCGCCTATCGCCAGATGTCGCTGCTGCTGCGCCGCCCGCCGGGCCGCGAAGCCTATCCGGGCGACGTGTTCTACCTGCACAGCCGCCTGCTGGAGCGGGCCGCCAAGCTCAATGAAGACAACGGCTCGGGCTCGCTGACCGCCCTGCCGCTGATCGAGACCCAGGCCAACGACGTGTCGGCCTATATCCCGACCAACGTGATTTCTATCACCGACGGCCAGATCTTCCTGGAAACCGACCTGTTCTTCCAGGGTATCCGCCCGGCCGTGAACGTCGGTATCAGCGTGAGCCGGGTGGGCTCATCGGCGCAGATCAAGGCGATGAAGACCGCGTCCGGCCCGATCAAGGGCGAACTCGCCCAGTACCGAGAAATGGCCGCCTTCGCGAAGTTCGGCTCCGACCTCGACGCCGCCACCCAGCGCATGCTGGCGCGCGGCGAGCGCCTGACCGAGCTCCTGAAGCAGCCGCAATACTCGCCGCTGTCGGTCGAGGAACAGGTGGCGGTGATCTATGCCGGCACCCGTGGGTACCTGGACAAGATCCCGACCGCCCAGGTCGGCCGCTTCGAGCGCGAGCTGCTGGCCAACCTGCACGGCAAGCACCAGCCGCTGCTGGACAAGATCCGCATCGATAAGGATCTGAAGAACATCGAAGACGACCTGAAGGCCGCCCTTGGCGCCTTCGCCGATACGTTCGCCTGAAGCCGGCCGCAGGAGCTAGGTAACCGGCGATGGCCACCGTCAAGGAAATGCGGACCCGGATCTCTGCGGTGAAATCCACCCAGAAGATCACCAAGGCGATGCAAATGGTCGCCGCGGCGAAGCTGCGCCGCGCGCAGACCGCCGCCCAGAGCGGGCGTCCCTACGCCACCCGCATGGCCGCGGTGATCGCCAATCTGGCGGCAGGGGTGTCCGGCGACGGCGCGCCGAAGCTGCTGGTCGGCACCGGCGCGGACCAGCGTCATCTGGTGGTGGTCGTCACCTCAGACCGCGGGCTGGCCGGGGGCTTCAACTCCTCGATCGTCCGCGCCGCGCGCCAGCACATCGACAAGCTGCTGGCCGAGGGCAGGGACGTGCGTATCGTCACCGCCGGCCGAAAGGCCCGGGACCAGCTGCGCCGCCTGCACGCCCAACGCCTCGTCGAAAGCTTCGAAGTGGGCGGCAATCCGTCGCTCGCCGCGGCCGAACAGGTCTCCGCCAAGGTCCAGTCGATGTTCGAGGCCGGCGACGTCGATGTCGTCACCCTCTTCTTCAGCCAGTTCAAGTCAGTGGTCACCCAGATCCCGACCGGCAAGCAGCTGATTCCTGCTGAAGTCGTCGCGGGTGCGCCCGTGATCGACCTGAAGGGCGCCTCCTACGAATACGAGCCCGACGAGGAGACGATCCTCGCCGAGTTGCTGCCGCGCAACATCACCACCCAGATCTTCTCCGCCATGCTGGAGAACCAGGCTGGTTTCTTCGCCGCTCAGATGACGGCGATGGACAACGCCACGCGCAACGCCGGGGACATGATCTCGGCGCTGACCCTGCAAATGAACCGAGCCCGCCAAGCGCAGATCACCAAGGAGCTGATCGAGATCATCTCCGGCGCCGAAGCGATCTAGACCGAGCACGAGAGAACCCATGGCCACCCCCACCGCCGCCAAGAAGCCCGCCGCCCCCAAGGCTCCCGCGAAGAAGGCGCCTGCGAAGGCTGCCGTCACGCCGACAGCGACCGCCACACTCGGCGTCGCCACCGGCAAGCTGGTGCAGATCATCGGCGCCGTCGTCGATGTCGAGTTCGTGGGCCACCTGCCCGCGATCCAGAACGCGCTGGAGACCACCAACGTCGATCAGCGGACGGGCCTGCCCTTCCGGCTGGTGTTGGAAGTGGCCCAGCACCTGGGCGAGAATACCGTGCGCGCCATCGCCATGGACACCACCGAGGGCCTGACCCGCGGCCAGCCGGTGTTCGACACCGGCAAGGCGATCATCGTGCCGGTCGGCCCCGCCTGCCTAGGCCGCATCATGAACGTCATCGGCGATCCGATCGACGAAGCCGGTCCGATCAACTCCCCCTTCAGCTCGCCGATCCACCGCGAGGCGCCCTCGTTCGCAGAGCAATCGACCTCGGCCGAAGTGCTGGTCACCGGCATCAAGGTGATCGACCTGCTCTGCCCCTACACCAAGGGCGGCAAGATCGGCCTGTTCGGCGGCGCCGGCGTCGGCAAGACCGTGACGATGCAGGAGCTGATCAACAACATCGCCAAGGCCTACGGTGGCTACTCGGTGCTCGCCGGCGTTGGCGAGCGGACCCGCGAAGGCAATGACCTCTACCACGAGATGATCGAGTCCAACGTCAACGTGGACCCGAAGAAGAACAACGGTTCGACCGAAGGCTCCAAGTGCGCCCTGGTCTACGGCCAGATGAACGAGCCCCCCGGCGCCCGCGCCCGCGTCGCCCTGACCGGTCTGGCCCAGGCCGAGTACTTCCGCGACGTGGAAGGCAAGGATGTGCTGCTGTTCATCGACAACATCTTCCGCTTCACCCAGGCCGGCTCGGAAGTCTCCGCGCTGCTGGGCCGTATCCCCTCGGCCGTCGGCTATCAGCCGACCCTGGCCACCGAGATGGGCAACCTGCAGGAGCGCATCACCTCCACCTCCAAGGGCTCGATCACCTCGGTGCAGGCCATCTATGTGCCCGCCGACGACCTGACCGACCCGGCCCCCGCCGCCTCGTTCGCCCACTTGGATGCGACGACGGTGCTGAGCCGCGACATCGCCGCCATGGCCATCTTCCCGGCCGTGGACCCGCTGGATAGCACCTCGCGGATCATGGACCCGCTGGTGATCGGCGAAGAGCACTACCTGGTCGCCCGCCGCGTGCAGGAGACCCTGCAGACCTACAAGCAACTCAAGGACATCATCGCCATCCTGGGCATGGATGAGCTGTCCGAAGAGGACAAGCTGGTCGTGGCTCGGGCACGGAAGATCCAGAAGTTCCTTTCGCAGCCGTTCCACGTGGCCGAACAGTTCACCAACACGCCTGGCGTGTTGGTCAGCCTGGAAGACACCATCCGCTCATTCAAGGCGCTGGTGGACGGCGAGTACGACCATCTGCCCGAGCCGGCCTTCTACAATGTCGGCAACATCGAGGACGCGGTCGCCAAGGCCGAAAAGCTGGCGCAGGAAGCCTAGGAAACCATGGCCGACAAGCTGCACTTCTCCCTGGTCTCGCCGGAACGGGAACTGTTCTCGGGGCTGGTGGACCAGGTGGACGCGCCGGGCTCCGAAGGTGGCTTCGGGGTCCTAGCCGGGCATGCGCCCTTCATGACGGCGCTGAAGGAGGGTCTGGTGACCGTCCACAGCGACGGCGCGACGACGGTCTACCAGGTCCGTGGCGGGTTCGCCGACGTGACCCCGGACGGCCTGACGATCCTGGCGGAACACGCGGCGGAAGCCGTTTAAGGCGCGGTCGATATTATTGTCGTAAATTTGGCGCCTTGGGGCCTTGCCTCCGACGCGTTGGTCACGTTTCATGCCCGCCCGCAGTCAGGGAATCCTTCGATGCGCCTCGCCCTTTCCAGCCTGATCGTCGTCGCGGCCCTTGCGGCCCACGCCCAAGCGCAGGAGCCGCCCGCCTCGCCGACGCCCGCGGCTCCGGTCGCCGCGCCCGCCCCCCCGGCTCCGGCCGCGGAAGGTCCGGCCGCGCCTGCTGCTGCCCCTCCCGCTCCGGCCCCGGTCGTCGAGGCTCCGCCGCAACTGCCCACCTCCGGCGACGGTGCTACGGCGATTTCGGTGCTTGAGAAGGTCTGCGTCCCCGCGGCCCGCGGCCAGAAACTCGATGATTTGGCCAAGGCCTCCGGATTCAAGCTGAACAAGCGTGAGCAAAGCTGGATGCGGCCGCTCAGCCTTGACAAGGCGGCCGACAAGAATTTCCAGATCATCGTCTATCCGATCGGCGCAAACAAAGGCGTCTGCAATGCCGAGTTGCGCTACGCTATCGGGACGGACGGCGACATCGCCAAGGCGCTGAACGTCTGGGCCTTCGTCCACGAGCCGCCGCTGGATCCGACCGCCAACTACACTCAGCCGCAGGATCCGGATGGCCTGAAGCGCGTCCGCCGCTCATGGGAATACCTGACGTCGAACAGCTCGATCGGCCTCAACTTCTCGACCGTACGCAAGCCTGACGACACGCCGCTGAACGCGAAGTTTGATACCGCCACGATGCAGTATCAGGAACGCGCGTTCTGATGTCGTTGACGGACGCCGCGGGTCTCGCGGGCGTCCTCGCCATCCTGGTCGCCTACGCCGGCGCGGCGCTAGGGAAGCTCGATCCCCAGCGACCGATCTCACTGTTGTGCAACCTGATCGGCGCATCGACGATCCTATGGTCGCTGTTGACCGCCGACTTCAATCTCTCAGCCACCGCAATGGAAGGCTCGTGGGTCCTGGTGTCGGCGGTCGGCCTGGTGCGCTGGGCCGTGCTCAGGCGCTGACCATGGCTTCGGCCAGCCAGGCCAGCGTGGTCTCGGCCACCGCCTCCCAACCCGCCTCGCCAATCAGCCAGTGGCTCATGCCTGGCATCACCCGGAAGCTCGCGCCGATCCGCTGGGCGGTCTGGCGCACGGTGGCCGAGGGGTGGACCACGTCGCGTTCGCCGGCGATGGCCAGGGACGGGCAAGGCAGCGGCCCGGTCCCGACGCTGGTTGTCATGAACGGGTCGAGCCACCAGTTCAGCACCTCGCGCACGGCGCGGCCGCTCTCTGGCGTCAGGCGGTCAAGGATCGCGGTGCGCGCCTCAGTAGGCACCCGGTCCAGGCCATGCAGCCGCATCAGGGTGCGGTCGGCGTTGACCGAGCTGGACCAGAACGGGTCGGCCATGCTGACGCCGAAGGCGGTGATGGCTTCCTCGATGCTGGACCCGCTGACGCCCCAGGGCGCCGACGGGGCCAGTAGCACCAGAGCCCGCGGCTGCACTCGGCGGGCCGCCATCTGGCTGACCAGGCCGCCCATCGAGTGGCCCAGCAGCACCGGCCGCTCCGGCAAGTCCGCGCAGATCCCCTCGATCGCCTTGGCATAGTCGGTCATGGAAAGACCGGCCACGCCGCCGGCGCCAGAATGGCCCGGCAGGTCGGGCGCCAGCACCGTCCAGCCCTGCGCCTCGAACGGCGCACGGAAGGCCTCGAAAACCCAGCCGCCACAAAAGGCGCCGTGCGTCATGACGACCGTGGGCATGAAAGCCTGCTCCCCCCGGAGCCTCAACTCCCGAACGACCACCCTAGACCGAACCCGCGGCGGGGGATGCAGGAATCAGGGCGTTGCGCGCTTCGTCGCGGCCAAACCGGCAAACGCCTGGACGACGCTCTCGTAGGCCGCACGTTTGAAAGGCACGACCAGGTTGGGCGCCTCGCTGAGATAGCCCCAGCGCCAGGTGTCGAATTCAATCTCGTCGTGAGCCGTCAGGTTGAATTCGGCCTCCTGCCCCAGGAACCGGAAGGCGAACCAGACCTGCTTCTGGCCGGCGAATCCGCGACCGCGCTTCGCCGCCAGGACCTCGGCCGGATAGTCGTAGAGCACCCAGTCTGTCGTGCGGGCCAGCAGGCTGACGCTCATTGCCCCAGTCTCCTCGGCCAACTCGCGGCGGGCGGCGGGCTCCAGGTCCTCGCCGTCATCGACGCCGCCTTGCGGGAACTGCCAGTTGAAGGGCTCGGGCGTGTTGGCGCGGCGGCCGAACCAGACGCGCCCGTCGGCGTGGAACAGCACGACGCCGACATTGGGCCTGTATTGCGAGAGATCGGACATAGGGGGCGTGCTGACTACCGCTTGTGGGTCAGCGCCGAAGCGGGCGCCAGCTGATAGCCCCTCTGTTCCACCCCACTGGCCCAGGACGCAACCTTCTCCAGGGTGACCGGATAGGCGAAGGCCGAGCCCAGGGCCTGGCCACGCTGCAAGGCGCTGGATTCCAGGGCGTTCAGCTGGGCGTCGATGCTGGCGCCGGCCGGGTTGTCGTCGATCACCCGCTCGGCCGTGGCGCGCGGCAGGCCGCCGCCGCGACGGGCCGCGGAGCCGTCGTCGATAAAGGCCAGGCCCCGGCCGCGCACCGAGTTGGCGAAGGCGTTGTAGGCCCCGTCCACCGCCAGGAACCGGGAGCCCATGTAGTGGGTCAGGCCGAAGTAGCCGGTCGCTCGCGATAGGATCCATTCCAGCCGCTTCACGGTCTCCGGTGGCTGGCCATCGGCCATCAGGGTCGAGGCGCCGGGGTCGTTGTCGGGATAATCAACAGGCTCCATGGGCGCCTCGAGCAGCACCTCGTGGCCGTGGGCGCGGGCCATGTCGATCCAGCCCTGCAGTCCCTTGGCGTAGACCGAGAACGACAGGGTGATCTCCGGCCGCAGGGTTTCAATGGCCTCGCGGGTGCGCCGTTCGTCGAGACCCAGGCCGCCCAGGACCAGGGCCACCTTGGGCCGGCCGTTGGCGTGGAACGGTCGGGCGTAGGCCTGGGCCGGGGTGCGGCCGTCCTGCGCGATGATCGGCAGCGGGCCCGCGGGGCCGGGGGCGAAGAATCCGGCGATCGGCGCCTGGGCCAGCGGCCCGCCAGCGAAGGCCAGGGGCGCCCGGGACGCGCCGCCCGGCGTGCCGCCGGGGGCCAGGGGCCGCTCCGACAGGCGGATGAAGCCGGCCAGTAAATGGGCCGGTCCATGGCTGGTCCGCAGGGCTTCGCGCCAGCCGGGGGGTGCGTGGCGCAGGCTGGCTTCCAGCGGCAGATAGAGATGATCGGCGCCGCCCACCGGACCGGCCAGGTTCACCAGGGCGATCGCCGCACCGGCAAACACCGCAGCCGCGCCGCCGAGGCGCAGAATCGGGCTCTTCAGCACGCCGCCGAGGTTCAGGCTCGGAAGCTTCGGGACCCTGAACTGGGGTAGGGCAATGGCGGCCACGGCGAAGGTCTCCTCACGCTGGAGCCTCGCCGATCATAGTTAATGTTTTCCCTCCCCGTTGCTGGGAGGGCAAGCTCATTTCTGCGCCGTGGCCGGGGCCTTGGCTTCGGCCACCTTGGCCTTGGCGACGATTTCGGCCAGGCGGGCGGTGGGCTTGGGCAGTTTCGGGGTCAGGGCGACGGAGCCGAACTTCAGCACATCCTCGGCGCGGGCGACCTGGAAGTCCTTCTTCTCGTCGAAGGCCTCCGGCGGCGCTTCGGCCGGCTCATGGGCGCCGCGGCGCGCCTTGCCCTCGTCGGCGTTCAGCGCGTTCTTGAAGCTGGCTTCCGAGAACTGGTAGGCGCGGTTGGCGATTGCCTGGGCCTCATCACGGCTGGAGGCGACCTCGAGGTCCGGAGTGATACCGGTCTTCTGGATCGAGCGGCCCGACGGTGTGAAGTAGCGGGCTGTGGTCAGCTTCAGCGCGCCGTCAATGCCGCCACGCAGAGGGATCACGGTCTGCACCGAGCCCTTGCCGAAGCTGGTCAGGCCCACGACCTCGGCCCGCTTGCGGTCCTGCAGGGCGCCGGCGACGATCTCGGAGGCCGAGGCCGAACCGGAGTTGATCAGCACAACCATCGGCATCCCCGACGTGATGTCACCCGGTCGGGCGTTGTAACGTTCCACGTCGCGCGGATCGCGACCGCGCTGGGAGACGATCTCGCCATTCTCGAGGAACAGGTCGGAGACGCCCACCGCCTGGTCGAGCAATCCGCCGGGATTGTTGCGCAGGTCGAGGACGATGCCCTTCAGCTTCGGGTTCTTGGCCTTCAGGTCGGCGAAGGCGGCCTCGGTCTCGTCGGTGGTCTTTTCGTTGAAGCTGCCGATGCGGATGACGCCGTAGTCGCCGTCCAGCTTTGCGGTGACGTTCTTCGGCTTGATGATCTCGCGGACCAGCTTGACGTCGAACGGGTCGGACTTCTCGCGCGCGATGGTCAGGGTGACGGTCTCGCCGGCCTTGCCGCGCATCTGCTTGACGGCCTCAGTGACCGACAGGCCCAGCACGCTCTCGCCATTGACGGCTGTGATGTAGTCGCCGGGTTTGATGCCGGCCTTGGCGGCGGGCGTGCCATCCATCGGCGAGATCACCTTGACGATCCCGTCCTCGCTGGTGACCTCGATGCCCAGGCCGCCGTATTCGCCACGCGTCTGGTCGCGCATGTCGTCGAAGGACTCGGGGTCGAGGTAGCCGGAGTGCGGATCGAGCGAGGTCAGCATCCCGTCGATCGCCGACTGGATCAGCTTGGTGTCGTCCACCTCGGCTACATACTGGTTCTCGACGGTGTTCAGCACATCGCCGAACAGGCCCAGCATCCGGTAGGTCTTGGCCCGGGGCTGGGCGGCGGCGGTCGCCTGCTGGCTGACGTAGGCCATAGATCCTGCGCCGAGCACGAAGGCCGATGCGCCGATCAGAAGGTACTTCTTCATCGCCTGCCTAGACTCCCTTGGACGGGTTGCGTCCGCCTATCGATCAGGCCCTGAAGACGGATTTGAGGCCGTTTCAGCCCGACTTCTTGTTCAACCATCGCCCAGGATCTACGGGCGAACCCTGTTCCCGGATCTCGAGGTAGAGTTCCGAGTTGGATTGTCGCTCATCGGCCGTCCATCCAACAGCCTGACCCTCCGCGACGGATTGCCCAGCCTGGACCGAGGTGCGTTCAAGACCAGCAAGCACGAGATGATATCCGCCCGCTAGTCTTAATATCAGGATGACACCCCAGCCCTTCACCGGGCCCACATACTGGACAAGCCCCGCGGCGGGGCTCACGGCGCGAGCGCCCTTCACGGCGGAAAACGTTAGGCCGTTGGCGCGGCCGCCGCCCGCGATCGGGTCGCCGAACCGGTGGGTGATGGCGCCCTGTACTGGGACGACAAGCCGCAGCGGCGCCGTGAGTAATGCGGGCTCATCGACGCCAGCGATCCCGTGGATGGGCAGTCCCCCCGCCCTGAAGCCACCCTGGGGCGGCGCCTGGGCGTCGGCGGCGCGGCTGTCCTGCACGAACAGCGCCTCGCTCTGCACAGCGGCCAGGCGACGTTGGCGCATCACCTCGGTGGCGCCCCACGCATAGGCCTGGGCGCGGTCGCGCAGCTCCGGGGTCATGGCCTTCACCAGGATGGCGGCGCGGACGGCGTCCCGGGCGTCCTGCGGCGACACCAGCAGCGCCGGCGGCGGGTCACGCTTCAGCTGCTGCAGCACCGACAGCAGGCGGGCCAGGCGGTTAGTGTTGACGCTCTGGTCGACCGAGAGCTCGCTCTCCGCGACATTGATCCACGCCAGCCGCTCCGGGGCCGTGGCGGCGACCGCCACGGCCCCGAGGACCGCCACGCCTGCTACGCCAAGGCCTGCCAGGCCAAGAAGGAGAATCCGCCGCATCAGTCCCGATGATACGGTGATCCGGCCAGAATCGAGACCGCGCGGTATATTTGTTCGCACAACATCGACCGCGCCAGGGCATGCGGCCAAGTTTGGGGGCCGAACGCCAGCGTCCCCTGCGCACTGGCCACCAGGGTGGGGTCCAGCCCGTCCGCGCCGCCGATCAGGAACACCAGCCGCCGCACGCCGCGGTCCCGCAGCATCGCCACCTCCTCGGCAAAGGCGCGGCTGGCCCGGGCTTTGCCGCGCTCGTCGCAGGCGAAGACGTGGCTGTCTGTCAGGTGGGGCCGGAGCGCCTCGGCCTCGGCAGCCTTGCCGGGCTTTCGGCTTTCCACCTCGATGACCTCGACGGGCCCCAGGCCGAGGGACCGGCCGGCCGCCGTGGCGCGTTCGATGTAGAGCTTCACAAGCTCGGTCTCGGGCGAGCGGGCCAGGCGGCCGATGGCGACAATGCTGATTTTCAGGGGGCGATCCTCACGCTGTCCGGTCTACGCGATCAGCAGCTGTTCGGCGATCTGCACCGCGTTGAGCGCGGCGCCTTTCAGCAGTTGGTCGCCCGCCACGAACAGCGCCACCGAGCGGCCGGACGGGTCGCCCAGGTCGCGGCGGATGCGGCCGACCAGCACGTCGCCCTGGCCCTCAGCCTCGGCGGGCATCGGGAAGTGGTTGGCTTCGCGATCGTCCACCACGCGTACGCCCGGCGCCTCGGCCAGGCATTCGCGGATCGCGGCCGGCGCGACAGGGGCGTCCAGCTCGACGCTGATCGAGATCGCGTGCGCGCGCAGCACCGGCACGCGCACGCACGTCACGCCCACCGGGAGGTTGGACGAGCCCAGGATGCGCCGCGTCTCGGCCATCACCTTGGTCTCCTCGCCGTTGTAGCCGCTCTGTAGGTCGATATCGGTGTCGTGGCTGAACAGGTTGAACGCGTAGCGGTGCTTCAGCGCCTGGGGTGTATAGGCCCGGCCGTTCAGATAGGCTTCGGTGGAAGCCAGCAGCTCGGCCATGGCCGGGGCCCCGGCGCCGGACGCGGCCTGATAGGTGGACAGCTGCAGCCGGCGCAGTCCGAATCGGCGCTGCAGCGGGGCCACCGCCATGCAGGTGATGATCGCGGTGCAGTTTGGGTTGGCGATCACGCCCCGGCTCCAGGCCAAGGTCTCGAGGTTCACCTCGGGGATCACCAGCGGGCAGTCCAGGTCCAGCCGGTAGGCCGAGGAATTGTCGATCACCACCGCGCCAGCCGCCACGGCCAGGGGCGCGTAGGTCAGGGCGGTCTCGGTGTCAGCGGCGAACAGCGCCAGGTCGATGCCAGCGAAGCTGTCCTCGGCCAGGGTGTGGACGGGCAGGGGCTGTCCGCGGAAGCCCATGGTCTTGCCGGCCGAGCGCGCCGAGGCCAGCAGCTTCAGGCTGGACGCCGGAAAGCCCCGTTCCTCCAGGCAGCGGATCAGTTCGGTCCCCACGGCGCCGGTCGCCCCGACGATGGCGACAGCGGGGTTTCGCAGGGATCGGTAGGACGGCTGGGTAAGCATTGAGGACCTCTTCAAGTTGAGGCCCGGTGTGCGTGGTGTTCGGCTTGGAAAAAGCGCGCCCCGCACATCGGGCGGAGCGCTTCGGGGATGTGGCGGGATTAGCCGCGCGCAGCCGCGAATGCCCCGCCGGAGCGGGTCATTTTGCGGCTAATTTTCTGCGCGTTCGCAAACATCACGGAGGCCTCTAGCCGCGCCGTGCGGCGCTGTAAAGACCCTGCGGCGTTCGGCCCGCGCAGGCAGTTCTCACACCGGCGCCGCCGCCAGCCTCCGCCGCTCGGTCGATGTCGCCAGTTCCGCCCAGATCGCGTCCTGCCTGGCCACATCCCCCGCCGCTTCGGCCGCCGCCTGGGCGTCGATCAGCGCCTCGCGCAGGCGGTTGTTCTCAGTTTGCAGGGCGGAGAGCCGCAGGCTGGGGTCGTCGCCGGGGGCGCCTATCAGGGCGCGGATGGCGTGGTTCTCCTGGACCAGGATCTCGGCCTGCCGGTCCCAGATCTCGCCCGCCACCATCAGCAGCATGGCCGATAGGCCCAGGTCGCTGGCGCGTTCGGCATCGGGGACGCCCGGCTGGGCGTTCTTCATCAGCAGACCGGCCAGCTCGGTCAGGACGGAGGGAACTTGCGGGGTCATAGGCGGCCCATCACTTGCAGCATGGCGCGGTCCTGGGCATTGATCAGCCACCAGGCCGGATAGATCATGATCGGCGCCTTGTTGCCGCCGGTGGAGAAGGCGGCGGCCGAGCCCACCCAGATGGCCTGACCTTTCACGCAGTTGAACAGAATCCACCATTGCAGGGCGTCGCGGTCGGCCAAGAGGCCTGAAGCGGCTTCCCAGATGGCGATGGCTTCATCGGGACTGACGAGGCCCCCGGCCAGACCGGCGCGGCCGAAGGTCCAGACCGGCTGCAAGCTCCAGCCCAGGTCCTCCATCGGGTCGCCCAGGTGGGCCATTTCCCAGTCGAGGACGCCGTGGATCTCGCCGTCGTGATCATAGAGAAAGTTGCCGGTCCGGAAGTCGCCGTGCACCACGGCGAGCTTCTGGGCTGGCGGCGGGGGGTTGGCGCGCAGCCAGCGGATGGCGGCCCGTGTGATCGGCAGGGGCTCGGCGGCATCCTTGTCGATCAGGGCTTCCCAGTGGTCGAGTTCGCGCCGCCAGCAGGCGTCCAGGGCGGGAACTGGCATCACCCGGTTCAGCTTCAGGGCGCGGGGGTCGGCCTTGGCGATCTCGCCCAGAATTGTCCACTTGCGCTGGGCCACCCGGGGCAGCACCGCGTCGAAGGCGCCCGACAGCAGCATCTGTGGCGAGGTCTGGAAGCCGGCGATCTCCTCGGCGATGAAGAACGGATGGTCGAGGTGGCGGCTCGATTCCTCCAGCCACAGCATCTCCGGCACCGGGACGGCAGAGTTGCGGAAGGCGCGGTAGGCCTCGAATTCGACGCGGCGCTCGGTGTCGATCAGGCTGGCGGGCGGGTCACGCCGCAGGATCATCTTGCGCTGGTGGGCGCCGCCGCCCTCGGTCCAGTTCAGTTCGAAACGATAGGTCTCGCGGCTGGCGCCGCCAGAGATCCGCTCGAGGCGCGACACGGCCACGTCCGCCTCGGGCATCTTGCCGGCGATGTAGTTGGCCAGGCGCGGCTCGAGCGGGTGTGGCACCACGGTCAGGCGATCTCGAACCGGATGGGCAGGCGCTTGGGGCCGTTGACGAACACCGCCTCGCTCATCGCCGGTGTGCCCGCCAGCTCCACGGATTTGAGGCGGGGCAGCATTTCCTCCCAGAGGATGCGCATCTCCATCTTCGCCAGATGCTGGCCCAGGCAGAGGTGGGCGCCGTAGCCGAACGCCAGATGCCTGTTGGGCTTGCGATCGACGCGAAACTCGTCGGGAGCCTCGAAGACCGTCTCGTCGCGGTTGCCGGAGGCGTAGCAGAGCATCAGCCAGTCGTTCTGCTTCATCTGGCGGCCGGCAAACTCGGTGTCGGCGGTGACGGTTCGCATGAAGGTCTTCACAGGCGTGGTCCAGCGGATGCTCTCATCCACCAGGCCGGGGATCAGCGACAGGTCGGCCTTGACCTTCTTTAGCTCGCCCGGCCGCTCAGCCAGGGCCCACATGGCGCCGCCGGTGGATGAGGAGGTGGTGTCGTGCCCGGCGGTCGCGACGATGATGTAGTAGCTCATCGCCTCCAGGTCGGAGATCGGCTGGCCGTCGATCTGGCTGTTGGCGATCAGCGAGGCCAGGTCGTCGGTAGGGTTGGCCCGGCGGGCCTCCGAGAGGGTGCGGAAATAGTTCGAGAAGTCGACGATCACCCCGAAGTCGATGTTCTGGTCGGTCGCCTGGGCCACCGTGGTCGGCGCCTCGTTGCGCCCAAGCTCCGGATCAGCCGCCCCGAACAGCTCCTGGGTCAGCTTCAGCATCCGCGGCTCGTCGCTCTCCGGCACCCCCAGGATCGTCATGATCACATGCAGCGGGAAGTGCAGGGCCACCTCGCTCACGAAGTCGCAGGTCCCGCCCGTGGCCGCCATCTTGTCCACCGACGCCCTGGCGATCACCCGGATGCGATCTTCCAGCTTTTTCAGGTTTTGCGGCATGAACCACGCCTGGGTGAGGGCGCGATATCGATGATGGTCGGGGGCATCCATATGGATCAGGGTTCTTAGAAGATGCGGGCTGCCGCCCATCATCTCGCGAACCTTCTTGTCCACCGCTTGACTGGTCAGGGTGGGCGCGCGGTCGCCGTTATGGAACAGGTCGTTCTGGCGACTGATCTCCAGGATGTCGGCGTGCCGGGTGGCGACCCAGAAGGGATCGACCCCTTCGATCTTCGCCACGCCCATCGGCTCATGCTCGCGCAGCCAGCGATAGGTCTCCAGAACCGTCCCGTCGGCATAGGCGCGGGGCTGGGCCAGCGTATCGGCCAGCGCCTGCGGAATCCGGTGGTCCGCGGCGGTCATCAAACCCATCTGTCCTCACTCGTCCGTCCGGCTGACGCAAGGTCATGCAAGACGGACCCTCCCATTTGTCCCTATCGTCACCCGAAGTTGTCACCCCAGCCGTGGCAACCCGCAAGCCATGACCGCGCGGAAACCGAGTTGATACCCGTAAAAGTGGCGCCGGCCGGCGAGCGCCACACAGAAAGTGATGAGACAGGCGATGCTGACCAAGGGCGATGACTTTCCGATCCACCAGACGCCTGAACCGATCGCCTATGCCGGGTCGGACCGCAATTTCTACGATCGCTACTTCTTCAATGCCTATGCGCCCGATGGCTCAGCCTTCGTGGCGGTGGCCTACGGAGTCTATCCGGCGCTGAGCGTCGCCGACGCCCACATCGCCATCGTGCGGAACGGCAAGGAGAGCTGCCTGCACGCCTCGCGGATCCTGGGCTACGAGCGGATGGACCTGCAGGTCGGCCCGATCGGCATCGAGATCGTCGAGCCGCTTCAGGTGCTGAAGGTGACCGTCGATCGGACCGATGGCATCGCCGGAGAACTCACCTTCGAGGGCCGGGCGTTCCCGATCGAGGAGCCGCGGTTCGTCCGGCGCAACGGCCCGCGCCTGTTCATGGACTACACCCGCCTCACTCAGAACGTGCGCGTGTCCGGCTGGCTGGAAATCGATGGCGAGCGGATCGAGGTCGCCGGCTGGGTCGGCACGCGGGATCGCTCGTGGGGGATACGCCCGGTGGGCGCGGCCGATCCGCAGCCGACGCCGGGGGGCGGGATCGCCGGCTTCTTCTGGCAGTGGGCGCCGCTGAACTTCGCCGACCGATCAGTTTACTTCCACATCAACGCCGATACGGACGGCAAGCCCTGGAACACCCGCGCGGTGATCCTGCCGGATGGCGCCGGTCCCGACGGCGGCTACCACACCGACGCCGCGACCATGGCGGTCGAACTGATCCCCGGCACGCGGCACGCCAAGTCCGGGACCCTGACCATTCCGATGGACCAGGGCGCGGCGACGGTGAAGATCGAGCCGAAGTCGGTGTTCCTGATGCGCGGCATCGGCTACGGCGGCGACTGGCGTCACGGCGGACTGAAGGGTGAACTGGCGGTGGCCCGCGAGGATATCGACTGCGCCAACTTCGACCCGTCCGACATGGGCAACCTACACATCCAGGCGATCAGCAAGGTGACGCTGGCCGAGCCCGGCCGGCCGGAGCAGGTCGGGATCGGCGTGTTCGAGCAGCTGATCATCGGGCTGTACCGGCCGCTGGGGCTTTAAGCCTTGCGCAGGGTCAAGGCGTCACCCGGCCGCTGAGGCATGGTCGCGGCCTGAAACCCAAGGACGTGACATGAGCCGCAGCCATCGCGAACTGCACCTGATCGAGCGGGTCGGCTGGCTCCGCGCCGCCGTGCTCGGCGCCAACGACGGCATTGTCTCCACGGCCAGCCTGATCGTTGGCGTGGCCGCGGCGTCCCAAGGGCGCACCGAGGTCCTGGTCGCAGGCGTGGCGGGGCTGGTCGCCGGAGCGATGTCGATGGCGGCCGGCGAGTATGTCTCGGTCAGCTCCCAGGCCGACACGGAGCGAGCCGATGTCGCGCGCGAAGCTCAGGAGATCGCGACCCAGCCTGAGTCGGAACTCGCGGAACTGGCCGCGATCTACGCCGCAAGGGGCGTCGAGCCGGCCCTGGCGCGCGAGGTCGCGACCCAGCTGATGGCCAAGAACGCGCTGGGCGCTCATACGAGGGACGAGTTGGGAATTTCCATCATGTCGACCGCCCGGCCGGTGCAGGCCGCCCTCACGTCGGCAGCGACCTTCGCGGCTGGCGCGGCGCTGCCGCTGGCGGCCGCCGCCCTGGCGCCGGCGAACGTGCTGGTTCCGGCGGTGTCGGGCGCCGCGATCGCGTTCCTGGCCCTCCTGGGCGGCATGGGCGCGAAAGCCGGCGGGGCGCCTGCCTGGAAGGCGGTGGCGCGGGTGACCTTCTGGGGTGCGGTGGCCATGGCGATCACCGCCGGGGTCGGCGCGATGTTTGGGGTTGCGGCCTGAGGTCAATCAGCCCGGCGTGCCGTGGCCGAAAACCCTGACCAGTCTGGCGGCTGCCGGGAGCATCAGGGCGCCCAGCAGCGCCGGGAAGATGAACAGGATCAGCGGCACGGTCAGCTTGGCCGACAGGCCCAGGGCCTTTTCCTCGGCACGCAGCATGCGCTTGGCGCGCATGTCCGCGGAGAACACCGAGAGGGTCTCGCCAAGGCTGGTGCCCATCTCCTCGGCCTGGCGCAGCATGGTGGCCAAGGCGCGGGCGTCGTCGATGCCGAGGCGGTCGGCGAAGGCGGACCAGGCGTCCTTGCGGGCTCGGCCGGCGCGCAGCTCCAGCACCAGGAAGCGCAGGTGGATAGTGAGGTGTGGGTAGCGCCGCTCCAACTCCTCGGTCACCCGGGTGACGGCGGCGTCCAGGGACAGGCCAGCCTCCACCGAGGCGACGAGCAGGTCCAGCAGGTCGGGGAAGCCCTCGGAGTACTCCCGCTCGCGGTAGCTCTTGCGGTTCTTGAGCACGAAGTCGGGGCCGTAGAGCGCGGCCAGAGACACGCCGACGGCCACGCCCAGGGCGATGTTGTTGCTGCCTTTGTGGCTGAGCATGGCCGGCAGGGTCAGGATGACGCCCAGGGTCGCGACGGCCAGCGCCACCGCCTTGACCCCCAGGAAGATCACCGGCGCCTCGCGGGCGTAGAAGCCGGCCTGCATCAGCCGCGAGCGGAGCTGTGAGACCTTGGCCGGGTCGCGCACGGCGCTCTGCTGGCCCAGGCGGCGCACCGTCGAGAGAAGCTGCTGGTTCAGACCGCCGGCCGCGCGTTCCGGGAGTCGACCGCCGGTGGCGATGCCCGCCAGGCGGCTGCGGCGCAGAGTGCGCAGGCGCAACTCTGCGACGCCGGTCCACACCAGGCCGCCGACCGCGCCGACGGTCAGCACCAACCCGACCACGTAGATCATCGTCTCAAGCGACGGGCCCGCCATCGTCTAGAGCCTCATGTCGATCATGCGCCGCATGATCATGTTGCCGAGGAAGATCCAGAACCCCATTCCGGCCAGCCCGTACTTCACCAGCGGCTCGTCGATCACGTCGCCGTAGAAACGGGGCGAGATCAGCACGATCATGGTCACGGCGATGAACGGCGCCGAGGTCAGGATCATCGCTGAGGCCCGGCCTTCCGATGACGCGGCCTTGATCTTCAGCCGCATCTTGTGTCGCTCGCGGATGGTCGAGGCGTTGAGCTTCAGGAGACCCGTCAGGTTGCCGCCGGTCTTCTCCTGCAGGCGTACAGTGGCGGCGAAGAGGTCGAGGTCAGGATGGCGGCAGCGTTCGGCCATCCGCTCCACGGCTTGCTCCAGGGTAGCGCCATAGGCGATCTCGTCGGCGGCCATGCCGAATTCGGTGCCGACCGGATCGGCCATCTCGCGGCCCACCAGGGTGACGGCGGCCGGGACCGGGTGGCCGGCCTCCAGCGAGCGGACGATCACCTCCAGGGCCTGGGGCAACTGGAAGCCGAGGGCCGCGCTCCGCCGGCCGGCCTTGAACTTCAGAATGCCCAGCGGAATCAGCACCCCTCCCAGGACAGCCCCGGCCGCGAAGCCGAGCGGCGCCTTGGTTAGGAACCCAACCAGAAGGGCGCTGATCAGGGCGGCGGCGGCGGCATAGGTCAGCCATTTCCGCTGGTCGTAGGGCAGGCCAGAGGCGACGATCAGGTCCGACAGCCAGCGCAGCCGCTCGGCCCGGCCGCCGCTGGCGGTGAGGCCCCGCTGCTTGCGCAGCTCCACCACCAGGGCCGATATGCCATCGACCCTGCGGGCGACGGTGAGGCGG
Source organism: Phenylobacterium deserti (assembly GCA_943332615.1). GTDB lineage: Bacteria > Pseudomonadota > Alphaproteobacteria > Caulobacterales > Caulobacteraceae > Phenylobacterium > Phenylobacterium deserti_C. The sequence continues at coordinate 138,216 of CALQQB010000003.1, forward strand.
CGGTTCACCTTCTGCTTCTGGGTGGCCACGCTGAGCAGGCCGATCAGGCCCTGGGCGGCGGCGAACACCGCCAGCCCGATCAGCACCATGATGATCAGCTTGGCATCGACGACCATCCCTCAGAGCACCTTGTCGGGGTCGAAGTTGCTGGTGTCGTAAGGGATGCCCCGGCGCAGCATCTCGTCCAGGCAGCGCGGTCGCAGGCCCGTGGCGCGGTGCTCCCCATGGACCGTGCCGTCGGCGTCGGTGTGGGTGCGGTTGAACAGGAAGATGTCCTGCATCTGCACCACTTGACCCTCCATCCCGACAATCTCGGTGACGTGGGTGACCTTACGTTTCCCGTCGGAAAGCCGGTTGACCTGCACGACGAGGCCCACCGCGGCGGCGATCTGGTGGCGCACGGCGTCGGGCCCGATGTTCATGCCGCCCATGGCGACCATCTGCTCGAGGCGGCTGACCGCCTCGCGCGGGTTGTTGGAGTGGATCGTGGCCATGGAGCCTTCGTGGCCCGTGTTCATGGCCTGCAGCATGTCGAAGGCTTCCTCGGACCGCACCTCCCCCAGGATCACCCGGTCGGGCCGCATGCGGAGCGCATTCTTGACCAGCTCGCGCTGGCGGATTTCGCCCTTGCCCTCGATGTTCGGCGGCCGGGTCTCCATGCGCACCACATGCACCTGCTGGAGCTGCAGCTCGGCGGCGTCCTCGATGGTGATCAGGCGTTCGCCCTCGGGGATGGCCGCGGACAGCGCGTTCAGCAGGGTGGTCTTGCCTGAGCCGGTGCCGCCGGAGATCACGGTGGAGACCCGGCTCTTGACCGCACCGTAGAGGAAGTCGGCCATCGACTGTGTCATGGCTCCGAACTCGACCAGCTTCTCCAGCGTCAACGGCTTCTTGGAGAACTTCCGGATCGAAACGGAGCAGCCGTCGATGGCGATCGGCGGGATCGCGGCATTCACCCGGCTCCCGTCGGGTAGGCGGGCATCGACCATGGGCTGGCTTTCGTCGATCCGGCGTCCGACGCCGGCGACGATGCGATTCACGATCCGCAGCAGATGGTCGTTGTCGCGGAAGCGGATAGCGGTGAGCTCCAGCTCGCCGCGGCGCTCGATGTAGACCTGGAAGGGGCCGTTGATCAGGATGTCGTTGATCGAGTCATCCTTCAGCAGCGGCTCGATCGGCCCCAGTCCCACCATCTCGTCGTAGATCGAGGCGCCCAATGCCTCCAGCTCCTTGGTGTTGAGCGCCATGCGCTCGTCACGGGCGAACTCGGTCACCTGGCCCAGGACCTGCCGACGCAGCTCGGCCTCGTCCAGCTTGTCCAGCTTGGCCAGGTCCAGCTCGTCGATTAGCCGGGTATGCAGGCGAAGGCGCAGGTCGAGGGTGGCGTCGCGCGGCGGGGCTTTGGGCTTAGACTCGACCCTGGCCGCTGGGGTCGGGGCGGCGACGGGAACCGCCGGCTGCGCGGGTTGCGGCTTCGACGCGCGCGCGAGGCTGAAGCGACCCATCCTACTTCGCTCCCTTCGTGAGCTTCGAAGGATTGGGGATGCGACCTGCGAAGCCTTGGCGAAGCCGGTCCATCAGGCCGCCTTGGACGGGCTGTCGCGGCGCGCCGGCTGGGCGGACAGCTTCTCGACCAGGGTCTGAACGTCCTTGACGATCTTCGACTTCGGCCGGTGCTGGGCGATCGGACCGCCCAGATTGGCAGAGGCGGCGGCGGCTTCCCAGTCGGAGCTGATCCCAGCCTCGGCCTTGCGCTGCAGGGCTTTCTCGGCCTCGACCATGGTCGGCGCCGGGCCGAACATGCGGCTGGCCAGCCTGTTCAGCACGATGCGCGGCCGCAGGCGGGCGCCGAGCGCGTCCTCAATCTCATCGGAATAGGCGCGCGCGGCCAGCAGGGCAGGGACCGTGAGCTCGGAGATGATCAGCACCTCGTCGCAGCCGGCCAGCGCCTCCAGGGTCCAGGGGCGGCGGTGGCGCGGCACGTCCAGGATCACCCAGTCATAGCACTCACAGGCGACCTCCAGCAGCCGCAGCACCGCGTCGCGGCCGACGGCGTCGAAGGCGGTGGGGTCGCGGACCCCGGCCATCAGGTCCAGGCCCTTGGACACCGGGGTGACGAAGGCTTGCAGCATGGCTGAGTCGATCCGGTCGGCGGCATTGCCGAACTCCGCCAGCCGCAGCGTCGGCTGGGCGCCCAGGTAGGCGGCGGCGGCGCCATCGGCCAGATTCAGGTCCACCAGGCAGACGCTCCGGTCCTTGCCCGATGCCATGGCCAGGGCGTTGGCGATCTCGATGGTGATGGTGGTGGCGCCCGAGCCGCCGACCGCGCCGGTGACCGCCCAGCAACGGCTGTCCCCGGAGGTCGTGACCGGCGCGGGCGCCGCCTGGGCCAACAGGCCCTGGATCGCGGCGAGCAACTGCTCGGGGCTGAACGGGGCCTCCAGGATGTCGGCGGCCTCCAGGCGCAGGACATTACGGACCAGGCTGGCCGGCAGCGCCTGGCCCACCATCAGCAGCGGCGGCGCCGGACGTAAAGCGGCGAGCGCCTTCAGCATGCCGGCCAGGGCGGAAGCCTCAAAGGCGTCGGCGTCGATCAACACCAGGTCGCAGTCGCCAGGGCTCAGCTGCTCAAGCTGCGCCACCGCGCCAATCTCCACCGCAGCGCCCGCCAAGGGTCCGCCGCGCAGGACGCCCAGCCCGGCGCCCAGGGCCAGGATTTGGCAGCCGTTGAGGGAGGTGAGCGGGGACGCGGACTTGGGACGCAACATCGAACTACCTCTTCGACGCCGGGATCGGGTCGTTGGGCTTAAGCTTCTTGTCGAGCGCCTTGCCGTAGAGTTGCAAATCCAGCGCTGTTGGCTCCCGGCCAGGGATAGCGTCCAGTTTTTCGGCGGCGCGATCTTCGAGCGTCGCCATGCGCGGCGTGACGATGATCATCAGCTCGCTCTCCGAGCGTTTCCACCGCGAGGAGCGGAAAAGTGCGCCCAGCACCGGCAGGTCACCCACCCAGGGGGTCTGGTCGGCGTCGGTCTGGAAGCCCCGCTGGAACAGGCCGGCCATGATGAAGGTGTCGCCAGGCTTCAGCTCCAGGGTCGTGGACGCCTTGCGCACGATCAGGGCGGGCACGGTGATGCCCAGCACGGTCAGGGAATTGTTCGGGTCGAGCTGGGACACCTCGGGCTCGACGTTCATCTTCACCCAGCCGTTGGTCTGCACGGTCGGGGTGAAGTTGAGCTTCACGCCATAGGGGCGGAACTGGATGGCGATCTTGCCCTGGTCTTCCGGCACCGGGAACGGGAACTCGCCGCCGGCCAGGAAGCTGGCCTTCTCGCCCGACATCGCCACCAGGTTGGGCCGCGCAAGGGTGCGGATCAGGCCACGCTGTTCCAGCGCGCCCAGCGCTGTGTCGATGGCGGTCTGGCCCGAACCTCCGAGGGTTTTCAGCAGGCCGGCCGGCGGAGCGAGACCGATCAGCCCCGTGCCGCTCGCGAAGCCCGCGGCGGTGTTGGCGATGCTGAAGTTGAAGCCGACATCCTGCAGCGCCGAGCGGCTGGCCTCGACGATGCGCACTTCCAGAACGACCTGCTGCGAAGCGCGGACCGTCAGGCGCGAGATGATACCGTCGGGTGCATATTTTTCGGCGATCTTCTCGGCGCCGGTCTGCACGCCAGTGTCGGAGACGTTGCCGGCCAGCATCAGCACTTCGCCCAGGTTGCGCACCTGGATCGGCTCTCCGGGGAAGGCGGCAGCCAGGTCCTGCTGCAGGCCGTCTGAATCGAAGCCGACGCGCACGTCGATTACCTCGGCCAACTGACCGCCGCGGCCGTAGACCAGCATGTTGGTGGCCCCGAACTCGATGCCCTGGACGTAGAAGCTGGCATCGCTGGTGGCGGTGACCTTGGCGATTTCAGGCTGGGAAATGACGATCTTCGAGGCAGGGCTAGGCAGTCGGAACGACAGGGACTTGTCGCGGGGAACATGGATGGTCCGGCGCAGCACCGGCTCGCTGGCCAGCGTCTGAGCGCGCACCGGCGCGGGAAGCGCCGTCACGCCGGCGGCCAGGCTGAGGGCCATCAGCGCGTTCAGCGCCGTGCGGGGGAACTGTGCGACGGTGATCATGGGCTCAGCCGATCGCATCGACGCCGGCCGCGCCGGCCTTGGCGCCCGCCGCGGCGCCCACGCCGGTGATGTTGGGGAGGAAGGACGGCGCCGGGGCGGCCTTGCCGCGGGACGAGCTGCGCTTGGACGATTCGCCTTCGACGATCAGGATGCCCGAGTAGCCGGAGCCCGATCCCCGCGCGATCGTGCGCGCTGGGCCGGCCGAGCGCGAGCCTCCGCTCAGGAAGTCGCCGGTGCGCATCGGCGGTGCCGCCGCCACCTCGACCGCGCCGGTTTTGCGCAGCGCCAGCGACAGGGTGCCGAGGGTCGAGGCCACCGAGAGCTTCTGGCTGTCCTCGACCGAGACCTCCAGGGTGGCAGTGTTGGGGGTGGCCGGCTTGTCAGAGGTGGGGTCGGCATTCAGATCGACGCCCAGGAGGCGGGCGTTCTGGACCACGACGTAGGAAATGTAGGTGCGCTCCGGCGCCTGCGGGGTCAGGTCGCGCAGCAGCACCACATCGACATGGTCGCCCGGCAGGGCGTGGCCGCCGACGCCGGTCGCATCCGAGACCTTGAACGAATAGGCTCGCATGCCGTCGGCGATCTCGGCGGCGACAGTGGCGCGCCCGCCGGGGCCGGAGATCTTGGTGGTCAGCATGGCCTCGTGCTGGACCAGCGGGGTCAGCACCACCGGCGGCTCGCCATGGTCGGCCCCCAGCACCTGCGCCACCGTGGTGAAGGCCCCCTGCGGGATGGCGTTCTCCGGCACCTTGATGACGATCAGCATGCCCGCGTCCAGCTTCTCGCCGAACCTCAGCGGCCGAGCGGCCACCACCAGCGGCGAACCCTGGGCCTGCCCGGCGGTCGGAATCGCCCTGGCCGCTGCCGAGTTCGGCAGCGTCACCTTGGCGACGAACAGGGCGCCCAGGCCGAGGACTGCCGACGCGGCGAGGCTGATGATGGTTACGACGCGCATGGGATGACCCGAATTCCCGTTCTATCTCCGGACGTTAACGACAACGGCCTTGCGATATCGCCAACAGATACGGTGAACGGCGCGCCAACGATTCTGAACAAGAGCGTTCGAGGCTCGCCTTCGCCCGGTGGGTGCGGCTAGGGTCTTCCGCAAACGCGAATAGGAGAACGCAAATGAAGGTCAGGCGCCTCGGTAACTCCGGTCTCAAGGTCAGTGTCGTCGGCCTCGGCTGCAACAACTTCGGCATGCGGATCGACGCGGCACAGACCCAGACCGTGGTCGATGCGGCGATCGAGGCCGGCATCACCCTGTTCGACACGGCCGATGTCTATGGCGGGACCAAATCCGAGGAGTTCCTGGGCGCGGCGCTGGGTAAGCGACGGCATGATATCGTGCTAGCGACCAAATTTGGCATGTCGGTGGGCGGTGATCCGAAGAAAAAAGGTGGATCTCGCAAGTGGATCATGCAGGCGGTTGAAGACAGCTTGCGACGATTGGGCACCGACTACATCGACCTCTACCAGCACCACTCGCCAGATGCTGACACGCCGGTCGATGAAACCCTGCGCGCGCTGGACGACCTGGTGACCCAGGGCAAGGTCCGCTACCTCGGAAACTCCAACTACAATGGTTGGCAGATTGCAAATGCCGACTGGACATCGGCCGGGCAGAGCCGCTTCGTTTCGGCCCAGAACCTCTATTCCCTGTTGGAGCGCGGCGTGGAGACGGAGGTGCTGCCGGCGTGCGAGCACTTCGGGCTGGGCTTCCTGCCGTTCTTCCCGCTGGCGTCGGGCCTGCTCAGCGGCAAGTACAAGCGCGGCGCAGCCCCGCCCGAGGGCACCCGGCTTGCCGCCTGGGGCGCCCGGGGCGCACAGGCCATGAGCGATGCTAATTTCGACAAGGTTGAGCCCCTGGAAGCCTGGGCGGCCGAGCGCGGCCACACTCTGCTGGAACTCGCCTTCGCCTGGCTGCTGGGCCACGAGGTTGTATCCTCGGTGATCGCCGGCGCGACCTCGCCCGAGCAGATCAAGGTGAACGCGGCGACGGCGGAATGGCGGTTGACGCAGGAAGAGGTCGAGGAGGTGGGCAAGCTGGTCGGCTGACCTTCCCTCCCTTAATGGGGAGGGACAGACCGCGAAGTGGTCAGGGTGGGGAAGTCGGGATCAAACTCCGGCTCCGCATTCTGGGCCACGCTTCCCCACCCTGCTCGCCTGTGGCGAGCTGTCCCTCCCCATTAAGGGAGGGAAGGAGACCGCATGTACGATCTTCTCAAAGGCCTGCGCGTCGTCGATGTCTCGGCCTTCGTGGCAGGGCCGACGTGCGGACTCTACCTGGCGCAGATGGGGGCCGAGGTGATCCGGGTCGATACCGTCGGCGGCGGACCGGACTTCCGCCGGTGGCCGCTCACCGAGAACGGCTCGAGCCTCTACTGGGAGGCGCTGAACAAGTCGAAGAAGTCGGTCGCCATCGACCTCACCCGGCCTGAGGGCCGCGAGTTGGTGCAGCGGCTGGCCGCCGCGCCCGGCGATGACGCCGGTCTATTCGTCACCAACTTTCCGGTCGAGGGCTTCCTCTCCTACGAGAACCTGCGGAAGCTCCGCGAGGACCTGATCTGCGTGCGGGTGATGGGCTGGGCCGACGGGTCCCAGGGCATGGACTACACGATCAACTCGGCGCTTGGGCTGCCGCTGATGACCGGGCCGGTCGGCGACGACAAGCCAGTGAACCATGTGCTGGCCGCCTGGGACCTGCTCACCGGCGCCTACTGCGCGTTTGGCCTAGTCGCGGCGCTGCTGGCCCGGAGCCGGGGTGCGGGCGGGCGGGAGATCCGGTGCTCGCTCTCCGATGTCGGGGCCTCCACCATGGCCAACCTGGGCTTCATGGCCGAGACGATGTTCACCGGCCATCAGCGCCCGCGCATGGGCAACGATATTTTCGGCGCTTTCGGCCGCGACTTCACCACCAAGGATGGCCAGAAGCTGATGCTGCTCTGCATCACGCCGCGCCAATGGTCCAAGGCGCTGGAAGCGCTGGGCATCGGCGGCGCCGTCGCCGAGGTCGAGGCTGCGCTGGGCGTTTCCTTCGCGAAGGACGAAGGCCTGCGTTTCACGCATCGCGACCGGCTCTACCCCCTGTTCGAGCGGGCGTTCGCAGCCAGGACCGCCGCCGAACTGGCGCCGGCCTTCGACGCCGGCGGCGTCACCTGGGGCGCTTACCAGACGCTGGAGGCGGCGCTGGAGGATCCGCGCCTCTATAAGGACAACCCGGTCTTCTCGACCATCCGCCATCCCTCGGGCCTCGACTACCCGGCCCCTGGCGCCATGGGCACGATCCCGCAGGACGAACGCCGGCCCGCCGTCGCGGCGGCAAAGCTAGGCCAGCACACAGACCAGGTTCTGGCGGACGTGCTGGGGCTGAGCGGCGTGGAGATTGGCCGCCTGCACGACGCGGGCGTCGTGGCCGGCCCGACATCTTGAGAGGGCTCAAGCTGGCGGCGTTGGCCGCCGCCCTGCTGTTTGCGGCGCCCGCGGCCCAGGCCGCGGACGCCTATCGCGCGCCGCGGACGCTGTATGGCCAACCGGATCTTCAGGGCGTCTGGAACACCAATTTCGTCCTGCCGCTTGAGGCGCCCGCGACCGGTGCACCGCCGCTGGTGCTCCCGGAGACCGAGGCCAGGGCGCATGCCCAACGGCTGGCGGCAGGCGTCCGTGCGCTGAAAGCCTTAGAGCAGGACCCCGAGGTGGCCGAGCTCAGCTACAGTTCGGAGCGGATGGGCCTCGGGATCGTGCGCGGGGAGCGCCGGACCCGCCAGATCGTTCAGCCGGCCGACGGACGGCTCCCGGTGACTCCCGCCGCGCGGCGCGGCATCACCTTCGTGGAGATCACCCTGCGCAACAGCTCCGAGGCGCCGTTCCCGACCGATGGTCCGGAGCAGCGGCCGAACTGGGAGCGATGCGTCGTCGGCCAGGGCCAGCCGCCGATCGCGATTGTCACCGACATCAACCCGCGCCAGATCCTGCAGACCCGCGCCGCCGTCGTGATCCTGTCCGAATACGGGCCCGATCTTCGCGTCATACCTTTCGCAGCCAAACACAGCGGGGACGTGGCCAAGGCTTCGGCGCTCGGCGATTCCATCGCCCGCTGGGAGAGCGATACGCTGGTCATCGAGACCATCGGACTGCCGGCGCGCGACACGATCCGACCGCTCCCCACCTTGCTGGTGCCGACCGGTGCGACTGTTATCGAACGCTACACCCGCGTGTCGGATAAGGCCTTGCTCTACCAATACACGGTGGTCGATCCTGCGATCTACACGGCGCCCTGGCTGGCCGAGTACGAGCTCGCCAAGAGCGCGTCCCCAATCTACGAGTTCGCCTGCCATGAGGGGAACTACTCGCTCCCGAACATTCTGGCCGGCGCCCGTCGGCGCGAGCGGTATGCGGCTGCCGCCCCGCGGTGATCCGCGTCTGGTTGCCGCCTAAACCCGGTCGTTGCGGCGCAGGTGCTCGCGGAGGATGGCGTTGTAGGCGTCGCCGTGGGTGGCGGTGAGCGCATGACCTGCGGCCGGGATCACCGCCAGCCTCGCGCCTCGCACGCGTGCAACCATCGGCTTCAGGACATCGGCGGTCATCTCGTCGAACTGGCCGCAGATGAACTGCGTCGGCGCGGCGATGCGCGGCAGCAGCGGCTCACCGTCGTAAGTCCGCAAGCTCCCGGTCGCGGCGATCTCGCCCGTGCCCCACATGGCCTTGTAGAGCACGGGGTTGGTGGCGAGCTTGTGCTCTGCTCCATAGTCGCGGACGTAGTCTGGCACTGGAGCCCGCGCCATGTAGTGGCTGTAGAAGACGCCCATCGCCTGTTGGTAGGCAGCGGTATCGGTGGCGCCCGACGCCTCGCTGGCGCGGATGGTGCGGATGACATCTGGCGGCAGCTTGGCGAGGTTGGCTGAGGTGCTGCGCTGCCAGCTCTTCGTCGAGATCAGCGGGCTGCCCAGGGTGACGCTGGCGAGGCCAGAAGGCTGGCGGGCCGCGTACTCCAGCGCGATGGTCGAGCCCCAGGAGTGGCCGACGAAATGCAGCCGGGGCAGGTCGAAGGCGGCGCGCAAGGCATCCACCTCCGAGACGAACCGCTCCACGATCCAGTTCGCCGGGTCGTTGGGGTGATCGGAGAGACCGCAGTCCAGCTGGTCGTAGAGGATCACCGCGCGCTCGTCGGCCAGCGCCAGCTGCGGCAGAAAGCTGGTGTGGTGCGATCCGGGTCCGCCATGGGCGAAGATCACCGGCGCGCGCGGGCCCTTCAGGTCGCCGTTGGCCCGGGCGTAGATGTGGCCGCCGCGAACCGGCACGCGCAGTTCGCGTTCGGGCGACGGCAGGGTCCAGGTCTGAGCGCGGGCGGCGAGCGGCGCTGCGGACGCCGCGAGGCCAACCAGGAAAGCGCGACGGTCCAGGTACATCGCCGCCTCAGTCCGCGATGAGACGGACGAGGACCGAGCCCTCGGTCACCTGGGCGCCCAGTTCGCAGGTCACGATCTCAACCTTGCCGTCGAAAGGCGCGGCCAGCGCGTGTTCCATCTTCATGGCCTCCAGGGTCAGCAGCGGCTGGCCCTTCTTCACCGTGTCGCCGGCCTTGACCGACAGCTGGGCGACCTTGCCGGGCATCGGCGCGCGGACCTGCCCGTCGCCGGCCGCTCCGCTATCGCCATCGGCGGACGGTGGGTGGTCGCGGAACACAAAGGCTTCGCCGCCCTCGAACACCACCACCTCATCCTCGGCGACGAGGAAAACGATGCGCGACGGCTCGGCCGCCATCGCCACCTCGACGGCGATATCGCCGAGAAAGGCGTGGGTCGTGGCGATCGGCGGGGCGTTCAGGCGGAAGCCCTTGAGGTCGACCCAGGGCGTCGCCTCGCGGGCTGCCCGTTCCACGCCCTCGCGGAACGCCCAGCCGGCGGTAGCCAGCGCCTCGAGCGACGGCTCGGCCGGTGCAGTCAGGGCCTCCAGTTCGTGGCCGATCAATCCCGTGTCCATCGCGCCAGCGATGAAGTCCGGCATCTCCAGGCAGCGGACCAGGAACCCGGCGTTGGTCTTCACCGGCCAGACCTCGACCTCCGCGCAGGCCTCGGCGAGGTCGGCGATCGCCTGCTCGCGGGTGGGGGCGTGGGCGATCAGCTTGGCGATCATCGGGTCGTAGAAGGGGCTGATGGCGTCCCCCTCCTCCACGCCTGTGTCGGCGCGCACGTTCTCCGGCAAGGCGAACCGCTCCAGTCGGCCGATCGAGGGCAGGAAGCCGGAGGCTGGATTTTCAGCGTACAGGCGCGCCTCCACGGCGTGGCCGTTGATCGTGATCTCGTGCTGCTTCAGCGGCAGCGGCTCGCCGGCGGCGACGCGGAACTGCCATTCCACTAGGTCCAGGCCGGTGACCATCTCGGTGACCGGATGCTCCACCTGCAGGCGGGTGTTCATCTCCATGAACCAGATGCGGTCGCCACGCAGGCCGGCCGAGGCGTCGGCGATGAACTCGACCGTGCCGGCGCCGACGTAGCCCACCGCCTGGGCGGCCTTCACGGCGGCGGAGGTGACGGCGTCACGGGTGGCGTCGCTCATGCCCGGGGCGGGCGCCTCCTCGATCACTTTCTGGTGGCGGCGCTGCAGCGAGCAGTCGCGCTCAAACAGGTGGACGACATTGCCGTGGCTGTCCCCGAACACCTGCACCTCGATGTGGCGCGGGCGGGTGACGAAGGTTTCCAGCAGCACCCGGTCGTCACCGAAGCTGGCCTTGGCCTCGCGCTGGCAGGAGGCGAGCGCCGCGTCGAAATCGCTGGCGGCCTCGACCAGCCGCATGCCCTTGCCGCCGCCGCCGGCCACCGCCTTGATCAGCACCGGATAGCCGATCTTGCCAGCCTCGGCGGCCAGGGTTCGAGCCGACTGGTCCTCGCCCAGATAGCCCGGCGTGACAGGAACACCTGCCTTGGCCATCAGCGACTTGGCCGCGTCCTTCAGGCCCATGGCGCGGATAGCGCCTGGGGGAGGCCCGATCCAGATCAGGCCGGCCTTGGCCACCGCTTCGGCGAACTCGGCGTTCTCGGAGAGAAAACCATAGCCCGGATGGATCGCTTCGGCGCCAGCAGCCTGGGCGGCCGCGATGATCCGCTCGCCGACCAGATAGCTCTCGCGCGCCGGGGCGGGGCCGATCAGCACCGCCCGGTCGGCATCGCGAACATGGGCGGCGTCGCGGTCGGCCTCGGAGAAGACCGCGATCGTCTCGATGCCGAGCTGGCGCGCGGTCGCGAACACCCGGCGGGCGATTTCACCACGGTTGGCGACGAGGACGGATTTGAACATGGCCATCTTCGTCACATCCTGAAGACGCCGAAGCGCGTCTCGGGGATCGGCGCGTTCAGCGAAGCGGAGATGGACAGACCCAAGACGTCGCGGGTCTGGGCGGGGTCGATGATGCCGTCGTCCCAGAGGCGCGCCGTGGCGAAATAGGGGTTGCCCTCCTCCTCGTAGCGCTGGCGCACCGGGGCCTTGAAGGCTTCCTCCTCGGCTGGGGTCCATTTGTCGGAGTCGCGGTGGACGGTGGCCAGGACCGAGGCGGCCTGCTCGCCGCCCATCACCGAGATGCGGCTGTTGGGCCAGGTCCACAGGAAGCGCGGGGAATAGGCGCGGCCGCACATGCCGTAGTTGCCGGCCCCGAACGAGCCGCCGATCAGGACCGTGAACTTCGGAACCTCGGCGGAGGCGACGGCGGTGACCAGCTTGGCCCCGTCCTTGGCGATGCCGCCGGCCTCATAGCGGCCGCCGACCATGAAGCCGGAGATGTTCTGCAGGAACACCAGCGGGATCTTGCGCTTGCAGGCCAGCTCGATGAAATGAGCGCCCTTCAGCGCGCTCTCGGAGAACAGCACGCCGTTGTTGGCCAGGATGGCGACGGGATAGCCCCAGATGCGCGCGAAACCGCAGACCAGGGTCGTACCGTACAGCGCCTTGAACTCGTCGAAACGCGACCCGTCGACCACCCGGGCGATCACCTCGCGCACGTCGTAGGGCGCCCGCACGTCGGTGGGGACGACGCCGTAGAGCTCCTCCGGGTCGAAGGCTGGCGGCTCCGGCTCGGCCATTGTCATCTCGTGGGTCTTGGTGGTGTTCAGGTTGGCGACGATGCGGCGCACGATGGTCAGCGCGTGCTCGTCGTCCTCGGCCACGTGGTCGGCCACGCCGGAGCGGCGGCCGTGGGTGTCGGCCCCGCCCAGTTCCTCAGCGGTGATGATCTCACCAGTGGCGGCCTTCACCAGCGGCGGTCCGCCTAGGAAGATGGTCCCCTGACCGCGCACGATGATGGTCTCGTCGCTCATGGCCGGGACGTAGGCGCCGCCGGCCGTGCAGGAGCCCATGACGCAGGCGATCTGGGCGATGCCCTCCGCGCTCATCCGCGCCTGGTTGTAGAAGATGCGCCCGAAGTGGTCGCGGTCGGGGAACACCTCGGCCTGGTGCGGCAGGTTCGCGCCGCCGCTATCGACGAGATAGACGCACGGCAGGCGGTTCTGCAGGGCGATCTCCTGCGCCCGCAGGTGCTTCTTCACGGTCAACGGGAAATAGGCCCCGCCCTTCACCGTGGCGTCGTTGGCGATGATCAGCACCTCGCGGCCGGACACGCGGCCGATGCCGGTGATCACGCCGGCGGCTGGGGCCTCGTCGTCATAGAGACCGTTGGCGGTGAGCGACCCCACCTCCAGGAACGGCGCGCCCGGGTCCAGCAGGCGCATCACCCGGTCCCGTGGCAGCAGTTTGCCGCGGCTCACATGGCGCTGGCGGCTGCCTTCCGGCCCGCCCAGCGCGGCCTGGCCGACGCGCTCGCGCAGCTCATCGACGAGCGCCCGGTTGACCTTGGCATTGGCGGCGAAGGCGGCGCCTGACACATCGAGCGCACTTGCGAGTTTCCTCATGTCGCGGCCTAGGCCGTCTTTTCCAGCATGAGGTCAAGTTCTGCGATCATGGCCTCCCGCATGGCGAACTTCTGCACCTTCCCGGTGACCGTCGTGGGGAAGCCTTCCACGAAACGGATGTGGCGTGGAATCTTGTAGTGGGCGATCTGGTCGCGACAGAAGTCTCGCACCGCCTGATCGGCCAGGGTGTGGCCGACCTTAAGCACGATCCAGGCGCACAGTTCCTCACCGTATTTCGTGTCCGGAATGCCGATCACCTGAACGTCCTGGATCGCCGGGTGGCCGTACAGGAACTCCTCGATCTCGCGGGGATAGATGTTCTCGCCGCCGCGGATGACCATGTCCTTGATCCGGCCCACGACATTGCCGTAGCCGTCGTCATCGATCACGCCCAGGTCGCCGGTGTGCATCCAGCCGGAGGCGTCGATTGACTCCGCCGTTCGTTCGGGGTCGCCCCAGTAGCCCAGCATCACCGAATAGCCCCGGGTGCAGATCTCGCCCGTCTCGCCACGCGGCACGATGCGTCCGTCGGTGTCCACCACCTTGACCTCCAGGTGCGCCTGCACGCGGCCGACGGTGGAGACACGGCGTTCCAGGCTGTCCTCCGTGTTGGTCTGGAAGCTGACCGGCGAGGTCTCGGTCATGCCGTAGACGTTGGTCACCTGGCCCATGTGCATCCTATCGATCACCTGGCGCATCACTTCGATGGGACAGGGCGAGCCGCCCATCGCGCCGGTGCGCAGGCAAGTCAGGTCGTAGCGATCGAAGTCCGGCTGGCCCAGCATGGCGATGAACATGGTCGGCACTCCGAACAGGGCGACGCAACGCTCGGCGTCCACGGCCTGGAGCGCGGCGGCGGGGTCGAACCCTTCGCTGGGGTAGACCATGGTCGCCGCGCGCGTCACGCAGCCCAGATTGCCGATCACCATGCCAAAGCAGTGGTAGAGCGGCACCGGGATGCAGACCTTGTCCCCGGCCTGCAGCTTCATGGCCTCGCCGGTGAAGAAGCCGTTGTTGAGGATGTTGTGGTGGCTGAGCGTGGCGCCCTTCGGAAATCCTGTGGTGCCGCTCGTGAACTGAATGTTGATCGCGTCGTCGAACTGCAGCGTCGGGCCAATTTCGGCCAGCCGGGCGCGATCGGCGCGCTTGGCGGTGTTTTCAATGTGCGGGAAGCTTTGGCAGCCCCGGTGCGGGTCGTCGCCGATGGTGATCACCGCCTCGACGGTCGGCAGCCGGCCGCCCTCGCGCAGCTCGCGCACCATGGCGAGATATTCGCTCGACCTGTGGCGGACCGCGATGACCAGAGCTTTGCAGTCCACCTTGTTGATCGCGTACTCGGCCTCGGTCAGACGGTAGGCTGGATTAATGTTGACCAGGATCAGCCCGGCCTTGGCGGTGGCGAACTGGGTGACCGCCCACTCCGCGCAGTTGGGCGCCCAGATACCGATCCGGTCGCCGGGCGCCAGGCCCAGAGCGATCAGCCCGGCGGCGAAGGCGTCAACGCGGGCCTTCAACTGCCCATAGGTCCAGCGGACCCCCTGATGGCGCGAGATCAGCGCAAGGCGGTCGGGATGCTCCGCGCAGGTCTCGTCGAACAGAGCGCCGATCGTCTTGCCGATCAGCGGCTGCGTGCTGGCGCCGTGCACGTAGCTGAGTTGACTCACCTTGCGTCCTCCCTGGACTGCTCGTTGACGTGGAGATGACCACCTTTGGCGGTCGATCTCCAGTCCCGTGCATGGCAAAGAGACCGGCGTGAGCAACGAAACCTTCCCAGAGATCCGCGAAGCCGTCCGCAAGCTGTGCGCGCGATTTCCCGGCGGCTACTGGCGCGCGCTGGATCGGGAGCGGGCCTATCCGACCGACTTCGTTACCGCATTGACCCAGGCGGGGTTCCTGTCGGTGCTCATTCCCGAGGAGTTTGGCGGGTCGGGCCTGGGACTGGCGGCGGCCACGGCCGTGCTGGAGGAGATCCACCGGAGCGGCTGCAATGGCGGCGCCTGCCACGCCCAGATGTACACCATGGGCACGGTGTTGCGGCACGGCACGCCGGCGCAGAAAGAAGCCTATCTCCCGAAGGTGGCCAGCGGGGAGCTGCGCCTGCAGGCTTTCGGCGTCACTGAGCCGGACGCTGGCACCGACACCACCCGCATCACCACCTTCGCCAGGAAGGTCGGCGACAACTACGTCGTCAACGGCCGCAAGCTGTGGATCAGCCGCGCCGAGCACTCCGACCTGATGGTCCTGCTCTGCCGCACGTCGGCCCGCGACGAGGCGAAGACATCGGCCGGCATGAGCGTGTTGCTGGTCGATATGCGGATGGCTGTGGGCAACGGCCTGACCATCACGCCGGTCCGCACCATGCTCAACCATGCCACGACCGAGCTGCTGTTCGAGGACCTGGAAGTCCCGACCGCGAACCTGGTGGGCGATGAAGGCAAGGGCTTCAAATATATCCTGGATGGGATGAACGCCGAGCGGATCCTGATCGCGGCCGAGTGCATCGGCGATGCGAAGTTCTTCATCGACCGCGCCAGCCAGTACGCCAAGGACCGCGTCGTGTTCGGCCGCCCGATCGGGGAGAACCAGGGCGTGCAGTTCCCGCTGGCCCGCGCCCATGTGCAGATGACCGCCGCCAGCCTGATGGTCGATAAGGCGGCCGCCATGTTCGAAGCTGGCGAGCCCTGCGGCACCGAAGCCAACATGGCTAAGCTGGTGGCCTCCGAAGCCAGCTGGTTCGCTGCAGACATGTGCCTGCAGACCCATGGCGGTTTCGGCTTCGCCGAGGAGTACGACATCGAACGCAAGTTCCGGGAAACCCGCCTCTACCAGGTGGCCCCGATCTCCACGAACCTCATCCTCAGCCATGTGGCCACCCACGTGCTGGGCCAGCCGAAGAGCTTTTGAGTGACCTACGAAACCATCAAGCTCGAAGACCTTGCCCCCGGTGTCGCGGCGGTCACCTTCAACCGGCCGGATGTGGCCAATGCACTGTCGACCCAGATGGGCCACGAGCTGCTGGAAGCCTGGACCACGCTTGGCGCGCGGGCCGATCTGCGCTGTGTGATCCTGCGCGGAGAGGGCAAGCATTTCCAGGCCGGCGCCGACCTGCGCGAGCGCAACGGCATGACCGATGAGGCCTGGGCCGCACAGCACAAGGTGTTCGAGGACTTCGGCCAGGCCCAGCTGGCCTGTCCGGTCCCGGTGATCGCCGCCGTCCAGGGCGCGGCCATGGGCGGGGGCTGTGAGATGACGCTGCTCTGCGACTTCGCCTATGCCGCCGAGGGCGCGCGGTTCGGTCTGCCTGAAGCCGGGCTGGGAATCATGCCGGGTCTGGGCGGCACCCAGCTGCTGACCCGTGCGGTCGGGCCCCGCCGGGCGCTGGAGATCATGACCAGCGCTGCCCCGATCTCGGCCGAGAAGGCCTTGGACTACGGCATCGTCAACGGTGTGGTGGCCCCCGAGGTGCTGATGGACACGGTGCTGGCCGTCGCCGTCCAGATCGCCAGCCGCGCGCCGCTATCGGTGCGGGGCCTCAAGCGCGTGGTGAACGGGGGCCTGGATCTCAATCTCAAGGCGGCGATGGAACTGGAGCTGGCCACCTACTACCAGCTGTTCGTCACCGCCGACCGCCGCGAAGGCGTCGCCAGCTTCAACGAGAAGCGGACGCCGATGTTCAAGGGAGAGTAGCTAGGGCCGCCTGGGAAAGAGCCTTAACGTCAAGGGAGATGGCGACAAGCCAGATCGACCGTCCAGCGCTTCAGAGTCTGGGCTTGCGCGCCAACATGCCGATCGGAAGCGCAACGCCGACCCGCTTTCGGCTGAACGCCCCGTCACGCTCCAAGTGATCCAAGATGACGGTTGCCACGTCTTCGTAGGTTATGGTGAGTTGAGGAATGCGCCGAATGAAGGCGATGGACTGCACGATCCTGGGCAGTCTGAGGCCAACCGCCGTGGGTGGTTCGCACGGCCAGGTGTCGATTGATGTCCGCAAACCCAGGTGCGCTCGACCGTTCGCCGCCGCCATGAGCGGACCAGGGCAAAGCATCGACCAATCCAGCGCCGTTTCGGAGACGGTCCGAAAGTTCGTGCGATGCGCCTCAAACACCTTGGGAATGAGGGGGAGATCCAAGGTCATGACGTCGCTGCCTGGCACGGTTAGGGCCCCCGCACCGCCGAACAGCCAGAAGCGTCCCCCAGGGCCTAGCGTCTTGTTCGCCGTTTGAACCACGGTCTGTACGAGGCGCGGAAACGCCGGCCCATCGCTTGTGTTTCCCGCAGCATTGATGACGACGTCATGGCCAATCATCTGCGCAGCCAGCGCGGCTTCGTCATCCAGACCGCCCTCCAGGATCGTCAGCAACGGAGGTGCCGGTCCGGCGAACTGCGCCTGAAGTTTGGAACCGTTGCGCGCCAGGGCAGTCACACTGTGACCACGCGACAGCGCCAAATCAAGCAACCTCTTGCCGCTGTTGCCCGTGCCGCCAAGGATGAAGAGTTTCATGTTGCTGGGTCCTCATCGCGTTCAAGATCGGCCGCCACCGATGCCGCAAGATGAGCCGTGTGTGCGGGGTCAGCGCCTAGTCCCCTCAACGCCAGGATCAGAAGGCTCTGAACCTGCGCGGCCACGACCGCGCGCGAGGACGCTTCCGACAAGGCAGAGACCATCGCCATCTGGCAGACGCCCAACCAGAACATCACACCGGTTGCCTCAACCTCGGCGTTCAACAAGCCGGCCGAAATACAGGCGGCGACGTCGTCGTTCAGTCCCCGGTTAAGGGGATGGGTTTGCGAGGTGGCACCTCCGCCCATACCCTGAAGCATCACCTTGGCTCGTTTTGGACTGCCCAGGGCGAACTGGACGCCGATCCGGAGGCCTCCGACGAGGCGTTCAAGAGGGTTGGTGACGTTCCTGCTGGCCAGCTCGACCCGCTGTTCCAGATCCTGACGTATGTCAGCGGCGACCGACTCGGCGAACACCTGCTTATCTTCGAAGTGGTTGAAAAAACTGCCCTTGGCGACCCCGGCCGCGGTGACGATAGCGTCGATCGGAATGGCGTCGATGGGCCGCTGGGCGAGCAGGTCGAGCCCTGCGTCCAGGATCGCCCGCCGCGTCCGCTCGCCGCGTCCCATAGACTTCGAATTTTCTCTTGAAGTGAGATTGACCATTTAGTCATTTTGATCCAAGTTGACCAGACAGTCAAGATTTTACGAGGACGCGATCCATGAGTCACATCCGCGTGGAGGACATTGCGTTCGTGCGCTTCAGCGCACCCGATTTGGAGGCCATGGCGACGTTTGTCCGCGCCTTCGGACTTGAGTGCGATAGCCCTGCGCAGGCGCGGCTCTATGCGCGCGGTTGGGGACCGTCGCCCTTTCTGCACGCCACCGAGCTCGGCGACCCTGGATTCCGGGCGCTGGGGTTGCGAGCCGTCAACCTAGACGACCTTGTCCACCTTGCAGACACCACAGGCCGCCCTTTGGAGGACTTCGATGCGCCGGGTGGGGGCAAGGTTGTCCGACTGACGGACCCCGACGGATATCTGATCGAAGTCGTCGCCGGGCAAAGCCCCATCCCATCAAGCGCAGTTCAGGTTGAGGAACCGCGCAACGACGCCCGCAACAAATCCCGGTTGCGCCGCCCGGTCCGGCTGAAGCCGGGCCCGTCCCACATTCAGCGGATCGGGCATTGCGTTCTCGGAGTTTCCGACTTCCGAAGGTCCGAGACTTGGTACAAGTCGCACTTTGGGTTCCTGACCTCGGACGAAGTGGAGATGGCGCCCGGCGCTGCGATGGGTGCGTTCCTGCGCTGTGATCGGGGCGCTGCGCCCAGCGACCACCACACCTTGGCGCTGATGCAGTTGCCCGCCGGCCCCGGATTTGCCCACGCCGCCTTCGAGGTGGCCGACTTCGATGACTTGATGCTCGGGCATACCCACCTGGCTGAAACGGGACGCTACACCCACGTCAGGGGCGTTGGGCGACACATCCTGGGCAGCCAGATCTTCGACTATTGGCAAGACCCCTGGGGCCACGAAGTCGAACACTGGACGGACGGCGACCTGTTCACCGCCGACGATGCGCCCAACGTCGCGAGCCTGGTGGACCTTGTGGGCGCGCAGTGGGGCAAACCTATCTTCGCCAGCTAACCTCGGAGACACTCGCCATGAAACTTGCGACCTATCGTGACGGCGGCGTCGCCAAAACCGGGATCATCGTGGGTGATCAACTGATCGATACTGGGCTTTCCCAGTCCATGATCGCGTTGATTGCAGACTGGACGAACCTACGCCCCAAACTTGAAGCCGCCGCCGCTAGCGGCTCAAGCTCTCCCCTTGATCCTGCCAACCTTTGCGCGCCAGTTCCGCGTCCAGGAAAGATCTTCGCGATCGGGCTCAACTACGCGGACCACATCGCCGAGTCGAAGGTTGAGACGCCCAAAGACCAGATCTGGTTCGCAAAGGCGAGCACGTCGGCCAACGGGCCGTATGATCCAATCCTGGTCGGCAGAACGGGTCCTTATGTGGACTATGAGGCCGAACTGGTCGTGGTGATCGGCAAGGCTGGCAAACACATTCCAGCGGACCGCGCCCACGAGCACGTCTTCGGCTACTGCGTTGGCAATGATGTTACCGAGCGGTCATGGCAGCATCGAACGCACCAGTGGACGCTCGGCAAATCGTTCGACACTCACGGTCCGTTCGGACCCTGGATCACCACGTCTGATGAGGTCAGCGATCCTCACGCTTTGGACATCCAGTGCCTCGTGAATGGGGACGTGCGCCAGGCCTCCAACACCCGCCACCTGGTGTTCAACGTCTGGGAGCAGATCGCGCATCTCTCCCAGGCGATGACGCTTGAGGCGGGCGATGTCATATTCACCGGAACGCCGGGCGGCATCGGCGCGGCGATGAAGCCGCCAAAGTTCCTCAAGGCGGGGGATGTATTGCGGACGGAGATCGCAGGCCTCGGCGTGCTTGAGGCGACTCTAGAGGCCGAGGCCTGACAATATCGCGGCGGCGGGAACTTCGATCAAGCCGGGCGCCTAAGTCCGCAAAGTTCGGACTTCCCGGATTCAAACAAACCCAAACATGCATTTAGCTTGGCTAGCCTCGCGGGTCGACGTTAGGGTCTTGGTCAAGGAGCCACCCCATGATCCGAGGCGGTCGCCCTTATCTCGAAGTCCGCACTGAACCTGCGCCGCCCGAGAGCGGCCAGCTCGAACGCGAGGGCTATACGTCATCCGGGGCCTCCTGAGCCCCGACGAGATCGCTGAGCTGCGGCGCGAGATCGGCGAGATCTTCGAGCGCGACCCGCCCGACGAACGTGGCCCGCGACCGCCCGAAGACGCGGCCATGTTCCGCTACGCCATGCTCAACCGCAGCGCCGCCGCCCAGCGCGCCTGCGCGAACCCGCGCTTGTTGACGGTGATCGAGCCGCTGCTGGGCGAGGACTGCCACGTGATCGCCAACACCGCCTGGCGCAATCCGGCCGGCCACCCGGGCAGCCACGGCGGCCAGAACTGGCACATTGACGCCGGGCCGCACGTGCCGCTGCCCGAAGGCGTGACCTGGCCCGCCGAGATTCCGCACCCGGTGTTCGCCCTGGGCGTCCACATCTACCTGCAGGACTGCGCGATCGAGGACGGATCCACCGGCGTGATCCCCGGTAGCCACCTGTCGGGCCGGCCGCCGCCGAAGGGCCGACACCTGGACGACGAGCTGGAGTATGGGGGCCGGGGCGTGATGCCGCTAATCGTCAGGGTGGGCGACGCGGGCCTGTTCGTTTCCGACATCTGGCACCGGCGGATGCCGACCCGGGACGGCGATCACGGCCGGTTCTTCCTGCAGGTCCACTACGGTCGCCGCGACATCGCCCAGCGGCTCCTGACCACCGCCGACGTCAACCAACTGTCCGCTGAGGCCATCGCCCGGGCCGAGGCCGGCAGCGAACGCGAGCGCCGGGTCGTGGGCCTGCACCCGGCCTTCTTCTACGACGGCTAAGGCAGGACTGGAGGGGACGCGCGACTGCGCATAGCCTCCCCCCATGAAGATGCCCGCGCCGGACGACGCGTTGATGGCCCGCAAGGGGGAAATCGTGCGGGCGTTGCGGCGGATCGTGCCGGGCGAGGGCGTGGTGGCCGAGCCGGCCGACCTGGTTCCTTTCGAGAGCGACGGGCTGTCAGCCTATCGCCAGCGCCCGCTGGCGGTGGTGCTGCCGGAGACGACGCAGCAGGTCTCCGAGGTGCTGCACTGGTGCCAGGCCAACGGCGTGAAGGTGGTGCCGCGCGGGGCCGGGACATCGCTCTCCGGCGGGGCGCTGCCGTTGGCGGACGGCATCGTGCTGGGGCTGTCGAAGTTCAACCGGGTGCTGGAGGTGGACTACGCCAACCGCTGCGCCGTGGTGCAGCCGGGGGTGACCAACCTTGCCATCACGGTCGCGGTCGAGGCGGCGGGCTTCTACTACGCCCCCGATCCCTCCAGTCAGATCGCCTGCACCATCGGCGGCAATGTGGCGGAGAATTCCGGCGGGGTGCACTGCCTGAAGTACGGGCTGACCACTAACAACCTGCTGGGCTGCGAACTGGTGCTGATGAGCGGCGAGATCGTGCGGCTGGGCGGCAAGGCCATGGACGCCGACGGCTATGACCTGCTGGGCCTGGTCACCGGGTCCGAGGGCCTGCTGGGTATCGTGACCGAGGTGACGGTGCGCGTCCTGCCCAAGCCTCAGACGGCGCAGGCGCTGCTGCTGGGTTTCCCGTCTGTCGAGGCGGCGGGCGCCTGCGTGGGCGACATCATCGGCTCCGGCGTGATCCCGGCCGGGCTGGAGATGATGGACAACCCGGCGATACGCGCGGCCGAGGCGTTCGTGGGGGCGGGCTATCCGGTCGATGCCGCGGCGCTGCTGATCGTTGAGCTGGACGGGCCCGAGGCCGAGTGCGCCGAGCTTTCGGGCCATGTCCGGATTCTGGCGGCCGAGCGCGGCGCGGACTTCGTGAAGGTCTCCACCAGTGAGGCCGAGCGGCTGGCCTTCTGGGCCGGCCGCAAGGCGGCGTTCCCGGCTGTTGGTCGGATCGCGCCGGACTATTTCTGCATGGACGGCACGATCCCGCGCGGCAAGCTGCCGCAGGTGCTGACCCGGATCACCGAGCTCAGCACGGCGTACGGGCTAGGCGTGGCCAACGTCTTCCACGCTGGCGACGGCAATCTGCACCCGCTGATCCTCTACGACGCTGATACGCCCGGCGAACTGGAACGGGCCGAGGCGTTCGGCGCCGATATCCTGAAGCTCTGCGTCGCCGTTGGAGGGGTGCTGACCGGCGAACATGGCGTCGGCGTCGAGAAGCGCGACCTGATGAGCGAAATGTTCGATGAGACGGACTTGGCCTGCCAGATGCGGGTGAAGTGCGCCTTTGATCCAGGCCAGCTGCTGAACCCCGGGAAGGTGTTCCCGGTGCTGCACCGCTGCGCCGAACTGGGCCGGGTCCACGTCCATCGAGGCAAGGTCGCCTTCCCCGAACTGCCGCGGTTCTGATGATCGCCGAGCAGGTCCGCACCCATAGGCCCGCCACGCCGGAGGAGGTCTGCGACCTCGTCGCCGAGGCTGGCGCCCACGCGCGCCACACGGAGATCATCGGCGGCGGCACCAAGCGCGCGATCGGTACCATGGACCGGGTGGACCAGGTGATCTCCACCCAGCGGCTGGACCGGATCATCGACTATTCGCCGGAAGAACTGGTGCTGACGGTGCAGACGGGCGTCCGGCTGGCCGACCTGGAGCGGCTGACCGCGGCCAAGGGCCAGATGCTGGCCTTCGAACCGCCGAGCTGGACCCGGCTGCTGTCGGCGTACGGCGAACCCACCATCGGCGGCGTGCTGGCGGCGAACTTGTCGGGGCCCCGGCGGATCCGGGCCGGGGCGGCGCGGGATCACCTGTTGGGGTTCGACGCGGTCTCTGGGCGGGGCGAGATGTTCAAGGCCGGTGGCCGGGTGGTGAAGAACGTCACTGGCTACGACCTGATGAAGCTGATGGCCGGGTCGTGGGGGACGCTGGCAGTGCTGACCCAGGTGACGATCAAGGTGCTGCCGGCGCCGCGCACGGAGATGACGCTGCTGCTCTTCGGCCTGCCCGATGTGCGCGCCGCCGAGGCGATGGCGGCGGCGATGAACGGTCCGTTCGAGGTCACCGGCGCGGCCCACCTGCCGGCCCACGCCGCCCAGGCCCGGCCGTTGAAGGCGGACATGCCGGTGACCGCGCTCCGGCTCGAAGGCTTCGAGGCCTCGGTGCAAGCGCGCGCCGAGGCTCTGGTGGTGATGCTGAAGCCGTTCGGTCGGATCGACCAGTTGGAAGCCGAGCACTCCCGCGAGTTCTGGGGTCAGGTGCGCGAGGTGGACGCCTTCGCCGGTGATCCACGTCCCCTGTGGCGGCTCAGCCTGCCGCCCGCGAGCGGCTGGAAGGCCCCGCATGGCCTGCCGGGCGACGCGCTTTATGACTGGGCCGGCGGTCTGGCCTGGCTGCTGACGGAGGAGCCCGCGGCCAAGGTGCGCGCCGTGACCCGGGCCTTGGGCGGCCACGCGTTGTGCCTGCGCGGCGCTGCGGCGTTCGGCGCACGCGAGGGTCCGCTCGGCGCGCTGCAGGGGCGGGTGAAGGATGCCTTCGACCCGCTGGGTGTGCTCAACCCCGGCCGTATGGAGGATCCTGCGTGAGGACTGCGTTCACGGCGGAACAGCTGGCCGATCCGCAAACCGCCGCCAGCCAGGCCGCGATCCGCAAATGTGTTCACTGCGGCTTCTGCACCGCCACCTGCCCGACCTATGTGCTGCTGGGCGACGAGCGCGACAGCCCGCGCGGCCGCATCGAGCTGATCCGCGAGATGCTGGAGACGGGTGGCCCGCCGCCGACCAGCACGGTCACCCACGTGGACCGCTGCCTCTCGTGCCTCGCTTGCACCACCACCTGCCCTTCCGGCGTCGATTACGCCCAGCTGATCGACCACGCCCGCGAGCACATTGAGGCGCACTACAATCGGCCGTGGCCGGAGAAGCTGCTGCGGGCGGGGTTAGCGTGGGTGCTGACGCGGCCAGCGCGGTTGCGTGTGGCATTATTCCTCGGACATCTGGTACGTCCAATGGAACCCCTGTTCACCCGCCTGGGCCTGAAACCCCTGGCCGCCATGCTCCGCCTGCTCCCCTCCCCCTTTCGGAGAGGGGCTGGGGGTGGCGGTGCAAGCTCGGAACTCACAACAAGTACCCCCACCCGCTACCCTCTCCCCGCAAGGGGCAGGGGACGAGTCATCCTGCTGCAGGGGTGCGTGGAACCGGTGATGGCCCCACAGGTGCGCGCGGCGGCGGTTCGACTGCTGTCGCGGGCCGGGTTCGAGGTGGTGCTAGCGTCGGGCGAAGGCTGCTGTGGCGCGCTCTCAGAGCATCTGGGCCGC
Source organism: Phenylobacterium deserti (assembly GCA_943332615.1). Classification (GTDB taxonomy): domain Bacteria; phylum Pseudomonadota; class Alphaproteobacteria; order Caulobacterales; family Caulobacteraceae; genus Phenylobacterium; species Phenylobacterium deserti_C. Next base: position 162,669 of record CALQQB010000003.1, read on the forward strand.
GCCGAAGAGGCCAGGGCCATGGCGCGCGCCAACCTCGCGGCGTGGGGGCGGGCCGGCAAGATCACCGCCATCGTCACGACCGCGGCCGGCTGCGGGACCATGCTGAAGAGCTACGGCCGTGTCGTCGGCGAGGCCGTGCCGGCCAAGGATATCCTGGAGTTCATCGACGAGGTGGGCTTGCCCGCGGAGCGGCGCGCCCTGTCCCTAACGGTCGCCTACCATGCCGCCTGCTCGCTGCAGCACGGCCAGCAGATCAAGGCCGCGCCGCCGCGCCTTCTGGCCGAGGCAGGCTTCGACGTCCGGTTGGTGGCGGAGGGCCACCTCTGCTGCGGCTCGGCCGGGGCCTACAACATTCTGCAGAGCGACCTCGCCACTCGCCTGCGCGATCGCAAGGCGGCGAACATCGCAGCAACCGGCGCGGCGGTGGTGGCCGCCGGCAACGTCGGCTGCATGGCCCAACTGGCGCCGGCGCTGGCGATGCCCGTGGTCCATCCGGTCGAGTTGCTGGACTGGGCCACAGGCGGACCGAAGCCGGCCGCGCTGGTAGCGCCCGAAGGCGTGATCCAGGCGCGGGCATAGAATGGAGCGGGGCGGTTACGCCTCGACCGCCTCCGGCTCCTCCACGAAGCCCTTCCACGACGCCATGTACTCCACGAATGCCGGGCCCAGGCCTTCGCGGCGCAGGTGCTCGCGGCTGACGGGCGTAGCGATCGGCGTGAATGCGGCGTCGCGGGCCAGGTTCGGGAAGTCGTGGTGCAGGATCGCGGCGCGGCCGATCAGGACGAAGTCGGCGCCCTGGTCCAGCATCTGGGCGGCGATGGCGGGTGAGGTGACCTTTCCGGCCACGCCCAGGCGCACCTGGCCACGGTCGAGACCGGTGAAATAGCTCATCAGCGACCGGCCCTGGTGTTCTTCCTCGAGCGGCGCCTTGAAGACGTCCCACAGCGACATGTCGAGGTAGTCGATCTTGCCGTCGGTGAGGATGGCCTGGGCGGTCTGCAGCATGTCGGCGAGCTTGAGGCCGAAGCGCTCCGGCGACAGGCGCAGGCCCAGCTGGAAGTCGGGTCGGCAGCGGGCGCGCACGCCGTCGATGATCTCGTGGATGATCCGCGCGCGGTTCTCGATCGAGCCGCCATAGCGATCCTCGCGCTTGTTGATCTCCGGCGAGAGGAACTGCGCCAGGATGTAACCGTGCGCCCCATGGATTTCGACGCCGTCGAAGCCGGCCTTCTCCGAACGCACGGCGGCGGCCACGAAGTCCTTCACCAACTGCTCGACCTCGCCCAGGGACAGGCCGCGCGCGCCAGTTTCGGGGTCGTCGGACGGGCAGACCGGCGTGCCGACGATCTCTTTCGGCGAGCGGTTGCCTGCGTGATGCAGTTGCAGAGCCGAGACGCTGCCGGCGGCCTTGATCGCGGCGGCCAGGCGGGTCAGCCCCTCAAGGTGCTGGTCGCCGAACACGCCCAGCTGGCCGGGGAAGCCCTGCCCCACGGCCTGGACGTGGGCGGCACACGTCATGGTCAGTCCGAAGCCGCCCTCGGCGCGCTTGGTCAGCCAGTGGAACTCGTCGTCGGAGAGCCGGCCGTCGGGGTGGCTCTGCGAGTTGGTGAGCGGCGCTAGCATGAAGCGGTTCTTCATGGCGGGGCCATGGGCCATCGTCATGGGCGAGAAGAGGTCGGCCAAGGCGGTCTCCGGGAACGTGAGGAATTCCCTAGCGATAGCCGGTTTCCGCTGCGGCGGGCAAATCAGGCTTTCTGGGCCGACGGTCGGCGGATCGACGGGAACATCGCGGCGCCGACCCGCTGCCGAACGCAGGCCACGGCGCGGCCGGTGAGGGTCATGGGGTCTTCATCCCGGCGATCCAGGCGCGGATCAAGGCCAGGCCCTCCTCATGGCGGATCGATCGCCCCAGCTCCGGCATCATCACCCCGGGCTCGGTGGAGGCCATTCGGTAGGCCAGGATCGAGGCGTCGGGATGGCCAGGCTCGATGCCGACCTTCAGGTCGCCGGAGCCGCGCCCGGCCGCCACCGGGGCCTTGCCGATCCCCAGCTGCGGGGCCCGCGTCTCTTCCAGCTCCAAGAACAGACCCGAGTTGCTCGCCGCAGCCCGAGCGTTGTGGCAGTGGGCGCAGTTGCCGTCGAGATAGGCCCGGGCGCGGGCCTCCAGCGGTTCGGCCGGATCGTCCCAACGCGCGGCGCGCGGCGCGTCCTTGGGCGCCGGCGCGCCGGTCAGCAGCCCCTGGCGGGTCCAGTGCGCCAGCTGGTTCTCCGTCCCCTCGGCATAGGCGAAATCGCCGTTGAGGTTGCGGGCCCTGGGGCCGATCGGGGTCATGCCCTCGTCGAGCTGGTGGCATTCCTTGCACTGGTTCTGGTTGGGGACGGCGTAGTCGATGATGCGGGCGCGGCCCTGGCCGTCGGTGAAGCGCACATCCAGTCGCGTGCCGGCGCGCTTCAGCAACGCCTCCGTCTGGGCGGCGTTCCAGACGTAGGTGCGGGCCACCCAGCCATCGGCCTGGTGGATCAGCAGGCGGGTCTCCACATGGCGTAGCCTCTCGCCCGGGCGGCGCAGGTCGGCCGGATAGGCGAAGGTCTTCACCAGGGTCGCACCCACCGGCAGGTCCAGCACTCCGTCGGGACGGTAGCGGGCCTGGGCGCCGGGCGGCAGGTAGAGGAACCGCAGTTTCTCAGCATAGTCGCTGAACAGCGGGGCGTTGAGGGCATAGGGCGTCAGGCCGGCGTTGGCGTGGCGTCCGCCAGCGTCGGTGAACAGGCGGTAGGCCACCAGCTTCGGCGCCGGCGTCTCGGCCAGCAGGGCGTCCAGGCTGACCGCCGCCGGCTCAGGGGTCGCACCCAGGCAGAGCAGGGCGCCGAGCAGGGCCGCCCAGCGCGGCAGTGCCTTAGGCGCCGAGATCGGCCTGCGCCTTCGGCAGCACCACGGCCTTGGGTTCCGCCACCTGGACCTCGCCGACCGTGGGGCTGATCGTGGGTTTCGCCCTATCGATGTCGCCCGGCGCAGGCAGGTTGAGGTTCAGGACCGGGCCGTCCGAGATCCTCACCCTGGCCACGTCTGGCAGGCCGGCGAATGTGGTGACCCCGTCCCACATGATCGGCGGCACCTTGCCGCCCAGGAGCGCCTTGACCATGGACCCGCCCTTGAACTGCGGATCCCAGGCGTTCTTGCCCAGCTTGTTGTCGCGCACGATGATGTCGCGGGGCAGGGGATTGTAGGTTTTGTCGTCGAATTTCTGAGTGTAGCTGACCAGCATGATGGCGGCCGACTTGTTGCCGTCGATCCGGTTTTCGAAGACGTGCACGTCGCGGTTGGCCATCACCATGATGCCGGTGCCGGTCGGCACGCCGGCGACGATATTGCCCTTGGGCGCGAAGTTCTGGGTGTCGTTGTCGATGACGGCGTTGTGGTGGATGCGGTGCGAGTGGCCACCCATCACTGGCAGGTTCGGCAGGTCGAACACCAGGATGCCGCCGGCGTTGTGGGTGGCGGTGTTGCCATAGACGTCGGCGTTCATCGAGTTTTCGATCTCGATCCCGGCGACGTTGAACGCGGCGGTGCTGTTGCGGACGATGATGTTCGTCGACTGGCCCACATAGATGCCGGCGTCCGACGCGCCCTTGACCGTCACCTTGTCGATCAGGACGTTGGTGGAGGCCACTGGATAGACGCCATAGGCGCCGTTGGTTTCCTTGGGCCCGCCGGTCCATTCGACCCGCAGGTTGAGGAAGCTGATCTGGTCGGCGCCCTTGGATTTCACCCCGTCTCCGCGGGTGTCCTCGATCGCGAAGTCGCGCAGGGTGACGCGGTCGGAGGTGACCAGTAGGCCCTCGCCCGCACCCTTCTGGCCCTTGAAGGACAGGATGGTCCTGGCCGGGCCGGCGCCCTTCACGGTGACGTCGGCGATGTCCAGTGACAGGCCGTCGGTCAGCTCGTAGCGGCCGGCGGCGAGCTGGACCGTGTCGCCCGGCTTGGCGTCCAGCAGAGCGGTCTGGATCCGCTCCTGGGCATCCGGCCCGGGCGCCACCGTCAGGACCTTCGTCTGAGCTGCGGCGGTCATCGCCGAAGCCGCCAAGAGTGCGATCGCGAACCTGATCATGTCCCTGCCTCGTCCTGCCCTGGCGTCCCGCTCCTCGCGTGCCGCGAAACCGGGATGACGCGCCGTTCAACTTTGGAACTGACGCTGTTCATCCGGGCCGCGCAACCCCCTATGGTCGCATCCATGGAAACTGAGATCGTGCGCATCGGCCCTGCCCAGATGGGCCTCCTGCGGCGGGTGGCTGAGGATGTCTTCGATGGGGAAATCGATGCGCGGCGGCTCGCCAATTATCTGATGACGCCCGGCAACCTGATGGTGTTGGCGGTAACGGACGGCGAGGTGGTCGGCCAGGTCCGGGGCGTGATCCACCGCCATCCGGACCTACCCACCGAGCTCTACATCGACAACCTGGGGGTCACCGCGAACCGTCGGCGCGAGGGGATCGCCACGCGCCTGCTGGACGACCTGCTCGGCTGGGGCCGCGACATGGGCTGTGAAGAGGCCTGGGTCGGGACTGAGGTGGACAACGACGCTGCGCGGACCTTGTACGAACGCCGCGGCTCCGAGGCGCAGGCGCTCGTGCTGTATTTCTGGGAGTTCGATGAGATTTAGGCTGGACGGAATCCGAATGAACTCCGTCATTCAGGTCACACTCCAGCGCAGGTGGGCGATCGGCTTCACCCGTGTCGATAAACGGGTCTGAGGGTGGCGGCGTGTTTTGCCGCCTGGAAGTAAGGCCGGCCTTCAAGCAAGATTCTTGACCTGACCTCCCTCTTTGGCGCATAAACCCTGCCTTCCGGCGCAACCTCGGTCAGCGCCCTCTACCGTCACGACCCCCAGGGCTTATCTGGGACGAGGATGGCGAGGCCCCCCGTCCACGCAATCGTGCACGGGGGCCGATTGCGTTTGGGCTTTAGGGGTAGGTTAGTTTGTTCGACGCGCTGACAGATCGGCTGTCCTCGGTATTCGACCGTCTCAGCGGTCGAGGCGTGCTGTCCGAGAGGGACGTCGCCGAGGTGATGCGCGAGATCCGCGTCGCCCTGCTCGAGGCCGACGTCGCGCTGCCGGTCGTCCGCGACTTCATCGCCAAGGCCACGGAGGCCGCCACCGGCGAGGCGGTGATCCGCTCGATCCGGCCCGCCGACCAGGTGGTCAAGATCACCTACGACGGCCTGGTGGAGATGCTAGGTGGGACGGGGGAAGCCGAGGGGCTCAACCTCTCGCTGAACCCGCCGACCGTGATCCTGATGGCCGGCCTGCAGGGCTCCGGCAAGACCACCACCGCCGGCAAGCTGGGCCTGCGCCTCTCTAAAGAGCGCAAGAAGGTCCTACTGGCCTCGCTCGACACCCGTCGCCCCGCCGCCATGGAACAGCTGGCGATGCTGGCCGAACAGGCCGGCGTCCAGTCGCTGCCCATCGTCGCTGGCCAGGCCGCGCCGGACATCGCGCGGCGCGCCATGCAGGCCGCCCGCCTGCAGGGCTATGACGTCCTGATCCTCGACACCGCCGGCCGCACCACCATCGACGAGGCGATGATGGCCGAGGTGGCCGAGATCGCGAAGATCTCCAGCCCGTCCGAGACGTTGTTGGTGGCTGACGCGCTGACTGGACAGGATGCGGTGCGCACCGCCAAGGCCTTCCACGAGCGCCTGCCGTTGACCGGCCTGGTGCTGACCCGGGCCGACGGCGACGGCCGCGGCGGCGCCGCGCTGTCCATGCGCGCGGTCACCGGCCTGCCGATCAAGTTCCTGGGGGTTTCCGAGAAGATCGACGGCCTGGACGTGTTCGACGCCCAGCGCATCGCCGGCCGCATCCTGGGCCAGGGCGACGTGGTGGCCTTGGTCGAGAAGGCCACGCAAGAACTCGACATGGCCCAGGCGGAAGCCACGGCCCGTAAGCTGGCGAAGGGCCAGTTCGACCTCGAGATGATGTCCGACCAGCTGAACCAGATGAAGCGCATGGGCGGCATGGAAGGGATGATGGGCCTGCTGCCCGGCGTCCAGAAGATGAAGAAGCAGATCGCCGAAAGCGGGATCACCGACCGCACCTTCGACCGGCAGATCGCGATCATCTCCTCGATGACCAAGGGCGAGCGCAAGAAGCCGGACATCCTCCAGGCCTCTCGCAAGCGTCGCATCGCGGCCGGCTCCGGCGTCGATGTGGCCGAGATCAACCGGCTGCTGAAGCAGCACCGGCAGATGGCCGACACCTTCAAGGCGCTGAGCAAGAACGGCGGCAAGGGCTTCGGCCAGATGGCCAAGATGCTGGGCGGCGGCGCCGGCGGCATGGACCTGGGCAAGCTGGCCCAGATGGGCGGCGGACCGCAGCCGACGCCCCAGCACCTCGAGGAAATGGCCGCCAAGCTCAAGGACATGGGCGGCGCCGGCGGTATGCGCGGCCTGCCGAAACTTCCAGGCCTGGGGGGCGGCGGACTGCCTCCCGGCTTCAACCCTTTCAAGAAATAATATTAGAGTTCAAAGGACTAGATAAATGCTGAAGATCCGTCTCGCCCGCGGCGGCGCCAAGAAGCGCCCATACTACTCGATCGTCGTCGCCGACAGCCACTCGCCCCGCGACGGCCGCTTCATCGAGAAGGTCGGTACGTACAACCCGCTTCTGAAGAAGGACGACCCTAACCGCGTTGTCCTGAAGATCGAGCGCATCCAGGAGTGGATGAGCAAGGGTGCCCAGCCCACCGACCGCGTCGCCCGCGAGCTCGGCAAGGTTGGCGTGATCCAGTGGACCGCCAGCTCCAATCTGACCAAGGGCAAGCCGGGCAAGAAGGCCACCGAACGCGTCGAGGAACGCGCCCAGCGCGAAGCCGACCGCGCCGCCGCGGCCGCCGAACTGGCCGCCAACCCGCCGGTCGTCGAAGAAGTGGTGGTCGAAGAGCCCGTCGTCGCGGAAGCTCCGGCAGAGGTCGAAGCCGCTGCTGAAGTCGTCGCTGAGGCCCCGGCCGCCGAAGAGGCCCCTGCTGCTGAAGCCGTCGCCCAAGAAGAGCCCGCTGTGGAAGCGGTTGCTGTAGAGGCTCCGGCCGCTGAATCCGCCGCGCCGGAAGCCCCGGCCGCTGAAGTTCCCGCCGCCGACGGCGAAGCCTGAATCACGTCTGGATGAGCGACGATCTCATCCAGGTCGGCCGTGTCGCGGGCGCCTTTGGCGTCCGCGGCGAGGTCCGGATCACCAGCTTCACGGCCGACCCACTGGCCTTGCTGGGCTACAAGACCCTGCAGCGTGAAGACGGTTCGCCTGCCCTAACCCTGACCACAGCCCGCGCTGCCACGGGTAGCATCGTCGTGCGCGCCAAGGAGGTCGAGACCCGCGAGCAGGCCGAGGCCTTGCGAGGCCTCAAGCTCTACATCTCCCGCGCGGAGCTGCCCGCGCCGGACGAAGACGAGTTCTACGTTACCGACCTGATCGGCCTGGCGGTCGTGACGGCGGACGGCGAGCCCCTGGGCGCGGTCAAGGCCGTGCAGGACTTCGGCGCCGGCGACCTGCTGGAGATCACTCCGCCCGAAGGCGGCCAGACCTGGTATCTGCCCTTCACCCGCGAGGCCGTGCCCGAGGTGCGGATCGCGGAGCGCGTGGTGGTGGCGGTGAAGCCGAACGAGGTGGAGTAGCGCGGGCCCTGAGCGCCAGTGTCCGCACTGATCTCGCAGCCAACAAATTCAATCCGCTCACCCCGGCGAATGCCGGGGCCCAGATCTCAAAACTGGAATGCCGGATGGAGAGGCGCGGCGCTGATAGAAACCACCTCCGCGTCATTCCATCTGGGTCCCGCCATTCGCCGGGATGAGCGGTATTTTGGGGGCGGACACCGCGGGTTTCAGGCCGCCAGCGCGGTCTCGGCGGCCAGGATGCGGCTGGCCGCATTGACCACGGCGGCGATGCGCAGCGCCGTCTGGATCTGGGGGGCAGAGACGCCGTGGTTCTTCAGTTCCGCCTCGTGGGCGTCCAGGCACATGCCGCAGCCATTCACGGCCGAGACGGCGGCGGCCCAGAGCTCGAAGTCGGCCTTGTCGACGCCCGGATTGGCCAGGCCATTCATCCGCAGCCGGGCCGGCAGGGTCTTGTACTCGCCGTTCGAAAGCAGGTGCAGCGCGCGGTAGTAGATGTTGTTCATGCCCATGATCGCCGCGGCGGCCTTGGCGGCTGTGCGGGCCTCGGGCGAGAGCTCGGCGGCGGCTTCGATGGCGCGGACCACGTCGGGTTGGCCGGTGGCGTGGGCGGAGGCCAGGAAAGCACCCCACTTCTGTTGATCGCTCAGCACCGTCTCGGCCGCGAGGCTGGAGAGGTTCAGGCTGATATCCTTGGCATAGGCAGGCAGGCGTTCGCGCAGGGCGTCGAGGGACATAGCAGCGTCTCCGAATGAAGAGAGGTGTCCGGGAGGCAGGGGGAGTGAGCCTCCCGGACTGGGCTTCGGGCCGAGGGTGTGTGCTACGCGGCCTTCAGCGTCTCGCCGCCAACCGAGCGGTTGCACGGGCAGAGTTCATCGGTCTGGAGCGCGTCCAGAACCCGAAGAGTATCGGCCGGGGCGCGGCCGACATTGAGATTTGTCACGTAGACGTGCTGCACCACGTTGTCGGGATCGACCACGAAGGTGGCCCGCTGCGCGACGCCTTCATCTTCGTTGAGGACCCCCAGGGCGCGGGCGAGATATCCGCCATTGTCGGCGAAGTTCCAGATCGGCAGGTTGTGCAGGTCCGGATGCTCGCGCCGCCAGCCCAGCTTGGAATGCTCATTGTCGGTCGAGCCGCCCAGCACGACCGCATCACGTTCCGCGAACTGCGGGTTCAGCTTGGCGAACTCGGCGATCTCGGTCGGGCAGACGAAGGTGAAGTCCTTCGGGTAAAAGAAGATCACCTTCCACTGGCCGGGGAAGCTTTCCTGGGTGAGCGTCTCGAAGGCGCTGACGCCGTTTTCCTCGTGGCGCATGAAGCCCGGCTTCACGCCGGTGATCTTAAAGTCCGGCAGCGTCTGACCAATGCCCAACATACTCATCTCCTTGAACTCACGGGCGGCCGGGGGAGGTCGGCCGCGATGACGCTGAGATAGGCGGCGGCTTTTCATCATTCCAATTGATAGTTTCTGAAATTTGCATAGGTTTGTCCTATGCTGCCGACCATTCGCCAACTCCAGTACCTGAAGCTGCTCGCCGAACAGGGCGCGTTCGGGAAGGCCGCCGAGGCTGCGCACGTCACCCAGCCCACTCTGTCGGCAGGCATCCAGGAGCTTGAGCGGATCCTGGGCGCGCCGGTGGTCGATCGCGCACGCACCGGGGTGATCCTGACGCCGGTCGGCGAGGAAGCGCTGCGCCGGGCGACGGTCATCCTCAACGAGGTCGAGGAACTGGTGGAGGCGGCCAAGAACGCCGGCCAGCCGCTGGCGGGACGGTTCCGGCTGGGGGTGATCCCGACGATCGCGCCGTTCCTGCTGCCGGGCGTGCTGCCGCTGCTGCGCAACCGGTTCCCGAAGCTGAAGCTGTTCCTGCGCGAGGACCTGACGCAGCGGCTGATCGCCCAGCTGAAGGCCGGCCGGCTGGACGCGGCGCTGATCGCCTTGCCGTTCGACATGGCCGGCCTGGAGTGGGCCCATGTGGCCGACGACGAGCTGCTGGCGGCCGTGCCCGCCGATCACCCGCTGGCGAAGCTGAAGTCGGCGACGCCCGAGGCGCTGGAACGGGAGAACCTTATCCTGCTGGAGGACGGCCACTGCCTGCGCGAGCACGCGCTGTCGGCGTGCCGCCTAAACCCGCCCCGCGCCAGCAACGGCGAGGAGCCGTTCACCGCCACCTCGCTGCCGACCCTGGTGCAGATGGTGGGCTCGGGCCTGGGGGTGACCTTCCTGCCACGGATGGCGGTGAACGCCGGCCTGGCCGAGGCCGCCCGTGTCGCCGTCCGTCCGATCGACGCCCAGAACCCCGCCCGCGAGATCGTTGTCGCCTGGCGCGCCGGCTCCAACCGCCGCGCTGAGGGCCGGCTGCTGGCCGAGGTGTTCAAGGAAGCGTGAGTTTCCGTCCGCCGGGCCCTCAACGCTAAAATTCAGATACAGTTAGACACTATCGAAATAAGAATTGCGGCTCAGATAGGATTTCGATATATCGACAAGAAGACATATCGAAACAGGATCTAAAACGCATGCACAGACACTTCTTTTGCCGTCACGATGAGAATCGCCACCTTCATAGCCGCCATGGCTGGGGCGGCGGGATAGGCCGTCACGCTGAAGGGCATGGGGACCGCGGCGAACGGCGCGGGCGCCGTTTCGGTCGCTTTTTCGACCACGGCGACCTTCGTTTCGTCATCCTGGCGCTGCTCGAGGAGCAGCTCCGCCACGGCTACGAGTTGATCAAGGAGCTAGAGGAACGCACCGGCGGCAGCTACCGACCCTCGGCCGGGGTGGTCTATCCGACCCTGGCGCTGCTGGAAGACGAGGGCCTGATCCGTCAGGCCGGTGGCGAGACAGGCCGTAAGCTCTTCGAGATCACCGACACCGGCAAGGCCGAGCTGGACAAGAACCGCACCGGCGTCGAGGCCGTGTTCGCGCGGATGGACGAGGCCGCCCAGAGCGCCGGCCCCGGCCGCCCGCGGATCGGTCGCGCGATGCTGAACCTGGGCATGGCGCTGAAAAACCGGATGTCCCGGCCTGTCACCGCCGAGGACCTGGACCGGATCGTCAGCATGATCGACGACACCGCCGCCGCCATCGAGCGGAGCTAGGGCTCTCGACTTGTCGTCGCCCCGCCCCCAAGCTCAGGCGAAACGGCGGGGTGGGACGATGCGACTTGGACGGCGGCAGGTTCTGGCGGGCGCGGCGGCGCTGGCGGCTCTGGGCGAAACCGCGAAGGCGCAGACCCGGCGGCCGCCCAATGTGATCGTGATCCTGGCCGATGACCTCGGCTACGGCGACCTGGGCGTCCAGGGCTCGCGGCTGATCAAGACGCCGAACCTCGATCGGCTGGCCCGGCAGGGCGTACGGATGACCGACTTCTACGCCTCGGCCAACATCTGCACCCCGTCCCGCGCCGGCCTGCAGACCGGCCGCTACCCGATCCGCACCGGGCTGGCCTACGATGTCATCCGCCAGACTGACACCAACGGCCTGCCGCTCTCCGAGACCACCATCGCCGAGGCCCTGAAGCCGGACTACGCCACCGCCCTGATCGGCAAGTGGCACCTGGGGCATGTGGCGCCCTACTGGCCACCGACTCAGCACGGCTACGACCAGTTCTTCGGCCTGCCCTACAGCCACGACATGACGCCGCTCAACCTCTACACCTCGGGACCGGGCGTGGAGTTCACCAAGGAGGACGTGGACTTTCCACACCTCACCCAGCGCTTCTTCGACCACGGCCTGAAATTCATCGAGGACCACCGCACCGGCCAGCCGTTCTTCCTGCTGCTGGCCCTGTCGGCCCCCCACCTGCCGCTGAACCCCAACCCCGACCACGCGGGCCATTCCAAGGCCGCGGCCTATGGCGACGTCGTCGAAGAGATCGACACCCAGACCGGCCGGCTGCTGGCGCGGCTGAAGGCGCTGGGCCTGGAGAAGGACACCGTGGTGATCGTCACCTCCGACAACGGCCCCTGGTTCGAGGGCTCGACCGGCGGACTGCGGGATCGCAAGGGCGGCTCGGGCTGGGACGGCGGCTACCGCGTGCCGTTCATCGCCTGGGGTCCCGGCCGCATCCCGGCCGGCCGGGTCAGCCGCGAGATCGCCATGAACATCGATCTGCTGCCGACCATCCTGGCCCTGGCCGGGCGGCCGCTGCCCCATACCGAGATCGACGGCCGCGACCTCACCGGCGTGCTGACCCACGGCGCGAAGAGCCCGCATGACGAGCTGATCCTCTTCAACAACGAGAAGGTCGCCGCGATCCGCACCGACCGCTGGAAGTTCGTCGCGCGGTCCTACTACCGGGGCGGCGAATATCCGCTCGGGAGCCGCAGCGACCTGCTGTTCGACGTGCGCGCCGACCCTTCGGAATCCTACAACCTGGCCAGCCTCCACCCGGACGTGGTTGCGGATATGAAGGCCCGAGTGGCTCGGGCCCAGGCGACCTTCGAGCCGCTGGGCGTCCACAAGCCCTGAGCCGGGATCAGTCCATCAGCTTCTGCGCAAGGTAGACGTAGTGGCGGGCCCAGCGGCGGGCGTTCAGCGCCGGGTCGGCGTCGTTGGCGTGCCCGCCGAAGGTCTGCTCGTAATAGAGATAGGGCGCGCCGATCTCGGCCAGGCGGGCGGCGAACTTGCGGGCGTGGCCGGGGTGGACCCGGTCGTCGCGGGTGTTCGTCGTGATGTAGGGCTCGGGGTATGTCACACCGGGCTTCAGCAGCTGGTAGGCCGAGTACTTCGCGATGAAGGCGCGGTCGGCGGGAACATCAGGGTCGCCGTACTCGCCCACCCAGGATGCGCCGGCCGACAGGTGGCTGTAGCGCAGCATGTCGATCAGCGGGCTCTCGATGACCGCGGCGTTCCATAGCTCCGGATGCTGGGTGATCGAGACGCTCGTCAGCACCCCGCCGTTGGACCGGCCGTAGATGCCCAGGTGCTTCGCGTCGGCAATCTTTCGCGCCGCGAGGTCGCGGGCGATGGCGGCGAAGTCGTCGAAGGCCAGCTGCCGCTTCTCGCGCAGCGCCGACTGGTGCCAGGCAGGGCCAAACTCGCCGCCGCCTCGGATGTTGGCGATCACATAGGCACCGCCGCGTTCCAGCCAGATCTTTCCCATCTCCGGCAGGTAGACCGGCGGCTTGGCCACCTCGAAACCGCCATAGCCGTACATGATCGTGGGTGTCGCGCCGTTGGGTTTCATCGCCTTGGGGCGGACCAGGAAGTAGGGGATTTTAGTCCCATCCGACGAGGTTGCCCAGAACTGCTCGACAACCTCACGGGAGGCGTCGAAGCGGGGCGGTAGCGCCTTCAGCTTGGCGGGGGCTGCGCCGGCGGCGTCAGCCAGCCACAGTGACGTGGGCTCCAGGAAGCTTTCGACGGTGACGAACAGCTGCTCGTCGCGCGGGGCGGTGTCCACCAGGGTGATGTTGGCGTTGCGGGGGAGGGCCAGACGACGGCCGGTCCAGCGGCCGGCCACGTGGGCATAGGCGTCGACAGCGCCCTTCACGTCCTCCAGCAGGGCGACGATCAGCCGGTCGTGGGTGGCGGCGACCTGCTGCACGGCCTGGCGCGGGCCGGGCTGGAAGACCAGCTGCGGCTGGGCGTGCGCCGCGTCGGCCCTCAGGGCGGCAAGGTCGTAGCTGATCACCGCGCCGGCCTGGAAGTGGCCCCAGGCCTGCTTCAGCTCGAAAACTAGTTGGCCGTCCACAAAGGCCTCTTGCTCGGCCTTTCGCGGCAGCGGGATGCGCACCAGGCCCTGGTCGGTCACCAGGCTGTATTCGCTCTCGAAGAAGCTGACGCCGCGGCGCACCACGATACCTTCGGCGCGACCCCCGGCGCCGGTGAGCACCCCCCCTCCGGCCGACACATCCGTCGGCTGGCCGCGGAACAGCTCAACGGGCTTGGCGCCCCGCGTCACGAGCTTCACAACATAGGGGTAGCCCGACCGGGTCACCTCGCCGAACACCCAGGGACGGGCGACGGCCAGGGTATCGTGGTCGAGCCATTCTGCGTCCTGCTTGCCGGCCGGAAAACGGAAGCCGCCGTCCACGAACCTGCGCGCCTCGGTGTCGAATTCGCGGATCTCGACCGCGTCGCCGCCGCCGTTCGACAGGCGCACCAGGCACAGGGTCTGGGCCGGCTTCAGGCACTGGGCGCCCTTCCAGATCCAGTTCTTGCCCTCGGCTTTGGACAGCGCGTCGAGGTCCAGCAGCGTGGTCCACTCCGGCGCGGCGGTGCGGTAGCTGGCCAGCGTCGCGTGCCGCCAGATTCCGTGCACGTGGTCGGCGTCCTGCCAGACGTTGTCGACGCCGCCGGCCCGGAAGCGCGGGATGGGGATGCGGTCCTGGGCGGTAAAGATCGCCAGGGCCTCGGCGTGGAACGGCGCGTAGCGGAGGTCCTTCTCCAAGCGGTCGGCGGTGCGGGAGTTCTGGCCCTCGACCCAGGCCATGGAGCTCGGCGCGTTGATGTCCTCTAGCCATTGGAAGGGATCGGCGGCGTCTTGGCCCCCATTCTGTGCAAAGGCGACGGCGGCCGGCAGGGCCAGGGCGAGCGCGGCGGCGGCGCGGATCAGCAGCTTCATGGCGCCTTTTCTAGCCGCGACGCCGCGCGCCTGTCTCGCGAAGGTGCGCCCACCGGCATCTTCCCCTATATGTCGCCCCCATGCGCCGTCCGTTCCTCAAGATGAACGGTCTCGGCAACGACTTCGTTGTGATCGAGACCCGCACCGCGCCGTTCACGCCGACGGCAGCGGACGTGCGCGCCATCGCGGACCGCGAAACCGGGATCGGTTGCGACCAGCTGATAGTCATCGACCCCGCCGAGGACGCCGACGCGCGGGTGCGGTTCTGGAACGCCGACGGCGAGGAAGTGGGCGCCTGCGGGAACGGGACGCGATGCGTCGGCTGGCTGCTGATGCAGGCGTCCGGCAAGGATGAGGCGGTGATCGAGAGTCAGGGCGGCCGGCTGATCGCGCGCCGGGCCGGCGAGCGGCTGGTCAGCGTCGACATGGGTCCGCCGCGGCTGGACTGGCGCGAGATTCCGCTGTCGGAAGAACAGGACACCCGCGCGCTCGACATCGCGCTCTACGACCACGCCGACCTGATGGCCCCGGCCGCCTGCGTCTCCATGGGCAACCCACATGTGGTGTTCTTCGTGCCGGACGTGGGCTCCGTACCGATTGTCAAGATCGGACCGGTGGTGGAACGCCACCCACTGTTCCCCCAGCACGTCAACGTCGGCTTCGCCCGGATCAAGGGCCCGGACCGCATCCGCCTGCGGGTCTGGGAGCGCGGCGCGGGGCTGACCAAGGCCTGTGGCACAGGCGCCTGCGCGGCCCTGGTGGCGGCGGCCCGGCGCGAGCTGACCGGCCGGCACGCCACCCTAGAGCTGGACGGCGGCGAGTTGTTCATCGAATGGCGCGACGACGACCACGTGGTGATGACCGGCCCGGCGGCGGTCGATTTCAGGGGCGAGCTGCCGTGACCCATGCCCCGATCGCGGCCGCGCCGACGGCCGGTCGGCCGCGCACTTGGTGGGTGGCCCTCCTGTTGAACCTCGTCGTTCCGCCGGCGGGCTATGCCTATGTGGGCGCCTGGGTGCCGGCGGCCGTGACCCTCGCCATCGTCATGATCGTGCCGATGGCGCTGCTGGAGGTCACGCTTCTCTATCCGCCGGGGCTGTACGCGCTGGGAATGGACGGCCTGTTCACGGGCGGTGCGATCGCGTCCCTGTCCCTGTCGGGACACGCCGCCTGGCTGGCGGTGCGAAGCCCGCCCAAGACCGGTCCACGCCTGCGTCACGCGGCCCTCTACCTCGCGACCTGGGTCGTGGCCATGGGGACCAACCTGCTGCTGCGGGCCTATTGGCCGAGCCCGACCTACAGCGTGGTTTCGTCGTCCATGGCTCCCAACCTGCAACCCGAGGACGTCGTAGCGGTCGAAGGCGCGCGCGCGCTGTGCGGCCACGGCGACCTGCGGCCGGGGCAGGTGGTGGTGTTCCGCAAGCCGGGCGCCCAGGTCCCTTACATCCATCGGATCGTGGCGGGGCCCGGTCAGGCGGTGGGCCTGGATCGCGGCATCCTCAGCATCGACGGCCAGCCGGTGCGGCGGCAGTTGCGCGGCCCGGCCCGGACCCCCGATGTGCCGAGCCCGGCGACCGTGGTCGAGGAGACCCTGCCGGACGGCGCGGCCTACCGCACTCTGGACCTAGGCCCGGACGGCGCCCTGGACACCGTGGCCCGGACGACGGTGCCGGCCGGATCGTGGTATCTGCTGGGCGACAACCGCGACAATTCCGCTGACTCCCGAGTGTATGGCGCCGTCCTGGCGAAGGACATCTGCGCAGTGGGCCTCAAGATCGTCTCCAGCAAGGATATGACCCGTGTCGGCCAAGCCCTCTGACGTCGATATCGTCACCTTCGGCTGCCGGCTGAACGCTTATGAGAGCGAAGTCATCCGCGCGCGCGCCGCGGAGGACGGCCTGACCGACGCGGTGGTCTTCAACACCTGCGCGGTGACCGGCGAGGCGGTGCGGCAGGCGCGTCAAGCAATCCGAAAGGCCCGCCGCGAGCGGCCCCGAGCCAAGCTCATCGTCACCGGCTGTGCGGCCCAGATCGACCCCGCCGCCTTTGCCGCCATGGCCGAGGTAGACCTGGTCCTGGGCAACGCTGAGAAGAGCCAGGCCGGGGCCTATCTTCCGACACCTGAACCCATTCGGGTTCGGGTCAACGACATCATGAGCGTCCGCGAGACCGCGGGACATCTGGTGGACGGGCTGAAGGACCGGGCGCGGGCCTATGTGGAGGTCCAGAACGGCTGCGACCACCGCTGCACCTTCTGCATCATCCCTTTCGGGCGCGGGAACTCGCGCTCGGCGGCGGCCGGCGAAGTGGTGGCGCAGGTGAAGCGGCTGGCGGCCCAGGGTTATCAGGAGATCGTGCTGACCGGGGTGGACGTGACCAGCTGGGGGACCGACCTGCCAGGCCAGCCGACGCTGGGCCAGTTGGTGGCGCGGATTCTGAAGCTGGTCCCGGAACTGCCCCGGCTGCGGCTGTCGTCCATTGACGCCGCTGAGATCGACGCCGACCTGCTGCGCTGCCTAGCCAAGGAGCCGCGGCTGATGCCCTATCTACACCTGTCTCTGCAGGCCGGCGACGACATGATCCTGAAGCGGATGAAACGCCGCCACAGCCGCGCCGACGCCCTGAAGCTGGTGGCTGAGGTGCGCGCCGTGCGGCCAGACACGGCGTTCGGCGCCGACTTCATCGCCGGCTTCCCGACCGAGACCGAGGCGATGTTCGAGAACACCGTGAAACTGGTGGAGCAAGCTGGCCTCGCGTTCCTGCACGTTTTCCCCTACAGCCCCCGCCCCGGCACGCCGGCGGCGCGGATGCCGGCGGTAAAGGGCGATATTGTGAAGGCCCGCGCCGCGCGCCTGCGGGCGGCCGGCGACGCGGCGCTGAGCCGGCACCTGGAGCGTCAGGCGGGTCGGGTGCTGAAGGGGCTGATCGAGCGACCCGGCGTCGCGCGCGCCGAGGACTTCACCGAGATCGCGTTCACGGGCGAGGCCACGGTGGGCGGCGTGGCGGCGCTGCGGGTGACCGGCCACGACGGCAAGCGGCTGTTGGCCGAGACCCTGGTGAGGGAACCGGCGTGAGCATCACCGGCGGCTGCCAGTGCGGGGCGGTGCGCTTCCGCGTCGATGGCGAGTTCGGCGAGTGCAGCATCTGCCATTGCCGCATGTGCCAGAAGGCCACCGGTGGCCTGTTCGGCCCCTACGTCGGCGTGAAGGCGGATGAGCTCAGCTGGACGCGCGGCGCTCGCAAGCGATTCCAGAGCTCCAACAAGGTCTGGCGCGGTTTCTGCGCGGCTTGCGGCACGCCGCTGACCTTCGAGCATGTCGGCGGCACCATCGCGCTGACGGTCGGTGCGCTGGACGATCCGGCGGCTGTGCGTCCGACCGAACAGCTGGGCAGCCCGAGCAAACTGCCGTGGCTGGACGACCTGCCGGGCCTGCCCACGCACGAGCCGACCGAGCCGCGCGCCGCGGCCCACCTGGCCAGCATCGTCAGCCTGCAGCACCCCGACCACGACACTTAGGGCGCCCGCCCCGGGAACCCCGGCAGCTGCCAGCCGAACAGGATCGCGCCCGCGCGCACCGTGAACGCGGCGATGAAGCCCATCAGGCCGGCGATCATCGTCGGGACACCGAGCGCGTTCAGCCCCACGAACACCGCCGCCCCGATCAGCGCCGGGGTAACGTAGAGCTCCCGGCGCAGCAGGATCGAGGGCTGGTGGGCCAGGACGTCGCGGATCACGCCGCCGAAGGTGGAGGTGAGCACCCCCATGACGACGGCCGAAACCAGCGGAACGCCCAGTGAGGTCGCCTTCAGCGCACCTACCACGGCGTAGGCGGCCATCCCCACCGCGTCCAGCCACAGCAGGGTGCGCTCGCGGCCCTGGCCCCAGCCGAAGATCCACACGCCGATCGCCGCGATCAGGCAGACGGCGACATACTCCGGCCGCGCCACCCAGAACACCGGCGCGCCGATCAGCAGGTCGCGGAGGGTCCCGCCGCCCACGCCGGTGATCGCGGCGAAGAAGCCGAAGGTGATGATGTCGTGCTTGGCGCGCGCCGCCGCCAGCGCCCCGGATGCGCCGAACACGGCGACGGCGGCGTAGTCCAGCACCGAAAGCGTGGTGGTAAGCGCGTCCATTCCGCGCCCTTACTGCGTTCGGACGTGACGGCGCGCAAGGCGGCGGCTAGAAGCGCGCCCCATGTCTGACCCCAAACGCGGATGGTTCGCGCGCCTTACCGAGGGGCTCACCAAGTCCTCGAATCAGATGGGCGACCAGATCGCCCAGGTGTTCGTGGCCAAGGAGCCGCTGGACCAGGCCAAGCTGGACGAGCTGGAGGAGATGCTGATCGAGGCAGACCTCGGCCCGCACTCCGCCGCGCGCATCACCGAGCGCTTCGCCGCCGAGAAGTTCGGCAAGGACGTGGGCGAGGCCGAGATTCGCGAGGCCCTGGGCGAGGCGATCGGCGAGGAGCTGTCCAGCCGCGAGGGAACGTTCGATCCGCTGTCGGGGCCCAAGCCTTACATCGTGCTGTTCATCGGCGTGAACGGATCGGGTAAGACCACGACGCTGGGCAAGATCGCCAGCGACCTGACGCGCCAGGGCGCCAAGGTGCTGGTGGTGGCCGGCGACACCTTTCGCGCCGCCGCCGTCGAGCAGCTTAAAGTGTGGGCCGAGCGTGCGGGCGCCGACTTCATGGGCCGCCCCACCGGCTCCGACGCCGCGGGCCTGGCGTTCGACGCCATCGAGAAGGCGCGCGCCGAGGCCTATGACGTGGTGCTGATCGACACCGCCGGCCGGCTGCAGAACAAGCAGGGGCTGATGGACGAGCTCTTGAAGATCATCCGTGTCGTCAAGAAGATCGATCCCGCGGCCCCGCACGAGACCCTCCTGGTGCTGGACGCCACCGTGGGCCGCAATGCGCTGGCCCAGGAGAACATCTTCGGCAACCAGATCGGGGTCTCGGGCATCGTCATGACCAAGCTGGACGGCACCGCGCGCGGCGGTGTGCTGGTGCCGGTCGCACAAGCGTCGGATTCCCCCATCAAGCTGATTGGCGTCGGCGAAGGGGTCGATGACCTGCAGCCGTTCAATGCGCGTGCGTTTGCCCGGCTCCTGGTCGGTATTGAGGAGCCTCGACGATGAACGACAAGACCCCGCCGGCCGACAAGAAGGGGCGCTGGGTGCGGCTGTTCGTGGACTACGCCGGCCTGGCGGCCTTCCTGGTCACCCTGATGGTCACCGGCAGCGCGATTGTCGCCAGCTGGGCGGTGGTGGGGGGTTCGATCGCGGCGCTGATCGTGGGTTATGTCTTCGAGAAGCGGATCGCGCCGCTGCCGCTGGCCACCGCGGTGGTGGGGGTGATCTTCGGCGCCGCCACGATCTATTTCCACGACGAACGCATCATCAAGATGAAGCTGACGATTCTGGACACCGGGATCGGGATCGCGCTGCTGACGGCGCTGGCGCGGGGCAAGAACCCGCTCCGGGCGCTCATCGGCGCCGAACTGCACCTGCCGGACGCCGTGGTCCGCACGCTGACGATCCGCTACGCCCTGATGTTTTTCGTGCTGGCGGCGGCCAATGAGGTAATCTGGCGGACCCAGACGACGCGTATCTGGGGGCTCTACAAGTTCCCCGGCACGGCGATTCTGATCTTCGTGTTCTTCATGAGCCAGATGCCGCTGATCCTGAAACACGCGCCCAAGGACGAGCCGGCGGCGAAGTAGGTCAGGCTCGCTTGGGGAGGGCGATGTTCGACAGGCGCAGATGCGGGTTGGCGAGACGCTCATAGCCGGGTTCCGGCAGGCCGCCCAGAATCTGGTCCAGCAGCATGGATCCGTCGGCGCCCTCCGGCGGCGTATCACTGCGAAGTTGGCGCCAGAGCGCCGAGGCTTCCGCCTGAATCTTGTGATCGCGTCCAGTCATCGGGGTGCAAACTCCCGGCGCGCCCTGGCGTTCCCTGACAAAAATTAGTTAATTTCGTAACTTAGCGTCGCCACAGGACGCAGGGCGTCAGACGCGGATGTCGAACAGCGAACCTGGACGCGCGATCTTCTGGGGGTCGGCCGGTCCCGCGGCGCGGGAGATCGGTGCGGGCGGCGCGCCTTCCTGGGCCGGAACCAGGGCCGAGACGGCCGGGGACCGACCCTGTCCACCCGAGGCCAGTGCGAAGAACGCCTTCGCGGCGGGCAGCCGGCCGGCATCGGCGCCCTGGGGGGAGTGCGGCATTGGCGGCGAAAGGTTGGGGCGGATCGTGTTCAAGGGGCCTGGCCGGGACATGGTTAACGCGCGCCGCCACCTTGGCGCGCCGGTCTCAATGCCGGGTTAATACGCCTGTCGCGCCAGGGCCGCGGCGTCGGCCTCGGTCAGCGGACCGGTGTGCTTGGCCAGAACCTGGCCGCCCCTGGCGATCAGATAGGTCTCCGGCACGCCGGTGACCCCAAACTCGACGCCGGCGCGGCCGTCGCGGTCCACCAGGGCCTGGGCGAAGGGGTTGCCGAGGCGGGTCAGTAGGGCCCGCGTGTTGGGCGGGGCGTCCTTGTAGGCAATGCCCACCACACGCACGCCGCGGCCCTTCAGCCCCATCAGCACCGGATGCTCGATCTCGCAGGGCGCGCACCAGGAGGCGAAGAAGTTGACGATGATCGGGCCTTGGGCCGCCGCGTCGCGCAGACGCACGGGCTGGCCATCCGTGAGCTCCGGCAGGGCCAGGTCCGGGATCGCGCGCCCGACGAGGGCCTTGGGCTGGAAGTGGGGGTCGTGCCGTAAGGCGAAGAAATAGAACAGCGCCCCCAGGGCTGCGATGGCGACGAGAGGCAGGATCGCCAGCCACCGGCTCACTTGCGGCTCAACTCCTCGTAGCGCTTCCGCCAGCGCCGCGCGTGGTTAAGCGAGAAGCAGATCATGGCGGCGAAGGTGAGAATGGTGATGGCGAAGGCCGGGACGATGAACTCGGCGTACTCGAAATCCAGCATGCTCAGCTTCTCGCCGCGCGCAGGGCCGCTGCCTCGGCGCGCCTGCGCCATACCTCGCCACGGATGCCCACCAGCCAAAGCGACCCGAAGGCCGAGGTGTAGGCCAGCGCCATGATCAGCAGGGGCTGGAGAAACACCGGCGCCAGGCTGGAACCGCCCCTCTTGAACACCGAGGCGCCCTGGTGAAGCGTGTTCCACCAATCGACGCTGTAGTGGACGATGGGCAGGTTGATGGCGCCCACTAGGGCCAGGATCGCCCCAGCACGGGCGGCCTTGACCTCGTCGTCCATGGAGGCACGGAGCGCGATGTAGGCCACATAGAGCAGGAACAGCACCAGCACCGAGGTCAGGCGCGCGTCCCATACCCAGAAGGCGCCCCACATCGGCCGGCCCCACAACGCGCCGGTGACCAGGGCCAGCAGGGTGAAGCCCGCCCCCAGGGGCGCGGCGGCCTGGGCGGCGGCGTCGGCCAGGGCGTGGCGGAAGATCAGCGACAGAAAGCTCGCGCCGCCCAGGCAGACGTAGACGAAGCTGGCCATGTAGGCGGCGGGCACATGGATGAACATGATCCGCACCGTCTGGCCCTGCTGATAGTCCTCGGGCGCGGTGAAACCCAGGTAGAGGCCGACAGCGGCGAGGATCGCCGCGATCACACCGAACATCGGCGCGGCCCAGCGGGAGAACGCCATGAAGCGTTCCGGATTGGACAGGAAAGCGGGCGCCCAGTTCATGCGTCTCGCATAGGGCCCGAGCGCCCGCCTCGCAAGCCGCCTGGCTGCGTGAAGCTCTCGGCGGGGCGTCTGCGACGGTCCGGCGACTTCTCGGACCCTGCCTTGCCGGCTCAGCTCAAGGCGTTCCGGCAGGCCGCGGCCATCGCCAGGGGGCCGATCGCCACCGACATCGCGGCGTAGGCGCCCAGCAGGGCCAGGCCACTGCTCCAGGGCAGTCCGCTGGCGAACGCGTCCAGCGCCCCTCCGCCGAAGATCACCGGCGGCACGAACAACGGCAGCACGATCACGGCGGTCAGCAGGCCGCCGCGCCGGGCGCCGAGGCTAAGCGCCGCCCCGATCCCCCCGGTGAAGGCGAAGGCCAGACCCCCCAGCAGGGCGCAGGCGAAGATCAGCGGGGCCAGGTCCGGCTTGGCGCCTAGGGCGATCGCAGCGATGGGGGCCGCCAGCGCCAGGGGGGCTCCGGTGGCCAACCACTGGCCGAGACACTTGAGGAAGCAGGTGAGCTCCAGGGGCGTCGGCGAGAGCGTCAGCAGGTCCAGGGCCCCGTCTTCGTAGTCGCGCTCGAACAGGCGATCCAGCGACAGGAGCGAGGCCAGCGCCAGCGCCACCCAGGCCGCGCCCGGCGCGATGGCGGCCAGGCGCTCGGGCTCCGGACCGATGGCTAGCGGCAGCAGGGTCGCGACGCCGGCGTAAAACCCCACCGTGACCAGCGGGCCGCCGCCACGGCCCCAGGCGAGCGCGGTCTCGCGGACGAGAAGCGCGGAGAGCCGGCTCATCCGATGATCTCCAAGCTCTTGGCGGCGACCGGCAGCGGGTCATGAACCGCGGCCAGGATCATGCCGCCGCTCTCCAGGTGGCGGGCCATCAGGACGCCGAAGCCCTCGCGCCAGCGGGCGTCCAGCGGGCTCAGCGGTTCGTCCAGCAGCCACAGGGCGCGCGGCGCGGCCAGCAGACGGGACAGCGCCAGCCGACGACGCTGGCCGGCCGACAGGCGGCGCACTTCCAGGTCCAGCAGCCGAACCAGGTCCAGCGCCTCGGCGGCCTCGCGCACCGCGCCGTCCGTCCCGCCGCCCCAACGCGTCCAGAACGCCAGTTCCTCCCGCGCCGTCCGAGACGATTTCAGCCCGTCCGCGTGCCCGACGAAGTGCAGCCCCTCGCCCCGCGCCTCGGCCGAGTCGAGATCCCCGAAGGCCACCTCGCCCGCCTCCAGCCGCACCAGACCGGCCACTGCGCGCAGCAGGCTGGTCTTCCCCGAACCGTTGGGTCCGGTCAGCGCGCAGGCCTCTCCCCGTCGGAGTGAGAGGTCCACGCCTTCGAAGAGCAGGCGGCCGCCGCGTCGAATGGCGCAGCCCCTGAGCAGAAGCTGTTCGATCACGCTGTCACCGAGCCTTTTGAAAAGCGTCGCCCTGCGGCGCATGGACGCGACAGAATCCGAGGTCTATGAAAACATCGGCTACCACTGCCGGGGGGCATCAACGCCGCGCGGGGACGAACGCTGTGAGTCCGTCGCCCACTGAGCGCGCGATCCTTCCGCAGATTTTCGGTGGCAGGGAACAGAGAAAGGATCTCCGAATATGGCGTCCGTAGACACCCTGAAGGCCCGCCGTCTGTTGACGGTCGGGGACAAGACCTACGCTTACTACAGCCTCCCGGCGGCCGAGGAAGCCGGACTTTCGGGCGTTTCGACGCTTCCGATCTCGATGAAGGTGCTTCTCGAGAACCTGCTTCGCAACGAAGACAACGATACGGTGACCTCCGACGACCTCAAGGCGGTCGCGGCCTGGACGGTGAACCGCGGTTCGGTGGAGCATGAAATCAGCTTCCGCCCGGCTCGCGTGCTGATGCAGGATTTCACCGGCGTGCCGGCGGTGGTCGATCTGGCCGCGATGCGTGACGCCATGACGGCGCTGGGCGGCAACCCGGACAAGATCAATCCGCTGAACCCCGTCGATCTGGTGATCGACCACTCGGTGATGGTGGATTTCTTCGGCAACGCCAAGGCGTTCGGCCACAACGTCGATCGTGAGTACGAGCGCAATATCGAGCGCTACAACTTCCTGCGCTGGGGCTCCTCAGCCTTCAACAATTTCCGCGTCGTACCGCCCGGCACAGGAATTTGTCACCAGGTGAATCTTGAGTACCTCGCACAGACCGTCTGGACGAACTCGGACGAGGGCGTGGAAGTAGCCTACCCCGACACCGTCGTTGGCACCGACAGCCACACCACCATGATCAACGGCCTGGCGGTGCTGGGCTGGGGCGTGGGCGGCATCGAGGCGGAAGCGGCCATGCTGGGCCAGCCGATCCCGATGCTCATCCCCGAGGTCATCGGCTTCAAGCTGGACGGCGAGTTGAAGGAAGGCACGACGGCCACTGACCTAGTGCTGACCGTCACCCAGATGCTGCGCAAGCGCGGCGTGGTCGGCAAGTTTGTCGAATTCTACGGCCCTGGCCTGGCCAAGATGACGCTGGAAGACCAGGCGACCATCGCCAACATGGCCCCAGAATACGGCGCCACCTGCGGCTTCTTCCCGGTGACGCAAGCCACCATCGACTACCTGGCCGCCACCAACCGGGCGCCTGAGCGCGTCGCCCTGGTCGAGGCTTACGCCAAGGCCCAGGGGATGTGGCGCGAGCCGACCGATCCGGATCCGGTGTTCACCGACACCCTTGAGCTGGACATGGCGACCGTCGTTCCGTCGATGGCCGGCCCGAAGCGCCCGCAGGACCGGGTGGAGCTGACGTCCGCCGCGTCCGAGTTCAAGGGCGCGATGGAAGGCGAGATGTTCGGCAAGCCGGGCACGCTGACCGATCGCTTCGCGGTCGAGGGCGAGAACTACGACATCGGCAACGGTGACGTGGTCATCGCGGCCATTACGTCTTGCACCAACACCTCCAACCCCGGCGTGCTGATCGCCGCGGGTCTGGTGGCCAAGAAGGCGCTCGAAAAGGGCCTTAAGGTGAAGCCGTGGGTGAAGACCTCGCTGGCGCCCGGATCGCAGGTGGTCACCGACTACCTGAAGTCGGCCGGCCTAACCAAGTCGCTGGACGCGCTGGGCTTCAACCTGGTGGGCTACGGCTGCACCACCTGCATCGGCAACTCCGGCCCGCTAGCCGTGGCGATCTCCGAGTCGGTCCAGAAGAACGACGTGGTGGTCTGCTCGGTCACCTCGGGCAACCGCAACTTCGAAGGCCGCGTGAACCCGGACACCCGCGCCAACTACCTGGCCTCGCCGCCGCTGGTGGTGGCCTATGCCCTGGCCGGCTCGATGAATATCGACCTGACCACCGAGTCCCTGGGCGAGGGCAAGGACGGCAAGCCCGTCTACCTGAAGGACATCTGGCCCACGACGGCCGAGGTGACGGCGCTGCAGCGCAAGCACGTGACCAGCAAGATGTTCGCCACCCGCTACGCTGACGTCTTCAAGGGCGACAAGAACTGGCAGGGCATCAAGGTCAAAGGGGGACAGACCTACGACTGGGACATGACCTCGACCTACGTCGCCAACCCCCCGTACTTCGAGGGGCTGACCATGGAGCCGAAGCCGGTCGTCGATATTGTCGAAGCCCGCGTCCTTGGGGTGTTCGGCGACTCGATCACCACTGACCACATCTCACCGGCCGGCTCGTTCCGGGCCACCACCCCCGCCGGCAAGTACCTGATCGACCGCCAGGTGCCGCCGACGGACTTCAATGGCTACGGCGCCCGGCGCGGCAACCACGAAGTGATGATGCGCGGCACCTTCGCCAACATCCGCATCCGCAACCGGATCACGCCTGAGGTCGAAGGGGGCGTGACCAAGCACTTCCCATCCGGCGACCAGATGTCGATCTACGACGCGGCCATGCGCTACCAGGGCGAGGGCCGCCCGCTGGTGGTGTTCGCGGGCAAGGAATACGGCACCGGCTCATCGCGCGACTGGGCGGCCAAGGGCACGAAGCTGCTGGGCGTTCGCGCCGTAGTGGCCGAGAGCTTCGAGCGCATCCACCGCTCGAACCTGGTCGGGATGGGCGTGCTGCCGCTGCAGTTCCTGCAGGAAGGCTGGAACAAGCTCGGTCTTACTGGGGAGGAGATCGTGACCATCCGCGGCCTGACGGAGCTCGCGCCCCGCAAGCAGCTGATCGTGGAGATGTACCGTCCGTCGGACGGCCGCATCGCCCGCTTCCCGGTCCGCTGCCGCATCGATACGCCGATGGAGCTCGAGTACTTCAAGAACGGCGGCGTGTTGAACTACGTGCTGCGCAGCCTGGCCAAGCCGGACTGAGGATTTTGGCGCCCCTTCGCCGAAAGGCGGAGGGGCGGCTGTTCCTTCCGTTCCCCGCATCCACCAGCCGCTCTGGTGGAGACCACCGCGCTCATCGCGGTCGGCGGCGCTATTGCCGCACCCGGCGCCGCGAGGCTCGGAGGGCTCGTAGCAAATGTCCTCCACTTCGGTGTTTCCGCGCTGCTGACCCTCGCGGGCCGGCTGTCGATCGCGTGACGCAATCCACGACCAGGAAGCGCCAGCGCGATTTGACTGGCGGGTTCAAAACTATTGCTCTAAACAGCCTCCATCAAATACCGATCTGGCTCGGCAGCTCTCCACGCTTATTCTTCGGATTGAGCTCCGGACTTCCAACGATCCATTTCATGATTTGGTCCGCTACCCCGCTCGGGGCGTGCGAAATCTTGTGACTAAGAGGCAATATCATGGCTATCGGCACCGTGAAGTGGTTCAACCCCACCAAGGGCTTTGGCTTCATTCAACCCGACGACGGCGGCGCGGACGTGTTCGTGCACATCTCGGCGGTTGAGCGTTCGGGCTTGGGCTCGATCAACGAAGGCCAGAAGCTGTCCTTCGAACTCGAGCGCGACCAGCGCAGCGGCAAGATGTCCGCCGGCCAACTGCAGTCGGCCTAGGATAAGACAGGCTCGCCCGGCTTGCCGGGCGGACCCATCTAGAAGTCGGGCGCGCCGCTGTGCGGCGCGCCCGTTCTTTTCCAAACACGCTTCTTTTTCACTGACGGGGGAAGTCCATGGCGCGGAAGCCAAATTATCAGTTCGAGCGCATGGAGCGCGATCGCCAGAAGGCGTTGAAGAAGGCCGAGAAGCTGCGCGAACGTGAACGCGCCGCCACCGAAGCCAATCCCCAGGGGCCGGCCGAGCCGCCCACCGGCGAAAGCTGAGACCATGCCTAGCGGCGTCATTTTCAATCACGAAACCGTCCTGCTGGACGGCGAAGTCTTCTCCGACTGCGAGTTCCAGAAGTCGCGGCTGGTCTACGCCGGCGGCGAACCTCCGGTGTTCCAGAGCTGCCGGTTCGACGACTGCGAGTGGAAGCACGACGACGCGGCCGCCCGCACCCTGGCGCACCTGAAGGTCGTCTGGAACGCTGGCGGCAAGGCCTCCGTCCAGGCCTTGATCAAAGACATTACCGTCGCGCGATAGGGCGTCAGGCGCCTAGCAGCGCCCGCGCCTGCGCCGCGTCCCGCATAACCTGCTCGGTCATCGTCTCCAGCCCGTCGAACTTCTCCTCTGGGCGCAGGAAGGCGATTAGGCTGGTCTCGATGATGCGGTCGTAGATGTCCTCATCGAAGTCGAACAGCCAGACCTCAAGCAGCGGCCGGGTGATGCCCTGGACGGTCGGATTCACGCCTATGTTCGCCACGCCTGGAACGACACGGCCGTCCGACAGCCGCGTGCGGGTCGCATAGACCCCGAATCGCGGGCTCACATAATCGCCCATATCGACGTTGGCGGTGGGAAAGCCGAGCTTGCGACCGAGCTGGCGGCCGCGCTGAACCGGCCCCTCGACAGCGAACGGGCGGCCCAGGATCTCCGCGGCGACTTCGGGCTTGCCGTCGCGCAGCGCGTCGCGGACGGCGGTGGAGGAGAACTTGTCGCCGTCCAGGTCGCCCACCGGATCGGCCACGGAGACCCCGAAGCCCATCTCCTGCCCGTAGGCGCGCATGGCCTGGGGCGAACCGGTGCGGTTCTTGCCAAAGGAGTTGTCGAAGCCGACGGCTACATGCCGCGCGTCAAGCCCCTGGTGCAGCACCTCCGCCGCGAAGGCCCGGTCGGTCATCTCCGCCAGCTCGGCGTCCATCGGTAGGACGTACAGCATATCGACCCCCAGTTTCTCCAGCGCGCGCGCTTGCTGGTCCGGCTTCATCAGGCGGAACAGTGGCTCGTCGGGCCGGAAATAGGCGCGCGGGTGAGGATCGAGTGTGATCACCCCCAGCGGCGCGCCCAGATCGGCCGCCGCCCTGGCGGCTAGGCCGATCACCCGCTGGTGGCCCAGGTGGACGCCGTCGAAACTGCCCATGGCCACGGCGGCGCCGCGGTCACCTTCCGTCAGATCCTTCCAGCCGCGGATGACCCGAATACGCTTCATGCGCCCTGTATAATCATGCTGCGCGGCGTGGCGCGATCACCAAAGCTTCGCCATCGATAACCGTCTTGCCGTTGACCTCGCAGACGGTATCCAGGGTCACGTGGCCTCGGCTGTCGTCGAGTGTCTTCACCGTGACGCGGGCCACCACCAGGTCGCCGATCTTCACCGGCCGGCGAAACCGCAGCGACTGTGAGAGGTAGATGCACCCCGGCCCCGGCAGCCGCGTGCCCAGCAGGGCCGAGATGTAGCCGGCCGACAGCATGCCATGGGCGATGCGTTCGCCGAAGGTGGTGGTCTTGGCGTAGGCCTCGTCCAGGTGCACCGGGTTGTTGTCGCCCGAGACCTCGGCGAAGGCTTCGATGTCGGCGGCCCCGACCACCCGGCTCATCTCGGCCGCCTGGCCGATGCTCAGTTCGTCGAAATAGAGTCCCTGCACGTCTGCTCCCCTCCTGCCTTACGTCTGTACCCCATCGCCGCCGCCGGGGTCGTGCATCCCGTGCGGACAACCTGCTGGCCATCTACCAGATCATATCGGCCATCGCCCATGTCGCTGTCAGCCCCGATTGCCGCAACAGGTCGTCCACGACCGCGGCATTCAGTCCCGTCGGGCCCAGGGTCTCGGCACCGTGGATGCCGTTGGCGACAAACAGCACGTCCAGCCCGCGGGCGTTGGCGCCGCGAACGTCGGTAGGCAGACCGTCGCCGACGCAGAGCACTCGGGTCGGGTCCACCGGCCGGCCTAGCTGGGCCTCGGCCTCCCTGAGCGCCATTTCGTAGATCGGGGGGTGCGGCTTGCCCGCCATCAGCGAACGCCCGCCCAAGGAGTCGTAGAGCTCCGCCAGGGCCCCGCCGCAATAGATCAGCCGGTCGCCCCGCTGCACCACGATGTCGGGGTTGGCACATATCAGCTCCAGGCCGCGCGCCGCGCAGTCCATGAACCGCGCGCGATAGTCGCCCGGCTCCTCCCGCTCGTCGTCGTAGGGTCCGGTGACACAGATGAAGGCCGCTTCCTCGGGCTCCGAGAACGTCAGGCCCAGCCCCTCATAAAGCACTGCGTCGCGCTCCGGCCCGATCGCCCACACCGGCCCCGGCGCACGCTCGGCCAGTAGGGCGCGGGTGGCGTCGCCGGACGTGACCAGCTTCGTCCAGGCGGCGCGGGGCACATTGAGACTGTCCAGCTGCTCGACGATCGGCGGATGCGGCCGGGGGGCGTTGGAGATCAGGATCACCGGGCCCACCTCGGCCCGGAACCGCGCCAGCGCCGCGCAGGCGGCTGGAAAGCTCTCGCGGCCGTTATGGATCACCCCCCAGACGTCGCACAGCAGCACCTCGTAGCGGGCGGCGAGCTGCGAGAGCCCGGAGATCACGGCGGGGCCTGTCGAGGGATAAGTCATCGGGCGGGGCGGTATCACAGTCCGCCCGCGCGGCGAAGCGGTGACGCCTCCTACCCGGCGCGCCGCTGCGGCATCTGGACCACAGTGGTGGGCGGGGGGCCGGCCTCATCGAGGACGGCTTCCTTGATGGCGCGAGGCTCGCCGAACAGGTGACCCTGGGCCAGGCTGATGTCGAGTTCGAGGATGTCCACCACCTGGCGCTCGTGCTCCACCTTCTCGGCGATCAGCTCGACGCCGTAGCGGCGCATCAGCAGCGCGAAGTCCTCGGCGGCGAGGTCCGGCAGTGAGCGCAGGACGAGGCGGCCCTCCACCTCGGTCAGTTCGTCAA